>NZ_JBHXDC010000027.1:0-77551 GCF_042725135.1 Streptomyces sp. NPDC060366 | reverse complement strand
CTGGCGTTGACTTTTGGCACGCTGTTGAGTTCTCAAGGAACGGACGCTTCCTTCGGTCCCGTCTCCGGGCCCCTCCGGGCTTTCCCTTCGGCCTTACGTTTCAAACAGTATCAGGCTTTTTCGCTTTCCCTGACCACACCTTCCGCAGACATGCGGAAGCCATAATTCGGGAGAGTTTCTGGCTTGATGGGTGCTGCCGACCGACGACGCGAAGTCGCCTCAGGGCCAGGCAGGGGTACGACAGTACATGCCGCCCCGTCGGGCAGGCAAATCGTTTTCGGGGCGCCGCGGGACCGCCAACTGGCAGCTCTCGGGCGGAACCGTCACTTCATATGACTTACGCTTCTGAACGGTACGTCGTCCATGACAGGTAGTGACGGCGTCAGACGAATCTCCGCCCCCTGGGAGGCTCCCCCATGACCAGCGTGACGTCCCCGCTTGCTGGACGCGCCATCGGACTCGCGGCTGTGCCGGATCCGGTGTTCTCCGACGCGATGGTCGGGCCCGGTACCGCGATCGACCCTGTTCGTGAGCCGTCCGAGGCCGTTTCGCCGATCGACGGCATCGTCGTCTCCCTGCACCCGCACGCCTTCGTCGTCCTCGACTCCGAGGGACACGGCGTGCTGACACACCTGGGCATCGACACCGTCCAGCTCAACGGCGCGGGGTTCGACCTGCTGGTCGCCAAGGGTGACACCGTGACGCGCGGTCAGGCCGTCGTGCGCTGGAACCCCGCCGACGTCGAGGCCGCCGGGAAGTCGCCGGTGTGCCCGGTGGTGGCGCTGGACGCGAGCGCCGACGCGCTCTCCGATGTCGTCCGGGACGGCGAAGTGAAGTCGGGCGACGCGCTCTTCGGCTGGCAGTGACCCTCGCTACACAGTCGTCACGGCCGTCGCCGTCATGACCGGCGGTCAGTTCATCAACCGCGGCGATCCGGTCGGTCGCCGCACAACCGGAGACGGGTGCAATGCAGACAACGCTGCGAGGCGTCGGCGTCAGCCACGGGGTGGCTATCGGCGAGGTTCGGCACATGGGCACAGCGGTTCTGGAACCGCCGGCCAAGCAGATCCCGACCGAGGAGGCCGAGCGCGAACAGGGACGCGCCCGCCAGGCCGTCGAGGCCGTGGCCGCCGATCTCATCGCCCGGGGCAATCTGGCCGGCGGCGACGCACAGGGAGTGCTCGAAGCGCAGGCCATGATGGCCCAGGACCCGGAGCTCATGTCGGACGTGGAGCGGCGTATCGCCGTCGGGAGCACGGCGGAGCGCGCCGTGTACGACGCGTTCGCGTCCTACCGGGCGCTGCTCGCGAACGCCGGTGAGTATCTGGCGGGGCGGGTCGCCGACCTGGACGACGTGCGGAACCGGATCGTGGCGCGGCTGCTCGGGGTGCCGATGCCCGGCGTGCCGGACAGCGACGA
Source organism: Streptomyces sp. NPDC060366 (assembly GCF_042725135.1). Classification (NCBI taxonomy): domain Bacteria; kingdom Bacillati; phylum Actinomycetota; class Actinomycetes; order Kitasatosporales; family Streptomycetaceae; genus Streptomyces; species Streptomyces sp. NPDC060366. The sequence continues at coordinate 76,132 of NZ_JBHXDC010000027.1, read as the reverse complement.
GCCTTACGTACTGATCGCGCGTGACCTGGCTCCCGCCGACACGGCGCTGCTGGACCCGACGCTGGTGCTCGGGTTCGTGACCGAGGAGGGCGGACCGACCAGTCACAGCGCCATTCTGGCGCGCCAGCTGGGGGTGCCCGCCGTGGTGGCGCTGCCGGGTGCGGGTGAGCTGGCCGAGGGCACGATGGTCGCTGTCGACGGCAGCAGCGGTGAGGTCTTCGTCGAGCCGAGTGAGACGAAGCGGGCGGAGCTGGAGAAGTCGGCCGCCGCACGGCGGGCCGCGCTGGACGCCTCCTCCGGGCCGGGCGCGACCTCCGACGGACACAAGGTGCCGTTGCTCGCGAACGTGGGCGGTCCCGCCGATGTGCCGGCGGCCGTCGACGCGGGCGCCGAGGGTGTGGGCCTGTTCCGTACCGAGTTCCTGTTCCTCGACGACAGCAAGCAGGCGCCGTCGGAGGAGAAGCAGGTCGAGGTGTACCGACAGGTGCTGGAGGCGTTCCCCGAAGGCCGGGTGGTCGTACGGGTGTTGGACGCCGGCGCGGACAAACCGCTGGACTTCCTGACCCCGGCGGACGAGCCGAATCCGGCGCTCGGTGTGCGGGGACTGCGGAGTCTTCTGGATCACCCGGACGTGCTGCGGACGCAGCTCACCGCGCTGTCGAAGGCCGCCGAGGGACTGCCGGTGTATCTGGAGGTCATGGCGCCGATGGTGGCCGACCGCACCGACGCCAAGGCGTTCGCCGACGCGTGTCGCGACGCGGGGCTCAACGCCAAGTTCGGGGCGATGGTGGAGATTCCGTCGGCCGCTCTGCGGGCGCGTTCGATTCTTCAGGAGGTCGAGTTCCTTTCGCTGGGGACCAATGACCTCGCCCAGTACACCTTCGCCGCCGACCGGCAGGTGGGCGCGGTGTCGCGGTTGCAGGACCCGTGGCAGCCCGCGCTGCTCGACCTGGTGGCGATGGCGGCGGAAGCGGCCGGGGCCGAGGGCAAGAGCTGTGGTGTGTGCGGTGAGGCGGCCTCCGATCCGCTGTTGGCGTGTGTGCTCACCGGGCTGGGTGTGACGTCGCTGTCGATGGGCGCCGCGTCTATCCCCTACGTACGGGCGACGTTGGCGAAGTTCTCACTCGCGCAGTGCGAGCGTGCCGCCGCAGCGGCTCGGGCGGCCGACACCGCCGAGGGGGCGAAGTCGGCCGCTCAGGCGGTGCTGTCCGGCGAGTGACCTGTGGGGCCGGCGGCTCGACCGGTCCGCGTTCGCAGGAGCTTCCCGTCGCGTCGCGGCGGGAAGCTCCTCGCGTTCAGCGGTGGATGTCCGGGTCCTCGATGCCGAGGTCGAACCCCGCCCGGTACTCCACGCCCGGTTCGGGCGAGAGCGGTTCGCCCGTGTCGGCGTCGGTGCAGTAGGCGCTGAAGACCTGGCCCTCGCTGAGCGGCGCGAGGGTGCTGTCCCTGAGCCGCCAGCCGTGGAGCCTGTCCGGGGCGTCGGGCCCGGACGTACGGAGCACGACTCCGCCGGGGCTGTCGAGCGCGATGCCGGCGGCGAGGACGGTGACGAACTCCGCGCTCTCGGACGCGTCGAGCCGGGCGGGCCCGGTGTCGGGCCGTTCCAGATGGAGGGCTGCGAGGAGTTGTTCGTCCGGCGTCGGGATGCTGCACACGAGGTGGTGTGTGCCCGGTCCGGCCCGCTCGATCAGATGGGTCAGTAGCCGTGAGGCGCGGTCGAACGAGGCGCGTCCGATGTCCACGCCGCAGTCGGCGCACTCCCCGAGGTCGGCGAGGACCATCGTCGCGTACTCCCATGTGGCCTTGCGGACGACGGTGTTGACCAGCTGCGGGACGAGCTGCTCGACGAGCTGTCCGGTGTAGGGCACGACGGCGCCGCCGGTCGCCGCGATGCGTGCGGTGAAGCGGCCCCGGCTGGCCACGGCGTCCGGGGCGTGTCCGGTCTCCGCGCAGTACTCGGCGAACTCCTCCGGGTCGAAGAGCGCGACCGAGGTGTGCGCTCCCTCGGTGGCCAGTGTGCGGAGCAGTCCGTCGATCTGGCGGAGATACCTCGGGTGGTCGTCGAAGGTGAAGGTGCGGTAGCGCCGCATGGCGGCGAAGTCCTGCTCGTCGGCGAGCAGGCCGACGGTGCACGGCACTTCGCGGCGCAGCGCGCGCAGTTCGCTCCGTGCGCTTCGCGACGTGCCCGTCGGACCGGTCCGTTCGGCGTTCCCGTTGTTCCCGTTGTTCCTGCGGTTGCCGTTCTTGCCGTTCGTGTTCTTGCGGTTCGCGTTCCCGCGGTTGGTGTGCGCCATGACTCCCCCTGAGCACTGTCGATCACTGCTCACTCAGAGTAATCGGGGGGTCTGACAACGGCGCTCACGAGCGGTTCGCGCGGCGCTCCCGGGCCAGGGACTCGTAGAAGTTCAGCAGTTCGAGATTGTCGACGGAGCCGGGGTTGACGGCCTTGGCCAGCTCGGTGCCCTGGAGCAGGCGCTTCACCGGGACCTCGATCCGTTTGCCGGTGAGTGTGTGCGGGACGGCCGGGACCTGAATGACCGTGTCCGGGACGTGGCGCGGGGAGAGTTCCTGGCGGATGGTCGCCTTGATGCGGGCGCGCAGGGCGTCGTCGAGTACGGCGCCTTCGGCGAGATGGACGAAGAGCGGCATCCAGTAGCCGCCGTCCGGTTCCTCCAGCCCGATGACCAGTGATTCGCGGATCTCGGGGAGGCGTTCCACGGCTTCGTAGATGTCGGCGGAGCCCATCCGTACGCCCTGGCGGTTGAGCGTGGAGTCCGACCGGCCGTGGATGACGACCGAGCCGCGGTCGGTGAGGGTGATCCAGTCCCCGTGGCGCCAGACGCCGGGGTACATGTCGAAGTAACTGTCGTGGTAGCGGCTGCCGTCCGGGTCGTTCCAGAACTTGACGGGCATCGACGGCATGGGGTTGGTGACGACGAGCTCGCCGACCTCGTCGATGACCGGTTCACCCAGCGGGTCCCAGGCCTGGAGGTCGGTGCCGAGGCAGGCCGCCTGGAGTTCGCCGATGTGGACGGGGAGGGTGGGGACGGCTCCGGCGAAGCAGGTGCAGACGTCGGTGCCGCCGCTGACGGAGGCGATCCACAGGTCGTCGGCGACCTCGTCGTGGAGCCAGCGGAAGCCGTCGGGCGGCAGGGGCGATCCGGTGGTGGCGACGCAGGCGATCCTGGACAGGTCGTGGTCGCGTGCGGGGTGTACGTCCGCCTTGCGGCAGGCCATCACGTATGCGGCCGAGGTGCCGAAGAGTGTGGCGCCGGTCCGTTCGGCGACGCCCCACTGGGCTCCGGTGTCGGGGTAGCCGGGGCTGCCGTCGTACAGGACGATCGTCGTTCCCGTGAGCAGGCCGGAGACGAGGAAGTTCCACATCATCCAGCCGGTGGAGGTGTACCAGAAGAACCGGTCGCCGGGACCGAGGTCGCAGTGCAGGCCGATCTGTTTGAAGTGTTCGAGGAGGATGCCGCCGTGCGACTGGACGATGGCCTTGGGGAGGCCGGTGGTGCCGGAGGAGTACAGGACCCAGAGCGGGTGGGCGAACGGCACTTGCTCGAAGACCGGTTCGGTGTCCGCGGAGGTGAGGGCGGACCAGTCGAGCGCGCCCTCGGGGGCCGGGGTGCCGAGGAGTGGGATATGGACGACGGCGCGCAGGGTGGGCAGGTCGACGCGGAGTTCGGCGACGGTCCCGGTACGGTCGTGTTCCTTGCCGCCGTAGCGGTAGCCGTCGACGGCGAACAGGACGACGGGTTCGATCTGCTGGAAGCGGTCGAGGACGCTGCGGGCGCCGAAGTCCGGTGCGCACGAGGTCCAGACGGCTCCGACGGCGGCGCTTGCGAGGAACGCGACGACGGCCTGCGGGACGTTGGGGAGGTAGCCGCTGACGCGGTCGCCGGGGCGTACGCCGACGGCGCGCAGTTCCGCGGCGAGTGAGCCCACCTGGCGGCGCAGTTCGGCCCAGCTGAGGGGCGTCGGTTCCTGCGTCTCGTCCACGTGGAGGAGGGCGGGTTCGTCGGCGCGCGCCGGGTCCTCGGCGGTGCGCAGGGCGTGCTCGGCGTAGTTGAGGGTGGCGCCGGGGAACCACTCGGCGCCGGGCATGGCGCGGTCGCCGAGTACGCGTTCGTACGGGGTGGAGAACCGTACGTCGAACCAGTCGGCGACGGCCGTCCAGAACGTTTCGAGCTCGGTGACCGACCAGTGGTGCAGCGCCGCGTAGCCGCCGTCGGCGGGGGCCCCGTACCGTTCGGCCGCCCATGCCTGGAACCTCGTCACGTGCGCGGCCGCGATCCGGTCGGCGTCCGGCTGCCACAGTGGCGCTGGGCTGGCTGCTGAGGTCATGCGGTGGCTCCCGGTCTGGCTCGGACGCGTCGTGTGCGTGGGGCGCGCGCACAGGTGTGGAGGTGCGTCCCGCCTCCCACGGACGATGCCATGTGATCGTCTTTCGCACCAGACATGCCCTGACGGGTGCCCGGAAGGGGCTCGGGCGACATGTGGCCGCACCATGGGTGAACGGGAGTTGAACGCGGCCCGTTCGGTCTCGGCCGGGTGGCAGGCTGAGCAGCATGAACGGTCGTGAGCTGCTGCGCTCGATGAAGGATGCCGGTTCGCTGCGGGGGATGCGGACGGTGCGGTCGGCCTGGCGTCGGCGGCGTACGGACGAGCGGGATCTGCCGGCGCGCGGTGCGGAGCGGGCCAGGGTGCCCGGAGCGGTGAGTGGCGCCGAGCCGTTGGCGGGCGGTGGGATCGTCCGGTTCGCTCGGGCCGAACTGCGGGTGTGGGTGGCGGTCGGCGGCGCCGTCTTCTGGGGATGGGACGGCGACGGGCCGTCTCCGTCGTACGCGCTGTCGGGCGATCCGCCCGAGCCGGATCCGCGGGCCGTGCTGGAGCCGGACAAGGACGGCGGCTGGCGGGTGGTGTCGGAGCGGGTGACGGTGGCGGTGTCCCGGCACGGCGGTGTCGAGGTGGCGACGCCGGGGGGTGTCGTACTGCGCCGTGAGCTGCCGCCGCGCTGGTGGGAGCCGGTGGACGGGAGCGGGCCGGCGCGCTGGGCGCAGCGGGCCGAGGTGGCCGCCGACGCGCGTTTCTTCGGGCTCGGCGGGCGGGCGTCGGGGCCCCGGTTGCGTGACGGCGTGTACCGCCTCTGGAACACCGATCCGGGGGGCGCTTTCGGTCCCGGCGACGATCCGCTGTACATCACGATGCCGGTGCAGTTGGTGGTGGCGGACGCGGGCACGCACCTCGCCTTCTACGACAACTCGTGGGACGGACGCGTCACTCTTGAAGAGGGTGAGGAGGGTGCGGGCTCCGGTCATGACCGGCCGGGGACGTCCGAGGTGCGGATGGACGGCGGTCCGCTGCGTTGCTGGGTGCTGCTCGGCACGCCCGCGCGCGTGCTGCACGGCTGGACGGCGCTGACCGGTGTGCCGGCGCCGCCTCCTTCGTGGGCGCTGGGGCCGCAGCACGCGCGGTGGGGTTTCGGCAGCGCGGATGAGGTTCGGCGGATCGTCGCCGGCTACCGCGAGCGCGGGCTGCCGCTGTCCGCGCTCCATCTCGACATCGATCACTACGACCGGCATCAGGTGTTCACCGTCGACCGGCGGAACTTCCCCGATCTGCCCGCTCTCGCCAAGGAGTTGCGGGCCCAGGGGGTGCGGTTGGTGTCGATCGTGGATCCGGCGGTGAAGGCCGCGCCGGGGAACGAGACGTACGACAGTGGCTCGGCGGCCGGCGCGTTCGTGCGGGACGCGCGCGGTGACGACGTACGGGGTGAGGTGTGGCCCGGCGAGTGCGTCTATCCGGACTTCACCGATCCGGCGGTGCGTGAGTGGTGGGGCGGTCTGTACGAGGAGCGGCTGGAGCAGGGCTTCTCGGGGGTCTGGCACGACATGAACGAGCCGGTGACGTTCGCGCCGTTCGGTGGCATGACGCTCCCCCGGTCCGCCAGGCACGCGCTCGACGGGCGTGGTGGCGATCACCGGGAGGCCCACAACGTGTACGGGCTGACGATGGCGGCGGCCGGGTACGAGGGGCTGCGGCGGCTGCGGCCGGAGGAGCGGCCGTTCCTGTTCTCCCGTTCCGGGTGGGCCGGTATGCAGCGGTACGGGGGCACCTGGTCGGGCGACGTGGCGAGCGACTGGCCGGGGCTGCACGCCTCGCTCTCCCTGGTGCTGGGGCTGGGGCTGTGCGGGGTGCCGTACTCCGGTCCGGACGTGGGCGGCTTCACCGGGAGTCCGACGCCGGAGCTGTATCTGCGCTGGTACCAACTGGGCGCCTGTCTGCCGCTGTTCCGTACGCACGCGGCCATCGACGCGGGGCGCAGGGAGCCGTGGGAGTTCGGTGACGAGGTGCTGGGCCATGCGAGGGCCGCGCTCCTGGAGAGGGAGCGGCTGGGGCCGTACTTCGTGACGCTGGCCCAGTTGGCGCGGCTGACGGGCGCGCCGTACGTCCGTCCGGTGTGGTGGGGCGCGCCGGAGGACCGGGCGCTGCGGGACTGCGAGGACGCGTTTCTGCTCGGGGACTCCCTGCTGGTGGCGCCGGTGCTGGAGGCCGGTACGGTCCGGCGCGCGGTGCGGCTGCCGCGCGGGCGCTGGTACGACACGGCGACGGGGGCGGCGTACGAGGGGCCGGGGCAGATCCGGCTGGACGCGCCGCTGTCCCGGATTCCGGTGCTGGCGCGGGCGGGCGCGGTGATCCCGGTCCGTGGCGCGACGGACTCCGACGGGGCGGTCGGGGGCATCGAGCTGGAGGTGTGGCGGCCGGCGCCGGGGCGTACGGGCGGCGGGCTGGTGGTGCGGGATCCCGGGGACGGGTGGGCGCATCCGGAGGTGGAGCGGTACACCTCGCGGCTGGTGGGTGACGAGGTGGTGGTCGAGAGGGTGACGGACGACGGGGTGGCACCGCCGGAACTTCCGGTGCGGGTACGGGGTTAGGTCCAGGGCCTAGAGCGCCTGCTCCGGGGCGTTGTCGTACCGGCCGGCGAACCAGGACCGTACCGCCCGCGTGTGCAGGGGGAACGCCAGCTCGGCCGGGGCCCGCAGCAGATGCCAGCCCGTGGTCTCGTCGGTGACCACGGACGCGGGCAGCTCGGCGACGGGGCGTTGCGGCAGCAGCGCGAAGATCAGCAGATGGCCGTCCGGCGCGCTCATGGCGTCGGCCAGCCGTACGTCCCGCTCGTCGGCCTCGATGCCGGTCTCTTCCCGCAGCTCGCGTACGGCGGCGTGCCGCCAGTCCTCGGCGTGGTCGATGAAGCCGCCGGGGAGGGCGACGTGGCCGCGCCGGGGCTCGATGGTGCGGGTGATGACGACGAGGGCGGTGCCCCGTTCGTCGGTGACGGGCAGCAGGGTGACCGCGACCGGCAGGGGATTGCGGTAGGCGGTGGCGCCGCAGACGTGGCAGTGGCGGGGCCAGCCGACGCCGGCCGGGTACGGCGCGCCGCAGCTGTCGCAGTGCGAGTACTTCACGGAGCGGTTCTTGAGGTCGGCCACGCGCGGACTGTAGCCGATCACCCTTTCCCGGGCGCCGGGGAACTGATAGACGGTGTGCCCATGACACGACTCGCTTCCGCACTCCGCGCGCTGGCCGCCACCGCGGCCGCCCTGCTCGCCGTGACCGCCGCAGCCCCGGGGGCGTCCGGCGTGAGCCAGGGCTCCCGGACCGCCGGACCCTCGGCACCCGAGGAGTTCGTGGCGCTGCCGACCGTGGCACCGACGATCATCCACGACATGCGCTACATCACCCCGCACAACTTCATGGGCGAGCGGGTCGACGGTTACGACCAGCCGCTCTGCATCCTCACGCGCCCGGCGGCGCGGGCCCTTCAGCGGGCGCAGTGGAAGCTGCTGCGGCAGGGCTACTCGCTCAAGGTGTACGACTGCTACCGCCCGCAGCGGGCGGTCGACCACTTCGTCCGCTGGGCGAAGGACCTGGAAGACGAGACGATGAAGCCCGAGTTCTATCCGCGGGTCGACAAGTCGAGACTGTTCACCGACGGCTACATCGCCGAGAAGTCCGGGCACAGCCGTGGCAGCACGGTGGACCTGACGATCGTGAAGCTGCCGGCCAAGCCCACCCGGCCGTATGTGCCCGGCGAGAAGCTGGTCCCCTGCTACGCGCCGCAGGATGAGCGGTTCCGGGACAACTCCGTAGACATGGGCACCGGTTACGACTGCTTCGACACCCTGTCGCACACCGACGATCCGCGCGTCCGGGGTGAGCAGCGGGCGAACAGGCAGCTCCTGAAGAGCACGCTGGCCGATGTCGGCTTCACCAACCTCCCCGAGGAGTGGTGGCACTTCACCCACAAGCCGGAGGTCTTCCCCGACACCTACTTCGACTTCCCGGTGTCCTGGCGCTCGGTCGCCGGTCACTGACGACGGGGGACGATCAGCCGTGAACGGCCGGCCGGGACCACCCCCGTGGGCTCCGGCCGGACCGCTCACTACTCTCGGACGCACGAAGCCCGTTTTCGGTTCTCCTCCTGCCCGTTTCGGGTTCCGGGCGGAGCCGTTACGGTGCCCGTATGGCAACGGAGACACCGGCGACATACGAGTCGTACGACGAATTCTGGCCCTACTACGTGGCGATGCACTCCCGCGCGGCCACGCGTTGGGTGCATCTGACGGGGACTCTGACCGGCCTCGCGGTGAGCGTCTACGGGCTGGCGCGCGGCCGGAAGCGGTACGCGGCGGCGCTGCCTTTGATCGGCTACGGGACGGCCTGGCCCGCGCACTTCTTCATCGAGAAGAACAATCCCGCGAGTTTCGGGCACCCCGCGTGGTCGCTGCGCGGCGACGTGCAGATGATCCGGATGATGCTGGCGGGACGCGATGCCGAGCTGGCCGAGATCGCCGCGAAGTGGCTCGCCGAGAACCGGTGAGCCGCTGAACCGGCGGGTCGCTGGCCACTGGTCCGCCGAACCGGTGTCCCGCCGACGGACACGCCGTGTCCGCACGGGCGGGAGGGCCGGGGCGGGCGGCAGTCGGAGCCGTACGCCGAAGACTCACGGCCCGTACCCCTGTCGGTGGGGGTGCGGGCCGTGTTCCGTCCGTACGGTCGTCAGTGGCCCCGCGGGGCCCGTCCTTGCGGGCGTCAGGTGGTGACCGCGGGCTCGCGCTGCTTCCGGGCGCGGATCATCGCGTGTTCCACGACCGCGACCAGAACGTCCTTCACGGACTCGCGGCTGCGCGCGTCGCACATCAGCAACGGCACCTCCGGGTCGAGATCGAGCGCCGTGCGGATCGTCTCGGCGGGGAAACGGGCGGCGTCCTCGAAGCAGTTGACGGCGACGGCGAAGGGGATGTCCCGCCGCTCGAAGTAGTCGACCGCCGCGAAGGAGTCCTCCAGCCGGCGGGTGTCGGCCAGGACGACCGCGCCGAGCGCGCCCTGGGCCAACTCGTCCCAGAGGAACCAGAAGCGGTCCTGGCCCGGCGTACCGAACAGATAGAGCACCAGGTCGTCGCGGAGCGTGATCCGCCCGAAGTCCATGGCGACCGTGGTGGTGGTCTTGCCCTCGATGCCCGCGATGTCGTCGACGGGCCGGCCCGCCTCGGTCAGCAACTCCTCGGTGCGCAGCGGTTTGATCTCGCTCACCGCGCCCACGAGGGTGGTTTTGCCCACCCCGAAGCCGCCGGCCACCAGGATCTTCAGAGTCACCGGCTCGATCGGCCGCTGTCCACGGCTAGAGCGCCCGAAGACCATTGATCACCTCGCGGAGAATGTTCACGTCCGGCAGCTCGGCCGGCGGAACGGGACGGGTTACGTGCACCAGTTCGTTCTCGACCAGGTCCCCGACGAAGACCCTGACCACCCCTACGGGGAGGTCGAGGCCCGCGGCGAGTTCCGCGATCGACTGGGGGCTGGCTCTGCAGAGTTCGACTATCTCCACATGCTCGGGAGACAGTGTCCGGTCACCGGAGGGGTCGTCGGCGGCCGGCGCCGGGATGACGATGGCGATCAGGTCGAGCCGGTGCCGGGTCGCGCTGCTGGTCCGGCCGCGTGTCATGGCGTACGGGCGCACCACTGGTCCGGCGTCTCCGTCGAACCAGTGCTTCGGATCCTCGCCTGCTTGACTCATGACATTCAACTACCCTGCGGCGGGCTGTCCGGCGCGTGGTGCGGCACCGAGGTGGACGCCGACGCGCTTGACCATGAGCGTCATCTCGTAGGCCACCTGGCCGACGTCGGAGTCGGAGTCGGAGAGTACGGCGAGGCAACTGCCGTCGCCCGCCGCCGTCACGAAGAGGAAGGCGTCGTCGAGTTCGACGACGGTCTGGCGGACCTTGCCCGCCTCGAAGTGCCTGCCGACGCCCTTGGCCAGGCTGTGGAAGCCGGAGGCGACGGCGGCGAGATGCTCGCCGTCCTCGCGGGTGAGATCCTTGGACGTTCCCGTGGCGAGACCGTCCCCGGAGAGGACGATCGCCTTACGGATGCTGCCGACCCGTTCCACCAGCTCGTCCAGGAGCCAGTTGAGGTCGCCCGGAACGGATCCGCGGCGTGTGGAATCGGATGATGCGGCTTTCGGTGCGGTCATCGACCGTCCCCCTCCGGTGTCGTTCCTGTGGTGTCGCCGGGGCCGTTGATGTCCTCGGTGCCATCGGTGTCTTCGGCGTTGTTCTGCTGACGGCCACGCTGCCAGCCCCGTTGAAGGGAAGCCATACGGTTGCGGACCTCGACCGCGTCCCGCTCGTAGTCCCGCTCCGTCGCCTCGGCCGGCGGCGCCTCGACGTCCTCGCGTACGGCGTCCTTCAGCTGGGGCGCGAGGCTCGCCTGGCGGACGCGCCGGGGAAGGCCGCCGAGCGGGGCGGGAGAGCCGTTCTCGTCGGGTGTCACGGCGGCGGCTCCCTCGGGTGTGGGCGTCACAAGGCGTGAGGCGGGAGCGGGCGGTGTGGGTTCGGCCGGTGAGGGCTCGGTCGCCGGGTGGGCGCCGCCCCGCTCGTCCAGGCGCCGCCCGTGGTCGGCGACCAGCTTCGGGGTCTTGCGGCTGCGGCGGGGAAGCTGCTCCGGGAAACCGAGCGCGTCGGCGTCGTCGCGGCCCGCGCGGCCCTGCGGGCCGTCGTGGTCCGCTGCCTGGCGGTGCTGCTCGTGGAGGTCCGCGACGCCGGGTCCGCGCGGTTCACGCGGCAGGCCCGCATCGCGCCCGCGGCTGCCGCGGCCGGTGTCCCGCAGGTGTTCACGGGCGCGGAAGACTCCGCCGCGCTCGCTCTCCGTGTCGTCCAGATCGGCGCTGCCGAGGTCACCGAGGTCGCTGACCGCGTCGACGCTGTCGGCGCCCGGGGGCCGTTCCTCGAATTCCCGGCCGGTGAGCGGCGGTTCGAGCTCGATGGGCCCGTCGAGCACGGAGCGGGTTCCGGTGAGTCCGGTGGGAACCTGCGACAGCGAGGCGAGCCTGCCGTCGGCGCGCCCACGGCCGTTCTCGGCCATGAGGTTCTGCCGGTCGAGCCTGAATCCGGTGCCCTGCGTCTCGGGCGCCTCGGTGAGCAGCGCGGCCGGCAGGAACACGATCGCGGTGGTGCCTCCGTACGGAGACGGCTGGAGGGACACCCGGACGTTCTGCCGCTGCGCGAGCCGGCTGACGACGAAGAGGCCGAGGCGGTCGGTGTCGGAGAGTTCGAACTCGGGTGTCTCCGCGAGCCGCAGATTCGCGTCGAGGAGGTCGTCGGAGTTCATCCCGAGGCCGCGGTCGTGGATCTCCAGTGTGAAGCCGTTGGCGACGCGTTCGCCGTGGACCTGTACCGCCGTGTGCGGGGGCGAGAACACCGTCGCGTTCTCCAGAAGTTCGGCGACGAGGTGGGTGAGGTCGGCGACGGCGGGGCCGCCGACACCGATCCGCGGCAGCCTGCGCACCTCGACGCGCTCGTAGTCCTCGACCTCGGCGACCGCGGCCCGTACGACGTCCATGAGCTGGACGGGCTTGCGCCACTGGCGGGACGGCGCGGCGCCGGAGAGGATCACCAGGCCCTCGGCGTGGCGTCGCATGCGGGTGGTCAGGTGGTCGAGGCGGAACAGGTCGGCGAGTTCGTCCGTGTCCTCGGTGCGGCGCTCCATGGTGTCCAGGAGCGTGAGCTGGCGGTGGAGCAGGACCTGGTTGCGGCGGGCGAGGTTGACGAACACCTCGGAGACGCCGTGTCGCAACTCGGCCTGCTTCACGGCCGCTTCGACGGCGGCGCGCTGGAGCGTGTTGAGTGCCTGGCCGACCTGGCCCAGCTCGTCGCGCTCGTAGTCCAGTCGCGGGGCTTCCGTCTCGACGTCGACCTGCTCGCCCGCCGCGAGGCGCCGCATGACGCTCGGCAGTCGGACGCCGGACACCTCGTGGGCCTCCTTACGGAGGCCGGACAGGTCGCGGATGAGGCTGCGGCCGACGCGTACGGAGACGATCAGGGAGACCAGCAGCGCGAGGAAGCCGAGGACGCCGGCGATTCCGGCCAGTACGAGGACGTTGAACCCGGCCGGTTCGACCCGGTCCTGGTAGCGCTCGTCGGCCGCCTCGCCCTCGCGGGCGAGGCTTTCGAGCACCGGGTTGGTCATTTCCTGCCAGCGTGCGGCGTCCACCGACGCCGGGTCCTTGCCGGGACCGGCGGTGATGAGCTGTTCCTCCGCCTCGCGGAGCGGCTGGGTGCCGGGGCCGCCCCAGTACTGCTCGAAGATCTCGCGCTCCGCGGCGGGCAGGACGTCGAGGTTGATCTCGTAGAGCAGGGTGCGGTTGGCGACCAGGTCGGAGATCAGCCGGATCTCGTCCGAGGTGGTGCGGCGTGTGATGAGCGCGGAGACGACCAGCGCGTCCTGACGGGAGAGCATCTCCTGGGCGCGGTCCACGCCGACCAGGGCGCGGGCCTGCTTGTCCAGCTCCACGTCCTCCAGGGCGTGCAGCGTCGACAGGAAGTTGTGGCAGGGGTCGACGAGCCTGTTGTAGAAGTCGAGCGCCTGGCCCCGGGTGACGGTGCTCTTCTCGACGGAGCGGCGCAGCGCGCCGAGGCCGTCGAGCGCGTCGGTGAGCGAGGTCAGCCGTGCCGAGGTGGTGTCGCTCATCTCGTCGCGGACCGACGGGTTCTCGGCGTTCGCCTTGATCTTGGTGACGGCCCGGTCGGTGGCCGCGCGCTGTCGGCGCAGCTCGGCGAGCGAGTCGGAGTTGCGGGGGTCGGCGAGGTAGATGAGGGTCTGGCGGCGTTCCTGCTGGATCACCCGAACCGTGTTCTCCACCGGGTCGCCGACCTTGTCGATGATGTAGGCGACGTCGAGGAGCTGGTTGGCCTCGCGGCCGGTGAGTGTGGTGGCGAATGCCCACAGGGCCGTGAGGGAGACGAGCGGCACAAGGAGCAACGCCACGATCTTCCGGCGGATGGACTTCCCGCGAAAGCGCATGGTCTCCCCCAGCTCGACCTTCCACCCGATGTGGAAGCCGTCTTCGTCAGAATCGACAACCTCGTCAACAAACGGCGCGAGCCTACTACTGCCACACCGGCAACTCGAAGACATGTCCGGGCGATTTTCAGCCCCACCCAGGCGAGTTGAGCACGAGTTGTCCCGGTATTCATGGAGATGACTTTCGCCGCTGTGGCGCACAGTACCTGGCGGGGCGTCACTTTTCGCAATCTTCTCGATGGCCGGAACTGTACGCCCGCGGGAATCTTCCTGATCTGTCGGTCGTCTATGTGTATGGGTACTGACGTACGGAAGTACCGGCTCAGGGTAGGGAATTCGGGGCGAGGGACGGGGCGGGCGGTGGGCGCTGTTTGCGCTGTCCGCCACACATTGGGTGCCATGGTTCGCGTGAAGCGGCCGGCGCCGGGCAGTCACCCTGATGTCGGACAGTGGTGGGGAGTTACGGTCCATGAATACGAAGTCGGACACGGAAACAGCGACGAAGGCAGGCAAGAAGGCACAGGCACGTACGGCGGGACGCGGAAGCGGGGACGGGGACGCCGCCACGCGGGCGCCCGCGGAGGTCGAGGTCGAGCTGCCCGCCCCGCGAGGTACGGGCCTCTCGCGGCGGCTCTGGGTGGAGGAGCCCGCGATACGACGCCGGATGCCCGACCCGGTGCGGACGGCGGCGGTGCGCGCCGTGATCATCGCGTCGCTGACGCTGATGCAGGCGATGGTGGCGTTCTTCTCCACGCTCGCGGGCTCGTGGCTGGCCTTCCCCATGGTGCTCAGCAGCGTGGCGAGCACGGTGGTGGCGACGTGGGGGGTGCTGGACGTGTGGGTGACGCGTCAGGTGTGGAACCAGCGCAACGGCGTGGTGTCGGTGCCGAGCAGCACGGCGCGGCAATTGCGCCGGGAGCGCCGCCGGGCCAGGCGCATGGCGCGGGCGGCGGAGCGTGACGGCGCGCGGATACGACGCCGGGGCGCCGGCAGGCTCTCCGAGGCCTGAAATCCCGCGCCCCGGCGGCCGTTCGGGGACGAATGTCTATTGAGCCTGTGGGGGGCCGGCCGGCGCTTCGGCGGCCGGCTCTCCGTCGGTTGCCGGCCCCTCGGCGGCCGGCGTCGCGGCGGTTGCCCCCGTCATGGGGGCAGCCGCCGCGGTCTGGGAGCGTTTGAACATGCGCGTCGCCGTGATCTCGCCGTGCACCGTCTCGCCGTCCGGGTCCTGTTGGGGAAGTCCCGGTCGCAGATGCTCCTCGACGCTGATGTATTTCAGGCCGGCCCGCAGGTCCGCGTCGTTGCGCAGGCGGATCACCAGAGGGAATTCGGCCAGTGCCGTCGTGTCGAAGAGGCCGGTCGTGTAGAGGAGTTGGACACCGAGGGCGTCCGAGACGGCGCGCTGGAGCTCCAGCAGGTACGTGGCGTTGGCGCGGCCGATCGGATTGTCCAGGAAGAGCGTGCCGGCGTGCCGGTGCTTGTCCCGGCCCCGGTCGTTGCTGCGGAGCGCGGCCATCGTGCAGTAGAGGGCGATCGCGGCGGTGAGCAACTGGCCGCCGGAGAAGACGTCGCCCATCTGTCCGACCGGGACGCGCTCCGCGCGCAGCACGGCGTCCGGCTTGAGGATCTCGACGGCGATGCCCTTGGGCTGGAGAGCCGCCTGGACCCCGCGCAGCAGCAGGGACATCCCGTCCCGGCGGAGGTCGGAGTTCTTCTTCAGGGCGGCGCGGGTGGCCTCGTCGACGACCTCGCCGAGCCGTTCGGTGAGGGTCGCCTGGTCGGGTTCTTCGAAGCGGATGCGGAGGAATTCCTGGCCGGACCACTCCCCCAGGCCTTCGGGAAGCCGGGAGAGCCGCTGCGCGGAGCGCAGGGTCGTGAGCGCCGATTCCACCAGTCCGCGCAGCCGGTCGACGATGGAGTCGCGGTTGCGTTCCAACTGCTCCAGTTCGTCGGTGAGCACGCGCAGTCGGGGCGCGAAGGCGCCGGCCCACTTCGCGGCGTGGTCCGGCAGCGCCGCCGCAGGCAGTTCACGGATCTGCTGGCGGGCCGGGGTGCGTACCTGCTCGTAGCGGGTGGAGTTGGCGTGCCGTACGAGAACGTCGCTCGCTTCCCGGACGGCGGCCTCGGCGGCGGCCAGGTCCGTGGCGCAGCCGCGCAGCGAACGCCGGGTCTCGGCGGCGGCGTTCCGGGCCTCTTCGATCGTCCCGGGGTACGGCTCCGGTTCGTCGGGTGTCTCGTCGTTGTCCTCGTGGGCCGAGCCCCTGAGCAGGTCGCCGAGGAGGGCCGCGGTGTCGTCGAAGCCGCCTGTCGCGTCCTCGGCGGTGCGGTGGGCGTGCAGCAGCTCGCTGTGCGCGGCGCGGGCGGTGTCCAACGCGTCGGTGCGGGTGGCGAGTTCGTTGGTGGCGGTGCGCAGCAGGGCCTGTGCCTGTTCCACGTCGGCGGGGGCCTGGCTCTCGGGCAGGTCCGTGTGCGCCTCGCCCTCGGCGGGTGCGAGGCGCTCGGCCTCGCCGCGCAGCCGGCCCAGCTGCTCGCTGGCGGCCGACGCGCGTGACTCCAGCATCTGGACGAGGGATTCGGCGCGGGCCGCCGCGGCCTGCCGGGACGGCCCGTCGGCGCCGTCCGTGCTCCCCAGGAGCTGGGCGGCGCGGGTGCGGACCTTGTTGCTGAGCCGGTCCAGTTCGGCGAGGGCCGCGCCTTCGTCGCTCTCGGCGTGGGCCTGTTCGGCGCGCAGGTCGGCGCCGACGCCGACCTTCTCGTACAGCTGCGAGGCGGCGCGGTACGCCTCGCGCAGCGCGGGGAGGGCGGTGCGCGGCGCGTCCCCGTCGGGCTCGGGCAGGTTCTCGGGGGCGCCGGCGATCTCGGCGCGTTCGGCCCGCAGGGCACGGGCCGTACGGCGGGCGTCGTCGGCGGCGCGCTGGGCGGCGCGGCGGTCCTCGTCGGCGGCGCGGGCCCGGTCGAGGCAGGCGGTGGCGCGGGCTTCGGCCTCGGCGGCGTCGTCGGCCAGGGCGCGGAGCTTGACCTGCCAGCCGGCCCGTTCACGCAGCCGGAAGGCGAGGCCCGCGAGTGCGTCGGCGACGCGGCGGGCGCGCTGGGCGGCCTCCTGGCGTTCGTCGCGCACCCGGGCGGTGTCGGCGGCGGCTTCGTCCGCCTCGGTCCGGACCGTGCGGGCCTCGGCGAGTTCGGCCCCTGCCGCCCGCGCCACCTCGTCGGCCGCGTGTGCGGTCTCGGCGAGTTCGGCGAGCCTGCCGGGGGCGCAGGTGGACCGCCAGGAGCCGAGGCGCGCGGCGATGGCCCGGTCGGCGGAGAGCCGGGCGGACAGGGTGCGGATCTCCTCGTCGCGTGCGGTCGCCTTGGTACGCAGGGACTGGCGTTCGGCGTCGGCGGCGTGTTCGTCGTGCATCGCGGGGTTGGGCGGGACGAGGAAGACGCCGGTGTCCTCACCGCCGGCCGCCGCACCGTGCGGGCCGGGGCTCGGTACCGGGGCGAGCAGCGCCGCGGCCGTGCCCACGGCGACGGCCGAGCGCGGCAGGAGGGCGGCGCCGGAGAGGACTTCGCGGGACCTCGCGTGCGAGGCGGGTTCGGTGATGACGACGCCGTCGACCAGCTCGGGCCGGGCGGCGAGGACGGCGGCGTGGTCGGCGGGGTCGACGGCCTGGGCGAGGTAGCGCCAGCCGGGGAGTGCGGGGATGCCGTGTTCGCCGAGGTATTCGACGGTGGCCAGCACGTCGGGGCCCGGCGGCAGCAGTCCGCCGTCGCCGAGTGCGCCGAGGATGCGGGAGTCGTCGGCGGCGGCCGTACGCAGGTCGAACAGCTGGCGCTCGGCGGCGACGACGCCCTGGTCGAGGAGTTCGCGCAGTTCGTCGGCGTACCGGTCCAACTCCTCGGCGGTGAGGGGGCCCTGACCGGTGGGGTGCGGCGCTGTGGCGCCGCGCGGGCCGGTGGCTTGCGGGCCGGTGGCGTGCGGGTCCGCGCCGTCGGTTCGGGACGGCTGCCCGACGGCGGTTCCGGTGCCGGTGCCGTCGCGGCGCTTCGTACCTCCGGAGCCTCCAGGGCCTCCCGAGGCTCCTGAGCCCGGCTCCGAGGCCGTGCCGGTCCCCGCGCCCGCCGAGGGACCGCTCGCGCCGTCCGGGCCGCCCTGGGCGGCGCTGCGCGGCTCCGGGACGCCCGCTCGTGCGGGGGCGCCGGGCAGGCCGAGCAGTTCGGTGAGGCGTTCCTCCTCGGCGATGGACTCGGCGGTACGGCGCTCCGCCTCGTACTCGTGCTCGGCGGCGCGGGCGGCGTCGACGGCGCGGGCCGCGGACAGTTCGGCGCGGGACTCGGCCGCCGCCGCGTCCCTGGCCCGGTCCGTCGCCGCGCGCGCGGCGTCCCTGGCCGTGTCCCAGGCGGCGACCGCGGACTTCTCCGCGTCGCTCGCGGCGAGCGCGGCGCGTGCGGGGTCGGCGTCGGGGGCCGTGTCGTCGAGCCAGCCGGCCCGTACCGCCTCGGCGGTCTCCTGCTCGACCTCGGTGAGCCGCTGGCGCAGATGACCGGTCTCGCTGCGGGCGCGCTGCGCCTCGGTGGCTGCGGCTGTCGCGTCGCGGTGCGCGGCCTCGCCGACCTCCTGGAGTGCGGCGGAGCGCTCCTCCTCCTCGTTGGCCAGGCTCTCGCCGTCGGCGGCGGCGGAGTGCAGGGCGCGGACGAGGTCGGCGGCGGCGGTTGCGCGGGCGGCCAGGGCGGGCGCCGCGTCGCGTTCGGCCTCGCGGATCGCGACGGCGACGCGCGCCGAGCGGTCGGCGGCGGCGCGGTGCCGCAGGACGTTCTCTGCGGCCTGCCAGGCGGAGTGGAGCGTACGGGCGTCGCTCAGCTCCCGCCGCTGGGCCGCGGCGGCCTTCTCGGCGACGGTGAGGGCCAGGGAGGCGTGCCGGTAGGCCAGTTCGGCGGCGATGAGCGCGCTGCGGCCGCGGGCTCCGTCCGCCTCGGTGACGGTGTGGGCCGCGGCGGTGACCTGCTGGGCGAGGTCGCCCACGCGGTCCCGCTCGACTCCGGCGCGGGCGGTGAGCCTGCGCGCGAGCGTGCGGGTGCGGCGCTCGGCGCCGGCGTGGATGTCGCGGGCCCGGGACCGGGAGTCGGCGGCGTCGACGATGC
This sequence comes from Streptomyces sp. NPDC060366, assembly GCF_042725135.1. Lineage (NCBI taxonomy): Bacteria > Bacillati > Actinomycetota > Actinomycetes > Kitasatosporales > Streptomycetaceae > Streptomyces > Streptomyces sp. NPDC060366. Next base: position 57,646 of record NZ_JBHXDC010000027.1, on the reverse strand, counting down.
GGCCGAGCAGATCGACCGAGCCCGCCGTGAAGTCCCGCTCGGCGGTCAGCTCGGCGCGGCGGCCCAGTTTGTTGCCGAAGCCGCCGACAAGGTCGGCGAGCCCGTCCGTGTCGCGGGTGTCGGTGACGGCGCGCAGCAGCAGATCGGTGAAGTCGGAGTCCTTCTTCACCGCGAAGAGACCGGCGGCCTCGCCCTCGTCCGCGTTCATCTCCCGCTGGTAGCGGAAGAGTTCGGGGTCGAGACCCAGATCTCCGAGATGCTCGATCCAGCGGTCGTGGATCTCCTCCCAGTACACGTCGAGGTGCGGATACGCCTTGCCCGCCTCGGTGATGGCGTCCCGGAACCCCTTCATGGTGCGGCGCCGGCCCCGCGCGCCGGAGACACCTTCCACGGGCCGCCGGACGGCGGTCGACTCGGCGACCGGCAGCGAGTCGAGGCTGAGCCCGGGGCCCGGCCGGAAGGAGTACCAGGCCTCGGCGAACTTGCGCGGGTCGTTGGACACCTGACGGCCGCGCCATTCGCTGGCCTTGCCGACCACGACCAGCTCACCGGTGAGGGTGTGCTGCCATTCCAGGGCGACATGGCCGCAGTCGTCGGCGAGCAGGAACTTGCGCAGCACGCCGGAGCTGGCACCGCCGAGGGTGTTGCGGTGGCCGGGCAGCATCACCGAGAAGATCAGCTTGAGCAGTACGGACTTGCCGCCGCCGTTCTCCAGGAAGAGCACACCGGCGGGGGCCGGGCGGCGCGGCGGGCCGACCGGCTCGTCCTCGAAGAACTCCGCCTGGGTGGGGGCGGGGTGGGGCACCGGCTCGCCGACTCCGCGCAGGTCGAGCACGGTGTCGGCGTAGCGCGCACCGGCAGGCCCGATGGAGTAGAGGCGGACCCGGGACAGCTCGTACATGGCGGCGGACTCTCGTCGTGGTCAGGACCGGATGAAGACCGGCGAGTGGGGGCTGGGTGGGGGCGGGGGCTGCGGGCCGCTCAGGAGTGGAACGGCAGTCCGGCGTCGGCGACCAGGTCGAGGTCGTCCGGGTCGGGTGGGGGGAGCAGCGTGGCCGATCCGTCGGTGACCGGTACGACGCCCAGGGCGAGCAGTTCGGCCATGGCGGCGCTGCCTGCCATGTCGCGGACCTGGAGTTGGTAGCGGGCCGTGGTGCGGTACGCGCCCCCGGCGTCGTCGCCGGTGCGGTGCAGGAACCCGGAGTCGGTGAGGAAGGCCATGGCCTTGCCGATGATGCCGGTGGTGGAGCCCGCGAGGCGGCGCGCGTCCTTGGTGGCGCCGGTCGCGCTGCGGCGCGCGTAGATGCGCCAGGCCGATTCGAGGCCGGGGGCGTCCGTCTCGGGGTCGGTGTTCTCGCCCTGTTCCTCTGCCTGTTCCTCCAGTCTGCGGCAGGCCTGCCGTACGAAGGCGTCGACGCCGTTGACGGTGATCCGGCCGATGTAGCCGTCGTCGGCGAGGTCCTCGGGGCGGGGGAATGCCATGGCGGCGACGGCGAGATGGGCGAGGCCGTGCAGGAATCGATCGGCGGAGTCGGTGGAGGCGCGGCGGGCGTAGTCGCCCATGCGGACGGCGAACACGGAGTCCTCGCCCGCCGTCACGGCCATCCCCGCGCGGGTCGAGACTTCGAGGACGACGAGTCCGAGGCCGGTGGCGACCGCGTCGGACAGCCGCGCGAAGGCCGGCTCGTCGCGGTAGCGGCGCAGCAGGTCGGCGTATTCGGCGTCGCGCGCGGGCAGCAGTTTGGGCTGGAGCCCGAAGGACACGAGGCGGGCGGCGTCGGCCGCGTCGGCGGGGGTGACGCCGCCGCCCTGCGCGGGGGCGGACGCGCGGGCCGTCTCCGTGCTGCCCGGCTCGCTCCACGCGGCGGCGTGCTCTGCCTGGTGGTCGCTCACGGCCGCTGCTCCTTGCTGAGGGTCGTTCTGTTGAGGGTGATTCGGGTTTTGCTGGCGGTCACGGTGGGCGTCATGCCGCCTCCGTACGGTCGGCGGTCATGCCCGCGGCGTCGAGGAGAGCCATGCCCACTATGAGATCGGCCCCGCCGAACTCCGGGTCGTCGAGGGGCGTTCCGTCGTCCACGGCGAACAACAGCCGCTCCTCGCCCTGCCGGTAGGCCGTACCGACCGGCGGACTGGCCGCGTGGACGGCGAGCAGCGCGACCAGATAGGGCAGGTCGGGATCGCGGCGGCGGGCCTCGGCGAGCAGGCCCGAGAGCCTGCGTGGCGCGTCGTGCTCCAGGTCGAGCAGCTCCATCGCGCTCGCCAGCTGCTCCTCGCTGAAACGGCTGTCGTCGGGTGTCGCGATCAGATCGGGTTCGGGCATCTCCGCGCCGAGGTGTTCGCGCTCCACGGGAGGGGTGAGCAGCAGATCCACGAGGTCGCCCACCCGCACGGAGGCGGGCGTGCGCAGGCCGGTGCCGCGGGCGAAGAACGCGTCGGTGACCCGGCTCGCCCGGTCGACCGGCAGCGGGAGGAGCGGGGCGACGAGTTGGCCGTACAGATCGAGCCCGGTCCGCGTGGTGGGTCCGGCGAACGCCTGGCGGTCCTGCTCGGCGCGGAACAGCGGGCCGGCCTCCAGCAGCCGGGACTGGAGCTGGGTGTGTCTGCGGATGCAGTCCTTGACGATGTCGACCAGTTCGGCGGCGCGCCGCTTGTGCTCGGCCGTCTTCGGGTCGGCGCCGGTCTCCGCCTCGTCACGTGACTTGCGGATGTTGTTGAGGATGGCGTTCTCGTGGCGGTAGCGGTCGGCGACATGGTCGAGTGCCTCGTCGATCATGTCGGGCACGGCGTTGAGCCAGTCGACCGCGCGGACGTTGCGCCGGGTCGCCTCCAGGGTTCTGCGCAGCGTTTCCGCGTACTGCACGGTGCGGTACCGGGCCTGCTCGGCGGCGAGTTGGGCGTCGGCGAGCCGCCCCCTGTTGATCAGTACTTCCAGTTTGACCTCGGCGGCGATCTGCGCGCTGGTGACGTCCGTGTCCAACGCGCCCACCAGCACGTTCACCGCTTCGTCGGTGGTGCGCAGATAGACGCTGCCGCCGTGGCCGGGGACTTCCTCGATCAGTTTGAAGTCGTAGTCGCGGCGGGTGTAGACGCCGTCGGCGCCGAACGTGCCGTACACGGCGCGGAATCCGCGGTCGACGCTGCCGACGTTGATCAGGTTCTCCAGCACCCAGCGGGCGACCCGCTCGTGCTCGGTGACCGGGCGGTGCGGTGCCTGGGCAGCGACGCGCGGCAGGAGTCTGGCCACTATCTGCTCGTGGTCCGCGCCGGTGTCGAAGTCCATGTTGAGCGTCACGAGGTCGATCGCCGAGAGCGCGACCTCCGCCATCGCGTAGACGGAGTACTCGCCCGCCAGATTGGCCTTGCGGGTGTCGAGGTCGTGCAGCGGCGCGGTGCACGCGAGCGCGCGCAGCCGCCGCGCCAGCCCTTCGTCGGCGGCCGGGCCCTGGGCGAGCCGCGGCCCCGCGCTGAGCTGGGGCGGAACGGGGTCCGTCGAGGCAGGCGAAGTCACGCTGAACAGATTAGGTCCTCGGACCGACAACGGTCGAAACGACGCAGAAGCCCCAGCGGCCTCCGCGGGTGGGCGGGCAGAGCGCCGCCCGCCCACCGGCCCGCCGTGCCGGGCGAGTTCAGCGCGGTGGCGACGGTGGCGTTCCGTATCCCCCGCCGCCCGGGGTGCGCAGCACCAGCACATCGTCCACGGCCACGTCGACCGAGTCGACCCCCTTCAGCGCCGTACGCGTCCCGTCGGCCAGTTCCACCTCGTTGCCGCCCAGTTCGCCGGTCCCGCCGCCCGCCATTCCGTACGGCGGCACGGTGCGGTGCCCGGTCAGCAGCGTCACCGTCATGGGTTCCAGGAAGCGGATGCGGCGTACGACTCCGTTCCCGCCGGTCCAGCGGCCACGGCCGCCGCTGCCGTCCCGGACGGCGAATCCGTCGACCCGCACCGGGTAGCGCCATTCGAGCACTTCGGGGTCGGTGAGGCGGGAGTTGGTCATATGGGTCTGGACGGCGTCGGCGCCGTCGAAGCCCTCCCCCGCGCCCGATCCACTGGCCACCGTTTCGTAGTACTGGACCCGTTCGTTGCCGAACGTGAGGTTGTTCATCGTGCCCGAGCCCTCGGCCTGGACGCCGAGCGCCGCGTACAGCGCCCCTGTCACGGCCTGCGAGGTCTCCACGTTGCCCGCCACCGTCGCCGCCGGGAAGGCCGGCGAAAGCATCGAGCCGTCCGGCACCCGCACGTCCAGCGGCGCCAGACAGCCGCTGTTGAGCGGGATGTCGTCGGCGACCAGTGTCCGGAAGACGTACAGGACGGCCGCCATCACCACGGATTTGGGCGCGTTGAAGTTGCCCTCCTGCTGAGGCGAGGTGCCGGTGAAGTCCACGACCGCGCCGCGGGCCTCGCGGTCGACGCGCACGGCGACCTCGATGACCGCGCCGTTGTCGGTCTCGTAGCGGTACGTCCCGTCGCTCAGCCCGGCGATGATGCGGCGTACGGACTCCTCCGCGTTGCGCCGTACGTGCCCCATGTAGGCGTCGACGACGTCGTGGCCGAACTGCTCGGTCATACGGCGCAGTTCGGCGATGCCCTTCTCGTTGGCGGCGATCTGGGCGCGCAGGTCGGCGAGGTTGGTGTCCGGGTCGCGGGAGGGGTACGGCGCGGTGGCGAGCAGTTCGCGGGTCTCGGCCTCGCGGAGCCTGCCGTCGCGTACGAGGAGCCAGTTGTCAAAGAGCACGCCCTCCTCGTGGATGGTCCGGCTGAAGGCGGGCATCGAACCGGGCGTGATGCCGCCGATCTCGGCGTGGTGGCCGCGCGAGGCGACCAGGAAGCGCAGCCGTTCGCCCTGTTCGTCGAAGACGGGCGTCACCACCGTCACATCGGGCAGATGGGTGCCTCCGTGGTAGGGGTCGTTGACCGCGTACACGTCGCCGGGGCGGATCGAGCCCTCGTCGCGCTTCAGCACCTCCTTGATGGACTCGCCCATGGAACCGAGGTGGACGGGGATGTGCGGCGCGTTGGCGATCAGGTTGCCGTCGGCGTCGAAGAGGGCGCAGGAGAAGTCGAGCCGTTCCTTGATGTTGACGGAGTGGGCGGTGTTCTCCAGCCGTACGCCCATCTGCTCGGCGATGGCCATGAAGAGGTTGTTGAAGACTTCGAGCAGTACGGGGTCCACGTCGGTGCCCGCAGCGACCCTGGTGGGGCGGGGGCGTACCCGGGTCAGGAGCAGATGCCCGAGGTCGCCGACCGCCGCCTGCCAGCCCGCGTCCACCACGGTCGTCGCGTCGTCCTCGGCGATCATCGCGGGGCCCGCCACGGTGTCGGTGGGCCGCAGGTCTCCGCGCCGCAGGAGCGGACAGTCGCGCTCGGTGCCGTCGACGAACATCCGTACCTTCGCGGGCCGTACGGACCCGTCGTCGCCTTCCACGGAGGTCGACTCGGCCGCGTACGTGCCGTGCGACGCGGCCTTCCCGACGGCTTCGACCGACACGGCCTCCACCACCAGGGGCTTGTCCATGGTGAAGGCGTAGCGCGAGCGGTGTTCCTTCTCGAAGGCCGTCTTCATCTCGGCGGCGCCGCCGAGGGGCACCGCGAGGCTCGCGTCCGTTCCGGCGTACCGGAGCAGCACGCGCGCGTGGGTGGTGATCGCGGCGTCCGGGACGGAGTCGGCGCGCAGTTCGGCGCGGGTGCGCTCGGCGAGGGCGGCGCACAGTTCGCGCACCCGGCCGATCGTGCCGCCGTCACCGTCACCGCGATCACCGTCACCGTCGCCGTCGGCACCGCCGTCTTCCGGGGCGCCGTCGCCGAGTTCGGCCTCCACCGACTGCTCCCGCATGGCGGTGGCGTCGGCGAGCCCGATGCCGTACGCGGAGAGGACCCCGGCGAGCGGGGGCACGATCACCGTGTCGACGCCGAGCGCGTCCGCGACGGCGCACGCGTGCTGGCCGCCCGCGCCGCCGAAGCTGGTGAGGGCGTAGCGGGTGATGTCGTGGCCGCGCTGCACGGAGATCTTCTTGACGGCGTTGGCCATGTTCAGCACGGCGATCTCCAGGAAGCCGGCGGCGACTTCGGCCGGTTCGCGCCGTACGCCGGTGGCCTTCTCGACCTCGCGGGCGAGCGCGGTGAAGCGCTCACGCACCACGTCGGCGTCCAGCGGCTGGTCGCCGTCCGGTCCGAACACGGCGGGGAAGTGGTCCGGCTGCACCCGGCCGAGCATCACGTTGGCGTCGGTGACGGTGAGCGGGCCGCCCCGGCGGTAGCAGGCGGGGCCGGGCACGGCGCCGGCGGAGTCGGGGCCGACGCGGTAGCGCTGGCCGTCGAAGTGGAGCACGGAGCCGCCGCCGGCCGCCACGGTGTGGATGTTCATCATCGGAGCCCGCATCCGGACCCCGGCGACCTGTGTGCCCAGTTCGCGCTCGAACTCGCCCGCGTAGTGCGAGACATCGGTCGACGTGCCGCCCATGTCGAAGCCGACGACGCGGTCGTGGCCCGCCTGTCCGGAGGTACGGGCCATGCCGACGACACCGCCGGCCGGTCCGGACAGCACGGCGTCCTTCCCACGGAAGTGCGCCGCCTCGCGCAGCCCTCCGTTGGACTGCATGAACATCAGCCGGATGTCGCGGAGTTCGGAGGCGATCTCGTCGACGTAGCGCCGCAGGATCGGGGAGAGATAGGCGTCCACGACGGTGGTGTCGCCGCGCGGTACCAGTTTGATCAGCGGGCTGACCTCGTGGGAGGAGCTGACCTGGGTGAAGCCCGCCGCGCGGGCCGCTTCGGCGACGGCGATCTCGTGATCGGGGTGGCGGTAGCCGTGCACGAGGACGACGGCGGCGCTGCGGAAGCCGTCGTCGTACGCCTCCCGCAGCCGCTCGGCGACGGCTGCCGTGTCCAGCGGCCGAACGGTGGCACCGTGCGCGTCGACGCGTTCGGGCACCTCGATGACGCGCTCGTAGACCGCCTCCGGCAGCACGATGTGACGGTCGAAGAGACGGGGCCGGTTCTGGTAGGCGATCCGCAGGGCGTCGCCGAAGCCCTCGGTCACGAGGAGGACGGTCGGCTCACCACGGCGCTCCAGCAGTGCGTTGGTGGCGACGGTGGTGCCCATCTTGACGACGTCGACGCGGTCGGCGGGCACCGGATCGTCCGGTGCCACGCCGAGCAGCAGCCGGATCCCGGCCACCGCGGCGTCGTCGTACTGCTCCGGGTTGTGCGAGAGCAGCTTCCGTGTGACGAGACGTCCGTCGGGCCGCCGCCCCACCACGTCGGTGAAGGTGCCGCCACGGTCGATCCAGAATTCCCAGCGCCCAGTCATTCCCCCATTCTCGCAAGCGGACGGGTCGGCGGCAGGGCTGTCAGCGCACGGGAGAGCGCGTGCTCGGCGCGCAGATCGAGACGGGTGGCGGTGCCGCGCGCCCAGTGGCGCATCTCGCCGCCCGCCAGCCACAGCAGTTCGGGCAGCAGATCGGTGCTTCTGCGCACCATCCAGCCGGTGCCCGCCGTGGCCAGCCAGAGCAGCGCCTCCGTCCGGGTGGGCGGCGGCCGTTCGGGCTCCTGGGGCGGTGGCGGGCCCAGTGTCAGACCGCGCGCGGTGAGCATCGCGTGGAACCGCGCGGCGATCATCCGGTGGCCGCGTTCGCCGGGGTGCAGCCGGTCGGGGCTCCACAGGGAACGATCGGCGACCCACGCCGGGTCGGCGGCGTGCAGATGGACGGCGCCGTACCGCGTGGAGAGCGCGTGGACGAGGGTGTTGACCGCGCGCTGTCTGCGCGCGAGGGGTCTGGCGAGCGGCGCGGGCAGGCCGAGCATGATGCCGGGGTCGGGGAGGCAGGCGGTGAGCAGGACGGTGCCGCGCGCCGTGAGGGCGGCGCACACCTCGTCGAGGTCGCGGGCGACGGAGGCGATGTCGAACGCACGGCGGAGGGTGTCGTTGACGCCGACGACCACGGAGGCGATGTCGGGGCCGAAGGCGAGGGCGGCGGGGGTCTGTTCCGCACGGACGTCACGGGTCAGGGCGCCGCTGGTGGCGAAGTTGCGGAAGGGGGCGGCGGGTTCGGCCCGGGTGGCGGGGGCGGCGGACCCCGGCGGTGCGCAGGCCGTCGCGCCCGCCGGGGTGAGCGCCCCGGCGAGCAGTACCGCCCAGCCGCGCCAGCCGCCCTCGACGCGGTCCCCGACACCCGCGGTGAGGGAGTCGCCGAGCGCGGCGAACCGCAGCGGCCTCGGTACGGAGGTCTCCACGGCGGGAGCGGCTTCGGTCGGCGCCCCGGCGTTCGCGTACACGGTCATCGCGCGCCCCCGCCGGGAGGACGCGCCGGCGATACGGCCACGGACGGCTGCCCCACGGACGGCTCCGGCGACACCGTCGCCGAGGCCGCGACCATGGGCGAGGCGGATGAGACGGGCGGCAGCCTGACGGGCGTCGCGGGCGCCGCCGGCACCTCCGTGACAGAGCTCGCGGATGCCTCGTGGACCGCCAGGAAGGCCGCCACCGCGCGGTCCCACCCGAAGAGTTCGGCCCGCGCCCGCGCGGCGGCCCGCCGGGCGGCCTCCGGGCGGTCGAGGAGTTCTCGTACGGCGTCGGCGTACGCGCCCGGTGTGTCCGTCGCCGTGCCGCCCGCCGCGCCCAGGATCTCCGGGAGGGCCGACGACGCGCTGGCGACGACCGGGGTACCGCAGGCGAGTGCCTCCAGCGCGGACAGGCCGAACGTCTCGGCCGGACCGGGCGCCAGGCAGATGTCCGCGGCGGCCTGGAGGTCCGCCAGCTCCTCCCGGTCGCCCACGTGCCCGAGGAACACCACGGGCAGCCGCCGTTCGCGCGCCCGGCGCGCCAGCGCGGCGGCCAGCGGGCCGTCCCCGGCGACCACCAGCGCCGCCTTCACTCCCTGGGCGCGCAGCGCGGCGAGGGCGTCGAGCGCCGCGGCCGGGCGCTTCTCCACGGACAGCCGCGAGCAGAGCAGCAGCAGGACATCGGCCCCGCGCGCGTACCTGGCGCGCAGCGCCTCGCGGCGCCGGTCCGGCCGGCAGCGCAGCAGGTCGACACCGAGCGGCGCGCGCACCACGTTGCGCGCGCCGATCCGGACGAACTCGCGCTCGGCCCACTCGGTGGTGCACACGATCCGTGAATACGACCACGCGCTGCGGCGGTTGAGCCGGTCGGCGGCGCGTCCGGCCGCCACGGCCGGTACGCCCCACGTGCGCAGCACACCGTCGGCGGTCTCGTGGGACACCATGACGGCGGGGATCCGGTTGCGCCGTGCCCACTCCCCCGTCCACCGCAAGGTGGTGCGGTCGGAGACCTCCAGGCGGTCGGGGGCGAGGCTTTCGAGCAGGGCGCTCAGGCGTCGGCGGTCGGTCAGCACCCGGTAGCCGCCGGTGCCCGGCAGCACCGCTCCGGGCAGGGTGATCACCCGCCCCTGTGACGTGCGTTCGTCGCTCGGACGCTCGCCGGGGACGATCAGGACCGGTTCGTGCCCGGCGGCCAGGTAGCCCGAACCGAGCTCCTGGAGGGCGGTCCGCAGGCCGCCGGAGGCCGGGGTGACGAAGTTGGCCAGCCGCACGATCCGTATGCCGCGGGAGGCGGCGTCCGTGCCGCTCATGCGACCACGGCCGTGCGCTCGCCGAGTACCTCGGCGTAGTGGTCGAGCAGTTGGTCGCCCACCACGGCCCATGTCCTGCCCTCGACCGTGGCCCGCGCCGTGCTTCCGTAGGAGGCTCGCAGTTCCGGGGCGGCCTGGAGGTTCCGGACGGCGTCGGCGACGGCCCGCGCGTCGTGGGGCGGCACCAGCAGCCCGGTACGGCCGTGGTCGACGAGGTCGAGCGGTCCGCCCGCCGCCGGGGCGACCACGGGTGTGCCACTGGCCATGGCCTCCTGGACGGTCTGGCAGAACGTTTCGTACGGCCCGGTGTGCGCGAAGACGTCGAACGAGGCGAAGATCCGCGCCAGTTCGTCCCCGGTCCGGCGGCCGAGGAACACGGCGCCCGGGAGCGTCGCGCGCAGGGAATGCTCGCTCGGCCCGTCCCCGACGATCACGACCCGCACGCCGGGCAGCTCGCAGACTCCGGAGAGGAGTTCGACGTGCTTCTCGGGCGCCAGCCGGCCGACGTATCCGACGATCAGCTCGCCGTTGGGCGCGAGGGAGCGGCGTAGTTCCTCGTCGCGCAGCTCGGGCCGGAACCTGACGGTGTCCACGCCGCGCGGCCAGAGCCTGACGCGCGGGACGCGGTGTTCTTCGAGGTCCTTCACGGCGGCGCTGGACGGCGCGAGCGTGCGGTCCGCCGCGCTGTGCACGGCGCGCAGCCGCCGCCAGGCCGCCGCCTCGCCCGCGCCCATGTAGGTGCGGGCGTAGCCGGCGAGGTCGGTCTGGTAGACGGCGACGGCGGGTATTCCCAGCCGTGCGGCTGCCGCCATGCCGCGTACGCCGAGGACGAACGGCCCGGCGAGGTGCACGAGATCGGCCCCGTGCGCCGCGAGGGTCGCGGCGACCCGACGGCTGGGCAGGGCTACGCGTACCTGGGGATAGCCGGGCAGGGGCAGGGAGGGGACGCGCACCACGGGGCACGGTGCGTCGGAGTCGTTGGTGCGGGGAGAGGCGGAGAGGGACGGGGAGCCGGAGGGGGACAGGGAGCCGGAGGGGGACAGGGAGAGGGAGGCGGTCCCGGCGCCCGCGAATGCCGCGGACGACGAGGCCGGTGCGATGACGAGCGGGTCATGGCCGCGGGCGACGAGGTGCCGGGCGGTCTGGAGGGCGCAGTGCGCCACGCCGTTCACATCGGGCGGGAAGGATTCGGTGACGATGACGACACGCATACCCGTGTTGTCGCCGTACCGAGGGTGGTCCCGCCAACGTGGATCTTTCCGCGTGGGAAACGTCCCGTGAGCATTGGTGTTTCCGGGGCCCGAGCGGAACTTCGGCCGCTGTGCAACCGTTCGCGCCCCTGATCAAAACCGGAGTGCGCCGGGCGGTTCATCTGCTGGAGTCCGTACGGCCATGCCCGCCCGGTAGAAGCCGCCGACGCCCGGAAGCACGCTCGCGTGGACCCCCGCCCGGTCTGCCCCGGGCGGGGGGCGTTGTCAGACGGCGGGCGCGTCCGGCCCGATCCGGCTCCGTACGGCGGTCTGCACCTCGGCCTCCTCGGCCGGATCCGCGGCGAGCCGCCGCAGCCGGTCGGCGACCCGTACGTCACCGGTCTCGGCGTGGAGCGCGGCGACCTCTCTGGTGGTCTCCTCGCAGTCCCAGAGGCATTCGACGGCGAATCCCGTGGGGTACGAGGGGTCGGTGGCCGCCAGCGCCCTGGCCGTACGGCCGCGCAGTTGTGAGGAGGCGGTCTCCCGGTACACGTGGCGCAGCACGGGTGCGGCGCAGCCGATGCCGAGCCGCCCGGTGCCGTCGACGAGGGTCCACAGGCGCGGCGCGTCGGGTCCGTCGGACCGTACGGCCTCCCGCAGTGCGCCCAGTACCAGTGGGGAGTCCTGCGCGCCGCCTCGCGAGGCGAGGACGCCCGCCGCGGAGGCGCCGAGGGCGTCGGGCCGGTGCACCCAGCCGCGCGCCCGGTCGACGGCCGCCTCGCCGCACATCCGCTCGAAGGCGGCGACCGCGGCCTCGGCCAGGCTCTCCGACGGGTCGTTAGCGGCGGCCTCGATCAGGTCGAGCACGGCGGGGTCGCGGGCCTCGGCGAGATAGTGCAGTGCGGCCGAGCGCGCGCCGGCGGGGGCGCTTCGGCCGGCTTCGACGATCGCGGCACGGTCGTCGGGTCCCGCGACCGCGGTCAGACACCGGGCGGCGGGCACATGCAGGGTGGTGCCCCGTTCGAGGCCGTCCTGCGCCCACTCGAAGACGGCCTGGACGCTCCAGCCGGGGCGCGGACCGGTCGGCCGCATCTGCTGCTGCCATCGGTCGAAGGAGCCCTGTTCCTGTGCCGCCCTGACGCGGGCGGCGACCGCCTCGCGCGGGTCGTCGGCCCACAGGCGCCAGGGCCGGGGCTCGAAGGCGCCGCGGAGCGCGGTCGCCAGCTCAGCGTCGCCTTCGGCGGTCGTGGGGAATCGGGCGAGGATCGGCGGGGCGAGCGAGCGCAGACCCGCGTCGTCGTCGCGCAGGGCCAGCTCGTCGAGCGCCCAGGTCCAGTTGGATCCCGACACGGCGTACCGGCGCAGGAGCGCCAGGGCGTCGTCTCGTCCGTAGGAGGCGAGGTGGCCGAGTACGGCGAGGGAGAGCCCGGTACGCGACTCCTCGGTGTCGAAGTGGTCCTCGGCACGGAAGAGGTGGTCTTCGAGCGGGTCGAGATCGCCGTGGAGATCCAGGTAGAGGCGTGCGTAGTAGAGGGAGCGGTTCTCGACCTGCCAGTCGTGGCGGGGGTCGTTCATGACGCAGTGGTTGAGGGCGGTGAGCGCCTCGGCACGGGGTGCGGCCAGCGCGTGCAGGGTGCCGTCGCCGCGCCCCCTTTGCAGCAGGCCGAGCAGCGTGCCGCTCGGCGCTATGACTGGATCGAACATGGGGAGAGCCTCACATCAAGCTGTCGACGCGACCGGAGTGTGGGGATGCCTAGGCTGCCTAGGCCGCGCGGCAACATCGCTCGACCGTCGTCTCCTGCTTGGTGTAGACCATCTTCCTCTGCCTCTCGTCGGTGGCCCCTTCCGGGCCCGACGTCATGATGACCCACCCATTTCGCCACCGCGACCACATTTACGACGCCTCCCTTCACCGCGCTGCGAACAGCTCCAGCAGGTCCGTCTTCCCGAACATCCGCGCTGTATCCACGGCGGAGGGTGTTCCGGCGGTCGGGTCGGCCCCGCCGGTGAGCAGCGCGCGGATCACGGCGTCCTCGCCCTTGAAGACCGCGCCGGCCAGTGGCGTCTGCCCAAGGTCGTTGGGGCGGTCGGCCTCGGCGCCACGCGAGAGCAGTGCCGTGACGGCGGGTGCGTGGCCGTGATAGGCGGCGAGCATGACCAGTGAGTCGCCCCGGTCGTTGGTGAGGTTCACGGGGACGCCCGCGTCGACGTAGGCGGCGAGCGTCTCGGTCTCCCCGCGGCGCGCGAGGTCGAAGACCTTCGTGGCGAGTTCGACGACGTCGCTGTCGGGAGCGCCGCCGCCGGGAGCCCCGCTTTGCGGGGCCGCGCCGGCCGAAGCCGCGTCGTCGGGGGTCTCGCTCATCGGTGAACCGCCTCTCGCGTCGCTGACCTGGGGTGTACGGCGGTGGAGCCGTACGGGTGAATCGACAGATTACTGCCCCGTAGACCGCTCCGGGGCTACAGAGGCCGCATCAAGCGGCACGCGAGCTTCCGCCGTCCGCCGGTCCAGTGAAATTCGTCGAATTTCACTCACTTGCACCTTTTATCACATAGATACTTACTGTGAGCATGGAACAACTCATGGTGACTGTCCCCCTCAACCAGGAGAACCCCTCATGATCCTGTCCATCTCAGGCGTCGTGCTGCTCGGAATCATCGTCTTCCTCTTCTTCAGGAAGGACGGACTCAAGGCGTCCCACGCCCTCGTCTGCGCACTCTTCGGCTTCTATCTCGCGGGCACAGCCATCGCCCCGAGCATCACGGCCGGAGGCGCCAGCCTCGCCGGCCTACTGGGCGGGATCAAGTTCTGACCGCCTTCCGTCCCTCTCGCACCTTCCGCACCTTCAGGAGACAGACGTGGCCCGGCGACCACTCCCCCGCATTCTGAGCAGCGGCAGCGCTCACATCGCTCGCAGCCGAGTGATGGCCCGCTCGGCCGCCGACAGCGCCACCGACGTCCTCCATCCGCTGATCACGATCACGCGTGGTCTGCGGCTGCTGGCCGGCTCGGGACGGCGGAAGTGGGCCGCCACGCCCAAGGAACGGCGTGGTCCCGCGCTGTTCCTGGTGGCGGCCTGCGTCCTGGTGGTCGCGCTCCTCCCTTACGGCCCCCTCCTCACCCTCATCTCGGTGATGGCGGTGGCCGGCTGGAAGGGGCGCGACCGTTCGCCTCGCCGCACCGGGCCCAACGACGCGGAGCTCCAGCGCCTGCGCTCTCTTTACGAGGCGCTGGTGCCGTACTTCTCCGTGCCGGAGGACCCCAGTCCGCTCTTCGCCCACGGCGGCGAGTGGGACAAGGCCTTCGACGAGTACGAGTTCGACGCCGACGGGCGTCTCACCCGGCTGCGGGTGTCGTACCCGGCCTACTTCACCGACGGCGAGGACTCCTCCCGCGTCCGGATCGAGCATCTGCTGCACGCGAAGTCCGGGCGTGGCCGGGAGTACCTCTTCGACTGGGACGAGGAGGGCAACGAGCTCGTCATGAGCGTGCTGCCCCCGCTTCCCACCGATATCGCCGCCCAGCGCTTCGTCACCGCTCCGGGCGAGACCGTGCTCGGCTTCACCGACGCGGCCGCCGTCCGGCGCACCGTGCCGGTCATGGAGGGCGACAAGACCCGTGACGCCCCTCCGGTGGTCTGGCGTACGGGCGCCCGTTCGACGGAGCCTCATCTGCTCGTCGCGGGGCGCCCGGGGAGCGGCACGACGAGTCTGCTGCGCTCGATCGCCCTCCAGGCGCTCGCGCACGGCGATGTCGTGATCGTGGACGGCAACGGGACCGGCGAGTACGCCAGCCTCAGTGGGCGTAGCGGCGTCCTCGCCGTGGAATGCGGGCTCTCGGGCGCCCTGTCCGGTCTCGAATGGGCCTCCAACGAGACGGAACGGCGGCTGATCGCCGCCAACCGCGCCAGGCAGTCGGGTCACGCCGTGCCCGAGGACACCAAACGCCCCCTGTGGCTCCTGCTGGACCGGCCGAGCGCCTTCACCCATCCGGCGGCCGCCGACGGGCGGCCCGATCCGCAGGAGCTGCTCCAGGTGCCGTTGCGGCACGGCAGGGCCGCGAACGTGACGGTGGTCGTGGCGGAGCAGCTCGACAACTTGGACGCGCTCAGCCGGACCGTACGGACGCACACCCGCGCCCGGGTCGTGCTGGGCGCCGCCACCCGCGACGAGCTGGCATCGGTCCTCGGAGCGCCGCCGCACACCACCCCCACGCCGGAGACCCCCACCGGCCGGGGTTACGCACGGCTTGGCACCGGACCGGTGCTCAGGCTCCAGGTCCCGGCCACGCCCGATCCGTACGACGACGCCACGAGCGACGCGCACCGACGGGCGGTGCTGGATCTGCTGCCGGACCGGCACGCACCGCTGGACGGAACGGCGGAAGCCACCGACACCGCCGGACGGACGGCCGAACCGGACCCGGAGCCGGACCCGCCCGCCCGGGCGCGGGTCAAGCGGCGACCGCGGAAGAGCCAGGCGCCGGTGCCCACCGCCGCACCGGCCGAGGGCTGACCGCCGAACGCCGTCCGCACACGCACGGCGCGGAGGTCAGGCGACGAACGTCCTCGGCATGTCCGTGCCGGCGCGCGCGCCGCTCTCCACGAGGCGGGCGGCGGCCGCCAGCCGGACCGCCGCCTCGTCGGCGACGGGACCGCCGACGGTGAACGGCAGCCGCACATAGCCCTCGAAGGCGCCGTCGACCCCGAAGCGCGGCCCGCCCGGCACCCGTACGCCGACCCGTTCGCCCACCTCCGCGATGCGCGAGCCCGAGAGTCCACCGGTGCGCACCCACAGCGTCAGCCCGCCGCGCGGCACGTCGAACTCCCAGCTCGGCAGCTCCCGGCGGACGGCCGCCACCAGCGCGTCGCGGTTCTCCGCCGCCTGGGTGCGCCGGATGTCGACCGCCTGCTCCCAGCCGCCGGTGCCCATCAGCCAGTTGATGGCGAGCTGTTCGAGCACGGGGGTGCCGAGGTCGGCGTAGGCGCGGGCGGCGACCAGTGAGCGGATGACCTCGGGCGCGGCCCGTACCCAGCCGATGCGCATACCCGCCCAGAAGGCCTTGCTGGCGGACCCGACCGTGAGGACCGCGCTGCCCGCGGGGTCGAAGGCGCAGACGGGCGGCGGGAGTTCGGCACCGGGCCGGTCCCCGTCCAGATACAGCTCGGACATCGTCTCGTCGACGACGAGCACCGTCCCCGCCGAACGCGCCGCCTCGACCAGCTGTCTGCGCTGGTCCTCACCGGCCAGGGCGCCCGTCGGGTTGTGGAAGTCGGCGACGACATAGGCGAGTCGGGGCGCGGCGTCCCGCAGTACCTGGCGCCAGCGCGGCATGTCCCAGCCGGCCAGCCCCTCGGCCATGGCGACGGGGACGAGGCGGGCGCCCGCCTCACGCATCAGTTGGAGGATGTTCGCGTAGCTGGGCGACTCGACGGCGACGCGCTCGCCGCGCCCGGCGAAGAGATGACAGATCGCGTCGATCGCGCCCATCGCGCCGGTGGTGACCATGATCTGTTCGGGCATGGTCGGGATACCGCGCGCCGTGTACCGGTCGGCGAGCGTCTGGCGCAGCGCGGGCAGTCCCGCCGGGTAGTCGCCGTGGGTGTGCGCGTACGGCGGCAGCTCCTCCAGGGCGCCACGTACGGCGCTGGTGAGCCAGGGCTCGGGCGCCGGCAGGGCCGCGCAGCCGAGGTCGATCATCGAGCCGAGGGCGTCCGGCGGCAGCGGTTCGAGGCCACGGGCGGGCAGCGGGTTCCCGGCCGGTACGGCCGTCCAGCTGCCGGATCCTCTGCGTGATTCGAGGAATCCCTCGGCGCGCAGGGCCTCGTACGCGGCGGCGACCGTCGTACGGCTGACGGAGAGGGAGAGGGCCAGTTCGCGTTCGGCGGGGAGCCGGGCGGCGACCGGGACGCGGCCTTCTAGGACGAGCAGCCTGACGCCGTCGGCGAGGGCGCGGTAGGCGGGCGGTTTACGGGTGCCGGGGCCGGCGGGTCGCTGCTGCTGGGCGTGCAGCTGGCGCGCGAGCTGAGCCGCCCCGACCGCTGAAGTCCACTGAGTCATTGAAATCAGTCCACCTTCCCCGAATTGGCCATGGTTGGCCTTCGTCTCCCCGCCACAGAGTGACACGCACCAGTCCACTCGATCCACTCCAGGAGGACAGCGCCTTGTCCATCACGCCCGCTCTCCGTGGGAAGCGGCTCCCCCGCCGACTCATCCAGCTCTACGTCGGTCTGACGCTGTACGGCGTGAGTTCGGCCCTGCTGGTCAGGGGTGGTCTGGGACTGGAACCGTGGGGCGTGCTGCATCAGGGCCTGTCCGAACTGACCGGTCTGACCATGGGCGTCGTCTCGATCGTCGTCGGCGCGGTCGTGCTGCTGCTGTGGATCCCGATCCGGCAGCGACCCGGGCTCGGCACGGTCTCCAACGTCTTCGTGGTCGGCGTCGCGATGGACGGCGCCCTGGCCGTCATCCCGGACGGCCGCGTTCTCGCCGTACAGATCCCGCTGCTGATCGGCGGAATCGTCTTCAACGGTGTGGCCACCGGTCTCTACATCGCCGCCCGGTTCGGCCCCGGTCCCCGCGACGGTCTGATGACGGGGCTGCACCTGCTCACCGGCCGGTCGGTACGGCTGGTCCGTACCGGGATCGAGGTGGCCGTCGTCGCCACCGGTTTCGTTCTCGGCGGTTCCGTCGGGATCGGCACGATCGCCTACGCGCTCGCGATAGGGCCGCTCGCCCAGCTGTTCCTGCGGGTCTTCGTCGTCCCGGCGACGGACGACGGCGGCACGGTCGTCGCCGGGGGTTCTCCGGAGCAGGCCATACTTCGGCCGTGACTCCCGTACGCCATCCCTATCTGGACCATCCGTGGCCGATCCCGTTCGCCCACCGCGGCGGAGCGGCCGACGGGATCGAGAACACGGCGGCCGCCTTCCGGCGCGCCGCCGGACTCGGTTTCCGGTACTTCGAGACCGATGTGCACACCACGGCCGACGGCCGGCTCGTCGCTTTCCACGACGAGACCCTCGACCGGGTCACCGACCTGCGCGGCCGGATCTCCGAGCTGTCGTGGAGCGAGATCAGCAGGGCCAGGGTCGGCGGCGGTGAACCGCTCGCGCTCTTCGAGGACCTTCTGGAGGAGTTCCCCGACGCCCGCTGGAACATCGACATGAAGGCGGAGCCGGCCCTGCGCCCGCTGATCGGGCTGATCCGGCGGACGGACTGCTGGGACCGGGTGTGCGTGGGCTCGTTCTCGGAGGCGCGGGTCGCACGGGCGCAGCGGCTGGCGGGCCCGCGGCTCGCCACGTCGTACGGCGTGCGCGGGGTTCTCGGCCTGCGGCTGCGCTCGTACGGGGTGCCCGTGCCCGTCCGCGGGGGCGCCGTCTGCGCGCAGGTCCCACAGGACCAGAGCGGTGTGCGGGTGGTCGACGAACGCTTCGTGAGGACGGCGCACGCCCGTGGTCTCCAGGTGCACGTGTGGACCGTCAACGAGGCTGATCGGATGCGGGCCCTCCTGGACCTTGGTGTGGATGGCATCATGACCGATCATCTGGAGACGCTGCGCGCGGTGTTGACCGAGCGCGGGCTCTGGCACTGACCGGTACGGATGTCCCCTTCGGGGACGAATGAGGGGGCGCGGGGTGACCGCCGACACCGCGGACCTGACCGACGACGAGACGGGCCGCATACGTGAGCAACGCGGCTGGTACTTCTACGACTTCGCGTGTTCCGTCTACTCGACGAGCGTCGTCACCGTCTTCCTCGGCCCGTATCTGACGTCCGTGGCGAAGGCCGCGGCCGACGCGGACGGTTTCGTCCATCCGCTGGGCATCCCGGTGCGGGCCGGTTCGGTCTTCGCGTACTCGGTGTCCGTCTCGATCGTGGTGGCCGTACTGCTGATGCCGCTGGCCGGCGCGGCGGCGGACCGGACGGGGCGCAAGAAGCCGCTGCTGGCCGTCGCGGCGTACGTCGGGGCGGGAGCCACGGCGGGCATGTTCTTCCTGGACGGCGACCGCTATGTGCTGGGCGTCGTGCTGCTGATCGTGGCGAACGCCTCGCTGTCGGTGTCGATGGCGCTCTACAACGCCTATCTGCCCCAGATAGCCACCCCCGAGGAGCGCGACGCCGTCTCCTCACGAGGCTGGGCGTTCGGCTACACCTCGGGCGCCTTCGTCCTCGTACTGAACCTGATTCTCTACACCGGCCACGAGTCGTTCGGTGTCTCGGAGTCGACGGCCGTGCGGATCTGTCTGGCCTCCGCCGGTGTCTGGTGGGGCGCGTTCACGCTGGTGCCACTGAGTCGGCTGCGCGACCGGCGGGTGGCGAGGGACAGCGGCAAGGCGGGCGAGGGATCGGTCGGTACGGGCTGGCGCCAGCTGATGGCCACGCTGCGCGACATGCGCCGCCATCCCCTGACGCTCTCCTTCCTGCTCGCCTATCTGATCTACAACGACGGCGTGCAGACGGTGATCTCCCAGGCGTCGATCTACGGCTCCGAGGAGCTGGGGCTGGACCAGACGACGCTGATCACGGCCGTACTGCTGGTGCAGATCCTCGCGGTGGCGGGCGCGCTCGGCATGGGTCGGCTGGCGCGGACCCACGGGGCCAAACGGACGATTCTCGCCTCGCTGGCCGTCTGGACGGTGATCCTGGGGGCCGGATATTTCCTGCCCGCCGGGAAGCCGGTCTGGTTCTTCGGCCTCGCCGCCGCGATCGGCATGGTCCTCGGCGGGAGTCAGGCGCTGTCGCGTTCGCTGTTCTCGCATCTGGTGCCGCGCGGCAAGGAGGCCGAGTACTTCGCCGCGTACGAGATGAGCGACCGGGGTCTGAGCTGGCTGGGGCCGCTGGTGTTCGGCCTCGCCTATCAGGTCACCGGCAGCTACCGGGACGCGATCCTCTCCTTGGTGATCTTCTTCGTGATCGGGTTCGTGCTGCTGGCGCGGGTACCGGTCCGCCGGGCCGTGGCCGAGGCCGGAAACCCCGTACCGGACCGGATTTAGACGTTGAAGTGAAAGCGCGGTAGTGTACGCCGTTGGCCTGCCAGCCGGACCGTTACTGCGTGTCACAGAAGCGAAAACACCGGATGACATCCAGCGCTAGATGTGACAAACCGGGCACTGGTGGGTAAACAAGGGGCGGCACGACGGGCGACGCATGACCCGCTACGGGAATCTTTACCGCCGACCGGACGTTGACCGGATGACGACGACAGCGACACCTGTCCTGTGGGCGACAAGCCCGGGAGGCACGATTCATGAGTGAGCGAGCTCTCCGCGGCACGCGACTTGTGGTTACCAGCTACGAGACGGACCGCGGCATCGATCTGGCCCCGCGCCAGGCGGTGGAGTACGCATGCCAGAACGGCCATCGATTTGAGATGCCGTTTTCGGTAGAGGCGGAAATTCCGCCGGAGTGGGAGTGCAAGGCGTGTGGCGCCCAGGCACTCCTGGTGGACGGGGATGGTCCCGAGGAGAAGAAGGGCAAGCCTGCGCGTACGCACTGGGACATGCTCATGGAGCGACGCACACGCGAGGAGTTGGAGGAGGTGCTGGCCGAACGGCTGGCCGTCCTGCGCTCCGGCGCCATGAACATCGCGGTGCACCCGCGGGACAGCCGAAAGTCGGCCTGACCCTCTCGGTACCGCCACAACAGCACATGCGAGAAGCCGTGGGCCGCGACACACACAGTGTCGCGGCCCACTGCTTTGCCGTGTCCGCCGCCGGCGGGCCGGCCCGGTGGGCCGGCGCCCTCAGTGCGTCAGGGGCGGGCGGGGCCCGTCGCGGTCCGAGTCGCCCGGCGGGCGGGGCTCGTCGTGCCTGATGACCTCGCCCTGTACGACCTTGCCGTCCGGGCGGGACATCCTGGCCTGCTGAGCCTGCTGGTACGCGTCCCCGAGGCCGCTGGGCCCGGCGGCGCGCATACGGCGCTCCAGCGACCGCTCGGCCTTCCTGCTCAGCATCGACCGCACCGGCGGCACGAGCAGGACCAGGCCGACGGCGTCGGAGATCAGCCCCGGCAGCATGATCAGCAGGCCGCCGAGCATCAGGAAGCCGTTGCCCGAGCTGGTGTTCGCGCTCTCGTCGGTCACGGGAGCGTCGGGGTCCTGCTGCTGCCGCTGCGCCTGCTGGAGCGTCTCGGTGAGATTCCGGAACGCCCGGCGGCCGGCCCGCTTCACCACCACCGAGCCGAGGATGCCGGCGCCGATCAGCAGCAACAGCACCGTCAGCCCGTTCGTCGCCTCGGCCACGACGGTCAGCAGCCAGATTTCGAGCACCAGCCAGAGAGCGATGCCCAGAGGGACAATTCTGCGCGCTCGCGAGCGCTTCGGGGCCGCGGGAGGCGGTGCGCCGGTCGTCATGAGTCCAGTGTGCCTGGCAGCGGCTCGCGTTGTCGTACGAGGGGCGGCCGGATTCAGAGAGGCTTCCGGCCGAGCATGCGGTTCGCCCGCGTACCGACGCCCCACGCGGTGACCCGCCAGAGCGCCTCCACGAGAATGTCCCGGCTCATCTTGGAGTCGCCGAGCTCCCGGTCGACGAAGGTGATCGGCACCTCCACGACATGGCAGCCGGCCTCGACGGCACGGCGCGCGAGGTCGACCTGGAAGCAGTAGCCCTGCGAGGCGACCTCCTCCAGACCGAGCCGGTCGAGCGTCTCCGTACGGAAGGCACGGAAACCGCCGGTGATGTCGCGCAGCGGCAGGCCGAGCAGCGCGCGTGAGTACGTGCTGCCGCCGCGGGAGATCATCTCCCGCGTCCGCGGCCAGTTCACCACCCGGCCGCCGGGCACCCAGCGCGAGCCGAGCACGAGGTCGGCGCCCTTGAGGGCGGTCAGCAGACGGGGCAGTTCCTCGGGCTGGTGGGAGCCGTCGGCGTCCATCTCGACCAGCACGCCGTAGCCGTGCTCCATGCCCCAGTGGAAGCCCGCCAGATAGGCCGCGCCCAGTCCTTCCTTGCCCTTGCGGTGCAGGACATGGACCTGGCTGTCGTCGGCGGCGAGTTCGTCGGCGAGCTTTCCGGTGCCGTCGGGGCTGTTGTCGTCGGCCACGAGGATGTCGGCCTCCGGGACCGCCGCGCGCACGCGGCTGACGGTCCGTTTGATGTTCTCCGCCTCGTTGAAGGTCGGGATGATCACCAAGGCTGCGCCGAGCGGGCCGTACTGCCTCTGACCACCGTCGTTCACAACTGCCCCTTAATCGCCGTACGCAGAAGTACCACCTTAGCGAGCACGCGAGGGGTGTCCGTCCACGCGGTCGTGGGGTGTCGAACAGGAGGGGGCACGGGCGGCCGGAATCCGGCGGTCCGGGCGGCCGGGCAAGGGATCCGGGGCCTGCGGATCGGGTCCCGGCGTCCTTCGGGCCGACCTGGGACCCGCCGGCTGCGGGTCGACCGAAAGCCGTTGTCTACTGAACGCCGGGGCCCTACCCGGGTCGCACCCGTCGACCGGCAGAAACCTTCCCCCGCCCCCGAGGCGCGGGCGCTGAACCTGGCTCCCAGCGGTGGTGCGCCGGTGCGGCACACCACCCCATGACCCAGCGGCGTTCGACGACTGCGTGGGAGTTGCCGGTCGGACGTCCTTTGGTGGACCCGGCCGAACCTACCGGCCGGTGAGTGCTTGCTGTCAACACTCCCCCGACCTGCGGAAATTACCCGTTCCAGCAGGTCAGCGGGGAAGATCCGCTGGTCGCGACAGTGGCCGGTAAGCATCGGTCGGCCGTACGGAGACGTGGGTACATCACTCGTTCGGTCGCACGAACACCGTACGACCGCCCACCACGGTCCGCAGACAGCGGGGCAGGGCCGCGCCGGGGGTGAGATCGGGCAGTCCCGGCGTGCCCGAACGCGGGTCGGTGGACCAGCGGGAGACCCGGTCGTCGGGGGCCTGGACGATCAGTTCCTCGGTGCGCCAGAGCGCGTAGTCGGCGGGGGCGCCGGGCACGAGCACCCCCGTGTCGTCCCTGCCGACGGCGCGCCCGCCGCCACGCGTATGGGCGGTGAAGGCGGCCCGTACGGAGATCCGGTGGGCGGGTGTGCGGTGGAAGGCGGCGGCCCTGATCGTGCCCCAGGGGTCGAGCGGGGTCACGGGGCTGTCCGAGCCGAAGGCGAGCGGGACACCGGCGCGCAGGAGCGCGGCGTACGGGTTGAGCGTGCCGGCGCGCTCCTCGCCGAGCCGGTCGGCGTACATGCCCGTCGTACCGCCCCACGCCGCGTCGAACGCGGGCTGGACGGAGGCGGTGAGGCCGAGTTCGGCGAAGGCGGCGACGGTCTCCGGGGTCAGCATCTCGGCATGCTCGACCCGGTGGCGGGCGGCCCGGATCCGGGCGAGGCCGAGCGTCTCGGCGGCGGCGCGCGTCCCGGCGACGACCGCGCCGATCGCGGCGTCCCCGATGGCGTGGAAGCCCGCCTGGAGACCGGCCTCGGTGCAGGTCGTGACATGGGCGGCGATGTCGGCCGCGTCGAGGTGCGCGGCGCCGGTGTGGGGCGCGTCGGCGTACGGCTCGCTCAGCCAGGCGGTGTGCGAGCCGAGGGAACCGTCCACGAAGAGATCGCCCGCCGCGCCGACGGCGCCGAGTTCACGGATCCGGGCCGCGCCCTTGGCGTCGCTGATCCGCTCGGCCCAGTAGCCGTGGACGCGCGGGCCCGGCTCGTCGTCGGCGAGCCGCAGGAGCCCGGTGAAGTCGTCCTCGGCGGAGATGTCGGGGCCGGCGCACTCGTGGAGCGTGCCGATACCGAGCGACGCCGCGCGGGCGCGCGCGACGCGCTGCGCCTCGGTGCGCTGCGCCGGGGTCACGGCGGCGTGCGCGGCGGCGCGTACGGCGTGGTGGGCGTCGCCGGTCAGCGGGGCGTCCGGGTGGAATCCGGCCAGCTCGGTGATGCCCGGCACCAGATCGAGCAGTGCGGTGGTGACCACGGCCGAGTGGACGTCCACGCGCGTCAGATAGAGCGGCCTGCCGCCCGCCGCCTCGTCGAGTTCGCCACGGGTGGGCGCACGGCGCTCGGGCCAGCGCGCGGCGTCCCAGCCGTGTCCGAGGAGCACCCGGTCGCCGGGGTGCGCGGCGCGGTGGGCGCGTACGAGCGCGAGCGCGTCGCCGAGGGTTCCCGCGCCGGACAGGTCGAGTCCGGTGAGGGCGAGGCCGGTGGCGGTGGTGTGGACGTGCGCGTCGGTGAACGCCGGGGTGACGAGGGCGCCTTCGAGGTCGACGGTCTCGTCGACACCGGAGGCGAAGGAGTCGGCGGCGCCCTCGGAGCCGACCCAGGCGACATGGCCGCGTTCGACGACCATCGCCGTGGCGAAGGGGTCGGCGGGGCTGTGGACGTCTCCACCCCGCAGCAGCACGGTGCGGGGTTCGCTCTGGGTCCGGGGGGCGGCGCGATCGTTCATGACGCCCAGTCTCCCGCCTCGCGGGACGGCGAGTGCACGCAGGGGGCGGACCGGGCACGGTCGACCGTCGGCATCGGCTCGGAGCGCCCCGGCGGCGAACCGAGCCCTATGAGGACCGAGCCCTAGAAATGCGGCGCCCTCGCCTCGTACGGCGTGGACAGGACGACCGTCGTACGGGTGGAGACACCCGCCAGGGTCCGGATGCGTGTCAGCAGGTGCTCCAGTTCCAGCGGGGCGGCCACCCGCACCTTGAGGATGTAGTTCTCCTCGCCGGCCACGCTGTGGCACGCCTCGATCTCGGGGATCGGGGCGAGCCGTTCCGCGATGTCGTCCGGCGCGCTGGGGTCGAAGGGTTTGACCGAGATGAACGCGGTCAGCGGCAGGCCGACGGCTTCCGGGTCGACGACGGCCGCGTACCCCCGTACGACTCCGCGCTGCTCCAGCCTGCGGACCCGCTGATGCACCGCCGAGGTGGACAGACCCGTGGCCTTGCCCAGGTCGGTGTAGCTCATCCGCCCGTCCTTGACGAGCAACTGCACGATCTGACGATCCAGGTCCTCCATGCGGATCAACCTATTGCCCGAGGAGGCTTCCGGCACAGCCGAGGGCGTACCGGATCGTCACCTGCGCCGGGCATGTGACGAAGACCACAGGTATGTCACGGGGTCCGTCGAGACCTTACGGTTACCTGCCTCGCGCGACGGGAATTGCTTGCTGTGGTCGAGGCCGCACGTGGCTGTTCGGCCCACCCGAGGGGGAGTGTCTCCATGCAGAGCCTGAAGCGCACCGGACGTATCGAACCGGAGCCCGTTGATCCCGTCGAGGCCGATGAGCTCGACTTCTACGACACCTTCGAGATGTACCGGGTCGTGTGCCCGGACTGCTCCCAGCCGATCGCCCTGCTGGCGGACGAGGACAGCCTGCCGGAGCACGCGCTCTGCCCCAGCCCGTGGACCCCGTTCGTCCTCAACGTGTGTGCGGGTACGGGCCGTTCGGCCCTGGATGCCGGGCCTGCCGACGAGTCGCTCGACGCCCAGGAGCAGGACACCGCACTGCTGCTGACGCTCCCTCAGGGGCTGGACTGGCGGACACAGCCGTTCTCCCACGCGGGCGGCCCGAGTTCACGCCCGTTCAAGGTGCCGCACCTGCGGCGCCACGCCGCCTGACGCGCCATCACGCGTCGATCCGGCTGACCACTCGTCAATTCGCCTGATCCGTCCGCCGGTTGGTGACGACCGACGGACGGACCGGTGCGACGGGCGGGTGTTCAGCGGGTCTCGGGCCCCGCGAGGTGCCGGGCGATCACCATGCGCTGGATCTGGTTGGTGCCTTCGACGATCTGGAGCACCTTCGCCTCGCGCATGTAGCGCTCGACGGGGAAGTCGGCCGTGTAGCCGTAGCCGCCGAGCACCTGGACGGCGTCCGTGGTGACCTGCATCGCGGCGTCCGTGCAGAACAGCTTCGCCATCGCCGCCTGCCGGGAGAACGGCAGGCCGGCGTCGCGCAGTCGCGCCGCCGCGAGGTACAGGGCCCGGCCCGCCTCGATACGGGTGGCCATGTCGGCGAGCATGAAGCGCAGGCCCTGGAAGTCGGCGATGGGACGGCCGAACTGGAGGCGTCCCGTCGCGTACTCCACGGCCTCGTCGAGGGCCGCCTGGGCGACGCCCACGGCGCAGGCCGCGATCCCGAGGCGGCCGGAGTCGAGCGCGGAGAGGGCGATCGCGAAGCCCTGCCCCTCGTCGCCGATCCGCCGGTCGTCGCCGATCCGGACGCCGTCGAAGTGGAGTTGGGCGGTGGGTGAGCCGTTCATGCCCATCTTCTTCTCGGGCGCGGCCGCGACCAGTCCCTCCGCGTCGCCGGGCACCAGGAAGGCCGAGATGCCTCCGGCGCCCTCGCCCCCGGTGCGCGCGAGCACGGTGTAGAAGTCGGCGACACCGCCGTGGGTGATCCACGCCTTGGTGCCGGTGATCACCCAGTCGTCGCCGTCCCTGACGGCCTTCGTGCGCAGTGAGGCGGCGTCGGAGCCCGAGGCGGGCTCGGAGAGGCAGTACGCGCCGAGCAGGCCGCCGCCCAGCATGGCGGGGAGGTGCTTGGCCTGCTGGTCGGCCGTGCCGTACGAGGCGAGCGCGTGGCAGGCCAGGGAGTGGACGCTGACGCCGAGGCCGACGGTGAGACGGGCCGCGCCGAGCTCTTCGAGGACCTGGAGATAGACCTCGTACGGCTGGTCGCCGCCGCCGTGTTCGGAGTCGTACGGGAGGCCGAGCAGGCCCGATTCGGAGAGAAGGGAGAAGTTCTGCCGCGGGAAGTGCCCCGCCGCCTCCTCCTCGGCCGCCAGGGGGACGATCTCCCGCTCGATGATGTCGCGTACGAGTGCGAGCAGGTCCTTGGACTCCTCGGTGGGCAACTGACGGTCCACCGGTCGCGGGGCGCGGTCGGGCATGGCGGCGCTCTCCTCCCTTTCGGGGCGCTACGGCGGTCGCTCACCCAGGGTGTGGCGGCGCCGCCGGTCGAGGCCCGGGGGTGTCCCCGGACCGGATACCTGCCCAGCCGATGCTGCCTTCCCGGATCACGGGGCGGGCTGACCAGCGGCTGTGGCGCGTTGAGTATGCCCGATCGGCGGGGTGGAGTCACGGGCGCTCAGGTCCCGCACCCGTTCCGCTTGGGTTCCGTTCGTCCGTCGCCGGGCGGCCGTCGAGCGGTGCTCCGGCCGCTGTCGAGGAGCCGCCCGGCTTCCGCCGAGTGTGCGGGGAAGTTGGTCCGCACCATTGACCCACTGGTCTAGTCCTTCTAACGTCCCGGTGAACACTCTCCGCGTCCATGCCAAGTCAACGGCATGGGCCTCGATCTCCCTCCCCACGAGGAGACCTCATGCTCAGACCGCACCGTCCCCGCGCCCGTTTCCGGGCGCTCGTCGCCGCGGCGTGTACCGCCGTTCTCGGCGTGTCCCTGCTCGCCGGCGCCGGTACCGCGGCGGCCGACCAGGAGAAGGCCCCGGCGGCGGCCCCCACAGCCGCCGGCGAGAAGGTCATCGGATACTTCGCCAACTGGGGTGTCTACGACCGGAATTACCACGTCAAGAACATCGAGACCTCCGGGTCGGCCGACAAGCTGACGCATATCAACTACGCGTTCGGCAACGTCCAGGGCGGCAAGTGCACGATCGGCGACTCCTTCGCCGACTACGAGAAGGCCTACACCGCCGACCAGAGCGTCGACGGTGTCGCCGACGCCTGGGACCAGCCGCTGCGGGGCAACTTCAACCAGCTCCGCAAGCTCAAGGAGCTGCACCCCGGCCTCAAGGTGATCTGGTCGTTCGGCGGCTGGTCCTGGTCGGGCGGCTTCGGTGAGGCGGCGAAGAACCCGGCCGCGTTCGCCAAGTCCTGCCACGACCTGGTCGAGGACCCGCGCTGGGCCGATGTCTTCGACGGCATCGACATCGACTGGGAGTACCCGAACGCCTGTGGTCTGACCTGCGACACCAGCGGGCCCGACGCCTTCACGAACATGGCCTCCGCGCTCCGTACGGAGTTCGGCGGCGACAACCTGGTCACGGCGGCCATCACCGCCGACGCGTCCGACGGCGGCAAGATCGACGCCACCGACTACGGCGCGGCGGCCCAGTACCTCGACTGGTACCTGCCGATGACGTACGACTTCTTCGGCGCGTTCGCGGCGCAGGGCCCCACGGCTCCGCACTCGCCGCTCACGTCGTACGACGGCATCCCGCAGGAGGGCTTCAACTCCGACGCGGCGATCACCAAGCTGAAGGCCAAGGGCGTTCCCGCCGAGAAGCTGCTGCTCGGCATCGGCTTCTACGGGCGCGGCTGGACCGGGGTCACCCAGTCCGAGCCGGGCGGCAGCGCGACGGGCGCGGCGGCCGGCACGTACGAGGCGGGCATCGAGGACTACAAGGTCCTGAAGAACACCTGCCCGGCCAACGGCACCGTGGCCGGTACGGCGTACGCGCACTGCGGCAACAACTGGTGGAGCTACGACACCCCCGCCACCATCGGCACCAAGATGGACTACAAGAACGAGCAGGGCCTGGGAGGCACCTTCTTCTGGGAGCTCAGCGGCGACACGACCGACGGTGAGCTGATCAAGGCGATCAACTAGCCGTTCGGGACACGCGTTCCGTCAACGGGCGCCGGGCGGGCTCAGCGAGCCTGTCCGGCGCTCCCCGGCGGACGCTTGCCGACGAATGCTTGCCGACGGACCGTCAGCGGCCGGTGTACGGACGGAAGTCCGGGTCCGGCGGCGGCGCCGGGCACTCCGGCGCGAACTCCTCGATCGTGTTCAGCGTGTGCCGCAGCATCCGCACCAGCAGATCGCGCGGGATCTCCCGGGTCAGGTCGTCGCGGTGCTCCAGCCATTCGAGCGTCAGCCACTCGACACTGCTGAGCCAGCCGAGCAGGGCGAGTCTGGCGATCGGCGGGATGTCCTTGCGGCCGTACGCGCCCTCGGCGACGGTGGAGACCAGTCCCGTACGCACCGCGTCGCGAATCGCCTGCACCTGGGTGTCGAAGCCGACGCCGCCCGTGATGATCGTCCGGTAGGCGGCCTCGTTGAACTCGGCGAACCGGAGATACGCCTCGACGGTGCGCTGTACGCGCTGGGTGCTCGGCAGGTCACCGCCGCCCGCGGCGAGCGAGACCAGTTCCATCACCGAGTCCTCGATGATGGCGAGGTAATAGCCGCGCTTGTTCTTGAAGTAGTAGTAGATCAGCCCCTTGGCGACGCCCGCGTGCTGGGCGATGTCGTCCATCGACAGGGCGTCGTACGACGTGTCGGCGAACAACTTCCGGCCGGTGGCGATGAGTTCGGAGCGGCGCAACTGCGCCCGCTCACTCTCACCACGCTGCTGCCTGTTGTTCAAATCCGCGCGTCCCAGGTCTCGGCTGTCACAGGAGATCCGCAGTATTGCAGACCCGCCGACGAGGGCCGAGGGCGCCTGTGGCGCCGGGTGGGCGGTTGGAAGACCACCCGGCGCCCCGCGGGAGGGCTCAGCGCACGCCGACGGCCTCCAGCGCCTTGCGCTGGGCCGAGGTGGGCTCCACGGGCCAGTAGAGGTAGCAGACGCCGCCGGTGCCGGAGACAACCGTGCCCGCGGCGTTGTACCGCTTGGTCCTCAACCAGACGTTCTCCCACTCACGGCGCTTGTAGATCCGCCGTACGGCCTCGTTGCTCGGTGAGGCCGGGTCGTTGGCGATCACGTCGCCGGCGGCCGTGAAGCCGATCACGGTCATCAGATGGCCGGAGGTGCCGTAGCCCGCGCCGGTCAGCTCGCTCGCCAGGAAGGACTGCGAGGTGATGACCGGGATGCCCGCGCGGATCAGCCGCTCGACGTCGGTGAGCGAGCCGAGCCGGGTGACGACGGCGTTCATGTCCTTGTACGTGCCCGCGTACGCCGCGTTGAAGGGCCAGTTGCCGCACCCGTCGTACTGGTGGTCGAACGTGAAGCGGGCCGCGTGGCAGACCTGCGGGTCGGCGAAGTCCGGGTTCACCCACGCCAGATCGGCGGCGGTGGGCTTACGGCCCCAGTACTCGATGATCATCTGTGAGGAGGTGGGGCTGCACCAGGCCTCGCCGCCGTTGTCGTACTCCGGGTACTGGCCGACGTGCGTGTTCTGCGAGTAGCGCGGCACGGTCAGCTCACGCGCCACCTGATGCCCGGCGGCCGGGACGGTGAAGCGGTCGGGGATGTCCGAGGCCATCGCGCCGACCCGCCGGACCGTGGGGGTGAGCGTGGTGCCCGGCTTGCGGTGGAGCGTGAGGCGGAGCTGGTACGACGCGAGGCGCAGACCGCTCGCCGGGTCGTCGACGGCGAAGGTGTCGGTCCAGACACTGCTGCGGTCGTCCGTCTGGTCGTCGACGGACGTACGGCGGATGTCGCCGTCCCCGGACGCCCAGCGGCCCATCACGTACCAGGGCGTCGCCTTGCCGTCGGAGTAGGTGCCGCGCAGCTCGGTCTGGATCCAGGTGCCCGCGGGGGTGTCGGCGTTCCAGGAGGCGATCGCCTCGGTGGCCGGGACCTTGGAGCGGTGGACGGGCGAGGTCCAGGTCGCGTACTCCCAGGTGCTGGTCTTCCCGGTGTGCGGGTCCGCGTAGTCGGTGCTGCCCGCGGGGGTGGCGATGACCAGTCCGGACCGGCTGCCGGAGAGGACCTTCGTGCCGTTGGCCGTACCGCCGCGCCAGTCGGTGGCGGAGCTCCAGAACCGGTTGTCCACGGGAGTGGCCACGCGGCGGTGGGCGGCCGAGGGGCCGGAGCGGGCGGACGGTGCGGCGGCCAGGGCCGGCGCCGCGGCGGAGAGCGCGCCCGCGCCGGCCGCAGCGAGGGCGGTGGCGAGCACCGTACGGCGCGACGCCGGGCTGTTCCAGGATGGTGCTGGGCTGTTCATGGGACCCCCGGGTCACTGGTCTCTTCACTGGTATGTGCACGACAGTCCGCCAACTATCGCGGCTCCCGAACGGCTTCGGCCAGCGATTCGTCTCGCGTCGCCCGACCAATATTGGTCTCCACCACTGACGCGGATTCACCGCGCGGGCCCGCGCCGGACCGCGCCCCCGCGCGCATAGGCTGACCGGGTGGACGACCTCACCGAAGCCGCGACGACACTGCGCGCCTTGCCGCCCTCCTGCGGCCCGGTCCGGCTGGTCGCGGTCGACGGCCACGCCGGTTCCGGCAAGAGCACCTTCGCCGCGCGGCTCGCCGCCGCGCTCGGCGGCGCACCCGTACTGCACCTGGACGACCTGGCCACGCACGACGCGTTCTTCGACTGGACACGGCGGCTCACCGACGATGTGATCGGTCCCCTCTCGCAGGGCGCGACCGCGCGGTACGCGCCGTACGACTGGACGCTACGGCGCTTCCGTGCGCCCCTTCCGCTGCCTCCCGCGCCGGTCGTCCTGATCGAGGGGGTGGGCGCGGGCCGGGCGGCGGTACGCCCGTGGCTGGCGAGGCTGCTGTGGATGGACCGGGGCGCCGAGGAGTCCTGGCGACGGGGCCGCGAACGCGACGGATCGGACCTGTCGGCCTTCTGGGACGGCTGGACGCGGGCGGAGACGCGCCATTTCGCGGCCGATCCCTCGCGTCCCTTCGCCGATCTTCTGGTGCGCGAGTGGCAGGAGGGATACAAGTGGCTGCCCGGAACTCGTGCGAATGCGCCAGAGGTTGAACCTGTCACCTACGGTGACCGGACATTCCCTCCGTACTGAGCAGTCGGAAATCAGCCCCGAAGGTGCCTCAACTCGGCTTGACCAAGGGGTGGGACAGGTCTTACGTTCTCAATGTGCGGCTTTTCGGAGCCGCCGCAGACGCGAAGCCCCCGGTTGTTCCCCCGTGATCGGGGGCTTCGTTCTGCCCTCTTCGCCACCTCCCGGCGCCGTCCCTCACCCAGCGATCACCCTGGGTCACCGGCGCGGGCGGGACGGCCGCGCCCTTAGTCGCGCACCCTCTGCGCAGGTACGATGCCCCTTGGTTGGGTAGGTCAGGGGTCAATTCCCGTCCACGACAAGGTGGTTCAGCACGCTCTGCCGACGGGCGCCCGCCCGGCGGGACATCACGGGGTCATGGTTTGTGGGGGGCCTGATGGACATCGGCACGCAGGGCGCTGGAGCCCCGGCCGATCTCGCGTGGGTACGTGGTGTGGATGCTTACACGATGGGGGCGTATCCACAGGCGGAGGAGGAGTTCCGGGAGGCCGTACGGCTCGATCCCGGCATGGCGGACGGCTGGCTGGGGCTGCACGCGCTACGGGTCGACACCACGACCGCGCTGCTGCACATGTACCGCCACCGTGACCGCTTCGGCGAGCAGCGCTCCCGCCATCGTCGCACCCTCAACTCCTGGTACTGGCTGGGCTGGTGGGTGCAGCCCGTCCTGGAGAGCCGGCGCGACCTGCTGCTCGCGCACGCCTCGCACTGGCTCGACGGCCGGCACGTGCCCGAGCTGGACCGGGCGCTCGCCGGGCTGCCGCCCGTGGACGCCGATCCGCATGTGCGTTTCCTGCACGCCTGCCGGGCCTATCTGGTCAAGGACTGGGACCAGTTGGTGCGCCACACCGAATCCCTCGTCAACGACCCGCTGCTGGGCATCGAGGCGGGCCTGTTCGGCGGCATGGCGCGCGTCCGGCTGGAGATGTACGGACAGGCCGAGCCGCTGCTCTCGACATCGCTGATGCGCTGCCGCAGCGAACAGCCGCAGCGCAAGGAGCTGCGTTACTGGCTGGCGCGCGCGCACGAGGGGACCGGGCGCAGCGCCGCCGCGCTGCCGCTGTACCGGGCGGTGCACCGGACGGACCCGACCTTCATGGACACCGCCGCCCGGCTCGCGGCGATCACCGACTCCGACGGGTACGACGGGGCGGACGATTCCGCGGGGCTCGCGTCGGTCGCGCTGGCCGGTTTCGGTCAGGACGCGCTGGACGCGCAGGTCGACGGCGAGTATCCGCAGGGCCCCGACCCGCGGCCGGGCGCCGACGGCCAGTCCCCCTTCGGCGTGGGTGTTCCGCCGAACCCGGTGGACCCCGTGGACGGGATACGGGAGAAGGCGGTCGTACCGTCGCAGCCCGCTCCCCCGCAGTTCCCCGACCGCCCCACCGACCCGGCCCTGCTCGCCGAGGCGCTGGCCGAACTGGAGCGGATGGTCGGTCTGGAACCGGTGAAACGCCAGGTCAAAGCGTTGTCCGCGCAGCTCAACATGGCGCGGTTACGGGCCGGCCAGGGGCTGCCCGTACAGCCGCCCAAGCGTCACTTCGTCTTCTCCGGCCCCTCGGGCACCGGCAAGACGACCGTCGCGCGCATCCTCGGCCGGGTCTTCTACGCGCTGGGGCTGCTCGGCGGTGACCATCTGGTCGAGGCCCAGCGGGCCGATCTGGTCGGCGAGTTCCTGGGCCAGACGGCGGTGAAGGCGAACGAGCTGATCGACTCGGCGATCGGTGGCGTGCTGTTCGTCGACGAGGCGTACAGCCTCGCCAACTCGGGCTACAGCAAGGGCGACGCGTACGGCGACGAGGCCCTTCAGGTGCTGCTGAAGCGCGCGGAGGACAACCGCAACCATCTCGTGGTGATACTCGCCGGCTATCCGGAGGGCATGGACCGGCTGCTCGCCACCAACCCCGGTCTCTCCTCCCGCTTCACGACGCGCGTCGACTTCCCCAGCTACCGGCCCCTCGAACTGACCGCGATCGGCGAGGTGCTGGCCGCCGAGAACGACGACGTGTGGGACGAGGAGTCGCTGGACGAGCTGCGCAGCATCAGCGGCCATGTGGTCGACCAGGGCTGGATCGACGAGCTGGGCAACGGCCGCTTCCTGCGCACGCTGTACGAGAAGAGCTGCGCGTACCGCGATCTGCGGCTCTCGGGTTACGGCAGCACGCCGGGACGCGCCGATCTCGCCACGCTGCGGCTGCCGGATCTGATGCAGGCGTACGGCGAGGTGCTGTCGGGCCGGGGGCCGGTGGACCGGGGGCGCGGGGCGGGAGATCCGCCGCAGCTCTGACACCGGGCCGGTGAGCTGTTGGTGTCCTCACGCGCCGGACGGGCCGCCGCGGGGGCGGGGCCGTCCGGCGCGTGAGGACCGGCGCGTTCAGTGCGCCAGGACCTGCTCCGACGGATCGGTCGGGCCGGCCTTGCCGCCGCCCCGCAGCGCCACCGGCAGCGTCGCCTCCCGGTGGGCCGGGTCCCGTACCTCACCGACGAGCATTTCCAGTACGTCCTCCAGCGCGACGAGCCCCAGCACCCGGCCGGACCCGTCGGCGACCTGCGCGAGGTGCGTGGCGGCCCGGCGCATCACGGTGAGGGCGTCGTCCAGGGGCAGCTCGGCCCGCAGGGTCGTCATCGGCCGCCAGATGTGCTGCGGTACGGCGCGCTCCCGCTCCTCCAGGTCGAGGACGTCCTTGACGTGCACGTACCCCATGAAGACCCCGGCGTTGTCGGCGCAGACCGGGAAGCGGGAGAAGCCGGTTCGCACCGTCAGCTCCTCGATCTCGCGGGGCGTGACGGCGGGCGTCACCGTCACCAGCCCGGCCCGGGTGAGCAGGACGTCGGTGACCGGCCGGGAGCCGAGCTCCAGGGCGTCCTCCAGCCGTTCCTGCTCCTCCGGGTCGAGGAGACCGGCCTGGCCGGAGTCCTCCACGAGACGGTTGAGCTGCTCGCTGGTGAAGACGGCCTCCACCTCGTCCTTGGGCTCGACGCCGAAGGCCCGCAGGACCAGGCCGGCGCAGGCGCCGAGTGCCGCGGTGACGGGGCGGCAGAGCCGGGCGAAGCCGACGAGTCCGGGACTGAACCAGATCGCGGTCTTCTCCGGCGCGGCCATGGCGAGGTTCTTCGGGACCATCTCGCCGATGACGAGGTGCAGGAAGACGACCGCGGCGAGGGCGACGACGAAGCCCAGAGGATGGATGAGTCCCTCGGGCACATGGGCCGCGTGGAGGAGCGGTTCGAGGAGTCGGGCCACGGTGGGCTCGGCGACGGCGCCGAGTGTCAGGGAGCAGATGGTGATGCCGAACTGCGCGGCGGCCATCATCTGCGGAAGGTTCTCCAGACCGTGCAGCACCTGGCGGGCGCGTGCCGATCCCTGGGCCGCGAGCGGCTCGATCTGGCTGCGGCGTACGGAGACGAGCGCGAACTCGGCTCCGACGAAGAATCCGTTGGCGAGGACGAGCAGGACGGCGAAGAGAAGCTGGAGGACGCTCACCGGGCCGCCTCCGCCTTCGCGGGAGCCTGCGCCGGTGTCAGGGCGGGGGCCGGGGCGGGGGCCGTCGTCAGGGCCGTCGCCTTCGGCGTCGCCGCGGCCCGAGCCGGGGCTGCGGCCGGGACCGGTACCGGGACGTCGCCGGTGCGCACGAGCCGCACCCGTTCGGCCCGGTAGCGACCGACCTGCCGGACGGACAGCCGCCAGCCGGGCAGCTCCGCCCGGTCGCCCGGCGCGGGGATACGGCCCAGCAGGTCGGCGACCAGTCCCGCCACCGTCTCGTACGGCCCGTCGGGCACTTCGAGCCCTATCCGCTGGAGTGTGAGGACCCGGCAACTGCCCTCGGCGTCCCAGGTGGGACGCCCGTCGTCGGTGGCGACGGAGACGAGTTCGGGCCGTCCGTCACCCTCGCTGTCGTGCTCGTCCAGGACCTCGCCGACCAGCTCCTCGATGATGTCTTCGAGGGTGACGACCCCGGCCGTACCGCCGTACTCGTCGACGACCACGGCGATGGGCTGCTCGCTGCGCAGACGCTCCAGGAGCTGCTGCACGGGCAGCGTCTCGGGCACGAGCTGGGCCTGCACGGAGATCCGGCCGACCGGCACCCGCCGGCGTTCGTGCGGCGGGACGGCGAGCGCGTCCTTGAGGTGGGCCATGCCGACGATCTCGTCGATGCGCTCGCGGTAGACCGGGAAGCGCGAGAGGCCGGTGGCCCGCGTCAGGTTGAGCACGTCGGCCGCCGTGGCGTCCGACTGGAGGGCTATGACCTTCACGCGCGGGGTCATGACGTGCTGCGCGGTGAGGTGGCCGAGGGACAGCGTCCGTACGAAGAGGTCCGCCGTGTCCTGTTCGAGGGCGCCGGCCAGCGCGGAGTGCCGGGCCAGCGAGACCAGTTCACCGGGCGTACGGGCCGAGGCCAGCTCGTCGGTCGGCTCGACGCCGAACAGCCGCACCAGCCGGTTGGCCACCGCGTTGAGCAGGGCGATCACGGGCCGGAAGACGGTGGCGAACAGATGCTGCGGGCCCGCGACGAAGCGCGCGACCTGCAACGGCCGGGAGACCGCCCAGTTCTTCGGTACGAGTTCGCCGATGACCATCTGAACGGCGGAGGCGAGGAGGACACCGATCACCACGGCGACACCGGACACGGCCCCTTCGGGGAGACCCGTCGCGGTGAGCGGGCCGTCGAGCAGTTGGGCGAGCGCGGGCTCGGCCAGCATGCCGACGACGAGGGAGGTGATGGTGATGCCGAGCTGGGTGCCGGACAGCTGGAAGGACAGCTCCCGCAGGGACCTGACGACGGCGCGGGCCCGGCGGTCGCCCGCCGCCGCCGCGCGTTCCGCGTCCGGGCGGTCCACGGTCACGAGACCGAACTCGGCCGCCACGAAGAATCCGTTGGCGAGGATGAGAAGGAATGCCGCGGCGAGCAGCAGAAGGGGGATGGTCATGCCGCCGCCTCTTCGAAGGCGGCGGCGCAGGTACTACCGGATGATCCGTCCATTGCTGGAGGGAGTCACTCCTCGGGTCGCAGGATGCCCCGCGGGCCGGTACTCACGGCCGTCGGATGCGGGGCGGGGCGCACCTGGCGCCTCCGTCCCCAGAGTAGCCACTGGGACGGGCACCGCAATGTTCACGCGGGACCGGTGTCCGTGGACGCGTCCGTGCCGACATCCTTACCGACGTCACTACCGGCGTCCGTGGCCACGTCCTCGCCGGTCTCCGTCGCC
Source organism: Streptomyces sp. NPDC060366 (assembly GCF_042725135.1). Classification (NCBI taxonomy): domain Bacteria; kingdom Bacillati; phylum Actinomycetota; class Actinomycetes; order Kitasatosporales; family Streptomycetaceae; genus Streptomyces; species Streptomyces sp. NPDC060366. The sequence continues at coordinate 21,077 of NZ_JBHXDC010000027.1, read as the reverse complement.
GACTCCGCGCCGGTGCCGTGCGACTCCGCGAGGGCGCGCAGCGTCCGCGCGTCGCGTACGGCCTTCTGCTTGGCGACACCGGGCTGGATGCCCAGCGCGGCCAGGCTGGTGCCGTCGCTCAGGTCGAGGAAGACCCAGGGGTCGCCGACCCGCAGATTGACGCGCAGGATCTCGGCCCACTCCAGCCGCCGGGTGCGGGTGATATTGACCACCGTGACACCCGTGGCGTCGGCGACGACCTTGGGGCGGCTCAGCAGGACCAGCACTCCGAAGAAGAGCAGGCCGACGAAGACGAAGCTGACGCGCTCCCCCGCGTTCAGCTTCTCCAGCATCACGGACATGGCCGTGATGACGACGAGCATGACCGTCCCGACGGAGAGCAGGACGACGCGGGTGCCGTTCGGCCGGAACGTCACGGGCAGGGCGGGCAGGTCGGGGAGTTCGGCGCGGGCGGCCGGCACGGGCATCAGGGGTACGTCCTTCACAGGCGGCAGGCGTGGATGGCCGTGGTGAGGATGGCGCGGGCACCCAGCTCGTACAGGTCGTCCATGATGCGCTGCGCCTCCCTGGACGGGACCATCGCGCGGACGGCGACCCAGCCCTCGTTGTGCAGCGGCGAGATGGTCGGTGACTCCAGGCCGGGCGTGAGGGCGACGGCGCGCTCCAGGTGCTCGGCGCGGCAGTCGTAGTCCATCATCACGTACGTACGGGCGACCAGGACGCCCTGGAGGCGGCGCAGGAACTGCTGGACCTTCGGGTCGTCGGCGTCCGCTCCGTTGCGGCGGACGACGATCGCCTCGGACTTCATGATCGGCTCGTCGACGACTTCGAGGCCGGCGTTGCGCATCGAGGTGCCGGTCTCCACGACGTCCGCGATGATCTGCGCGACGCCCAGCTCGATCGCGGTCTCGACGGCGCCGTCGAGGTGGACGACGGAGGCGTCCACGCCCTTGTCGGCGAGGTACTTGACGACGATGCCTTCGTAGGAGGTGGCGATCGTCAGCCCGCCGAAGTCGGCGACGGACGTGGCCGTGCCGGGCTTCGCCGCGAAGCGGAACGTGGAGCGGGCGAACCCGAGCGGCAGGATCTCCTCGGCGCCGGCGCCCGAGTCGAGCAGCAGGTCACGTCCGGTGATGCCGATGTCGAGTCGGCCGGAGCTCACGTAGATCGCGATGTCGCGGGGCCGGAGGTAGAAGAACTCGACCTCGTTCTCGGGGTCGACCAGGACGAGTTCCTTGGACTCCTTGCGCTGCTGGTAGCCCGCCTCATGGAGCATCGCCGACGCTGCCCCGGAGAGTGAACCCTTGTTGGGGACGGCGATACGCAGCATGAGAGCGGCTTCCTTACGTATGCGTGGGAGCGAGGAAAGGAACGGTGCACGGAAGGGATGTCAGCGGACAGGGGCCCCGGCGCGGCCGTACGTCCGCGTCGGTGGGGCCGTACGCCGCCGGGGGTGGTGCTCAGAGATGGGAGTAGACGTCGTCGAGCGAGATCCCGCGCGCGACCATCATCACCTGGACGTGGTACAGCAGCTGCGAGATCTCCTCGGCGGTGGCTTCGGGGCCCTCGTACTCGGCCGCCATCCACACCTCGGCGGCCTCTTCGACGACCTTCTTACCGATGGCATGCACTCCCTTGTCCACCAGTTCGGCGGTGCGGGAGGTGCTGGGGTCGCCCGTGGCGGCCTTCTGCTGGAGCTCGGTGAAGAGCTCCTCGAACGTCTTCGACATGGTGACGCCCACCCTACGCGGTCCCGCCGGAGCGTCAGCGCCAGGGTTCGGCGACCGTACGCAGGGTGGCCGCCGTGGCGACTGCGGCGGTGACGGCCTCGTGCCCCTTGTCCTCGTTGGAGCCCTCGAGTCCGGCCCGGTCGAGTGCCTGCTCCTCGGTGTCGCAGGTCAGTACGCCGAATCCGATCGGCACCCCGGTGTCGATCGAGACCTTGGTCAGGCCCTGGGTCACGCCCTGGCACACGTAGTCGAAGTGGGGGGTCCCGCCACGGATGACGACGCCGAGGGCGACGACGGCGTCGTAGCCGCGGTCGGCGAGGACCTTGGCGACGACGGGCAGCTCGAAGCTCCCGGGGACCCTGAGCAGGGTCGGCTCGTCGATGCCCAGTTCACGCAGCGCGCGCAGGGCGCCGTCGACGAGTCCGTCCATGACCTTCTCGTGCCACAGGGCCGCGATGACCGCCACCCGCAGGTCGCCGCAGTTGCGGACGGACAGTTCGGGTGCACCCTTGCCGCTCATGTCTCTCCTGTTGTTCCGCTGTGCCGATGTGTGTGCGTCGTGGTTACTGGTTGCCGCAGGCCGACGTGGCCGCCGGGTCGAGCCAGGGCAGTTCGTGCCCCATCCGGTCCCGCTTGGTGCGCAGGTACCGCAGGTTGTGCTCGCCCGCCTGGACGGGCATGGGCTCGCGGGCGGTCACGTCGAGACCGTGCCGCGTCAACGCGTCGATCTTGTCCGGGTTGTTGGTCATCAGCCGCAGGCTGCGCACGCCGAGGTCTTCGAGGATCCGCGCCCCGGCCGCGTAGTCCCGCGCGTCGGCGGGCAGGCCGAGTTCCAGGTTGGCGTCGAGGGTGTCGCGCCCGCGCTCCTGGAGTTCGTAGGCGCGCAGCTTGGACAGCAGGCCGATTCCGCGACCCTCGTGACCGCGCAGATAGACGACGACGCCCCGGCCCGCCTCCGTGACGCGCCGCATCGACGCCTGGAGCTGTGGGCCGCAGTCGCAGCGCTGCGAGGAGAAGATGTCGCCGGTCAGGCACTCGGAGTGCATCCTGACGAGCACGTCGGTGCCGTCACCGATGTCACCGTGGACGAGGGCGACATGCTCGACGCCGTCGACGGTGGACCGGTAGCCGAACGCGGTGAACTCACCGAACGCCGTGGGCAGCCGGACCTCGGCCTCGCGGCGGACGGTGGGCTCCGCCGTACGCCGGTACGCGATCAGGTCCTCGATGGAGATGATCGTCAGGCCGTGCTTGCGCGCGAACGGGATCAGCTCCGGCAGCCGGAGCATCACGCCGTCCTCGCCCGCGATCTCGACGATCGCCCCGGCCGGACGCAGCCCCGCGAGGCGGGCCAGGTCGACCGCCGCCTCCGTGTGTCCGTTGCGTACGAGCACCCCGCCCGGCTTGGCGCGCAGCGGGAAGACATGGCCGGGCCGGACGAAGTCACCGGGCTCGGCCGCGCTTCCGGCGGCGAGCAGCCGCAGTGTGGTGGCCCGGTCGGCGGCCGAGATGCCGGTGGTGACGCCGTGGGCCGGACCCGCGTCGACGGAGACGGTGAAGGCGGTGCGCATCGATTCGGTGTTGTGGTCGACCATCTGCGGCAGTTCGAGCCGGTCCAGCTCGTCGCCCTCCATGGGCGCGCAGATCAGTCCGCGGCACTCGCTCATCATGAAGGCGACGATCTCGGGGGTCGCCTTCTCGGCGGCGATCACCAGATCGCCCTCGTTCTCGCGGTCCTCGTCGTCGACGACCACGACGGGGCGGCCCGCGGCGATGTCCATGACGGCCCGCTCCACGGGGTCGAGGGCGAAGTCCTCGATGTTGTCGGTGGAGTACCAGGTGGGCTGTGCGGTCATGCTGCTGCTCCTTCCAGAGCCGGGGTGCCGACGCGGGTGCGCAGCCACCAGTCACGCAGTCCCCACAGGACGAGACCGAGGTAGACGACGTACACGAAGCCGGAGAAGGCGAGTCCGCTGCTGAAGGCGAGCGGTACGCCGACGAGGTCGACCAGGAGCCAGGCGAACCAGAACTCGACCAGACCGCGCGCCTGGGCGACCATCGCGGCGAGGGTGCCGACGAAGATGTACGCGTCGGGCCAGGGGTTCCAGGACAGATCGGGTACGGCGGTGAACAGGCCGCCGACGGCGAGGGTGCCCAGTGCCGTGCCGCCGAGGAGCAGCCAGCGCTCGGGCCAGGTGGCGAACCGTACGGCGATCGTGCCGTCCTGAGCCTTCTGCCGGCCGCGCTGCCACATCCGCCAGCCCCACAACGCGACGCCGATGACGAGGAGTTGCTTGCCGACACCGCCGCTGAGGTTGGCCGAGGCGTAGGCGGCGACGAGGATGACGCCGGAGAGCAACTGCGCCGGCCAGGTCAGGATCGAGCGCCGCCAGCCGAGCGCGAGGGCGATCAGGCCGACGGAGTTGCCGATCATGTCGGACCAGATGATGTGCTGGCCGAAGGCGGTGAACGCCTCCGCGTTCAGCCAGTCCATGGCCGGCCAGGAGGGCATGGCGCTCATCGGACCGGCCCCCCGGCGTCCGGGGCGGGGAAGCCCAGCAGCCGCTCCACGTACTTGGCGATCACGTCGACCTCCAGGTTGACCGGGTCGCCGGGCTCCTTGATGCCGAGGGTGGTCAGCGCGAGGGTGGTGGGGATGAGGCTGATGGTGAAGTAGTCGGGTCCCGCGTCGACCACCGTGAGGCTGACGCCGTCGACGGTGATGGAGCCCTTCTCGACCACGTAGCGGGTGAGATCGGCGGGGAGCGAGACCTTGACGATCTCCCAGTGCTCGGACGCCTTGCGGTCCACGACCGTGCCGGTGCCGTCGACATGGCCCTGGACGATGTGTCCGCCGAGCCGGTCGCCGACGGCCATGGGCCGCTCCAGGTTGACCCGGGCGCCGGGCACGAGTGCGCCGAGGCTGGAGCGCTTGAGGGTCTCGGCCATGACGTCGGCGGTGAACTCGCCGCCCTCTTCGAGGTCGACGACGGTGAGGCAGACGCCGTTGACGGCGATCGAGTCACCGTGTTTGGCGCCTTCGGTGACGGCGGGGCCGCGCAGACGGAAGCGGGAGGAGTCGCCGAGGTTCTCGACGGCGGTGACCTCACCCAGTTCTTCGACGATTCCGGTGAACACTCAACGCTCCTTGGGAGTTGCGACGGCTGCGGTGCCTACGGCTGCGGTGCTTGCGGCTTCGGTGCTTGCGGGTGCGGCGCGTTCCGGTACGGCGGTGATACGGAGATCGGGGCCGACGCGTTCCGTCCCGGTCATCCGCAGGCGCAACGCCCGTGTGAGGGTGGTGATTCCGGCGTCGCCGAGTGCGGCGGGTCCGGCGCCCAGCAGAACGGGCGCGAGATAGCCGACGACCTTGTCGACGGCCCCGGTCGCGACGAAGGCGCCGGCCAGTGTCGGGCCGCCTTCGAGAAGTACGGAACGGACGCCGCGCGCGTGCAGGCCGGCGAGCAGATCGGGGACAGACAGGCCCCGTTCGGCGCGCGGCAGCCGCAGGACGTCGACGGGCTCCTCGCCGGGCCCGGCCGCCTTGAGGTGCGTGGTGTCCGCGTCGTCGGCGACGGCGATCAGCGTGGGCCCCGCACCGTCCAGGACGCGTGCCCCCGGCCGTACGGCGGTGGCCTCGGTGTCGACGACGACGCGCAGCGGCTGGACGGCTCCCTCGACGCCGCGGACCGCGAGGTGCGGGTCGTCGGCGCGCGCGGTCCCCGAGCCGACGACGACCGCGTCGGCCTCGGCGCGGAGCCGGTGGACGTCGGCGCGGGCTTCGGCGGAGGTGATCCACCGGCTGGTGGCGTCGGCCGCCGCGATCCGGCCGTCGAGCGTGGCGGCGTACTTCCACAGGACGTAGGGGCGGCCGAGCCGTACGGAGGTGAGCCAGGCCGCGTTGCCCGCCTCCGCCTCGTCGGCGAGCAGGCCCTGCTCGACGCGTACCCCGGCCGCCCGCAACGTGTCGGCGCCGCCGGTGGCTTGGGGGTTCGGGTCGCCGACCGCGTACACGACACGGGCGATCCCGGCCTCGACGAGCGCCCGGGCGCAGGGGCCGGTGCGGCCGGTGTGGTCGCACGGTTCGAGGGTGACGTACGCGGTGCCGCCCACGGCCCGGCCGCCGGCCTCGCGCAGGGCGTGGATCTCGGCGTGCGGGCCGCCGGCCCGCCGGTGGAATCCCTCGCCCGCCGGCTGTCCGGCGGCGTCGAGGATCACGCATCCGACAACCGGATTGGGGCTGGTGGCGCCGAGCGCGCGGGCGGCGAGCGTGATGGCTCGACGCATGGCGTCCATGTCGGCTGTGGTGGTGGCCACCGGGTCCTCCCTGCCTCTGGGGCACGGACTCCGGGGCCTGTCGATGACGACAGAGAAACGGGAAACGCACACGGGAACGCCGAGACCGATGAACGGAACGTCCGAGGACGATCCGCCGACGGCGGCATACCGGTGACGGCCCGCCGCGCACTGCCTCCCATCCGGACTTTCACCGTCGGTCCAGGAGTTTCACCTGGTCAACCGGCCGCTGGAAGCGGTCGGGTCGCGGACTGTAACCGCCGGTTCGGAATTACACCGACCCCGGAGTGCGCTGCTGCTGGTACGGAACCAGTGTGCCACGCCTGATCGTCGGCCATCGGGGGCCGGTGTGTGCGCTGGATCACAGACGGTGGCCGGACCGGTGGCCGCGGGGTGGAACACGACTGGTCGCGGGGAGACTCGGCAGGATCTCCACGACACTCCCCGGCACCCTCTCGTCACGCGGAGCGTCACACGCTGGCAGGCTTGGGCCATGGCGACAATCCTCGTGACCGGTGGTACGGGAACACTCGGCAGACAGGTCGTGGACCGACTGCGCACGGACGGGCACACCGTCCGCGCGCTGAGCCGGAGTTCACAGCCGTACGCCGTCGATCTGCGCGACGACGACAGCAGGGCGCTGGACGAGGCGCTGAGGGGTGTGGACGTGGTCGTCCACTGCGCCTCCTCGGCGCGCGGCGGTGACGACAGAGCGGCGGCGCATCTGGTGGAGTCGGCCGTGCGCGCGAAGATTCCGCATCTCGTCTACATCTCGGTCGTCGGGGGCGACCGGCTGGCGCTCGGTTACTACCGCACGAAGCGGATCGTCGAGCGGATGATCGAGGATTCGGGGCTCGGCTGGACGATTCTGCGCACGACCCAGTTCCACGATCTGGTTCTGAAGATGCTGGAGGGCGCGACGAAGCTGCCGGTCGCCACGGTGCTGCCGGCGCGGGTCAGCCTCCAGCCGATCGGTTCGGCGGAGGTCGCGTCGCGACTGGCGGATCTGGCCACGCGCCCGCCGGCTGGCCGGGTGCCCGACCTCGGGGGTCCCGAGGTCCGCACGCTCGAGGATCTGGCCGAGGCGTATCTGCGGGCGACGGGCCACAAGCGACGGCTGGTGGCGATGCCGCTGTTCGGCAAGGCGTACGCGGGCTACCGGCGGGGCGATCAGCTGGCGCCCGAACGGGCCGTGGGCAAGGAGACGTTCGAGGACTTCCTGGCGACGCGGAAGATGTGAGGCGCGACGTCGACTGCCACGCCGGCCGGCGCACCGCCGACCGCACCGGCCGTCATGTCTGTCGTCGGATCTCTCGCCGGATCCGACGTCAGCCCGGTGGGGCGAACAGGTCGTTCTGGGCCGCGTCCCGCGCCGTCAGCAGCGCTCCCCGCAGCACGGCCGCACCGCCGAGTGAACTCGCCACAACCTCCGTACGGAGGGGGGACATCTCGGCCAGCCGGGTCTCGACGCGGGACGCCAGCGCCGTACCGCCCGCCTGACCGACCTCGCCCCCCAGGACCACCCTGCCGGGGTCGAGTACGGCGCTGATGGCCGCGGCGCCGACCGCGAGCGGCGCGGCGAGGGCGTCGAGGAAGGCGGCGCCCGCGGCGCCCGCCGTGTGGGCGGCGCGCACGACGGCAGCGGCGGGCGGCTCCTGGGGACCGGCCTCGGCGAACAGGCCGTGGCGCTCGGCGAGTTCGCAGATGCCCGCCGAGCCGGCGAGCGTGTGGAACCCGCCGTCGCAGGCGGTGGCGGAGGGCAGCCCGGAGGTCCCCGGCACGGGCAGGAAGCCGATCTCGCCGGCGCCGCCCGACGCGCCGCGCCGGACCTTGCCGTCCAGCACGAGTGCGGCGCCCACGCCGAAGCCGAGCCACAGCAGTACGAAGCTGTCCGCGCCCTGGTCGCGGGCGGCGCCGACGCGCTGTTCGGCGACGGCGGCGAGATTGGTCTCGTTCTCCACGAGGACCGTCGCGGTCAGGCGTTCCTGAAGCGCGGCGACAAGTCTTCGGTGCCAGGCGGGCAGCCCGCTGGTCTCGCGGAGTTCGCCGGTCACCGGGTCGATCAGGCCGGGCGCGCCGATGCCCACGCTGTGCAGGCGTACGGCGCCGGCCTCGCGGGCGGTGCGCTCCAGCAGGGCCGCCGCGCCCTCGACGGCCGGTTCGGTGCCCGTGTCGCTGCCGATGGGCAGCACCGCCTCGGCGAGCGTCGCCCCGAGGAGGTCGGTGACGACGACGGTGACGCTCTGCGTCCGTACGTCGAGCGCCGCGAGGTGCGCCCGGTCGGCGACCAGCCCGTACAGCCGCGCGTTCGGGCCGCGGCGCCTGCCTCCCGTCTCGCCGACGATCGTGACCAGTCCGGAGCCTTGCAGCCGCTCCACCAGTTCGGCGACGGTGGGCCGGGAGAGCCCGGTGAGCGTCTTGAGCTGTCCCGCCGTCAACGGGCCTTCGTCCTGGAGGAATTCCAGGGCGAGGCGGTCGTTGATGGCCCGTGCCGTGCTCGGGGATGCGGCCATGCCTGGATCCTTCCAGATGTCTGCGGATCTCAACGCGCCCACTGCCGTCTATTTATCAGGCAGGGTTCCTGATAGTTTACGGCCGCACTGTTGGAACGGCGCCCGCGCGCCGCACGGGGAGGACGAAACCGAATGCCGACTGGACCACCGGTCTTCGACGGACAGCGAGTGCGGCAGGCGCGATTCGCCGTGGCCGCCGTCTTCTGTGTGCATGGCGCGGTCACCGGCAGTTTCGCGACCCGTATCCCCTGGATCCAGGACCACGCGGCGCTGAGCGCCGGGCAGTTGGGGCTCGCGCTCGCCTTCCCCGCCATCGGCGCCTCGGTGGCGATGCCGCTGGCCGGCGCGATCAGCCACCGCTTCGGCGCGCGTACGGCGCTGCGCGGACTGCTCGCGCTGTGGACGCTCTCCCTCACACTGCCGGCGCTCGCCCCGAACCTGGTCACGCTCTGTCTGGCGCTCTTCGTGTACGGCGCGACCTCGGGCATGTCGGACGTCGCGATGAACGCCCTCGGTGTGGAGATCGAGAACCGGCTCGACAAGTCGATCATGTCCAGCCTGCACGGCATGTGGAGCACGGGGGCGCTGCTGGGCTCCGCCGGCGGCACGCTCGCGGCGCACATGGACAGCGACGCGCGCGTGCACCATCTGATCGCCGCCACCGTGCTGACCGTCGCGGGCATGATCGCCTGCCGGTGGGTGCTCGACCTGCGCAGCACGCCCGAGGACGAGCCGCCGCCGCGCTTCGCACTGCCGCCGAGGTCCGCGCTGCTCATCGGTGCCGTCGGCTTCTGCGCGGTCTTCGCGGAGGGCGCGAGCCTCGACTGGTCGGCGGTGTATCTGGAGGACGTACTGGACACCTCCCCCGGTCTCGCCGCGGCGTCCACCACGGCCTTCGCGCTCACCATGGCCATAGCGCGGCTGCTCGGCGACCGGATCGTCGACCGCTTCGGGGCCGTGCGGTGCGTCAGGGTGGGCGGCGTGTCCGCCACCCTCGGCGGCGCGTTGGTCGTCCTCGCGCCCAATCCCCTGGTCGCCATGGGCGGGTTCGCCCTGGTCGGGCTGGGTGTGGCGGTGGTCGTACCGCTGGCCTTCGCCGCCGCCGGACGCAGCGGGCCCAACCCCAGCCAGGCCATCGCGGGCGTCGCGACCATCACGTACACGTCGGGACTGATCGCCCCCTCGGCGATCGGCGCGGTGGCCGACGCGACGTCGCTGGTGGCCTCGTTCGGCCTGGTGACCGTGCTGGCCTTCGGTCTGGTGCTGGGCGCGAGCGTGCTGAAGACCGGGGACCGGCGTACGGCTCCGGCCGCCGGTACGGGTGCGGCGGAGCCGTCGCCTTCCGTACCGGACGGGCTCAAGAGCCCGTCCGGCGACTGAGGAAGAAACCGGTCAGGGCGCGATCGAGTCGAGCTGTTCGGCGGCCGGGCGCAGCGCCCAGAGATCACCCGCGGGCGGCTGTTCCAGCCGGGGCACGGCCGCCCGCGCCTTCCGGTTTCCGGCGTCGGCCGCCGCGTGGACGATGTCGCTCGCCGCGTACCGGTGGAACTCCATCTCCGGATGCGGCCACGGGGTGTTCGCGGTCGCGGCCGGGAGCAGATACTCGACGGCCTTGAACAGGCTCTGGCCGTCCGGTCCCCGGTGGTTCCAGAGATCGACCCCGACGTGCCGGCCGATGTCGGCGAGCCGGGTGTGGGCGACGAGCGAGAACGTCGAGTAGTGCCAACTGCGGGTTCGCGCCAGTTCCTGCGGCTGTGTGCCGTCGCCCCCGATCTGGGTGTCGATCCGCTCGGTCCGCGCGTCCCGGACGATCCGGCGGGCGAGCGCCTTGTCGCCGGTGGCGAGCGCGAGACCGGCGACCTGCATGTCCATGAAGGTGCCGTGGTTGTTCCGGGCCGCCGACTCCTCCTTGCCGAAGGGGGAGTTGACGAGCCAGTCGAGGAAGTCCTCGTTCCAGGCCCGCATGGCGGTCCGGTCGGCCCTGGTCCAGCCCGGAGCGCCGGTCTCCAGGATCGCGAGCGCGTCCAGCACGCTGGTGTACTGCTGCGAGAAGTCGATGATCCCGATCGCGCGGCCGTCGTACTTGCAGGGGATGAACTGCCCGTGGTTCAGGTTCGGGTTCATCCGGGTGGCCGGGGCGACGAACCAGGTGCGCAGGATGTCCGCGGCATGCTCCGCGTACTTCTTCTCGCCCGTGTAGTACCAGGCGAGGCTCAAGCTGGTGGTGGAGTTGAACACCTTCCCGATGTCGGGGCGGTCGGTGCCCGTGTCGACCTCGGGGTTGCGCTCGCCGTCACGCTGGACGTACGGGCAACCCCAGGGGTTCTCCTCGGTCCTGGGCTGCGACGGCCACCAGTACGGTGCCTGGCTGAGGTAGTCGTGCGGGTCGCCGCTGGGGGCCGGTTTCGGCTTGTCGGTGACGGTCCAGGGCCCCTGGTTCAGCCACTTGTCGGCGGAGACGGTCAGCGCGCGCACCGTCTCGCGCAGCGCGGGGTCGCCCCGGTCGAGGCGGGCCTTGGCATCGCGCATGCGCTGTCCGTCGATGACGACCGTGGCGGGGGTCTCACGGGCGTTGCCGTGCCGGGCCTCACCGGCGGACGAGGACGTCGCGGGGACGAGGACGGCGGCCAGTGCGGCCAGTGCGGCCGAGGCGGTGAGCAGGGCGCCGAGGCGCTGTCGGGTTCTGCCCCTCATCAAGCACTCCCATCACATATCTGAATGATGTTCATGACCCAGGACCGTGCGAGCTGCGAGCGTAGAGCCAAACCGCCTCAACGGACAATGCTCCGGACGCAGTTCAAGGAGCGGAACAAGGAAAGCAGGGCTCCCCCGAGAGCATGCGACGCCAGGCCCTACCATGACGCTGATCTTCTCGGCACCGGATTCGGAAGTGGAGCCACCCTCATGAAGCCCCTCACGAAGCTCGGTGTGCGCTGGACCCTGCACGGCGACGGACGAATACCCGCGCCCGGCGCCGTCGTACGGCCCGACGAACGGCTCTCCTGGCCCCGGACGGCCGGGCTCGGCGCCCAGCACGTGGTGGCGATGTTCGGCGCGTCGTTCGTCGCACCCGTCCTGATGGGTCTCGACCCCAACCTCGCGATCATGATGTCCGGTGTCGCGACGATCCTGTTCCTGCTGGCCACCCGCGGCCAGGTGCCCAGCTATCTCGGCTGCTCACTGTCGTTCGTCGGGGTCGCCGCCACCATCCGGGCGTCGGGCGGCGACAGCGCCACCGTGACCGGCGCGGTCTTCGTCGTCGCCGTCACGCTCTTCCTCTCGGGCCTGGCCGTACGGCGGTTCGGCGCCCGGATCATCCACGCCGCGATGCCGCCGGTCGTGACCGGCGCGGTCGTGATGCTCATCGGATTCAATCTGGCGCCGGTCTCCGCCAAGACGTACTGGCCGCAGGACCAGTGGACCGCGCTGCTCGTGATGGTGGTCACCGCGCTGGCCGTGGTCTGTCTGCGCGGCTTCTGGTCACGTATCGCGATCTTCCTCGGTCTGCTCTTCGGCTACGGCGTCTCCTGGCTGTTCGACCAGGTCTTCGGCAAGATCCACTCCCCCGCCGGCGGCGCCGAGTCCGTCGACCACTGGCGTCTGGACCTCTCCCTGGTCGGGAAAGCCGACTGGATCGGGCTGCCGGACTTCCACGCGCCGAGCTTCGAGTGGTCGGCGATCCTGGTCGCGCTGCCTGTCGTCATCGCGCTGATCGCGGAGAACGCCGGGCATGTGAAGGCCGTCGGCGAGATGACCGGCGACTCGCTCGACAGCAAGCTGGGCACGGCGATCGCCGCCGACGGCGCCGCTTCGATGCTCTCCACCGCCGTCGGCGGACCGCCCAACACCACGTACTCCGAGAACATCGGTGTGATGGCCGCGACCCGCGTGTACTCGACAGCGGCGTACTGGGCCGCCGCCGGCTTCGCCCTGCTCTTCGGACTCTGCCCGAAGTTCGGCGCCGTCGTCGCCGCGATCCCCGGCGGCGTGCTGGGCGGGATCACCGTCATCCTCTACGGCATGATCGGTCTGCTCGGAGCTCAGATATGGATCAACGCCGGGGTGGATCTGCGCAATCCGCTGAACCTGGTACCGGCCGCGGCGGGCATCATCATCGGCGTCGGCGGGGTCAGTCTGAAGTTCACGGACAGTTTCGAACTCGGCGGCATCGCGCTCGGCTCGCTCGTCGTCATCGTCGGCTACCACGTGCTGCGCGCCTTCGCCCCGCCGCATCTGAAGGGCGACGGGCCGCTGCTCGACTCGGGCACGTCGACGTACGACAGCGGGGACCAGGGAGACCAGAGGCCCGCCTCGAAGCCGTAACGGGCGGGGCCCGTCCTTCCCCCGTTCTGACGAAGTCCCGCTCCCCCGGCACCCGGCGGACCCGCGGGCTGAAACGCTCCCCCCATGGCGGAGATCCAGCTGTTCGCGGCCCGGCCCGAAGACGACAGACGCGCACCCGATTGCGCGTGGCGGCGGATGGACGCGCTGCGCTCCGGCTGGCCGGACGGTGACGGGGTGGCCGTGTTCAACCGGCTCTGTCTGTCGGCCGACGACGACATCGAGGCGCCGTACACAGGCGGTTACGGCGCCGGTCACGCCGTCGCGCGAGAGACCTCCGAGCTGCGCTCGGCACTCGTCGAGCGGTATCTGGCGGCGGTCGACGCGGTGGCCGTGGGCGGGCGGGCGCCGGCGGGCTGGCGGCCCCTCTTCGAGTACCGGCGGCATCCGGGCGTACGGGCCGCGCAGTTCGCGCTCGCGGGCGTCAACGCGCACGTCGGGCACGACCTGCCGCTCGCGACGGTGGACCTCTGCCGGGCGCGCGGCTGCGAACCGGCCGAGCTGGAAACGGCGTTCGCGCGGGTCGGCGACGCGCTCGCGCTGCTCGTGGAACGCGTCGGCGACGAAGTCCCGGCCGGTCCCGACATTCTGCGGGTCGGGGACCCGCTCACTCATCTGCTCGGTTCCTGGAATCTGGAACGGGCTCTGGAGGCGGCCTGGTCGTCGGCGCGGGTGCTGTGGGGACTGCGGGAAGTGCCGCCGCTGGCCGAGGAGTTCAGGGAGCGGATGGACGCGGGGGTGGGACTGGTGGGGCGGTGTCTGCTCACGCCGTACGGCTGAACGGCCCCCTACCGCCCGTACCGCCCAGCTCCCCCGTACCCGCGACCACCTGAGCCCCGTGCCTCGTCAGTCCTCCGGCAACTCGACCGGCGCGATCTCGTCGTACACGTCGCCCGGTCCGGGATTCGTCGCGTCCGTGGCGCCGCCGAAGTGCGCCATCACGCCCCATACGGCGTTGAGCGCGGTCTGTACGGCGCCTTCCGCCCACCCCGCCGTCCACGAGATGTCGTCCCCCGCCAGGAAGATGCCGCGCTTGTCCGCGGGCAGCCGGTCCTGCATGAAGTGGGTGAACAGACGGCGCTGGTAGCGGTAGTGGCCCGGCAGGTTCGCCTTGAACGCGCCCATGAAGTACGGCTCGTTCTCCCACGACACCGTCACCGGGCTGCCGATGACGTGCTTGCGGATGTCCACCTTCGGATAGATCTCGCCGAGCGACTTCAGCATGACCTCCATCCGCTCGTTCGCCGACAGCGGCAGCCACTTCAGACTGTCGTCGCACCAGGTGTAGGAGAGGCAGATGACGGCCGGCTTGTCGGGCCCGTTGTCCAGGAGGTACGTGCCGCGCGTCATCCGGTCGGTGAGGGTCATCGACATCGTGTCGCGGCCGGTCGGCTCTCCCCTGTCGTCGACTGCCTCGTCCAGCCAGAACGGCCGGTCCACCGGTACGAACAGCTTGGACGACTCCATGTAGTGGGTGCGCTCCATCGCCGTCCAGTGGTCGATCGGGAAGAGCGAGTCGGAACAGTCGATCTTCGAGAGCAGCAGCCAGGACTGCGCGGTGAACACGGCGGCCCGGTAGGTGCGGATGTCCCCGGAGGAGTCGGTGACGGTGATCCGGTCGCCCGCCGTGCGGTGCAGCCGGGTCACGGCGCCGCGCGGCTCGCCGCCGTGCAGGGAGGAGAGCGAGGTGCCGAGGGGCCAGTGCGTGATCTTGGCCGGTTCGCGCTCCCAGAGCCGCAGCGGCAGTTGGCTGCTGCCGCCGACGATGCCGCGGTGGTGGTCGTCGGCCTCGGAGTAGACGACGCGCAGGATCTCCAGGATCGAGTTGGGGAAGTCGGTGTCCCAGCCGCCCGTCCCGAAGCCGACCTGACCGAAGATCTCCCGGTGCCGGAAGGACTTGAAGGCGTCGGAGTCGCAGAGGAAGCCGTAGAAGGTCTGGTTGTCGAGCTTCTCCACCAGCCGCGCCCAGATCTCCCGGATGCGCGGTACGTCGCGCTCGCGCATGGCGCGGTTCATGTCGGAGAAGTCGGCGCCCTCCTCCAGACAGGTGTTCCAAGCGGCCATGACGTCGCGGTAGACCTGCGGCAGGTCGTCGATCGTCCGCGCGTAGTGCGACTCGCCCTTGAGGTCCACGACTGTCGAAGGGGTGCCGGGGGCGAGGGGGTTGGGGAACGGCTCGGTGACCAGGCCCACCAGGTCGATGTAGTGCTGGAGCGCGGTGGACGACGGCGGGAAGCGCATCGCGCCCATCTCCGCGGTCAGTTCGGGGTCGCAGCCGTCGAAGCCCACCGTGCGCAGCCGGCCGCCGATCCGGTCGGCCTCGTACACGACCGGCCGCAGGCCCATCTTCATCAGTTCGTACGCGGCCACGATGCCGGACAGACCGCCGCCGATGACCGCCACCTCGGCGCCGTGCTCGGTCGCCGGTATCTGGCCGACGCCGGCGGGGTGGGCGAGGAAGTCGTCGTACGCGTAAGGGAAGTCCGGACCGAACATGGTGATCGGCGGCAGACCGGCCGGCGGCCGGTCCTCGGTGTGCGGGACGGAGGTGGGCACCGTGGACGTCATGGGGTACGGACTCCTTGCGGGGAAAGGCGGGAGCGGCGGGGGTCGCGGGGCGGGGGCGAGGACGGTCAGTTCAGCGAGCCGTACAGGCCGGGGCGCCGGTCGCGCAGATACGGGTTGGCGGCGCGGGAGGCCCGCAGCAGTTCGGGGTCGACGTCGCCGAGGAGCAGTTCCTCGCCGCGTCCCGCGCGGGCGCGGGTGGTGCCGTCCGGACCGGCCAGACAGCTCAGCCCGACGAACTCGAACGCGGACCCGCCTTCCCCCTCGGGACCTGTCCGGTTCACGTACGCCACGTACATCTGGTTCTCGAAGGCGCGCACCGGGACGAGCGATTCGGCGACGAACTGGAAGGGGTGCATCTGGGCGGTGGGCACCAGCAGCAGATCCGTCCCGGCGAGCGCGTGGGCGCGCACGTTCTCCGGGAACTCGACGTCGTAGCAGATCATGATCCCCACCCGCAGACCGCCGAGTTCGGCCTGTACGACCGGGGTGTCGCCCGGTGTGAACCACTCCTGCTCGAAGCCGCCGAAGAGGTGGGTCTTGCGGTAGTCGGCGAGGGCCGCGCCGTCCGGGCCGACGAGCCGCGCCGCGTTGTAGAGGCTCGCGCCGTCCGCGGAGCGCTCCGGGTAGCCGTAGAGGACCGCGATGCCGTGCTCGGCCGCGATACGGGCCACGGTCTCGGAAGCCGGACCGTCTGCGGTCTCGGCCAGCCGGGACACGTCGGAACCGATGGCGTATCCGGTGAGGAACATCTCGGGACAGACCAGCAGCCCCGCCCCGCCGTCGGCGGCCTCGCGGGCCGCGCCCGCGAGGATCTCAAGATTCTTCACGGCGTCGCCGGGCCGGCCGGAGCTCTGGAGCAGGGCGATACGCGACGACGGCATGGGAGACCTCGGGACGTCATGGTGTTCGGGGGACGTCTTGACGGTACGGCTCCGACTTCCGCCGCGACAAGGCGCCTCTGTTGCGTGTGGGCAGGGCAATCGTTGCGTGTTCGGGCCCCCGTACGGCGATTCGTTGCACCGCTGGTCGTATCCGGTTCTCCGCCGTGCGGCGGAGTGGGTGGGGACCGTGGCCCGACGCCCGGGAGGGGGCCGGCGCGGGACGGTGATCAGGCCCGGGAAGCACCGGGCGCACCACATCCGTACCGGCCGAACCGGTACTCCTGAGAAGGGGTTTTCCATGAACCTTGCCGCACCGTCGTCCCGCCGCCGCACCCGTGCCGCCGCGGTGGGAGCCGCGCTGCTGATCGCCACCGCCGTTGCCGCCGGCGGACCGGCCGCCGCGTCGGACGACAACGGCGCCGGGGCGGGCGACCGGAGCACGACGCGGGAGGCGGCGGCCCTCACCGGCACCGCCAAGCTGTACCGCTCGCTCGGTGACGACATCACCTTCACCTTCGACGCGCACCTCGCCGCCGAGGACACCAACGACCCGAGCAGGGCCACCGGCACCTTCCGCTTCAGCCACTATCTGAACGGCGAGGGCGCCTCGGCCGATGTGAAGGTCGACTGCCTGGTGACCGGCGGGAAGGTGGCCGTCGTGAGCGGAGTCATCACCGAGTCCGATCTGGAAGGGGCCGAGGGCAAGCGGGTCGGCGTCACCGTGCACGACCTGGGCCGCAAGGACCGGCTCGGCTACAGCTGGGCCTCCACCGGCAGCCCGGTCGACCAGGGTCCGCTGCCCAAGTGTGTCAGCTCCGCGCCGTTCGAGACGGTCAAGGCGGGCACCGGCGACTTCACGGTGCTGCCCTGGGAGCCGCAGCTGTGAGCCGACGGTGACGGCCGGGGCTCCCGCGCAGGGGACGGGAGCCCCGGCACCGCACCCGGCCGGCCCAGCAGCCCGGCAGCCCGTCAGCCCGTCAGCCCGGTGCGCCCGACGAGAAGCGCCTGAGCAGCGGTGAGAGCACCAGCACGGACTTCGTACGCTCCACGTACGGCTCGCCCGCGATCTGTTCGAGCACCCGCTCGAAGTGGCGCATGTCGGAGGCGAAGACCTGGACCACGGCGTCCGCGTCGCCGGTGACGGTCGACGCGGACACCACCTCCGGGTAGCGCGACAGACCGCGGCGGATGTCCTCGGGCGAGGTCTTGTGCCGACAGTAGATCTCGACGAACCCCTCGGTCTCCCAGCCGAGCGCCGCCGGGTCCACCCGTACGGTGAAGCCGGTGATGGCGCCCTCGGCGCGCAGCCGGTCGACCCGCCGCTTCACGGCGGGCGCCGAGAGGCCGACCTCGGAGCCGATGTCCGCGAAGGAGCGGCGGGCGTCCTCGGCGAGGGCGTGCACGATGCGTTCGTCGAGCTTGTTCAGTCGCACTGCGGGTGGGGTCACTTCTCTGCTGACGGTGGTTGTGCCGTGGCCGGCCGGGGGCGGCGCGCCCCGTATCCGAAGTAGACCACGAGGCCGACGGTCAGCCAGATTCCGAAGACCACCCAGGTGATCTCCGCGAGGCCGGCCATCAGGTAGAGGCAGAGCCCGAAGCCGATGGCGGGGACGACCGGCGAGAGCGGGACGCGGAAGCCGCGCCGCATCCGGGGCCGGGTCCGCCGCAGCACGACCACCGAGACATTGACGAGGGCGAACGCGAAGAGCGTCCCGATGCTGGTGGCGTCGGCCAGTTGGCCGAGGGGGACGGCGGAGGCGAGCACCCCGCAGAAGAGCGAGACGATCACGGTGTTGGCACGCGGGGCGCCCGTCTTCGGGTGGATCCTCGAGAAGATCCTCGGAACCAGGCCGTCGCGGGACATCGCGAACAGGATCCGGGTCTGCCCGTAGAGGACCGTCAGGACGACGCTCGCGATGGCGACGACGGCGCCCGCGGCCAGCAGCACCGGCCAGACGTGGCTGCCGGTGACATCACGCAGCACGCCGGCGAGCGCCGCCTCGGAGTCGGCGAAGTCGCCCCACGGCCGTGCGCCGACGGCGACGGCGGCCACCAGGACGTACAGCACGGTGACGATGAACAGCGAGAGCATGATGGCGCGCGGGAGGTCCCGCTGCGGGTTCCTGGCCTCCTCACCGGCCGTGGACGCGGCGTCGAAGCCGATGTACGAGAAGAACAGCGAGCCCGCGGCCGCGCTGACCCCGGCCACGCCGAGCGGCATGAACGGTGTGTAGTTGCCCGCCTTGACGCCCTGGAAGGCGGGCACAGAAGAGCAGCAGCGCGGCGATCTTCACCGTGACCATGACCGTGTTGACCCGCGCGGACTCGCGTGCGCCGCCGAGGAGGAAGGTCATGGCGAGCAGGACGACCAGCAGGGCGGGGAAGTTGAAGACGCCGCCGTCGCCGGGTGGCGAGGAGAGCGCATCGGGGATGGTGACGCCGACGGTGCCGTCGAGGAGTTCGTTCAGATACTGGCCCCAGCCGACGGCGACCGCGGCGACGGACACCCCGTACTCCAGGATCAGGCACCAGCCGCAGATCCAGGCGACGAGCTCGCCCATGGTCGCGTAGGCGTACGAGTAGGAGGAGCCGGACACCGGGATGGTGCCGGCCAGTTCGGCGTACGAGAGGGCGGAGAAGAGCGCGGTCAGCCCGGCGAGTACGAACGAGAGGGTGACGGCCGGTCCGGCCTTGGGGACGGCCTCGCCGAGGACGACGAAGATTCCGGTGCCGAGGGTGGCGCCGATGCTGATCATCGTCAGCTGCCACATGCCGAGTGAACGGCGCAGGGATCCGCCTTCACCGTGGCCGCTCTCGGCGATGAGTTCGTCGACGGGTTTGCGCCACATCAGCCGGGCACCGAGTGTCCGGCGTCCCCGCTCCGGTCCGGGGGCGGGGGGCGGCGCTGCGCCGTTGTCCAGCACGGGTGACTCCCTCGGGGGTTCTGCGGTCAGCCTTCCAGAGGGCCGCGTGCCCGGCGGGCGAGCCACGACCGCGAGGACGGCGGAACATTTCGGGCCTGGTACGGGGCACCTATGACGTCGGGCCCGTACGCGCCGGGCGACGGGCAGGGTGTCGCCGGGGCGAGGACCGGCCGACCGATCGCGACCGAGACCGAACCGACACCGACACCGACACCGAGGAGAACGATGAGCTGGCTGGATCCCGCCCCCTTCCTGCGTGGCGTGGGCTGGAGGGACGGCGACCGGGTGATCCGGGCGGACCCCGCCGGTCTGACCCGGCTGCCGTGGGACATCGCCGAGCGCGCGGCGCTCCCGATCGGGGTGCGGCTGGAGTTCGTGTCCGAAGGCGCGTACGCCGTGGAGATCCGCTACCGCGCCGGGGTGCCGGAGCCCGGAGACCCGCTGCCCGAACTCGCCCACGGCTTCGCCCTCTGGGAGGACGACCGCCATCTGGGCGATACGTTCACCGAACCGGCGCGGGAGCGGTCGGTCCGCATCGAGCTGCCCGCGTCCACCGGCCCGTTCACGGTTCACCTCCCCGAGGCGCAGGCGCCGGTGGTCCTGGGTCTGCGGCCGGTAGGCGGTTCCGTCGCCCCGGCGCCGCCACGCCCGCGCTGGATCGTCCACGGCGACTCGATCACCGAGGGCTGGTGGTCGACGCGCCCCGCGCACTCCTGGCCCGCCGTCGCCGGCCGCGCGCTCGGCCTGGACACGGTCAATCTCGGTTACGCGGGCGCGGCCCGCGGCGAACTCGTCACCGCCACCCACATCGCCGCGCTCCCCGCCGATCTGCTGACCCTCGCCTTCGGCACCAACTGCTGGTCCGGAGCGCCGTACTCGGCGCCGCTGCTGTACCAGACGGTGCGCGCGTTCCTCGCTCTCGTACGCGACGGGCAGCCCGCCACCCCGCTGCTGCTGCTCTCGCCGGTACTGCGGCCCGCCGCCGAGCACACCCGCAACGCGCTCGGGGCGACGCTCGCGGAACTCCGCGCGGCCATGGAGGAAGCCGTACGCGACAGCGTCGCGGCGGGCGACGAGCGGCTTCTGCTGCTGCCGGGCCGGGATCTGCTCCGCGCGGAGCATCTGGTGGACGGACTGCATCCGGACGACAGCGGGCATGTACTCATGGCGGAGGCGGTCACGGCAGCCCTGCGCGGAGCGGCATTCGTACCCCCATTCGTGGTCCCGGCCGGTTAGCCCGTCCCGTTCCGGCCGGTCAGCTCCCCGCGATGGGACTTCATGGTTGCCCGAGAACGGGGTAGGCGAGCGACTGAGATGAGTGAAGAACCGCACGCGGTGATCGTGGAATCACCGCACCGTGACACCGCGTCCGCCCGCAGGGCCGCCGCCGACTTCCTGACGCAGCACTGCCCCTGGGCCGATCTGGACGCGGTGCTCCTCGTCGTCTCCGAGCTGGTGGCGAACGCGGTCCGGCACACCTCCGGCTGGTGGCGGCTCCATCTGACGGCCGAGCGGGAGTCGTTGGTCGTGGAGATCGACGATTCGAGTCCGCAGCCGCCCGTTCCGCGCGACCCCGACTTCGGCGGCGGTGGCGGATTCGGCTGGCACATGGTGCTGAGGCTGGCGAGCCGTGTGGAGATCCGGCCGCTGCCCGAGGGCAAGCGGGTGCAGGCGGTCTGGGACCGCCCGGCGGCGGGGGTCTGACGCACGTATACGCGTGGTGGCGGGGAAGGCCCGGGGCGCGGGGCATCCCCCCCCCCACCCCGATTAGATAATTACGGGGGGGGGGGGCGGCGCCCACCCCCGCGAGCACCACAAACCCCC
>NZ_JBHXDC010000026.1:0-79318 GCF_042725135.1 Streptomyces sp. NPDC060366 | reverse complement strand
GTGTCTCACGTGGCGAGTTTCGCGAGCTTCTTGTAGCAGTTCAGGGCGGCGGCCAGGCCGAGGAAGGCGAGGAAGTGCGAGCCCTTTCGTTCGTATCGGACGGTGAGGCGGCGGTAGCCGACGAGCCAGGCGATCGACCGCTCGATCTTCCAGCGGTGCCGACCGAGGCATTCGCGGGACTCGATGCCTGGCCGCGCGATGCGCGCGACGAGCCCGCGCTCGCGCAGCCAGGCCAGGTGTTCGGCGGAGAAGTACGCCTTGTCCGCGCGGAGTTTGGCGGGCCGGCGCCGCCGTGGCCCCCGGCGGGACCGGACGGCGGGGATGCCGAGGATGAGCGGCTTGAGGGCGAGACTGTCGTGCATGTTCGCACCTGACACGGCGACTGCGAGCGGGATGCCCTGAGCATCGGACAGCACGTGCAGCTTGCTGCCCTTCGTGCCGCGATCGACCGGGTTCGGCCCGGTCAGCGAACCCCCCTTTTGGCGCGAACGGAGGCCTCGTCGACGATCGCCGAGGTCCAGTCCACTTCGCCCCGGACCCCGAGTTCGTCCAGCACCGCCCGATGCGGTCGACGCACCACTGCGGTGAACACGGCCCGCTGGTCGCGCGGAGCGGTCCCGCCACCTTGAGGCCGAGCCGCGAACGACGGCAGTAACGGGGCGGCCAGCTCTCAGAGTTCATCAGGAACCAGACGCCTCGACAGATCAGCACTCACGGCCGGCATCATGCCGCTCGAACATCAAGCATCAAGTCACGGGGGACAGTCTTCTATGCCTCGACTGATGCGGCCGATCTGGCCGCCTGCTCGATCCTCGCGCAGTAGGCGGTGCGGGCTTCCTCATCGATCTGCATCTCATGTTCGGGGCGCATCCCGGTTCGCCCGTCCACGCCTTCGCGCAGGATGTCGGCGTGCCCGGCATGCCGGTTGGTCTCGCCGAGCACGTGGACCATGACGGCGAACAGGTTCGTGCTGGGATAAGGCTCCGGCCACCACGGCACGTGGCCCGGGGCATCGAGGGCAAGCTCGTCGATCGTCGCGTCCGAGTGTTCCCACGTGCGCCGGTAGGACTCGATGATCTGATCGCGGGTCTCGTCCTCAGCCGCCCATAGATCGCTGCCGTCGTGGTCCTGCCACCGGGGCAACGGTTCCGGAGAAGGGCGGTCGAAGACCTCGCCGAAGTACCTGGCCTCGACGCCGGCCACGTGTTTGACCAGGCCGAGGAGGTTGGTCCCGGTCACTGTCAAAGGCCGGCGGGCGTCGTACTCGGACAGGCCGTCGAGCTTCCAGAGCAGCGCCTTGCGGTCCCGCCGCAGTCTCCCGTGCAGGCTGTTCTTTGCGAATTCATCGATCATGCGGCATGAGCCTGCCATGGGCTACTCGTGGCCTCAAGATCCCGTACGTGGACCGCAACGACCGGCAATGCTGAAACCCGGCCATGGCCACCACCCCGAGCTACTGAAGAGGCTCGCGGAACTTGCCACGTGAGACAGCCTCTTAGGCGCCGAAATGGGTGACGTTATGCGGGGTGCAAATTCCGGACGTCTGCGGGTCCAGATTGTAAGAGGTTCGTATTTCTGGACAGGGCCCGGCGGGCGACGTTGCCTACGAGGGTCCGACCAATGGGAATGTCGGTAACGTGGGCCCGCACCCCGCGGGATGCGGACCCACGTTACGAAGTGCGCCTAACGGCAGGCGGGAATGACGTTCTCGGTTGAGCCCTTATGTGCGGGACGACCTGCGGAGGAGC
This sequence comes from Streptomyces sp. NPDC060366, assembly GCF_042725135.1. Classification (NCBI taxonomy): domain Bacteria; kingdom Bacillati; phylum Actinomycetota; class Actinomycetes; order Kitasatosporales; family Streptomycetaceae; genus Streptomyces; species Streptomyces sp. NPDC060366. The sequence continues at coordinate 77,570 of NZ_JBHXDC010000026.1, read as the reverse complement.
CGGCGGAGCTCGTCCACGATCGAGGTAGCGCGGTGATCGGCGCCCGCTTCCATGAGGTTGGTCAGGAACGCGAATCCGACCTGGTGCGTCACGTCGGCGAAGGCGACCTGCCCGCCCGCACCGTCGTGTCCGAATGAGGCGGGCCCGAGGTACTCGCGTGCGAGCGAGGGCAGTTGGAACCCCATGCCCCAACGGGAGAAAGGGGGTGGACCGCCGAAGACCGGATTGCCCTCGGCCTGCGGTCGAATGGCTTCGCCAACCGTGTCGGCGTCCAGCAGCCGTACTCCGTCTGTCTCCACCACGGTGGACGACCAGATCGTGGCCAACGCCCGGGCCGACGCGATGCCGCCCGCTCCCGGCAGCTCGGCCGCCTGTATCCGGGGGTCGTTGAATCCCCTCTCGCCGTCGACGAGTTGCGTCGGGAACGCATTCCCGAGGGTCAGGGCCCGATCGGACCAGTCGACCGTCCCCGCGGGTCGTGCTGCTGCCTGCTTCGCGACGAGCGCGGTGAGGCTCGCACCGGCCCGCAGGTGGGCGACCCGGGGCTGCGCCGAGTGGGGCAGGCCGATCCACGCGTCGGCATGGAGCGGCATGGCGACGAGCTCGTCGAAGTACCGACCGACCGTCCTGCCGGTCACGCGCCGGATGACTTCACCGGCGAGCCAGCCGTGTGTGAGGGCGTGGTACGCATGTCCCTCGCCGGGGGTCCACAAGGGTTCCTGGGCCGCCAGAAGACCGGTGACGGTGTCCCAGTCGATGACGTCCTCGACGGACAGGAGATCGCGTGGTGCAGAGAGCCCGGACCGGTGGGCGAGGAGATCGGCGACGGTGATCCCTTCCTTGCCGGCGGCGGCGAATTCGGGCCAGTGGGCGACGACAGGGGCCTGGTAGTCGAGGAGGCCCTCCTGCACGAGACGCGCGGCGAGAATGGAGGTAAGGCCCTTGGTGCAGGAGAAGATGACGCTGGTCGTGTCCTCCTTCCAGGGCGAATTGTCGCGCGCGTCGGCGGTCCCGCCCCAGAGATCGACGACCGTCTCGCCGGCCACCCTGATGGAGAGCGCCGCTCCCATGTCGTCATGGCCTGAGAAGGCGGCGGAGAATGTGTCCGCGAGAGAGGCGAATCCCGGGGCTGTGCTGCCCTCGATACGAGTGGTCATCTCTGGGCACTTCCGCCCTGGAAGGCCAGGGGGACGATGCCGCGCCGATCCGGTGACCAGGTCACCTGGAGCGGGTCGGACACCGAGCCGGGGAATCCGGCGTCGGAATCCGTTCTGTTGTCGAAGGCGAGCATCACGGTCCTGCCGGCCCGGTCATCGATGAGACGCCCGCTGTAGAGAGACTCGTCGACGACCAACCGGGCCTCCTCCACCGGGTAGGGGCCCAGGACCGTACCGACAGGGACGCTCCAGACACCACCGATCTGACCTGCCCCGCGTCGGGCGGCGGACAGCCGTGGGGTGTCGCAGGACAACAGCAGTACGGTTTCGCCGTCCACGGTCGCGATCTGGGGGACCTCCAGATGCGCGAAGCCCGCGCCCACACGGCTGAGCGGTGGCCGGACCGTCCACACCTGAAGGTCCGGTGACGTCGCGTGCCCGATCACACCGCGGTCGTCGACAGCACCGTGGTTGGCCCGGGCGGTGATGAGCATGTGCCAGCCGTCACCGGCCGGGTCCGGGAACACCCAGGGGTCGCGCCATGCCTCCTCGGGCCAGGTGGAGTCTGCCAGTTTCTCGTACCAGCGACCGTCCGCCTCGGCGATCGGCCCGGGCTGCTTCGTCCAGGTGCGCAGATCGGCGGAGAGGGCCACACCGATGCTCTCGACGTTGCCCCCGGTGTCGAGGAAGCGGGCTCCGGTGTAGAATATCCGCCACATGCCGTCCGGGCCGCGGACCACGCTGCCTGTCCAGGTGGCGGTCTCGTCGAAGGCGCCGGGCTGCCCGGGGCCGAAGACCGGGCCGTAGTCCTGCCAGTCGACCAGATCTACGGAAGTCGCGTGCCCGATGCGGGCGTTGCGATGCCTCAGCTCCGGGTCCCCCAGGCTCTTGGGGGCGTGGAGGTAGAACAGGTGGTAGGTGTCGCCGTCGTCGGCGAACCAGAAGTCCCACACCCAGGCGTGGTCCAAGCGAAATGGCATATGACGTCCTTGTGACTGCGGTCGCCGTCGTGAGTGCGCCGCGCCGTCGAGGGGATGGAGAAAAGGAAGGGGCGCTTCAGCCTTTGACCGCGCCTTGGAGCAGCGCCTTGATGAACTGGCGCTGGAAGACGGCGTAGATCACGATTGTCGGCAGCATGATGATCAGGGCGCCGGCGAACAACAGGGGCAGCTGGTTGAGGTATTGGCCCTGGAACGCTCCGAGGGCACCGGCCATGGTCCGTTTGTCGGGATCGTCGACCAGGACCAGGGGCAGCAGGAACTGGTTCCAGGTCCAGAGGAACAGCAGGATCGCCAAGGCGGAGAGGGCAGGCATGGCCAGCGGGAGCTGGATACGGCGGATCTCCTGGAAGATCCCGGCACCGTCGATGCGCGCCGCTTCGGAGAGTTCGGTGGGCACCCCGGCGAAATGCGCGCGCATCCAGAGGACGCTGAACGGCATGTAGAGCCCGATCAGCGGAAGGATGATCGCCCACTGGGTGTTGAGCAGCCCCATGGCGGTGATCTCGTAGTAGATCGGGATGATGATCGCTTCGAAGGGGATGGTCAGGCCCAGCAGGAGCAGGGCGAAGACGAATCCCCCGCCGCGGACACGCAGATTCCCCAGGGCGTATCCGGCCAGCGTCGACAGGAGCAGGCTGAGCGGGACGACGCCGAGGATGATGAGGGTGCTGGAGCCGAGCAGCTGCCAGACGTGCGCCGTCCGGAAGGCTACGGCGAAGTTGCCCCACTGAGGATCGCTGGGCCAGGAGAACCCGTCGGGAATGCGGTCCGCGGGCTGGAGGGCTCCGGAGAGCATTCCGGCGAGTGGCAGCAGGGTGAGAACCAGCACCAGGACGAGGACAACGCGTCCGATGATCACTTCCGCCTTGTTGACGACCATCAGTTCCGCTCCCTTGCCAGCAACTGAATGGGCAGCACTGCCAGGAGGACGAGTGCGAGGAGGACGATACCGAAGGCGGACGCCAGGCCGACTTCGCTCTGGGTGAAGGCGAGCCGGAAGATCGAGATGCCGGGGACGAGTGTGCTGGTTCCCGGACCGCCCTTGGTGGTGGTGTAGATGATGTCGAAGCTGCTCAGCGCGGCGATCACGGTGATGGTGACCAGGACGGCGATCTCCCGTCGCAGCCCGGGGAGGGTGACGGTCATGAACTCCCGCCACCAGCCGGCCCCGTCGAGCCGCGCCGCCTCGTAGAGGGAGGCGTCGATCTTTCCGATGCCGGTGAGGAGCAGGATCGTGCACAGGCCCGTGAGTACCCAGGAGCCGATGAGGCCGACCGCGGGAAGAGCGGTACCGAAGCCCGCCAGCCATGACCGGGACAGGAAGCCCAGGCCGACGGCGTCGAGGATGGTGTTGATCGTGCCGGTTTGCGCGTACATCCACGACCAGGCGATGCCGGCGGCCACCAGCGGGATGATCTGCGGCAGGAACAGCACCGTGCGGGCCATCGTCGCGAAGGGACCGGGGCGCATCGTGCGGATCAGGGTCGCCAGGGCCAGACCGCCGGCCACCGGGATCACTGTGAAGAAGACGATGAGGATCAGCGCGTTGACGATCGAGATCAACAACTCCGGTTCGGTGAAAACCCGGACGTAGTTGTCGATGCCTGCCCAGGTGGCAGCTCCGATGCCATTCCAGTGGTAGAGCGAGTAGCGCACGGCCGTTATCAGCGGGTAGATCACGAACGTGCAGAAGAACGCCAGCGCCGGCAGGACGAAGAGCCAGCCGATGGCAAGTCTCCGCCGTGCCTCCCCTCGCGCGGTGGGGCGGCCGGACCGGCGAGGAGGTCCTCCGACGCCCGCGGCATGAGGGCTCTCGGGCCGGTCCGGTGCCACCGCCGCCGGCTTCGGCGACTCATGCCCGCGGACGTCGTCGATCATGAGCCGGCCAGCTCCTTGACGTAGTACTCCTGGATGGATTCGACGAATGCCTTGGGCTCCATGCGCCGGGTCAGGAGCTTTTGCTCGTCCGGCTGGAAGGCGCCGGCGTAGATGCCCGCCGTGGTGTTGGCCATGAAGTCGACGAATCCGTCATCGGATCCGACCTGCGCCGACGCCGCGAGGACCTGGGCGGTCAGCGAACCTTCCTTCGCCTTCGGCAACGCCTGCGATGGATCGCCCCCGGGAGACGCGCCCGTGACGTCGATGATGATCTGGCGGGCCTTGGGGTCGGTGTGGATCCAGTTCAGGAAGAAGGCCGTGGCGTCGGCGTGCTTCGCCTTGGCCGGTATGGCGAACGAGTTCGCGGCGCCCATCGCTACGTACGGGCTGCCGGCGGTGGCCGGAGGAGCCAGGAAGAACCGGGCGGCCCCCTGTCCCATAGCCTTGTCGGTTCCCGCGGCGTCCCAGTTTCCGTCGAACATCAGCAGGCCCTTGCCCGCGTGGAAGTTGGACACCATCGTCGTGTAGTTGATCGCGTTGACGTCGGACGGGAAGTAGCCCGCGTCGGCCCACTTCTTGAAGACCGTGGCGCCCTTGACGCCGGCCTCGGTGTCGAATGTGGCGCCGGGCTTGTTGAACATCCAGTCGACCAGGTCCGACTTGTCCCCGTACTGGTTTATCAGGGCCTGGAGCGCGAAGGTGCCGACACCGTCCTGCATGCCGATCTGGACGGGAAGGATCTTGGCTGCCTTGGCCTTGGCCATCCATCCCTCCAGCTCGGCGATGGTGGCCGGCGCGCCGGAGAGCCCCAGTTGCTTGGCGTACTTCTCGTTCACATAGATGCCCGTCACGCTGTAGCCCAGGCCCATCTGGTACAGCGATCCCTCGCCCCGAACGCCCTTGGCGCTCATGCGGGACGGCGCCAGTTGGCCGACGGAGAACTTGTCCCACCCGTAGCCCTTGAAATAGGGGTCGAGGTTGGTCAGGAGCCCGTCCTTGACGGTGTCGCCCATGGTGGGCAGACGTATGAGGTCCGGTGCGTCGGCGCCTGCGAGGAGGCGCGGTGCGTTCGCGGTGAGATTCTGGAAGCTGTCGCGGACGACCTTGAACGTGACGTTCGGGTGCTGCTTGGTGAACTCCGCGGCCAAGTCGTCTGTGACAGGAAAGCCCGTCTCGTCCTGGATCTTGATCGTGACCTTGTCGGAGGTGAGCTTCAGGTCCACCTCGCCCGAACTGGTCGGGGCCGGGGCCGGTGACCCGGGCGCACAACCCGCCAGAGCGAGCGCGCCTGCGGTGACGGCGACCACAACGGCTCTCCGGCGTACAGGTGTTGCGGTGCCACGTCCCTCGCGGGGACGGATCGACTTGAGTGCCATCTACAAGACTCCGTTGTCTGAGCGTGCTCCGGGGAAGGTGCTTCCGCGGAGCCACAGGCGAGTGCCGTCGACGTAAGACGGTCGGCTCCGGGAGGGGGCGCGAGGCAGGACCCCATGAACAGATGGGGCTAAACTGCTTGCTAAAACCATTTAGCGGTGCTCATAGTCGGACGTGCCGCAGCCCCTGTCAAGGAAGAATTCTCAGCGGGCCGGATGCCGTGATTATCTTGAGACCAGCGCGCACGCCCGTCACGTCGCGCCGCACGGGAGAGGAATCCATGCCGCCCAAGCGCGTCACGCTCGCAGATGTCGCTCGGCGTGCCGGGCTGTCCACCAGCGCCGCGTCGATGATCCTCAACGGCCGGCCGGACACCCGGCTCTCCGCCGATGCTCATGCCCGTGTGAACGAGGCGGCCGCCGAACTCGGTTACCGGCCGAACGTTGCCGCCCGCAGCCTGCGAACCGACAAGACCCTCACCATCGGATTCATTTCCGATGTCGTCGCCACCACCCGTTTCGCGAGCGGTTTGATCCGCGGAGCGCTGGACGCCGCACAGCGAGCGGGGCATGTCATCCTCGTGCTGGAGACCGGCGGCGACCCGGCGCGCGAGTCCGAGGCGATAGGGGCCGTACTCGACCGTCAGGTCGACGGGATCATCTTCGCCGTCATGCGGGCCCGGGAGCTGTTCGTGCCCGAAATCCCGTCGACCACGCGAGTGGTCATGCTCAACGCCACAAACAAGAAGCACCCCGTCTCGGTACTTCCGGACGAACTCACCGGAGGGGGCTCAGCGGTCAAGCTCCTCGCCGACGCCGGTCACCGGGAGGGAATCGCTCTCATCGGGCACAACGAAGAGGCCGAGAGGGGCCTCTTCCGCTCCACCACCGTCGCGCAGCGGATCACCGGCATCCGCGCGGAGATGGCCGCGCGAGGGATGCGATTCGCCGCCGAGGAGTCGTGCTGGGAGTGGGAGCCGCACCACGGCTACGACGTGACCCACTCCCTCCTCGAACGCCGGAGCGACATTCGCGCCCTGCTGTGCATGAACGACCGCCTCGCGTTCGGCGCGTACCAGGCACTGGCCGACCACGGCCTGTCCGTCCCGCACGACGTCTCGGTGGTCTCGTTCGACAACGACGAGCTCGCCTCCTACCTGAGACCCGGCCTCACGACTGTCGGACTGCCCCACGAGGCCATGGGCCGCGCATCCGTCGAAATCCTCCTCGCGCCCCGCAGACCCTCCGACAGCCGGCTGATCCCCATGCCGGTGATAGAACGAAGATCGGTACGGTCTCCGGCAGGATGAGCAATCGCCTTCCACTTTCCGGCGGCGCGACGCACGGGAGCCTTCAAAAGACCCGCGCTCACTGCCCTGTCCCCCACGCGATCTCGTTCGCTGTTCAGACGGGCGACACCGCGCTGTCGCCGCTGCCCAGGGTGACCAGATCACGGGCAGCGTCCTCCTGCCCGGCGCGCAGCGCGGCCCGCAAGGGCACCGACCCCGGGCACGCCGCCATGCTGCGCGCGGCTGTCCAGGAGCGCTCGAGGGGCGCCGCCAGCACGGCACTGCGGTGCCCCGGGACCATCAGCGATGTCGTCGTGGAGGGCCCCGGGGGGAGCCGCAACGTGAGTCCTCAGCGATTCGACCTTCCGTTTGCGGCAGGTCCCATCAGGTGCGGGTCCAGCGTTGGTTGTTGCCGTTCGAGCAGGAGTAGAGCTGGATCAGGGTGCCGTTGGCGGTGCCGCCTCCGACGGCGTCGAGGCAGAGGCCGGACTGGACTCCGACGATGGATCCGTCGGAGTTGAGGCGCCACTTCTGGTTGTCGCCGCCCCAGCAGCTGTAGATCTGGACTTGGGTGCCGGTGCCCGTGCCGGCGGCGTCCAGGCACTTGTTGCCGTAGACCCTGAGCTCGCCGGCGGCGGTATAGGTCCACTGCTGCTGTGTTCCGTTGTGGCAGTCCCACAGGTTGAGCCGTGTGCCGTCGGTGGTGCTGGCGTTGGGTACATCGAGACAGCGGCCCGAACCGACGCCCTTGATCGGTCCGGAACCAGAAGGGGGCGTGGAGGAGCCGCCGTTGAGTGCGCTGAGGACGGCGGTGTAGGCGGGCTTCTTGCTGCCGTCGCTGTTGAACAGCAGAGGCGTGTGCTCCGGTCGCCAGGAGTCGGTGTCGCGAACACCCCAGACGGTGATGCCGAGGCAGCGCGGGACGGCCAGGCAGTCGTTGGTCACGTTGGTGTAGGTAGTGGCCGAGGCACCCTGGATGTCGAGTTCGGTGATGGCCACGTCGACGCCGAGGGCGGCGAAGCTCTGCAATGTGGTGCGGAAGTTGCTGTTGTAAGGGCTGCCGCTGTTGAAGTGCGACTGGAAGCCGACACAGTCGATCGGCACGCCGCGCTGCTTGAAGTCTCGGACCATGGCGTACATGGCCTGGGTTTTGGCCCAGGTCCAGTCCTCGACGTTGTAGTCGTTGTAGCAGAGCTTGGCGGCCGGGTCGGCGGCGCGCGCCGCGCGGAAGGCGACCTCGATCCAGTCGTTGCCCGTGCGCTGCAGGTTGGAGTCGCGCCGGGCTCCCGTACTGCCGTCGGCGAAGGCCTCGTTCACGACGTCCCACTGAGCGATCTTGCCCTTGTAGTGGCCCATCACGCCGTTGATGTGGTCGATCATCGCCTGGCGCAGCGTGCCGCCGCTGAGGCTCTGCATCCAGCCGGGCTGCTGGGAGTGCCAGGCCAGGGTGTGACCGCGCACCTGCTTGCCGTTCTGCACCGCCCAGTTGTAGACGCGGTCACCGGCGGTGAAGTTGAACTGGCCCCGCTGCGGTTCGGTGGCGTCTATCTTCATCTCGTTCTCGGCCGTCACCGAGTTGAACTCACGGCCCGCGATCGTCGTGTACGCCGAGTCACCCAGCCTGCCCGAGGCGATGGCGGTGCCGAAGTAGCGGCCGCTCTGCGACGCCGCGGCACCGAGCGTGCTCTCGGCGGCGTGTGCTCTCGGTGGCGCGCCCAGTGCGGCGACGGCGCCGAGGACGCCGGCGACCAGCGCCAGCAGCAGAACGCGGATCTTCCGGCGGACAACGGTTCTGGGAAGGGCATACAAGCCCATGGCTGTGCCTCCAGGGTAGGAATCACGGAAGTGATGAATCGCGGGGGGATGCGTCGCCCGCTCCCACTGGGCAGACGGACGGGGCGGCCCGGAACCCGAACAGCGCGAAACCACCGGAGAAGAGGGTGGCGCAGGCGCTCGGGTACGCGGATTCTTTGCGCGACTGTGGGCGGATCTGCTGTGCGGCACTGGCCCAGGACCAACGGGGTTCGAGCTCGCGCGCTATGACCGGTGTCTCACAGGTAGAGATGATTGAGGCACTCACGAGGGGTCGTCAATACGCCCGACATAGAAAGTTTCGGGTCTACACCCGAAAATTTCCGAGATCCCGGTGAGCCTGGTGCCGAGTCGTCCGCGGACGCTGTGGGGCCGGTGCCAGGGCCAGAATGTGGGGTGCTTCCGGTCGGTACGAAGCTTCTCAAGGCCAAGGAGCAGGCGCTGTTTATGGACAGATCGGCGCCGAGCCTTGACCGGAGCGCCCCGTATTCCTAGCTTGTGGCATCAGAGAATCCGGGAACTTTTCGAAACTCTTTCGAAACATCACTGTGCCGCGGAGCGGCCGCTCCGCAGTTCATCGCGGTTGCCTCGCCCCCGCCCCCAAAGGAGCCCCTCTGATGTGGTTTCGCCACCCGTCCCCGGTCCGTCCAAGACGCCTCCTGGCCGTCCTCGCGCCCTTGCTCCTTGTGGCTGCCTTCCTCGGCGCCCAGCCCGCCGACGCGGCGACCGTCGACCCCAACGCCTCATATGTGCTGGTCAACCGCAACAGCGGCAAGGCCCTGGATGTCTACAACATGGCGACCAACGACGGCGCCCGCATCACCCAGTGGACCAGAAACGATCAGTACCAGCAGCAGTGGCAGTTCGTCGATTCCGGGGGCGGCTACTACCGCGTCAAGTCTCGCCACTCGGGCAAGGTGCTGGACGTCTACAACTGGTCCACCGCGAACGGCGACTCGATCGTCCAGTGGGCCGACCTGAACGCCACCAACCAGCAGTGGCGGCTGGCCGACAGCTCGGATGGCTACGTGAGGTTCATCTCGCGCCACAGCAACAAGGCCCTCGAAGCGCAAGGCGCCTCTACCGCCGACAACGCGAACATCGTCCAGTACGACGACTGGGGCGGCACCAACCAGCAGTGGCAGCTCGTCAAGGTCGGCGACGACAACCCCGGCCCATGCGATCTTCCGTCGACGTACCGCTGGACATCAACGGGCGCGCTGGCGCAGCCCAAGCCGGGATGGGTCTCGCTCAAGGACCTCACCGTCGTCCCCTACAACGGCAGGCAACTCGTCTAGGCGACGACGCACGACACGGGGACGAGTTGGGGTTCGATGAGCTTCGGCCTGTTCACCAACTGGTCGGAGATGGCCTCGGCCAGCCAGAACGCGATGTCGACTTCCACCGTGGCGCCCACGCTCTTCTACTTCGCACCGAAGAACATCTGGGTGCTCGCCTACCAGTGGGGCGGAACCGCCTTCTCCTACCGGACGTCGAGCGACCCGACCAACCCGAATGGCTGGTCATCCCAGCAGGAGCTCTTCTCCGGAAGCATCTCCGGCTCCGGGACAGGACCCATCGACCAGACCCTCATCGGTGACGGGACGAACATGTTCCTGTTCTTCGCCGGTGACAACGGCAAGATCTACCGGGCCAGTATGCCGATCGGGAACTTCCCGGGCAGCTTCGGCACGACCTCGACAGTGATCATGAGTGATACGACGAACAACCTGTTCGAAGCCCCGCAGGTCTACAAGCTGCAGGGCCAGAACCGCTACCTCATGATCGTCGAGGCGATCGGCTCGCAGGGCCGCTACTTCCGCTCGTTCACTGCCACCGGTCTGAACGGCTCATGGACGCCCCAGGCCGCGACCGAGAGCAACCCCTTCGCCGGCAAGGCCAACAGTGGCGCCGGCTGGACCAACGACATCAGCCATGGCGAACTGATCCGCAGCAGCCCTGATCAAACCATGACCGTAGATCCCTGCAACCTGCAGTTGCTCTACCAGGGGCGCAGCCCCAACTCCGGCGGCGACTACGGCCTCCTGCCCTACCGTCCGGGTCTGCTGACACTGCAGCGCTGACGGCGTGACGCGGGTCCGGCTCCAGTACGGAGCCGGCGTGCCGATAGCCTCGGCCGGCGACCAGCAGTTCGCCGAGTCCTTGACCATCATTTCCGGCAGGTCAGCCTGAGCTCCCGCCGCGGGAAGCAGCAATGCCGACATTCCCCTTGGGTGCGGTCCGCGTGTCGTGTGCTTGCTTGAGGTTCCGAAGCAGCTCTCCCCTACAGGACAGCCGATGCCTGCACCCCGACCGCGGACTACGACTATCGGAACCCTAAGCACACACGCAGCACGCCCATCACACCGAAGGAGAATTTCCGTTTTCAACCCACGTGAACACCCCGGCTCCGCAAGCACGCCAACTACTGTGCAGTGAAACCCCTGACCATGCAGCGTGGCGGTCGCCCTTCGGGGCGACCGAGGATCGCAACGCCCTGGCGCTCGGCCCGCAGATCGGCGCGATCAAGTGGCGGTCGCCCTTCGCGGTGACCAAGGATCGCAACGCTCCGGGCGTGCGGCCCTTGTACTCGGATGGCGGGGCGGCGGTCGCCACCTTCACCGCCACCGACCACCGCTCGACGCCTACCCAACACCCAAACCCCACCTCCCGCCGCAGCACTGCCCGGCTCGGTCGTCGGCACCATCAGGTAGTCGCCGGTGGACAGCACGCGCACGCCCGGAAGTCCGGCGGCCGCGCTCCGTACCGGAGGGCACCAGCACACCGCACGTTGCTGAGCTGATCGGCGATCACCGGGTGGCCTTCGCTCGGATCGTCCGGCTCTACTCGTGAAGCCCAGGTCAGACCACATCGTCAAGGAGCCCGAAGCCTTCCGGGAACCCTTCCAGGAACTCTCGCCGAGCGGGATCGGACTCGGCTTCAGCCATCGTCCCGAGCAGGTCCATCAGTTCGCTCCGCTGGTTGCTCGACAACCTGCTGAACAGGTGGGCGACGCCCTCCAGCACCTTGACCGCGTCGTCCGGATCCATCTGCTCGTCTTCACTGCCCTCGATGAACCTCAGAACGTCGACCAAGGCCTCGGCCAGGGCCTGGGTCAGAGACGAGTACACGGCCATCAAGGCAGACTCCCAGCAGGTCACGTCAGTAGAGTCCGGCCACCCCACCACACACCACTGACATCACACTCAGTCAGCCCTCCACGGAAAATGCCGCTGCTCGATTGCCGGCGGCTAGAAAAGGCCGGCTGAGGTGCCCTGCGTGAGGTTCTCGAGGATCGTGCGCAGCCACGGGCTGCGCACGGCTGGGAGCCGGACCAAGGTGTGCTGGAACGTTCCCCTGTCGGCCCGGAACAGGTAGTTGGGGAGCAGCGGGAGCGGGTCGTCGCGGAGTACGTCTCGAGGTATGCGGCCTGACGCCGGAACCGGCAAGTGCGGCTGGGGAGAGACCAGCCACAGCCACACACCCAGCGGCAGGGGCACCAGATATGCCGACGCGGTCGGGCCAGCCGGGGCCCAGGTCCGACCTGTCTGAGGATGGACCGGTACGAGGAGGATGTCGACGCCCGCCTCCGGGGCGGGTTGTCCCGGTCCAGCCAGGACGGCGCGCCGCTTCGGGGGACCTCCCGGCAGCAGGGCGTCGAGAGCGCGCTGGAACACGTCCTCGGTCAGACCGCCCGGGACCTCCACCGGCTGCCCTTGGGAGGCAAGCAGCAGGTGGGCGAGCGCCTGGCCGGCCGCCGCTTCCCACTGCGGGCTCCACGACCAGTAGTGGTTCGACCCCGACCGTCCTCCCCACGTGGCAATCGGCTCGAACGGGGGCGTTTTCTCCCCCTTCTCCGCCAGCTCCGCCCAGGAGTGGCGCACAGCGTGGATACCGTCAACGGGGACGCGGTGCACGACGTCCGAGCTGAGCCGTATCGCCTGCCAGAGGGAGCAGTCGTCGACCCTGGTCGCCACGGGGAGGTCGCATGCCTCGCAGGCCATGTTGGGCCCGTCGGCTCCGTCGAGGCCGCAGCAGGCACCGCCGCGCTTCTCAGGGATCAGCCGGGTTCCACGGATATCACCGGGCGCGATGACACTCGCCCCGGGCGCGCTGTCGGACAGTGCGTAGACCGGCGCGTAGATGCCGCGTGCCTCCGCCTCGCCCGGATCGATCTCGGCCCACATCCGCCACGGCCCTCCCCAAGGGTCCGGGTCCACGGCAAACGTCCCGGACTCCATGAGCACCGGAAGCTGGGCTCCGTTCCCGTACTTCTGACGGGCGTGGACCGGCAGCGAGACCTGGGACAGCGGGGTGGTCAACTCGGCGCCGCATCCCGCACACACGAAAACGAACAAATGTCCTCCGCCTGGGAAACAGACGCATCGTCGCAGCTCGCCGGCAGCCGGCCAACATGTTTTCTCATCCGTTGCGGGAACGGCGCCTGCCACCGTCGTGGAGTCTCGACGATCGCGGGCAAGTGCCAGTCGCCGCCTGTGACCACGGCAAGCGACTCACTCAGTGTTCGAGTTCCCGGAAGTGCTGTGCCGCCTCCCGAAGTGGCGAACATCTGCTGCCCGTTCTCGGGCTCTGGCACAGGTTCTGTGATGCACCCGCACTGAATGGCGCTGAGCCACCGCCGTGTATTACGCCGATGTCGGCGACCCGGCCCTGTCGCGACCAACGTCGAGAGTCCAGGTGCCGTCGCACTGCACGGCCAGCCACGCCGGTTTCGGCGGCAGAGACAGGGAAGCACCGCCGAGGATCGGCCGAGGGGCAGGGTGGTCGACATGGGCTTCCCGTACGAAGCAGCACGTAGAACGAGCGCAGCGGGAACCTCGGGGGTCCAGTGGTGCCTGAACTCTTGTGGCCCTGGACTGTCGAGGCGTACGACAGGGCGCCGCAGGTGCCGCTCATCCCGGTTACCCCGCTTCGGGCGCTTTTTCTGCGGGGCCTGTGGCCGCCCCGCTTCGGCCGGCCCTCCTGAAGCCGACCGGCGTCGGCCGCGCACACTGGCACCAACCGGGACGCGCCTCCGGGCGGTGCCCAAGGGAGTCGGGCCGTGGAACGGCCGTGCCTCGGGGTCGAAGAAGCAGGGCGAGGACTGCGGTGCCTCGCGGCCCGAGTGGCTGTCGACCCGCGCGATGGCCTTCCGCCCCATGTCCAGTGCTCGCCGCACTGACGAACGGGCCCCCGCCTCCGTCCGCGCTGCGCCGAGGACGCGTTTCGCCTCCTCGTACGCGTTGAGCGCCACGGTCCACGCGCCCAGCAGCGCCTCATCATCCGCAGGACCCAGGACGTGGGGGTGCCCGGCCAGCACCTCACCGAAGTCGGTTATCTCCGCGTCCAGCTCGGCTCTTGTGGCCGACGACATGCGTGACATGGCCGAAGGGTACGTCGGCCGACGAGCTGACCTGTCAGCTTGCAGCACAGGCCCGGTCCATCAACCGGACCGTCCGCGTCACGCAGCGCGCGCATCACAGAAGTTGAACCAGAGCCCGTTCTCGCGACCATAGCCAGGCCGAACCGCCCGCCGCCGCTCACAACCACGACCGGGCGGCGGCGGTGCGTGCCGTGGACCACACCGACCCGCGCGCGGACCGCCGTCCCTACGGCCCGTCAACGGCCGAGCGGCGTAGCAGCGGAGGCATCGCGTTCGTTTCGCGAACGGCCCCGGAGGCCTTCGCTTCGGGACGGCCACGTACCCAACTGCCGGCTGGGTGAACACAGTCCCCTCGCCGCGCGTCGACAACTCCCTCGCCCTTACGACCCCTCGGGGCCGCGTGTGGAGCACGGTGCGCGACAGCGCGATCTCCTCGGACCGCGTCGACGAGCCGGGTGCGGCCTTCGAGCGCGACCGCCCCCGGGCGCGGGGCTCCGTGGACGGTGCGGGCGCCTGGTTGTTCGCGCTGTTCGATGCCGTCGCGTACGCCGTGGCCCGGATGTCCGAACACCGGCCGCGAAGCGCTGAGCCGCGTATCACCGACCGGATCCTTCTCGTCCGTCAGCCCAGATGCGGCAGCAGTCTGTCCGGCCGCATCGGCACCTCACGCAGCCGGATCCCCGTCGCGTGGTGCACCGCGTTGCCGATCGCCGCCGCCGCGCCGACGATGCCGATCTCGCCGATGCCCTTGCTGCCCATCGGATTGAGATGCCGGTCGTCCTCCTCGATCCAGTACGCCTCCACCGAGCGCACGTCCGCGTGCGCGGGCACGTGGTACGAGGCGAGGTCGCGCTCCGCGAAGTCACCGGCCACGGGATCGATCGTCGAGCCCTCCATCAGCGCCATGCCGAGCCCCATCGTCATCGCGCCGATGAACTGGGAGCGTGCCGTCAGGGAGTTGAGGATGCGACCGGAGGCGAAGACCCCCAGCATCCGGCGCACCCTGATCTCACCCGTGTCCGTGTCCACCTGGACCTCCACGAAGTGCGCGCCGTAGGCGTGGCGGGCGAACTCCGATCCTGCCTGTACGTCCTGCGCCGTGTCGGCGCTCGCGGACAGCCCCTCGGCGGGCACGGCGCCGCCCGCCGCCTCGATACGTGAACGCAGCGCACGGCACGCCTTGTCGACGGACCACCCCCACGAGCCGGTGCCCGACGAACCGCCGGCCAGCGGGGCCGTCGGCAGGTCGCTGTCGCCGATCGTGATCCGGACCCGGTCCAGGGGCGCGTGGAGCGCGTCGGCCGCGATCTGGGCGAGCACGGTGCGGGCTCCCGTACCGATGTCGGTGGCGTTGACCCGTACCAGGAATCCGCCGTCCGCCTCCGCGCGCGCCTCGGCGGTGGACGGTGAGATCAGCACCGGGTACGAGGCGGCGGCGACGCCACTGCCCAGCAGGAACCGGCCCTGCCTCCGCACCCCGGGGCGCGGATCGCGGTCCCGCCAGCCGAACCGTCCGGCCCCCTCGCGCAGACACTCCACCAGATGGCGACTGCTGTAGCGTCGGCCCGAATCCGGCTCGTACGAGGGCTCGTTGCGCACCCGCAGCTCCACCGGGTCCACCCCGGCGGCCAGGGCCAGCTCGTCCATCGCCGACTCCAGCGCGTACATGCCGGACGCCTCGCCGGGCGCGCGCATCCACGAAGGCGACGGCACGTCGAGCGCGGTGACGCGATGGGTGGTGCGGCTGTGCGGCGAGGTGTACATGGTGCGGGCGGGTGTGGCGGCCTGCTCCACGAACTCCTTGATCGTGGACGTGTACGTGGTCACCTCGTGCGCCAGTGCGTCGATCACCCCGTCCGGGCCCGCGCCGAGCCGCACCCGCTGGATGGTCGGCGGCCGGTGTCCGACGAGCGCCGGAAGCTGGGAGCGGTGCAGCACCAGCTTGACCGGGCGTCCGACATGCAGGGCCGCCATCGCTGCCAGCACCGGCTGCGGACGCGGGGTGCCCTTGGAGCCGAAGCCGCCGCCGACATGTTCGCTGATGACGGTGACGTGGGCCGGGTCCATGGCGAAGAGCGCCGCCAGCGTCTCGCGTACGGCACTCGACCCCTGGCTGGAGTCGTGCACCGTCAGCCGCCCGTCGTTCCATTGGGCGACGGCGGCGTGCGGCTCCATGGGATGGTTGTGCATCGGGTCCATCGAGTACGTGACGTCGACGGTGACCGGGGCGGCGGCGTAGGCGGCGTCGAAGTCGCCGCGCTCGCGGGTCCCGGGGTGCCCGCCGTTGGCCAACTCGGGTGTGTAGAGGCCCGGATGGTCGGGGGTGAGGACGACGTCGTGGTCCTCGGTGACGTAAGTGACGCGCACCGCGTCGGCGGTGGCGCGCGCCGCTTCCAGGCTTGTGGCCACCGCGACGGCGACGACCCAGCCCCGGTGCGGCACACGGTCGTCGCGCAGCGCACCCAACGTCGGGTCCTCGGGCTCGCCGATCCGGGGCGCGTTCTCATGGGTCAGTACGGCGACGGCGCCGGGCTCGGCGAGGGCCGTGGCGGTGTTGAAGGACTCGATCCGGCCACGCGCCACGGTCGCGGTCACCACCCACGCGTAGAGGCAGCCCGGCGGGGTGTGCTCGGCGGCGTACCTGGCCGTGCCTCTGACCTTGGCCGGGCCCTCGATCCTGACGGCGGCGGAACCCAGGGCCCGCTCTCGGCTGGTCGTCACCGGTCTCCTCCGTGCTCGTGGCCGGTGTGACGGGGATCGGCGCGGTCGACGGTGGTCGCGCCGGGGCCGGCCAGTTCGGTGAGCAGCCGGACGGCCAGATTGCGGGCGATCGGGATCTTGAATCCGTTGTCCCGCAGTGGCCGGGCGGCGGCCAGTTCCGCCGCCACGGCGCGGTCGAAGGCGTCGGTGGTGGCCGGCCCGCCGACCAGCGCGGCTTCGGCGGTGGTGGCACGCCAGGGCTTGTGGGCCAGCCCGCCGAAGGCGAGCCGCACCTCCCGTACGACACCGTCGCGTACGTCGAGCGCCACGGCGGCCGACGCCAGCGCGAAGGCGAACGAGGCGCGGTCCCTGGCCTTGCGGTAGGCGGACGGCAGACCGGCGGACGATGCCGGCAGCCGGACACCGGTCACGAGTTCGCCCGGCCGGATCACGGTGTCCAGGTCGGGGCGGTCGCCGGGCAGCCGGTGGAAGTCGGTGAGCGGTACGGTCCGCCGACCGTCCGGGCCCAGCAGCAGTACGTCGGCGTCGAGCACGGCGAGTGCGACCGCCATGTCGGAGGGGTGCGTCGCCACGCACGACTCGGAGTGCCCCAGCACCGCGAGATCGCGGTGGACGCCCTCCCGCGCGGGACAACCGGAGCCGGGCTGCCGCTTGTTGCACGGCTTGGTGACGTCCTGGAAGTACGGACAGCGGGTGCGCTGGAGCAGATTGCCGCCGGTGGTGGCCGAGTTGCGCAGTTGTCCCGAGGCACCCGCGAGCAGTGCCTGCGACAGCACCGGATAACGCGTCCGGACGGCCGGGTCTGCGGCGAGATCGCTGTTGCGGACGGTGGCGCCGATGAGGAGACCGCCGTCGTCGGTCTCCTCGACGCGGTCGAGCGGCAGTCGGGCGACGTCAACGAGGTGGCCGGGGGTCTCGACCCCGAGCTTCATGAGGTCGACGAGGTTGGTGCCGCCGCCGAGGAAGCGGGCGTTCGGATCGCGGGAGAGGACGGCGACGGCCTGGTCCGGGTCGGTGGCGCGTTCGTACGTGAAGGACTTCATGAAGCCACCACCCGGGCATCGCCCCTGCTGCCGTCCGTCGCGCCCGCGACGTCCTCGATCGCCGCGACGATGTGCGGGTACGCGGCGCAGCGGCAGATGTTGCCGCTCATCCGTTCGCGGATCTCGTCGGCGGTGAGCGGCACCGGCCGGCCCGGGGGCGGGCCGGCCGCGTCGGTGACATGGGACGGATGGCCGCCGGCCGCCTCGGCGATGACGCCGAGCGCCGAGCAGAGCTGGCCGGGCGTGCAGTAGCCGCACTGGAAGCCGTCGTGGTCGAGGAAGGCCTGTTGCAGCGGGTGAAGACCGTCCGTACCACCGCCCGACAGACCCTCGACCGTGGTGATGCGGGCACCGCTCTGGGCGACGGCCAGCATCAGACAGCTGTTGGCGCGCCGACCGTCCACCAGGACCGTACAGGCGCCGCACTGGCCCTGGTCACAGCCCTTTTTAGGTCCGGTGAGGTGCAGGTGCTCGCGCAGCGCGTCGAGCACGGTGGTGCGGTTGTCGAGTGTCAGTCGGTGCGGTTCGCCATTGACGTGGAGCATCACTTCGGACGTTTGCGGCATCACCGTCGGGTATCCCTCGCCCACGCTCGGCAAACGCGCCCCACGACCGCCCCACCCGATCGGCTCCCCCAAGCCCGGCCTGATCATGGGAACGTCCGCCACCCCGCTCCTGGGCGGGCTCTTCCCGGACAGACCGGACGGAAACGCTCAGCGATGAGACGGTCTTGACGCCGGTAAGCTCGCAGGTGGTGCCACGTCCCCCGAAAATGGCCATCGCGGCAACGTTCTTGACGCGGCGATCAGCTCTTCCCCTGTCACGGGAGCGTGCGGCCCAGGGCGAGGGCTATCGCGTCGGTGACGCCACCCGCCCCCCGTGGTGGCGGAGGGCGCCTACGGTGAGCTGCGGGGCTGCGGATAGCGTGCGGGCATGGCCATGACGGGGAAGCGACGGGTCCTGTACCGGCAGGGCAGCGGATTCTGGCGGATGACAGCGAAGTGGGTGCTGGTCTTCGGGGCCCTTTACCTGCTGGACGGCGGGCTGCTCCGGTCGTGGGGCGACGCGCTGGTCTGGCCGATGATCGGGATCCTCCTGTGGGTGCCGTTCGGGATCGGCGTCGTCTGGTACCCGAAGAAGGACCAGCGCGTCGAGCTGACGGCGCGTGAACTGCGGGTGCGGCGCAAGCGGCTGTCGATGGAGAAGGTGAACCTGCTGCACGTGGCGCGGCTGTGGCTGGAGGGGCGGTCAACCGCGGACGACCAGCCGGTGCTGGAATGGACACGGTTCGACCGGGTGGTGTGGGTGCCGCTGCGGGACGGCCGAGCGTTTGGCGTGGAGTTCCGCGACCCGGCCGCGTTCGCCAAGGTTTTCGGCGCCTTCGCGGTCGCGGCGTGCGGCGGGCCCGACATCGTCCGCGCGAGGGCCGCGGCGGAGGTCTACCCGGATCCGCTCCCGATGCGGCCCCGCCCCGCCGACGACGCAGGCTCCTGGCTGGACCTCCTGGACATCTTCAACTGACGGCCGGAAACGCCGGCAAGGGGCAGCGCTCCGTCCCCGCCGATGTGACTCGGACGGTGGAGCGGCCCGCGAGACGCAAATCAAAGGTGTAGCAGTTGCCGTCGCTGTCGGACACCCACTCCGCGTTGAGGCTGCGGTTGCTGCCGTTGTCGCGGCCGGGGAAAGCTGCGCCCGGCCTTCCCCGGACCCGACTCATTTGAAAGGGCAGGGCGAGGGAGACGACAGCAGCGGTCGCCCCGGAGGTCCGGCCGCGTAAGGGCGGATCGTCCGCGCGATCAACGGCAGGACACCGAGCCCGTCGAAGCCGCCCGCGTCGGAGGTGACACCTATGGGGATGGACGCGTCGCCGGGCAGGTCTTTGAGCGCCTCACTCGGCGGGAAGTTCGGCGATGCCGAGGGCGAAGTCCAAGTTACCCACCCCGTGGTTGGCGAGGCCCACCGTGACCACGCCCGCTCCTTCCAGCCAGTGCGCCATTTTCAGGCCGCCGACGTCCAGCGGGCGCAGCCCGAGGGTCTCGATGAACGCCTCCACACTTGCCTTGGCCTGCGCATTGTCGCCGGCGATGAAGACGTCGGGCCGACCCTTCTCCAGGACATGGCGGAAGACGGTGTTGAACGCCTTCACCACGTTGGCGCTTGCCGGGGCGACCTTGGCGACTTCCTGCGCGACCGAGGTCTCCTCGCGGTGGGCCAGCCCGTCGAACGTGGAGTTGAAGGGGTTGCTGATATCGACGATGACCTTGCCCGCGAGGGCGTCTCCGTACTGGGCGATGGCCGGCACGACGCCGTCGTACAGCAGGGCCACGATGACGATGTCCCCGGCCGGGGCGGTGCCCCATTCTCCCGTCGTGACCTCGCTGCCGAGAGCCTTGGCCAGGTCAGCGGCCTTGGACCGATCACGGCCCATCACCTCGACGGTGTTGCCGCCCGCTATCGCCCGCGCGCCGATGGTGCGGGCCATGTTCCCGGTGCCGATGATGCTGATGCTGCTCATGAGATGTCCTGTCCTGGTGGTGGTCAGATGGCCGTGGTGCCGCCGTCGGCGACGAGTTCCATGCCGTTGACGTAGCTGGAGTCGTCGGAGGCCAGGAAGAGGGCGGCGGTGGCGATTTCGTCGGGGCGGCCCATCTGGCCGCGGGGGATGAGGGACTCGAACTGGCGCTTGGTGGCCTCGTCGAAGAGTTCTTCCTGCTTGGCGGTGGCGACCTGGCCGGGTGTCAGGACATTGACGCGGATGCGGCGGTCCTTGAGCTCGTTGAGCCAGACGCGGGCCCATGCCTGCTGGACGGCCTTGCTGCCGGCGTAGACGCTCCAGCCGGGGAAGGCGCCGAGGGATGCGTTGGACCCGGTCATGAGGATGGAGCCACCGTCGTTGAAGAGCGGAAGGGCCTTCTGGACGGTGAACAGGGTGCCGCGGGCATTGAGGTAGAACGCGGCGTCGAAGTGGGCCTCGGTGATCTCGCCGAGCGGGGCGGGCGCACCCCCGCCGGCGCTGGCCCACAGCACGTCGAGGCTTCCCTTCTCCCGCTTGACGGTGTCGTACAGGCGGTCCAGGTCATCCAGGTCGGCGGCGTCGCCCTGGACGCCGGTGACGTTGCGGCCGATCTGCTCAACGGCCTCGTCCAGGGCGTCCCGACGACGGCCGGTGATGAAAACGTGCGCTCCCTCGTCGACGAACAGCTTCGCGCCTGCCAGCGCCATGCCGGTGGTGCCGCCGGTGATGACCGCGACCTTGCCGTCGAGCTTTCCCATAGTCGTTCCCTTGGATCGGTGGTGCCGTGCGCACCTGGGATGACAGTGTTATGTACACCGCCCTGTGTGCTTACGGTACGGGGCGGTCGGCTGGGACGCAAACTATGTACACCGGTCGTTACCTGACTGCGGTACGGTGGACCCATGACGGAGTTGGAGAAGGGCCCCACGGGCCGCCGCCGCGGCCGGGGCGCCCGCGAGCGCATCATCGGCGCGTCCCAGCAACTGTTCCGCGAGCAGGGCATCAACCGCACCGGCATGGACCAGCTTTGCGCGGCGGCCCAGGTGTCCAAGCGCACGGCCTACCAGCACTTCACCGGCAAGGACGAACTCGTCGCCGAGTACCTGCGCCGGTTCGACCCCTCCGTCCTGTCAGGCGTGTTCGACCGCACCGACCTCACGCCCCGCGAACGGCTCCTCGCCGCCTTCGACATCCCCACCACCACCCCCCTGTGCCCCTACATCGCCGCCGCCGTCGAACTTCACGACCCCCAGCACCCCGCATCCCAGTACGCGCGCGAATACAAGAAAGCGGTCGCCACACGGCTCGCCGACACCGCCCGCGAAGCCGGCGCCGCCGACCCTGAACAACTCGGCGAACAGCTCGCCCTGCTCATCGACGGCGCCGCGGCCCGCACCCGGGTCCTCAACGCCGACGCCTTCCCCACCGCCGCCGCCATCGCCGCCGTCCTCATCGACAACGCCATCCCCGCCACAGCCGGCGATGACCGACGACGGAAGGACGTGTCGAGTTGATGTGGCACAGCGTCGCCGAGCTGGGCGCGCGCTACTCCCTGCGCGCGAGTTGACGCGTCCTGGAGCGGGATCTTGAAGCCCTTGTGTCCGTGATCAGGACAGCGGCTGAGGGCGCCCTGCCGAGCCCGAGGGCTGGTTTCGCCACAGCGTTCAGAGGCGCCCCCGCAGACCCGATCGACCGGCTCCAGGCTTACCCCTCGCCGGTATGCGGAACGGCGAGCCCGCTGTCGAGAAAGTGAGCGCGGCCTGGTTCTGATCCATCCGCTCAGCCGGCTCTTTCCCGCAGCCGGAACATTCACGGAGCCCGTCCCGCGGATGAGCGGTCGAAGGATCGTCACAGACCGGGCACACCTTCGCCGGGGTTTCACGGACCGCCGGAGAAGACAGCGGGACGCGTCGTCCGGAACGTTGGCACCCGGGGCAGCCGACGCCTGTCTGCCAGGCGTCGGACAGCCGGATGCGGCAGAGCGTGTGACAGGTCTGGCAGCGGACGGTCCACGGCCGGGTGAGGCCACGGAACTTCTCCTCCGCGGTGAACCCCGCATCGTGCAGCATGGTGACGGCGACCTCCGGGCGGATCGGCCGGCGCGGAAGTTCCGGCTTGGTCCGCCGGGGCCGTTCGTCCTCGTGCTGACGCTGAGCGCGTCTCCACGCGCTGTGCCACATCGTGTGGTCACGCTCCGGAACCTGACAGGCGTTCAGAAATGCCTGGAGCTGCTGCGGACTCTTGGGAAGAGCGCTTCTGGTAAGGATGCGGTGCGCGGTGGAGCGGGAGAGAGTCCCGTGCAGTTTCACCTTCTCCTCGGCCCGCTTCTCCATGACCCGCAGGCTTGGTGCGCCCAGCTGCGAATGGACTTTCACCAACGCGTTGCCAAGGTCCGCACGGTTGCTCACGAGGTCCAGGCGTGGCGCGGCGACCACACTGGTCCTGTGGCCGCGTTCCGCGCGATGGGCCTTCTCCCACAGCTCGTGGACATCACCGCCGCCACGGCACACCTGGTCGTAGGTGACGGCCACGGACTTGGTGGGCAGGCGTTCGCCGCCGGCGGCGCGGGCCAGGGTGGCGATGCTGATCTCGCAGCGCACCTCCATCTGACCGTAGGTAAGTCCCGCTCGGGCTCGGGCGCGTCGCAGGTATACGGCGAGAGCACCGAGGGCGCTCTCAGGATGAGGGATTTCCTTCTCGGGGCGTCCCATGAGCGGTGCCCCGTTCAGTGACGTCCAGGAGCCGACAGGCCCTGGACGAGGGAGCGCAGCATGAATCCGGGGCCCCGGGCGGCCAACGCCGCGATCGAGGCTCCAACCGTGCCGGCACCGGCGAGCAGCAGCAGGGTGTCGGCCTCCGGTGTGCCCGCGGCGCTCAGGACGGCAGAGATCACGACGATCACGATGACGACTACGGCTTCCGCGCCGCCGAGCGTGCTCGGAACGGGCAGGACGCAGTGCGTCGTGGTAGGACGTGCCAGCACGATGTTCTCCAAGGTTCAGCACGGCGCGCGGACGCGCCGAGACGGTGCTCCAAATACGGCTCCTGCACCGGCAGTTGGCGCTGCCAGCAGCAGTGATGAGCATCGTGCCAGCCTGATTACCCGCCCGAGGCCCGTTGTCGTATGCCAGTCCCGGTGGATAATTAGTCGCGCGTGAGGCTGGGACAGCAATCGGAATACTGGGACAACCGTGGCCGATTGGGTGACCAGGAAGGACGCGCGGCCCGGGTGACGCGGTCAGTGCTCCTGTTACTCCTGGTTCCGACAGGGGGGTCGCGTTGTACCGCACACGTCTCACTTTGGTTGCCGTCGAATCGGCGGGCTGGCACGATCCGGGAGGCCGTTGCTCGATGCACGGCGTTCTCTGAGGCGGTCGGCTCCAACCACGCTTGAACAGGGACAATTTGCGTGCTTCGTGTTGGCGCACGAGCACGCGGCGGGCCGGGCCCCGGACAGGGGCCCGGCTTTTCGCTTCCCCGGCTCCTGCTGCACGGCAGGGGTCCGAGCGGGCCGCCCCCGACCGGGGGCGTGGTGGCGGCCGGCCGGTGCTGGCGGATCGGTAGCACCGGGTAAACCGGAGGGCTGGAGCAGGTGGCTTCGTCCATCCCTGGGGACAGCGTTTCGGATGGTGCGAGTTGCCGGGAAGCGGTAAGGGCCGCAGGGACTTGTGGGCTGTCAGGCCGCCCCGCATGATCGCGGCATGATGACCAAACGAAAGGCCCATGCCGCGTAGACGGCCCGGCGCGCTTCGCGCCGAAAGTCCGGTCCCGCCCGTCTGGAGCCCTCGGACCTATCGAATTCCCGGGTTGTGCGAGCGCACCTGCGCCGACATCCAGCGCACGGAGCGTGAGCACGGTGACTCCTGGGCCGGGCTGTGGGAAGGGGCGGTGGAAGCCGCGCTCAAGCACTACCGGGCGTTCCTGCGACAGCCCGGCCGCTACCTGGACCTGTACTTCCCAGCCTCGCCCCATCCGGAGTCCTCGCTCGTCGACGTGGCGAACGCCCGGGACATTCTGCAAGAAGCGCTGCGTTCACTTCCACAGCCGCCCCGCGCCGAACTCGGGCGACTGGTGGCGTGTCTGGACGCGGAACTCCGCCGCCGGACCTTGCCCGACCCGCACGCCTACCGGCGCCCGCGGTGGCATGGCGAATGGTGGCACCGACGCCTCTACGACGGTGAATTCCGGTGGTGAGGGGCCGCAGCCCGACCTCTCCTTGCCTGAACTCTGATGAAGCAGGGAGAAAATCGACCAGACTTCTCGCGAAATCCCGTGCCTCGCCATGGCATGAGGGGAGCCGTACGGACTGAAGAGATTGTGACGTCCGTCATGGCCCGTACGGCTCTTTCACATCCCATCTGCACTGGCATCCCGAGGAAACAGCTCGGTTCGCTCCTCGCCGAGTTGGCTGTCCCGTGGATGGCGCGGCATGGGAACAGGCCGCAAGCAGCCGTCTTCAGAACGGATTTACGTCGCGCACGCCAACGCCGAGCCCAAACAGTGGCGGACCCTTCAGCGGTACATCGGACATCGCGAGCACTACGACGACACGCATCTGGCGATCGCCGGCCTCGTCTCCGCCGTGGCGGACTGACAAGTCTCGGTAGGATCTCCTGATCATGGATGTGGTCGCGGGAAACGAGATGGTCGTCATCCCGCCGGGGCAGGTAACTCTGTCGGACCGGCGGACGCAGCGCAGTTGGCCGGTCGAGGTCGCGCCGTACCAGCTCGCGGCATTCCCGGTCACCCAGGCGTTGTATGCGCAGGTAACCGGCCAGCGGCCGAGCACCGCCCATGGGGACCAGTTGCCCGTTGAGTGCGTTTCCTGGTGGGACGCGGTGCGGTTCTGCAACTCCCTGTCCCTGCGCGACGGGTTCACGCCCGCTTACCACCTCCTCCCTGCCGACAGCGAAGGCATCGAGTGGGACGCATCCGCCGACGGGTATCGGCTGCCGACCGAAGCCGAGTGGCAGCACGCCTGCCGGGCGGGCACGACCGGCCCACGGTACGGGCCGCTCGACGAGATCGCCTGGCACCGGGGCAACTCGCACGAGCGCATCCACGCCGTGGGCGAAAAGCGCCCCAACCCGTGGGGTCTCTACGACATGCTCGGCAACGTCTGGGACTGGTGCTGGGACGTCTACGACGCCGAGGTCTACGGCACCTACCGAGTACTCCGCGGCGGAGGCTGGTTCGATGAGCACTGGAGTTGCCGCGCCTCTGCGCGGCGCCGCAGTCACCCGACCTTCCAAGTCGACGACGTAGGGTTCCGCATCGCGCGCTCCACTGTGTGACGACCGGTTCCCGCGCGTCGTCGAACGTGACGTCCGCCGCCTCCGGGTGGCGCCAGGACTCGGTATCGATGGGTCCAGCCCCGGAGATTCACGGCCTGGCGACCGGTGTTGGTGACGTCGACCCACTCCGCGTCGAGGCTGCGGTTGCTGCCGTTGTCGCGGCCGGGGCAACCACCGCCGGATCAAGGTACAGGCCAACGCTGGTGGCGGAGCCGTCGCCATGTATCGGAACGGGTCCGCCACCAGCCGTGGCGAGGGGGTCAGAGCCGTTCGATCCAGATGTTGCGGAACCTCGGGTTGTCGCCGGGGTCTCCGTGGTCCTGCAACCGGATGTGGCCCGGTGCCGGGCCCTCGGGCCGGCCCGCACCTGTGGTGCCGGCGATGCTGACGTTCTTGTGCACCAACTTGCCGTTCCAGCGGAGGGTCACGCGGGCGTTCTCCACCTTGTCGCCGTCGCTGTTGAAGCGAGCCGCCCGGAACTCGATGTCGTAGCTCTGCCAAGTGCGGGGCGCGGTCGCCGCGTTGACGTCCGGCGCCTTCTGCCGGTAGATCGCGCCCGCATCGTCGATGCGGGGCGTGGCGACCCCGAAGGACTCCAGTACCTGCATTTCGTAGCGTTCCTGGATGTAGACCCCACTGTTGCCCCGGGCCTGTCCGGTCACCTCCGGGGGGTAGTCCGGCTGGTACCACTCGGCGTGCATCCGGAAGTCGCCGAACTTCTCCTTCGTACGAATGTCTCCGCCGAGCGACTCCACCGAGCCGCCCGCCACCGGCCACTTCGCCGGACCACCGGCGGCCGACTCCCAGGCGTCGAGGTTCGCCCCGTCGAACAGGCTGACGCGCTTCGTCGGAGTGACGGTCAGATTGTCGAGGTTCACATGGCCGACGTCCTCGGACTCGTAGACGTAGGCGATGGTGTTCGCGCCCTTCCGCAACGGCACCGACTCGACGTGGGTCGCCCATGTGTTCCAGGTGCGTGTGCTGTCGAGCCAGATCTGCTTCCAGCGCTCGCCGTTGACATACACGCTCATCGACCGGGGAACGGGCTCCGGGTCCGAGTTCATCCCGCTGGCGTACCGCAGGGCGAGGTCGTGGCGGCCGGCCTTGTCGGCTCGGACGGCGAAGGTGGTGCGGGCACCCGGTTCCCAGTTGCGGTCGATGAACCCCGCGCCGGAGTAGCCGGAGTGGTTGTCGTTGAACCCGGTCCCGCCGTCCAGCGAGGCGGACTCCGCCTCGTACACCGGCGGCGGCTTGGAGCCGTCGGCCAGTGTGTTGAGGCTGTACCACGCCTCGGTGCTCCACAGTTCGGCACCGGACTCAGCGGCGAAGGGGCGCGGGGACTGTACGTGCACCACCCGGCCGGGCCGCAGGCCGTCCATCTTCAGCGTCACGGTCTTCCGGTCCTTGGACAGTGTCGCCGAGGTGACGTCGAGGGTCTCCTCGTCGACCTTCGGGCCGCCGTACCTCGGGGTCGCCACGTACCGCCACTGCTCGGCGGTGTACTTCGCCGCCAGGTCCTTCGCGGTCTCCTCGGACAGCGGCTGGGTGTACTCGATCGTGAAGCCGCCGTCGACCGCGCGCATGGCACGCATGTCGAACGCGTCGTCGCCGGTGAGCGAGAGCTTCTGCAGGCCGTGCTTGAGCTTGCCCTGCTGGCCCCAGTTGCCCGAGTCGCCGATGCCGCCGGCGTAGATCGCCCCGTCCGGGCCGAGGCTGATCCGGCTGACGCCGGCCTCCAGACCCTGCGTCATACGGAAGACCGCGCCCTGGTACTCGCCGCCGATCTTCTCCAGGTACGCCCGCTGCAGGCCGCCGTAGGTCACGTCACCGAACACCATCTGGCCGGCGAAAGGGCCCTTGGGCAGTACGAGGGGATTACTCGGCGAGTTGGAGATCTCACCGTGCGGCAGCCAGAGCACCGGCTCGGTCACCGGCTGGCTGTCGTACACGCCGTCGGGGTTCGTGTGGTGGTTGTAGAAGGCGCCCTGCTTGATGCGCACCAGCTTCGATGTCGGCAGGTAGGCGCCCTGGTTGTCGGTGACGAAGATGTCGCCCTCCGGACCCCAGCCGAGGCCGTTCGGTGTACGCAGCCCTCCGGCCACGTAGGACACCTTGCCGGTGGCCTTGTTGATCTTGAGAGTGCTGCCGCGGTTGGGCACGAGCTGCGGGTCCCTGGTCGCGCCACCGGGAACCATGGCGATGCCCGTGCTGACGTAGAAGTGCCCCTTCTCGTACAGCAGGCCGAACGCGAACTCGTGGTAGTTGCCGCCGAACGGCCAGGTCGCGATCTTGCGGTACTCGTCGGTGACCTCGTCACCGTCCTTGTCGATCAGCGCGGTCAGGCCGTCCTTCTCGGACACGTACAGGGTGCCGTCGACGTACTTGAGGCCCATCGGCTCCAACAGGTCCTTGGCGACCAGCTTCTTGGTCACCTTCGACGGGTCGGTGGCGCCTGTGACGTTGTCCAGCAGGTACACCTCGCCGAGTTCGCTCTCCCTGCTGCCGCCCCACGTGCTGATCGCCATGCGGCCGTCCGGCAGCCAGTCCATGCCGGTGACCTGCGGCTCGAAGCCGTCGGGACGCAGGTTCGTCAGCGTGTAGTCGGGGTGCACGCCGGCCAGCGGCAGACCGTCGCCGGGAGACTCGTCGACGCCCTCGCACGCCTTGCGTCCCGGCGAGGTGACTCGGGTGACGTCGGCGTCGGTGCTCAGCGCCGAGGTGGGCACGCGGGAGAACCCGGCCGCACCCGGCGGCTGCCACTCCAGCAGGAGGCGCTGGGTGAAGGCGCCGTCCCAGTGGTCGATGCGCAGCGGGTGATGACCCTCGGTCAGCTCGACCGAGCCGTCCTTCGGCTGAGGGCCGTGCTTGCCACCGTTGTCGATGATCTGCGTGCCATCGATGATCAACCGGGATCCGTCGTCGCTGGTGATACGGAAGTTGTGCTTGCCGGGTGTCTGGATGTCGAGGTAGCCGGTGACCTCGGTGACGAAATTCTCCCCCAGCCCGAAGTCTTCCGGAGTGGTCCAGTCGATCGTCGGCTTCAGCTTGTCGATGTTGGGCGTCTGGCCGGGCTTGAGCGTGCAGAAGTCTTCGAGAGGCACCTGCACGTCGAACACCCGCATGGTCACGCCCGGTTCCTGGGGTGGTATGTCGGGGGGTTCCGCGGCGGCCTGGCCCGGGACGAGCGGCACCAGGAACAGTGCTGAGAAGAGTGCGACGAACGGCCGCATGGGCCTTCCTCCTTGAGGGCCGAGGCAGCCGGCGGTCCAGTGGCTGACGGGCTGCCGTTCTCAGTGAAGGTGAGCCTCCACCGAAAAGGCAACGGGTGGGAAAGCGCTTTCTGACAACGATGGAAAAATCGATGCCGTCCGGCTGCCCCGGCTCGGCCGGTTGCACACCAGAAAGCCGAAAAATAGTTACAATAACGGCAGTTGGTAGCAAGCCTTCGGGATGTCGGGGGTAGGAAGCGCTATCACTCGCCGTGCCGGCGGACGCGGGCGGTCACCGCGTCTGCCGGCTTTCTCACGCCACCGTCGCGTGGTGCGGTCAGTACTCGTAGGCCCCCACGTCGAAGGAGGCCGAGCGCGGCTTCCGGTCGGCGTCGAGGGTGGGCGCGTCCCTGTTCGTTCCGGTGCCGATGGCGGGAGAACCCTGCTTCAGATGCAGATCGCCGCCCGGGTGGTCGACGAAGTACGTCGAAAAGGCGGTGCCCACCGTGATGTTGTTGGAGTGCTGGGTGTTGATCGCCGCGCCCGTGTTGAAGGTGCGTGCCAGGTTGTTGCGGACGATGTTGCCGCTCGACGGCGTTCCGTCCTTCTGATTGGTGAGCCGGATCTCACTGTCCGTGGCCGGGGAGCGCGGGACGACGGTGTTGTTGACGATCTTGCTGTTGTTCATGCCGTAGAGGCCGATCGCGAGGCCGACTTCCACCTGGACGACGTTGTTCTCGATGGTCCAGTTCCGGTAGGGACCGTCGAAGACGCCTATGCCCTGGATCGTGTACTTGCCGTTGTACTGGAAGGGGATCTTGCCGTAACGGGTGCCCTTGCGGCTGGTGAAGACGTTCCCGCGCAGGACGACGTCGCTGACCGGGGTGAAGCCGCCGTCGCCGCGGAAGCTCTGGAACATGTCGCGGTGCGGCGGGTCGTTCTCCGTGCCGGGCGGTACGACCGCGTAGCTGTTGACCGCGGAGTTGTACTCCAGCAGGCAGCCGCTGATCTTGCAGCGGTAGGCGTCCTCCCAGAAGTGGTCGACGCTGTTTCCCCTGACCACGGCGCCGGTGGCGCCCGCGCCGGCCTGCGAGGTGCGTTCGAGCATCACACCGTTGCGCACGTTGCGGATCCGGTTGTTGAGCACCTGGTTGTTGGCTCCGACGACCAGGACGGCCGTACCACTGCGGGCGACCCAGTCGTTGTTGTACCAGGTGTCGGCCGACGCGTCGCCGGCCGCGCGGACCTGCGAGTTCTGGAGGATGTCGTGGGTGGCGCCGGCGTCGAACTGCACGAGGTTGCCCGTGGTGTGGCTGCCGTCGGCCTCCTGGGGCGAGATGAGCACCCCGTCGACGGTCCAGCGCGTCGCGCCCGACGCGAACCTCAGCGTCTTCATCCTCGGTGTCGCGCCGGGAGCGGCCTTGATCGTCCGTACGCCTGACGCGATGCCCCCGGTGACGACGGGGCTCCCGTGGTTGCCGTTCCGCAGCTGGATGACATCACCCGCGGCGAAGGTCTTCCCCGTGGCGAAAACCTCCTGAAGCGTTCGCCACGGCCGGTCCGCCGTGCCGGGGTTGGCCGACGAACCGGTGGCCGGGTCCACGTAGTAGACGGTGGCGGCGGCGGACGGGGGTCCCGCCGCGAAGGCCGATTGGTTGACCTGGAGCCCCAGGACCGACAGGGCGCAGGCAAGAACGAGAGCACGCTTGCTCGTTCTGCCTCTGGACACGGTGATGGCCACGACGAGACCTCAGCTTCTTGTGTGTGGGGGACAGCGCCGGCTCCTGCTGTATCTCGTGAGGAGTTTGGGTCAAGTCATGCCATGCGTCAACAGATTCATTGGAATGAATAGGGAGTTGACGGACCGTCAGTAGCGAGGGGGCCCGGCGGATGGGGAGCGTACGATCGTCACCTCTGGGCAGCGCCCGTACACACCAAAGGGGGTGGGATGAGTCCGTCGCACGCTCCCGTCGGCACCGCCGCACCGCGCGGCCACAAGACCCGCCATCTGGCCGACGACCTGCGCCAGGCCATCGCGGAACTCCGCTGGCCCGCGGGGAAGCTTCCGACCGAGCAACAGTTGGCCCGCGATCAGGGAGTGAGCGTCAACACCGTACGGCGGGCGGTCGATCTGCTGGTTCAGGAGGGTCTGGTCTACCGGCGGCAAGGATCCGGGACCTATATCTCGGCCTCTCCGGCGGTGGGGACCGGGTACGCGGTAGGCGTCGTCATGCCCTCACTGACGTATTACTACCCGCGTGTCATCGCGGGTATCGAGCGCGAACTCTCCGGCCACGGCTGCCGGATGCTCCTGCGGTGCACCGAGTGGGACACCGAGCTGGAGCGCAGGGCCGTCGAGGAGCTGACCCGATCGGGATCGGACGGGCTGATCGTGGTGCCCACTCTCGACGAGGACGGCCCCGGCTCCTGGTTCAGAGAGGCGGAGGAGTCCGCCGTGCCCATGGTGCTCGTCGAGCGGGGGACGGAACTCCCGGCGACATCGGTGGAGTTCGTCTGCTCCCACCACGCCGCCGGAGCACGCGCGGCTGTCGAGCACCTGCTGCGCCTCGGCCACACGCGGATCGGCTACGCGGAGAGGATCAGTCCCCACACGGCGCCGCAGGTCCGGTCGGGCCTGACCGTCGGGCTGGAGCGCGCCGGTCTCGACCCGGCTCCCGTGGTCGCCACCTCGTTGCGCCGCTGGACGGGACAGGACGCGGACCGCTTCCTCGATCAGCTGCTGCGGCAGCACGGGACGGCCGCGCTCTGCTTCGCCGACCGTGAGGCGTCATTGCTGGTCAGCGCTGCGCGGCGACGCGGATTGCGCGTTCCGGAGGATCTCTCCGTCATCGGATACGACAACGAGGTCGCCGACCTGTGCGAAGTGCCGCTGACCGCCGTGGCCCCGGCGAAGGCGGACATCGGCCGACGGGCCGCGGAACTCATCAGAGCCCGAATCGCCCACCCCGACGCGCCGAGACGCCAGGAAACACTCGTACCCGAGCTTGTCGTACGCGACTCCACCGGCCCGGCGCCCCGGCACCGCTGAATACGTCGGCACTCCCCCGAGTCCGTGGCCGCCGACCAGTCCGCGAACGCGTGCTCGATCCCCAGCCGGGTGACGTCAGCCGCGTGAGCTTCCAGGTCGAGCGGGAGCAGGCGATGTCGTCACCGCCCTGGCCGTCCAGCCGTGCCTGTCGATGAGCGTGTCGGCGATCGCGGCGGGGGCGTGCGTCAGGCATTGGGGAACGACACCTGTGTCAGCTCTTCGGAGACCCGCCAGATGCGCTGGGCGTCCTCGGTGCTGCGAAGGCGGGAGTAGAGCTTCTGTTCGTCAGGAGGTCCGCCGAGATGACCGAGTCCGCTCGGTCCGTAGAGTCGGGCGCCCCGGGCATCGGCAGCCGTCGCGGCATGGAGGGCCGGCAGCTTCGCGGTCTCGACGGTCCCGAGAAGGATGCCCCGGGCGGACAGTGCGCTGATGAGCTTCCTGCCCCCGGTCTCTTTGTCGCGGCCGACCTCGGGGCGCGCCGCGAGCAGGTTCGTCGGCGCGACCCCGGGGTGGGAGAGGTTGCTGGTGATGCCCCAGCCGCCGGCCTGACTGCGATGGTCGAGCTCGAGGCCGAAGAGCCCGAACGCGATCTTCGACTGGCTGTACGCCTTCATTCCGTCGTAGGAGCGTTCCCAGTTCAGGTCCTGCCAGTTGATGGAGTTCCGGTTCGCCGCGACGCTGATCTGCGAGGTCACGCTTGCGTGGCCGTCGCGCAGCAGTGGCAGCAGCTGGGCCGTCAGCGCGAAGTGGCCGAGGTGGTTGGTGGCGAACTGAAGCTCGAACCCGTCGGCGGTCGTCTGCCGGTCGGGCGGGGTCATGACGCCGGCGTTGTTGATGAGGATGTGGATCGGGCTCCCCTGCCCTCGCAGGGTCTCGCCGAGGGCTGCGACGGAGGCGAGCGAGGACAGGTCGAGGGCGTGAAGCGACACGTTCGCGTCGGGGGCCGTCCGGCGGATCGCGGTGATCGCGGCTTGGCCTTGCGTGGATTTCGCACGGGCAGGAGCACTTCGGCCCCGGCCGCGGCGAGCCTGGTGGCGAGGCCGAGCCCGATGCCGTCGCTTGCTCCGGTGACGACGGCGCGCTTACCGGACAGGTCGGGGACGGTGATGTCGATGGGCGTGCGTGGCATGTGTTCACTCCTGGAAGCTGTGTCGTTGCTTCCACCGTCGTGGAGGACGGCGGCGTTATACAGGGCCGGTCGATCCACTGATACGGAAGGACCACACTTCGGCCGGAGCCGTATCTGGGGGCGCGGGAGCGCGCGTAGCGATCACTCGAAGGATCACCGGAGGGCCGTGGCCTGCTTGTCGCAGCGACATGCTCGAGACGGGGGGATCAGCAGGCCGTGGATACGCGGATGCCCGGACGGTAGTAATGATGCTGCGCCGAAGGAGGGCACGCATGATGATCGACCGGACCGGACTGGCGGAGTTCCTCCGGCATCGCCGGGAGTCGCTGCAACCCGAAGACGTCGGCCTCCCGCGCGGCCAACGCCGCAGGACAAGCGGGTTACGGCGGGAGGAAGTGGCGTCCCTCTGCCACATGTCGACCGACTACTACGCGCGGCTCGAGCGGGAGCGCGGACCCCAGCCATCGGAGCAGATGATCGCCTCCATCGCGCAAGGACTCCACCTGTCCCTCGATGAGCGTGACCACCTGTTCCGGCTCGCCGGCCACAACCCGCCCGCCCGGGGGACGATCAGCGAGCACATCAGTCCCGGCCTGCTCCGCATCTTCGACCGCCTGCACGACACACCCGCGGAGATCGTCACCGAGCTCGGCGAGACGCTGCGGCAGACCGAGCTGGGCATCGCGCTCACCGGCGACCTGACCACCCACAGCGGCCCGGCTCGCAGCATCGGCTACCGCTGGTTCACCGACCCCGCCACCCGGCAGCTCTACGCTCCCGACGACCATCCGTTCCTCACCCGTATGTTCGCCTCGGGTCTGCGCGGGGTGGTCACGCTGCGAGGACCGGGTTCCCGGGGCCGCGCACCTCGCCGACCTGCTTCTCGCGCGAAGCGAAGGGTTCCGGGAGGTTTGGAACGACCACGAGGTCGGCATTCGCCCCCACGAGGTGAAGCACTTCGTCCACCCCGAGCTAGGCGCGATGGAGTTGACCTGCCAGACACTCCTCGACCCGGTCCAGACGCACTTCCTGCTCGTCTACACCGCCATTCCCGGCAGCGAGAGCCACGAAAAGCTGCAACTGCTGTCCGTCATAGGGACGCAGGCGCTCCGTGGCCCGGCCGGCTGAGACATCCCCACGATCACGGGGGAGAACCTTCCGTCGTGTCTCCATGCACTCGCTCGCACTTCTTTTGTACTGATCGATACTGAAGGTGCTACAGTCCCATTCAGTATCGATCGGTACTTATATTTGCGGAGGTCATGCTCATGGGGCAGCTTGAGGGTAGGACCGCAGTCGTCACCGGCGGCAGCACCGGGATCGGTCTGGCGACTGCGAAGCGACTTGCGGCCGAGGGCGCGCACGTGTTCATCACCGGCCGGCGCGAACCCGAGCTGGAGAAGGCCGTCGCCGCCATCGGCAACGCCACCGCGGTCTCCGGTGACGTCAGCGTCGCGGCCGATGTGGATCGCCTGTACGAGCGCGTGCGGGAGCACGGACGGGGCCTGGACGTGCTGTTCGCCAACGCGGGCATCAACCACATCGCGGCGTTGGCCGAACTCACCGAAGACATCCACGACTCGGTCTTCGACATCAACGTCAAGGGCACCTTCCTCACTGTGCAGAAGGCCCTCCCGCTGCTCAACGACGGCGCCTCGGTGATCCTCACCTCATCCACCGCCGCCGAAGGAGGCGCGGCGGGCATGAGCGCCTACGGAGCATCGAAGGCTGCCGTGCGGGCTTACGCCCGCGCCTGGGCCGACGAGCTCGGCACTCGGGGTGTCCGGGTCAACGCGATCTCGCCCGGCCCGGTGAACACCCCGATGTGGGACGCCGCCTTCGGCGATCGCGCCAAGGAGATGAAGGAGACCGTCGCGGCCGGCCTGCCCGCCGGGCGAGTCGCCGACCCGGACGAGATCGCCGCCGCCGTGACCTTCCTCGCCTCGTCGGACAGCAGCTTCATCTACGGCGCGAATCTCTACGTCGACGGCGGAATGAACCAGATCTGACCGGACCGCCGGGTGGCACACGGGAAAGCGGACAACCAGGGAAGGGTGCCGCCGCGCTCACCTCCGTACCGGCTGGATCGTAAAAGAGCATCGCCATTCGAATACACCCCGATCCGGGGCACTGAGAGGCAACCATGTCTGACGCCGAACTCCGCAACTTCTTCCAGCGCTACATCGACGCGCTCAATGCTCATGAGTTTCACCGCATGACCGAATTCATCCA
Source organism: Streptomyces sp. NPDC060366 (assembly GCF_042725135.1). NCBI lineage: Bacteria > Bacillati > Actinomycetota > Actinomycetes > Kitasatosporales > Streptomycetaceae > Streptomyces > Streptomyces sp. NPDC060366. The sequence continues at coordinate 42,485 of NZ_JBHXDC010000026.1, read as the reverse complement.
CGACGAACTCATCATGAACGGCCACCCGGTCACGCGGGACGACGTCATCGCCGAGCTGGAGGGGCACGGCGACGCGGTGCCGGACTTCACCTGGCGGGTCCAGGACCTCGCCGTCGACGGTGATCGAGTGGCGGCCCGTCTGTTCAACAAGGGCACGCCCGCGAAGGAGTGGTTCGGCGTGTCCCCAACCGGCGCCACGGTCGAGTATGCCGAGTACGCCTTCCACAAGGTTCGTGACGGGCGCTTCTACGAGATGAACTATCTGATCGACGCCCAGGCAGTGCAGCGACAACTGGTCGCCTGACCTGCCTCTGACGGCCCGTCCGGGTCATCTGCGCGGAGCGCTCGCTCAACCTTCGCTGCGACAGGTCACGTCCGATGCCGGCGTGGACCGCAGAAGTCCTCCATCCGCGCCAGCCGGACGCAGTGCTGTCGCGTCACCAGGTCCACCGGAGACGGCCGCGCGCCTCGGTGGCCGGCCGGGGTGCTCTTTCTGGTCCTCGCCCGCTGGCACGGCCTCCGGCAATCACATTGCTCTTTTGTAGTTTTATGTGATTTAAGGTGGTTTTGTAGCGGGGTGAACACACTGTTCTCGTGATGTGGTGGCTGAACGGAGAGACGGGGTTGAGCGGACAGGGACCGGTGACATGGACGAGCGGCATTCCCGCATCCAGCAGTACCCCTGGCTGTCCCCGGTGCTTCTCGCCGGGGCCGTCGGCCTCGAACTGCTGACTCCCGCGATCGTCAACGGGGCCGCGCTCGTCGCGGTCGCCGGCATGGTGGCCGCCATCACCGCCACGTTTCGCGACACCCTGTTGATCGTGACCATCGGAGTCGCGATCATCTTCGTCGCCGCGCTGCTGAGTGAGTTCACCAACTTCGAAAAGGGTGTACAGATCGGCGAGGTCGTGATCGCCGGCGCTCTCGCGCTGGCCGTCCGGCGCATGCTTGACAGACAGAGCGCGAGTTTCTCCCTGGTCAGATCCACGGTCGAGACGCTTCAGCGGGCCGTGCTGCCACCGCTGCCCACGATTGTCGGGCCCATGTCCGTCGCCTGCCGTTACGAGGCGGCGTCCACCGAGGCCCGCATCGGGGGCGACCTCTACGCCGTGGAGGAGACACCCTTCGGTCTGCGGCTGCTCATCGCCGACGTACGCGGCAGGGGTCTCGGCGCGGTCTCCGCCGTCTCCGTCATCGTCGGCGCGTTCCGTGAGCGCGCCCAGTCCGAGCCCGACCTGGTAGGACTCGCCGAACGCCTCGACCGGGCCGTCGCCCGGTCCCTCGAGCAGTACGCCGACCCTTTCGCGCCCGAGGCCGCCGATGCCGCCGAGGCCTTCGCCACCGCGCTCCTGGTGGAGATCGACCGGCCCGGCACCACACTGCGGCTGCTGAGCTGCGGCCACCCCGCGCCGTATCTCCTACGGGACGGCGAGCTGTGCCGGCTGGACACCGGCGAGGCGACACCGCCGCTGGGGATGCGGGACCTCGCGCCGGGCACCGGCGGCCCCCGATCGTACGACTTCCCCGCCGGCACCACCCTGCTGTGCGTCACGGACGGAGTGACGGAGGCCCGGAACGCGGCCGGGACCTTCTACGACCCCTGCCGAGACCTGAGGCCGGTCCCGGACGGGGGCCCGGAGCGGCTGATCGGCGCCCTGTTCTCGTCGGTCGGCCGGTGGACGAAGGGCGATCGCGACGACGACATGGCGGTGGTCGCCGTCGCACGCGTCGGCGACGACGCCGGCGGCCGGGCGTGACCGGCTGCTCCGGGCCCGGTGCCGTACAACTTGACCTCGACGACGGCGCACTGCGGATCGGAGCCGACGTGGAACCTGGGCTCCCGGGGGTGGTGCGTCTGCCGGCCGTTCTCGCGCAACGGCCGTTGGTGCACCGCCGTCCTGACGGTCATGGTGCCGGGCCGTCCTCATGCGCGACCGTTCGCCCGCCCGCGTAGAGACCTCCTGGAGGCGGCGCAGTTCGCGCGGTCGTATCGGAGCGGGATGCGGGGTAAGCCGTCGTCCTGGTCGTCGCCCACCGGCGCCGGCGTGTCTACGAGGACGGCGCCCGGCGCGGTCAGGAGTCGTCGTCGCGTTTGAGCGACTCCTTGACTCCGTCGACGCGGTCGCGCATGTCGGCGGCCTTCTTCTCGGCGGCGGCCTTGACCTGGTCCGTCTTGCCCTCCGTCTCCTTGCTCTTGTCGCCCGTCGCTTTGCCGGTCATTTCCTTCGCTTTGCCCTTGGCCTTGTCCATGTCTTTGTCGTTACTCACGATTGCTCCGTTACGCGTAGGAATCAGTTTGATTTCTACGTTTAACTATAAAATGTTCTTAGCCGCCGTGCACGGGAAGCACGCCCTGACCGTCGGCCTACGTCGATCGGGTCGGCCGGGCCGGAATCAGGAATCCGAGACGCACGCCGACTTCGCACGTTCCGACCTCTCGCCCCGAGCCGCCCGTACGGCCCGCCGCTTCCTCAACTCCGGGCGCGGCCGCAGCCGTCAACTCGCGTAGGGCGCAGGCGGATTGCGAGGGCCCACCCGGTCCACCCCTTCTCGTCAAGTCATCAATTCACCTGAGATGTCCGTGTTTTCGGCATGCGCAACCGGGGGTTGACCGTTTCGGGAAGTACCCCTAAGTTTCTCGCAGCCCACTGGTACATCGATTAACCACATGGTTAACGTCCTGGTTGGAGACATCCCGCTGTGCGCTCATCCCCGAGTCGGCGCGGTTTCCTCGCAGCAGGCTCCGGCCTCGCCGCCGCTACCGCGCTTCCCGCTCTGTCCGGCTGCTCCACGCTCGCCTCGGCCGATTCCGACCCCGGCACCCTGCTCGTGCACACCCAGCTCGGCACCACCGCACCGGGCTCCCCCACCTACGAGGCCGTCGTCAAGGCCTTCCAGAAGGAGAACCCCGGGCTCCGGATCAAGAACCTCGTCAACGGCGACGACCTTCCCCAGGTGTACGAGACCTCCCGGCTGGCCCGCAAGGAGCCGGACGTGGTCATGGTCAACCTCTACGACAAGACGCTGGCCTGGACCGATGTCGGTGCCACCGTCGACGTGAAGGGGTATCTCGACGACTGGGGGCTGCGCGAGCGCGTCCTGCCCGCCGCCCTGGAGGAGTGGACCGACAGCAAGGGCAGGCTGCGCGCCTTCCCTTACTTCGCCACCAACTGGCCCGTCGCCTACAACACCGCCCTGCTGGAGCGGGCCGGCGTCGATTCCGTACCCACCACCGGGGACCAGCTGATCGGCGCCGCGCGCAAGCTGCGCGCCAAGGGCATCGCCCCGGTCACCGTCGGCGGCAACGACTGGACCGGCCAGAAGCTGCTGGCCCAGATCATCCAGACCTTCCTCACGCCCGACGAGGCCAGGAACGTCTACTCGACCGGTGACTTCAGCGGCGGCAGGGGCGTCCGCGAAGGCATCGACTACTTCGTCCAGCTGCGCGACGCCGGTGTCTTCGCCGACAAGGCGCAGGGACTGACCTCCGACACGATGACGACGCAGTACAACACCGAGGCGGCGGCCATCCAGTCCGCGATGTCCTCGGCGCTGGCGAAGGTCGCCCCGAAGCCTGCCGGGCACACCGCGATCGGTGGCTGGCCGCTGGCCCCCGGCGCCTCGCACGGCAAACCGACGATCCTGCGCTCGTACACCCTCATCGGCTTCTGGATCAGCCCCAACGGCGTCAAGAAGCTGTCCTCGGTCGAGAAGTTCCTGCGCTTCATGTACCGGCCCGAGGTGGTCTCTCGCTTCATCACCGAGAGCGGACGGGACATGGCTCTCGTGACGGACACCGTCAGCAAGCAGTTCCCGCTGGTGGCCGAGGCGCAGCGGCTCGGTGAGCGGGTCAGCCAGGTCCTCCTGCCCGATCTGTACGTCCCTCCGACGGCGACCCAGCCGCTGATCACGGCGACCAGCACCGCCTTCACCCCGGGGACGAGCGCGGCCGCCGTGCGCTCCGCCCTCGAATCCGCCTACCGCACGGCCTGATCCGCGCGCCCGAGCCCTCTGCGAGTCCCCTCATGACGTTGCTCTCGTCCGCCCCGGGCGGCGCCCCGGTCCGCCGGCCGGACCCCCCGTCGCCGTCCCCCGCCGCTCCCTCGCCGCGCCGCAAGCAGGGCGGGGTCGTCCTGGCCGTACCGGCGCTGGTCTGGTACCTCGTCTTCATGGTCGGCCCGCTGGTCGCCATCTTCGTCATCGCCGCCCTGCACTGGCCGGGCATGCTCCAGCCGGTGTCGTTCGCCGGTTCCGGCAACGTCCGCGCCGTCCTCGACGACCCGGTCTTCTGGGACGCGGTGGGCAACACCGCCGTACAGCTCGTCGTCGCGCTGCCCGTGATGATCGTGGGCGCGTACATGCTCGGGTACTACGTCGCGCAGAGGCCGCCGGGCCACCGCGCTCTGCGGTACCTGCTCTTCATCCCCGGTCTGATCTCCACCCCGGCCAAGGCGATGGTCTTCTACGCGGTCCTCTCGCCGGACGGGCTGCTCAACGGCGGTCTGGACAAGGTCGGTCTGGGTTCGCTGACGGACGCCTGGCTCGCCTCGCCGTCCACCGCCCTGTACTGCCTGATCGTCCTGGACGTGTGGAGCGGCATCGGCTTCACGGCCGTGCTGTTCGCGGCCCGGCTGGGCAGCGTGCCGGACGAGATCGGGGAGGCCGCCGCGCTGGACGGCGCCGGTCACTGGCGTGCCATGTGGCGCATCCACTTCCCCGTCATCCGGGACTTCGTCGGTGTCGTGACGATGCTTCAGTTCCTGTGGACCCTGTTCGGTTCCGCGCAGAACGTGCTGCTGCTGACCCAGGGCGGTCCGGGAAGTTCGTCGACAACGCTGTCCTTCCTCGTGTACCAGAAGGCGTTCATCGCGGCCGATCTGGGCTACAGCCAGACCGTCGGCGTGGTCCTGTTCCTGGTCGGTCTGGCCGGGCTGCTGACCATCCGTCGCGTCTTCCGCCAGAACTACTGATCGGAGCGGTTCCATGAAGTTCGGAAGGTCCTGGCTGCCGGCCCACATCCTCGCCTGGCTGTACGCGGCACTGCTCGTGGTCCCCCTCTACTACCTGCTGGTCTCGGCGTTCAAGACGAACGATCAGATCTTCGGGAGCCCGTTCTCCCTGCCGGCCTCCTTGTCGTCGCACAATTTCGGGGAGGCGTTCTCCTCCGCGGACCTGGGTACGGCCATCGTCAACTCGGTGCTGGTCACGGTGCTCGCGCTGGTCCTCACCCTGGCGCTCGCCATTCCGGCGGCCTTCGCCATCGCGCGGAGCGAGGGGCGCCTCGGCGCGTTCGTGGAGCGGGTGTTCTCGCTGGGATTCCTGGTCCCGACGTTCGCCGCGCTGTTCCCCACGTTCCTGCTCGCCGCCGCGACCGGGCTGTTCCACACCCGGATGTTCATGGTGCTGTTCCTGCCGGCCACGGCGATGCCGCTCTCGGTCGTGATCCTGGTGCAGTTCATGCGGACCATCCCGCGCGAGATGGAGGAGGCGGCACGACTGGACGGCGCGTCCACCTTCGCCGTCCTGCGGCACATCTACACGCCGATGTGCATGCCGGGGATAGCGACGATCCTCCTGCTGAACTTCCTGACCTTCTGGAACGAGTACCTCTACTCGCTCGTCATCGTCGGCCCCGACCCCGAGCAGCGCACCGTGCAGGTGGCCCTGCCCACCCTGAAGTCCCTGACCGGCACCGACTACGGCATTCTGACCGCGGGCACGGTTCTGACGCTGGTCCCGGTCTGGGTGGTGTACACCGTGCTCCAGAAGCGCATGCAACAGGCTCTCGTCAGCGGGGCGGTGAAGATGTGAAGGTACGTTTCGAGGAGCGTCCCGAGGACGCGGGGAGCGGCACGGGCACGTCGCCGGGGTCACAGCCCCCGGCCGCGAGCCCGGACCGGATCCCGGACAGCGCTCCCGGCGGGGGCAGGACCCGTACGGGATCCGAGGGAGCGGCCCGGCCCACGATCAAGGCCGTGGCCGCCGCGGCCGGGGTCTCCACCGCCGCGGTCTCCCAGGCCGTCAACGGCACCGGCCGGATCTCGGAGGCCACCCGCCGCCGGGTCCTGGACGCGGCCGCCGAACTGGGCTGGTCGCCGAGCGCGTCGGCGTCGGCCCTGCGCCGGGCGCGCACCCGTACGATCGCGCTCGTCGTACGGCGGCCCACGGATGTGCTCGGCGCGGACCCGCACTTCAGTGAGCTGATCACCGGTCTGGAGGGCGAACTGGCCCCCCGGGGCTACGGTCTGCTCCTCCATCTGGTCGCCGATATGGCCCAGGAGAGCGCGCTGTACGAACGGCTGGCCGCGGAAGGCCGGATCGACGGTGCGGTTCTGACCGACGCGCGGGCGGACGACCCCCGCCCGCGGCTGCTGCGGGGCCTCGGGCTGCCCGCCGTACTGCTGGGCGCCCCGGACCCGGCGTCGCCGGTGCCCGGCATCGGCCTCGGACAGCAGGACGCCGGTGTCCGGGAGGCCGTCGCACACCTGCTGGAGCTCGGCCACCGGCGTCTCGCGTACATCGCGGGCCCGTCCGACCTGGTGCACACCGGGCTGCGCCGGGCCGCGTTCGAGGACGCCCTCGCCGGAGCGGGGCTGCGGCCCGTCGCCGTCCGGCACACCGACTTCACGGAGCGGGCGGCCGTCGCCGTCACCGAGGAACTGCTCGCCCTGGCCGACCGGCCGACCGCGCTGGTGTTCTCCAACGACTCCATGGCCGTCTGCGGTATCGGTACGGCCCAGCGCGGCGGGCTCCGGGTGCCCGCGGACGTGTCGGTGGTGGGGTACGACAACCTGCCGCTCGGCCGTTGGCTGCACCCCCGGCTCACCACCGTGGACCAGCAGGTGCAGCGGGTCGGCGCGGCCGCCGCCCGTGCGCTGCTCGTCCGGTGCGGCGAGGACGTACCCCCGCCGGTCCTCGACGGACGCCCGCGCCTGGTCGTACGGGAGTCCACCGGTCCCGTACCGTCCGCGCCCTGAAGCATGGGCCCGCTTCTCCGTACCGCACGCGGACCGCCGGGGCACGGCCCCGCCCTGCCGCGCGGCTCACCCGGCCCGGCCCGAACGGCCCTGCGCCGGCCGCACCGGCCCCACCCCCGCACTTCGAAGAGGTCAGAGAAAGACCATGCGACGCCATAGCGCCCAGCTCACCCATGACTCCGCCGTCCTCCCCTGGCTCGGCGCCAACTTCTGGTCCCGCACCGGTGGTCCGCTGATGTGGCGGAACTACGAGCCGAAGACGGTCCGCGAGGAGTTGGCCGTCCTGCGGGACCACGGGCTGAACATGACCCGGTCCTTCTTCTACTGGCCGGACTTCCACCCGGAGCCGGGGCGGATCGACGAGGAACTGTGCGACCGCTTCCGTGACTTCCTGGACGCCCACACAGAGGCGGGGATGGGGACCGTTCCCACCTTCATCGTCGGCCACATGTCGGGCGAGAACTGGGATCCCGCCTGGCGCGGGGACCGTGATCTGTACGAGGACGTGTGGCTCGTCGGGCGGCAGGCGTGGTTCGTCTCCCAGATGACCCGCCGCTTCAAGGACCATCCCGCGGTCACCGGCTGGCTGATCACCAACGAGATGCCGGGCTACGGCCGTATCTACCAGGTCGACCCGCCCTCCAGCGATGTCGTCACCGCCTGGGCGCAGTTCATGTGCGACGCGGTGCGGGCGGCGGGCGGCACCCAGCCCGTGTCGCTCGGGGACGGCGCGTGGGGCATCGAGGTGACGGGCCGCGACAACGGCTTCTCGCTGCGCGACACCGCCGAGTACGTGGACTTCGTGGGGCCGCACGTCTACCGCTCGGACACCGACCGGGCGCGCCAGCACTACCGTGCCGCGTTCGAGTGCGAGCTCGCCGCCGTCACCGGCCAGCCGGTCGTGCTGGAGGAGTTCGGGCTGTCGACCGACACGGTGTCGGCGGCGAACGCGGGCGTGTTCTACCGGCAGACCCTCCACAATTCGCTGCTAGGCGGGGCCACGGGCTGGATCGCCTGGAACAACACGGACTACGACGAACTGTGGGAGCAGTCTCCGTACGACCACCACCCCTTCGAGATGCACTTCGGGATCACCGACCACACCGGCCGGCCCAAGGAGCCGCTGCGGGAGCTGGCCGATTTCGCCGAGGTGCTGAAGCGGGTCGACTTCGCCCGCTGCCGCCGGACGGACGCCGACACCGCCCTGGTCGTGCCCGCCTTCCTGGAGCGCGGCTACCCCTACAGCCGGCCCGCCGACCGGCCGCTGATCTTCACTTCGCTGCACCAGGGGTACGTGGCCGCGCGCGGCGCGGACCTGCCCGTGGCGTTCGCCCGGGAGGCGGACGGGCTGCCGGAGGACGCCGCGCTGTATCTGCTGCCCTCGACACGGCAGTTGACCACCCGTACCCGGCGGGTGCTGGAGCGGCGGGTCCGTGAGGGCGCCACCGTCTACCTGTCGTTCTGCTCGGGCGAGCACCCGGCGACACGCGGTCCGTGGTTCCACGACCTGGACGGTCTGTTCGGTGTGGAGCTCCAGCTCTCCTACGGGGTCGCGGAGCCGATCGAGGACGACGTCCTGGAGATGACGTTCGCCGAGGACTTCGGCTCGATAGCCGCGGGCGAGACTCTGGTCTTCCCGGTCGCCGGCAACGAGGACAGCCGCGCCTACCTGCCCGTCGTACCGGCCGGTGCGCGCGTCGTCGCCACCGACGCGCACGGCCGCCCGGCGCTGCTGTGCCACGAGACGGGCGAGGGCCGTACGGTCCTGGCCACCTACCCGCTGGAGCACATGGCCGCCCGCACGGCCCGCGCGAACCCCGAGCAGACGCACCGGCTGTACGCGGCGCTCGCCGAACTCGCCGGGGCCGCACGGCCGGTGACGGTCGACACGCCGTACGTCGCCGCCGACACCCTGGTCCGGGAGGACGGCGTCCGCTACGTGTGGCTGGTGAGCCAGTCGGGCGAGGAGCTGACGGTCCGTCCGTCGGCGGACGGGGAGCTGCGCGAGCCGGGCGGCGGCGAGCCGGTGCGGGACGTGGTGATCGCCCCGTACGGGGTGCGCGTCCTCGAACTGCGCTGACCCGAACTGCGCCGACCGGCCGCGTTCGTGCCGGGGCCGAGGCCACGGCCACGTGTCTCCGGGCCCGGCGCGAACCGGTCTGCCCACCGGATGTGTTGCCGTACCGGCGCACCCACCCCTCCTGTCACGTGAAAGTGAGCCACCCGATGTCCGAGCCGATCTTCCGGGATCCCACGGCGCCCGTCGCCGGCCGGGTGAGTGACCTGCTGGCGCGGATGACGCTCACCGAGAAGGTGGGCCAGGTCAACCAGCGGATGTACGGGTGGGACGCGTACGAACGCACCCCCTCGGGCCACCGGCTGACCGAGGCGTTCCGGACGGAAGTGGCCGCGTACGACGGGATGGGCGCGCTGTACGGGTTGCAGCGCGCCGACCCCTGGTCGGGCGTGACGGCGGCCACGGGCATCGGCGCGGCGGACGGTGCCCGGGTCTGCGACGACGTGCAGCGGCACGTCGTGGAGAACACCCGTCTCGGCATTCCCGTCCTGCTGGTCGAGGAGATGCCGCACGGCCTCCAGGCGCTGGACGGCACGCTGCTGCCCGTCAATCTGGCGGTCGGCGCCACCTGGAACCCGGAGCTGTACGAGGAGGCCGTCGCCCTCGCCGCCGCGCAGCTCCGCTCACGCGGCGGTCATGTGGCGCTGGTGTCCGCGCTCGACCTGGTGCGGGATCCACGCTGGGGCCGCGCGGAGGAGTGCTTCGGCGAGGATCCCTACCTGGCGGCACGGTTCACCGAAGCACTGGTACGCGGCGTCCAGGGACCGCCCGGTGAGCGCATCGGGCCGGACCGGGCCGCTGTCGTGCTCAAGCATTTCGCCGGGCAGGGTGCCACGGTCGGCGGCCGTAACAGTGCGGCCACCGAGCTGGGCGCCCGTGAGCTGCACGAGATCCATCTGGAGGCCGCTCTGGCGGGGGTCCGCGCCGGGGCGGCGGGGGTCATGGCGGCGTACAACGAGTTCGACGGCGTCCCCTGTGCCGCGAACCGGGAGCTGCTGACCGGGATCCTGCGCGAACGCTGGGGGTTCACCGGTCTGGTGATGGCCGACGGACTCGCGCTCGACCGTCTGGTGCGGCTGGCCGGGGACCCGGTGGCGGCCGGCGCGACGGCCTTGGAGGCGGGGACCGACCTGAGTCTGTGGGACGACTGCTTCCCCCGGCTGGAGCAGGCCGTGCGGCGTGGGCTGGTCGACGAGCGCACGCTCGACACGGCGGTCGGGCGGGTCCTCGCACTGAAGTTCCGACTCGGCCTGTTCGAGCACCCGTACACCGGGGAGCGCGCGCCGGCTCCGGGGCCGGAGCACCTGAGCGAGCGCATCGCCCGGGAATCCGTCACCCTGCTCGCGCACGACGGCGTGACCCTCCCGCTGACCGGCGGCGTCCGGCGGGTCGCGGTCATCGGTCCGAACGCCGACTCCGTACCGCAGCAGATCGGCGACTACACCGCGCCCCAGTGGCCCGGCACGGGCATCAGCGTCCTCGACGGGGTCAGGGCCGGGGCTCCGGACGGCGTGACGGTCGTTCATGCCCGGGGCTGCGATCTCGTGGGCGGTGACCTGTCGGCCCTGCCCGGGGCGGTAGCTCTGGCCGCGGGTGCCGATGTCGCGGTGGTGGTGCTCGGCGGTTCGAGCGCGCGGGAGTCGGGGACGCGCTTCGACGCCAACGGGGCGGCGGTCGTCTCATCGGGCAACCCCGTGGAGATGACCTGCGGGGAGGGCGTGGACCTGGCCGAACTCGGGCTTCCCGAAGGGCAGTCGGCGCTGCTCGAAGCGGTCGCGGCGACGGGGACCCCTGTCGTCGTGGTGCTGGTCCAGGGACGTCCGCACGCCCTGCCGGATCTCTCGGACCGGGCCGGGGCGGTGCTGAGCGCCTGGTACCCGGGCCCGTGGGGCGGGCGCGCGGTGGCTGACGTGGTGTTCGGCGCGGCGGAACCCGTGGGCCGACTGCCCGTCTCGGTCCCCCGGTCGGCGGCGCAGTTGCCCGTGTTCTACAACGGGAAGGACCACGGCTACCGCGGCTACGTCGACCAGCCCGCCATCGCGCGTCACGCGTTCGGCCATGGGCTGGGCTACACGACGGTCGAGTACGGCGAACCCCGGCTGTCCCGCGCGTCCGTCGCGGCGGCGGAGTTCGTCGGCGGCTCGTCCGCCGGGACGGGGGAGCCGCTGTTGTGCACGGTCGAGGTCCGCAACACGGGCGACCGGTCCACTCGGGAGACGGTGCAGTTGTACGTGCGCCGGGTGGTCGGCGGCACGTCGTGGCCGCGCGTGCGGGAACTGCGCGGCTTCGCCCGGGTCGTGCTCGAGCCCGGGGAGGCGGCCGAGGTCTGCTTCCGGGTGGGGGCGCGGACCCTGGCGTCCGTCACTCGCGGGTGGGAGCGCGCTGTGGAGCCGGGCGAGTTCGCGATCGAGACGGGCCCGTCCTCGGACCGGACCCGCGGCACCCGGCTCCTCGTGACCGTACCGACGACCGGCGGGTCGCGGTAGCGTGCGCGGCGCCTACGCGCAGGCGCCGCGCGCCGAAGCGTGCACGAAGTCGCCGGCGACTGGACGCCACAACGGCGCGAGACGTACGCCAACGGGCGCAGGGTGAATTCTGGGGCAGCTCGGCCGACCCGGGTCCACTCGGGCCGGCCGAACCGCCGTGATTTCCCGCGGGGTTGAGCCGGGGTCAGCGGATGGTGGTGACCCGGTGCTCCTTCAGAGCCGCGCAGTTGGAGTTGTCCACCGAGACGTACACGTTGGCGATGTTGCCACCCCAGCTCACGCAGTAGCCCTTGCCGTAGACACGGCTCGGACCCGCGTACGACGTGAAGTTCCCGAAGTCCTCGGCCCACTCGCCGGTGTCGGGCACGTAGATGTACGCCGACATGTTCTTGGCGGTGCCCGGGCTGGAGCGGATGGTCGCGACGCAGTTCTTGCCGTTCGAGGAGTTGTACGTGAGGTAGACCGTGCCGAGCGAACCGATGGGAGCCGAGTTCACGGTCTTGTAGGCGCTGCCACAGACTCCCTGCGGCGTGACGTTGGGCGCGGCGTGGGCGGTGGCACCGAATGTGGCGGTGGCGCCGATCACCAGTGCGGTTAACGTTCCCGCAGCCGCGGCATTACGCGTGATTCCCATAATTTCCCCCTTGTTACTCCGAGAGCGGTTTGCTCACACTTGGTAGACCCCCGAACGGCACGGATGGTTGTACCCGGTTTCGACGAGGTGTCACGGTGCCGACACCGGTCGGACGGACTGACGGATCCAGCAAACCGGGCACGTTCACTTCGCACCGTCACAACCGCAGCCGCAGCCGCCCGACTGTGGCTCCGGGCCTGAGGAAACCTGCTGCCTCAGTCCCCGAGGAACCACAGATACAAGTGCTCCCCGTCGAGAACCGTCCGACCCAACTCGAGGACCTCGCGCGCGAACTCGTCGGTCAGCACGCCCGGAGGCAGTCGCGGTATCTCCCTCAGCAGGGTGGACACCTGCCGGTGGTTGAAAACGGTATCCGCGTACGGCAACAGGTGCCCCAGCATCGGAAACACCGACTGGTCGAGACCGGCCAGCTCCGGACCCCAGACCACACCGTGCTGAGCACGGGCCTCGATCGTGCCGCTCTCGGAGCGGACCTGCACATTGATCATGGTCCGACCCTACTGACCTCGTGATCCGCCGGAGGCCCGCGCGGCTTCATAATCACGCGACACCGCCTCCGAGCTGTGGGAACCTCACCCGCGATGACACAACGAACCGATACACCCCCTACGTGGGACGAACGTACGCAGCTGGCCACCTTTCTGGAATACGCCCGTGAGACGGCGCGAGCCAAGTGCGAGGGCGTGTCCGAGGAAGACGCCCGCAAGGCACCGCTCCCGAATTCACCGTTGATGACGATGTGCGGGCTGATCAGCCACCTGCGATGGGTCGAGCATCACTGGGTCCAGGTGATGTATCTCGGTGAGGAGCCCGAGGGGCCCCTCACGGCGGCGACCGACGCCGATCCCGACCCCGAGATGCGGACGGCGGTCGACGTCCCGTTGCCCCAACTTCTCGCCGAGTACGAGGAACAGAGCGCCCGCTATCGCCGCCTGGTGGCCGACCGCGACCTGAACTCAACGGCCGAGCGCCCTATCGGCGACGGCCGCCACGTGGACCTGCGCTGGGTGGTCCTCCACCTCATCGAAGAGATCTCCCGCCACAACGGTCACCTCGATGTCGTGCGCGAACTCGTCGACGGACAGACCGGCGTCTAGGGCCTGATCCAAACGACAGGCCGTAGCCCACGGGCGAGCACGGTCGTCGCCCCATGCGCCACGGACCCCGCGAGGTTGCGCAGCGTGCCGCAGGGATGCGCAGCAGCTGGTGGTGAGGTCCGAACCGAAACGCCATAGGAATCCCCTATACCACCTACTTGAATTTCGTCTTTGCCTCTCGCCATTTTCCAGAAGTACGGTGAAACAGCTCGACGAGGTGCTTACTGCGAATTCTCCGAAGATTCGCACTCCGGCACGTCTGTTTCATTTCCGTCGAGTGGACAAAAACGCAATCGAGAGGACCGGTGGCATGACCACGATCGAAAACGGATCACAAACGCGGGAACTCGCGGGAAAGCGAGCCCTGGTCACGGGTGGTACGCGCGGAATCGGAGCGGCCGTCGTGCGTCAACTCCTGGACGCGGGCGCCGAGGTGCTCACGACCGCCAGGTCGGCGACGAGCACGGTGCCGGAGGGGGCCACCTTCGTGAAGGCCGACGTCTCGACACGAGCCGGAGCGGAGGCAATCGCCGCGGCCGCGCAGGAGGTGCTCGGCGGGGTGGACGTCCTGGTCCACAACGCGGGTGGGGCGCGACCGCACCAAGGCGCCACGGCCATCCCCGACGAGGAGTGGCAGAACGCGCTTGACCTGAACTTCCTGGCATCGGTGCGGCTGGACTCACTGCTGGTACCGGGGATGCGGGAACGGCGTTCGGGGACGATCGTGCATCTGTCCTCGGCCGCGGTCCTCACCCCGGTAGGACCATCCTGCACTACACCACGGCGAAGGCGGCGCTGGAGAACTACAGCCGAGGCCTGGCCCTGGAGCTGGCCCCGTTCGGGATCCGGGTCAACACCGTGGCGCCCGGCAGAACGGCCACTCCCGGCGGCGAAGCGACGCGGGAGCAGTGGGCGGAGGTATCCGCGAGCACGGGTGCGGCGCGAGCCGAGATCAACGCCGACGACAGCCCGCCGCTGGGGCGCGACGGCCGGCCGGACGACATCGCCGACGCGGTGATGTTCCTCGCGTCCCGCCGGGCGAGCTGGCTGACCGGGCGGAAGCTCATCGTGGACGGCGGAGAATTCCCCATGGGCTGACGCCGACGGAATTCGGAAAAGCCAGTTCAGACAATTGCGTTCGTGGGCTTACGCCGGGGCACTGTGAGAGAGGGAATGAATTCTGGCATGGGTAGGTACAGTGAAAAGAATGCAGTGATCACGGGTGGCGCAAGCGGCATGGGATTCGCGATGGCCAAACTGCTGGTGGAAGGCGGAGCGCGCGTCGTGATCACCGGTCGTTCTCAGGCGACGCTCGACGCCGCGCGGGAGCGGCTCGGCAACAACGCGGTGGCCGTCCGAGGCGATGTGGCCTCACTGTCCGACCTGGATGTTCTGGCCGACCGCGTGAAGAGCGAACTCGGCGCGATCGACGCCCTGTTCGTCAACGCCGGTATAGCAACCCTCACGCCCTTCGAGTCGGTGACAGAGGAGGTGTACGACGAGTTGTTCGCGATCAACGTCAAGGGCGCCTTCTTCACCGTGCAGAGGCTCGCCGCGCTGCTGAGCACGGGAGCCGGCGTTGTCCTCACCACCTCGGTCGCGAACGTCATGGGCATGCCGGAGACCAGTGTCTACGCGGCCGGCAAAGCTGCGCTGCGCTCGATGGCCCGCAGCCTCTCCCGCGAGCTGCTTTCGCGCGGGATTCGTGTCAACGCGGTCAGCCCCGGTCCCATCGACACGGGAATTCTGGACGCCATGATGACCGAAGAGGCCGCCGCACAGTTCAAGGCGGAGCGGGTCGCGGACAATCCCATGCGGCGTTTCGGCACCCCCGACGAGGTCGCCAGGGCGGCCGTTTTCCTCGCCTTCGATGCCACTTACACCACCGGCTCCGAGTTCGCCGTGGACGGAGGCGCCACCCAGCTCTGACCCTGACGTGCCGTTCCGTCATCGACTCGCGGGGCATTACGGGACATTGGCTGCTCGAAAAGGGATTCGGCCGCCCCCGCTTCCCTCTCGCTGTCAGGGCACCGGTGAGACGGAAGCGGGCTCCGGCCAGGTCTCCTGACGCAGGAGTTCGAGCAGGGCAGTCTCCGCCGGGCCCGCGCCCTGCCGGACCACGGCGATGACGGGCTGGGAGACGACCGGGAACACGGGGCGGGCGAGGTGCTCGTGACCGTGGGGCACTGCGGCGGCCGGGACGAGCGCCGCGCCCAATCCGTGGGCGGCCCAGCGTACGGCCGTCGCCGTCTGGGTAACGCGGGCGGCCGTGGTCGGGGGCAGATCGTTGTCCCGCAGCACGTTCAGCAGCACGCCGTCGAGCGCGCTGTCGCGGTCGAACCTCACCCACGGCTCCCCCTCCAGCTCCCGCAGCTCGACCCGGTCCGCGGCGAGCTGCCGGTGTCCGGCGCCCAGCACCACGACGAGCTCCTCGTCGCCGAGGTGGTGGGCGTCGGCGGGGCTCCGCTCGCACGCCGCCATCAGGGCGAGGTCCAGCACACCCCGGCGGCACAGCCGCTCCAGCTCGGCGGAGCTCGGTTCCTCGAAGACGGTGACCTCCAGCCGCGGGAAGCGGCGGCGCAGCGCGCCCAGCGCGCCTGGCAGCTGCCGCGTGCCGAAGCCCATCTGCACCGCGACCACCAGCTCGCCCACCAGCTCGTCGGCACCGGCCCGCGCCGTCGCCCTCGCCCGCCGCGACGCGCTCACCGCGACCTCCGCCTCCCGCAGGAACGCGCGACCGACCGCGGTGGGCACCAGCCCGGTCGGCGTACGGGCGAACAGTTCCACGCCGAGTTCCCGCTCCAGGCCGCGGATCTGCTGGGACACCGACGGTTGAGCGACGCGCAGCAGTTCCGCCGCCGCCGTCACCGAGCCCTGCTCCGCAACGGCCAGGGCGTACTCGTACTGACGAAGGCTCATCGGCTCCCGCCCCCTCCCCGCGGCGGACCGCGGTTCACCTGCTGGTAATCGTCGTCACAGCGGCCAACTCGGCTCCGCCCGCGATGATTCCCGCGGACACGGCTGAAGCCGGTCGGCCATGTCCTGTCCAGCCCAACGAAACGCCCGGCCAAGGACCCCAGCCCTCGGCCGGCGGGCGTCGGCGAGCTCATGGCGTTCGGGACGCAGTCCGGCCGCGTTCGCCGGCCTCCGCAGCGGGTGGCTTCCAGGTCACGCGGCGGGTGAACCGCGTCCGGTGAGGCGCCCCGACCCAGAGTGTACGTTCGTACGCTCCCCCTGTAGGGTCGCGCACATGACAGTCGACACACTGGTCCGGCCTTCCGCGGTCGAGCGGCGGGCTCGTACCGCCGTCGCCGTGCTGTTCCTCACCAACGGGGCCCTGTTCGCCAATCTGCTGCCGCGCTACCCGGAGATCAAGGCCGGCCTCGGGATGAGCAACTCCGTCTACGGGCTGGCCGTCGCGGCGTTCCCGGCCGGTGCCATCGTGGCCGGACCGGCTGCCGGAGTGCTCGTCCGCCGGTACGGCTCGGCGCGCGTGGCGGTCGTCGGCACTCTCCTGACCGGCGCCGGCGCCCTCGCCGCGGGTGTCGCCGGATCGGTGCCCCTGCTCGCGGTGGCGCTGTTCCTGGCCGGGGCGATGGACGCGCTCACGGACGTCGCGCAGAACGCGCACGGCCTGCGCGTGCAGCGCCGCTACGGGCGGTCCATCATCAACTCCTTCCACGCCACCTGGTCCGTCGGCGCGGTCACCGGCGGCGCGATGGCCGCCGGCGCCATCGCGCTGGGCCTCTCGCGCGGGCAGCATCTGGCGATATCGGGGGTCGTCTTCGCCGCCGCGGCCTGCCTCGCCCTGCGGTACTGCCTGCCCGGCCCCGACACCGAACCGGAGACCGAGGACCACCAGCCCAAGGACGCACTCCACACCGGCACCGCCCGCCGCACGATGTACGTCCTGGTCGCCCTCGTCCTGATCGCCACCGCCGGCACACTCGTCGAGGACGCCGGCAACAGTTGGGCCGCCCTCTACCTCTCCGACTCCCTGCACGCCTCCGCGGCACTCGCGGCGACCGGCTACATCGCTCTGGTCGGCGCCCAGTTCGTCGGCCGCCTCATCGGCGACCGCCTCGTCGACCGCTTCGGTCAGCGCACCGTGGCCCGCACCGGCGGCCTGATCGCCGCAGCAGGCATGGGCCTGGCCCTGGCCGTGCCCACCCTCCCCGGCACCCTCCTCGGCTTCGCCGCCGCCGGCTTCGGCGTCGCGACCCTGGTACCCGCCGCGATGCACGAAGCCGACGCACTGCCCGGCCTCAAACCCGGCTCGGGCCTGACGATCGTCTCCTGGCTCATGCGCCTGGGCTTCCTGCTCTCCCCGCCCCTGGTCGGACTCGCCGCCGACAGCACCAGCCTCCGGCTGGGCCTTCTGGTGGTCCCCCTGGCCGGCGTACTCGTCGTACTCCTCGCCGGAGTGCTCCAGCCCCGGCGGCGCTGAGCGACACATCCACCCAGGCCGCACAAGGGGCGAAACCGACCAGAAGGTACGTTCGTACGCTCTCGCGTGTAGGCTCGCACGCATGCCGACGACGGACCACCTCACCGAGGCCCCGCGCACGAACCCGGAGCGCACGCGGGCGGGCGACCCCCCGGACGTCGGAGCCGCCGGTAACCTCGTCCGCCCGCTCCGCACCCTCTGAGCCCGCACACCCATGGCCACCGGACACACGGACCCCCAGCGCCGCGAACGCATCCTCGCCGCGACCCTCGACCTCATCGCCGACGAGGGAGTCGCCGGCGTCTCCCACCGGAAGATCGCCGCCCGCGCCGGAGTGCCCCTGGGCTCGATGACCTACCACTTCAGCGGCATCGACCAACTGCTGCGGGAGGCGTTCCGCCGCTTCACCGACCAGATCGTCGAGCTGTTCGACACCTACCTCAGCGCCCCGGCCGACCGTGACCAGGCCAGAGCCGCGGTCGCCGGCCTGATCCACACCCTGTCCGACGGAAGCCGGCGCGACCTCGTCCTCACCCAGGAGCTGTACACCCTCGCCGCCCGGCAGCCCTCCTACCGGGAACTCACCCACGAGTGGATGGCCCGCAGCCGCACCCACCTGGAGAAGCACTTCGACCCGGACACCGCCCGTCAACTCGACGCCCTCATCGAGGGCCTGACCCTGCACCGCGCCCTCGCCCAGGAACCCCACAACCACGCCCTGACCCTGGAAGCCGTCACACGCATCACCACGACCGGCAGCCGGGCCATCTGACCGAAGTGCCGCAGGAGCCACCAGATCGCAAGGCCCCCGCAGCCCCGGCCGGAAGATCCGCGAGCCTGACCGCGAACCGCTCGACGTCACCGGGCAAGCCCTCGGAGGCCCTGGAAGATGGTCAGCGTTTGTGGGCGATGGTCAGGCCGTCCGCGATCGGCAGGAGGAGGGACTCGACCCGCTTGTCGGCACGGACATGGGTGTTGAACTCACGGATCGCGAGGCCGTTGCCCTCGGCGTCGGCGTCCGCCGCCGCACCGCCGTACAGCACGTTGTCGGCGAGGAGGAGCCCGCCCGGACGTACGCGCGGTACGAGTTCGTCCCAGTAGGCACGGTAGCCCGTCTTGTCCGCGTCCAGGAAGACGACGTCGATATACGGCTCGGCGGGCAGGGCCCGGAGGGTGTCGAGGGCCGGGGCGATGCGGAGATCGATACGGTCCCTGAGGCCGGCCTCCTCCCACGCGTCCTGGGCGATGGTGGTCCATTCCGTGGAGATGTCGCAGGTCAGGACGGTGCCGCCGGGGGCCAGCCCCGCGGCCAGAGCAAGGGTCGAGTAACCAGTGAAGGTGCCCACCTCGACGATGCGGCGCGCGCCGGTGAGCCGGGCCAGCAGGGTGAGCAGGACTCCCTGCTCGTGGGGGATCTGCATCTGGGAGGGCCCGCCGAGTGCCCGGGTGCGGGCGATCAGCCGTTCCAGGACGGGGGTGGGCGGCTCTGCCTGGGCCACGATGTAGTCGTACAGGGCGGGGGTGAGGGGGACCGACTTGATCTGGTCCGCGGGGCTGCTCATGTCGTGACTTCCTTCGTCAGGGGTGGAGTTGGTGCCTGCCGTGCCGCGATGTGCTCGGCGGGAGCCGTGAGGAGGGACAGCGCGTCGTGCGTGAAGCGTTCGGGGCATCCGTCCGGGTTCGGGCCGAGGCCGTACCCAATGATGTCGCTCGCGCACTGAGCGAGGCGGCGAACCAGTTGCGTCTCGTAGCCGAGACGGCAGACCGGTTGCCGGTGCACGCGGAAGTACGCGTCGTACAGGTCGTGTTCGGCGGCGGTGGTGATGTTGGCGGGGTGCCGCCCGGCCTGCTGGAGCAGGGAAGCGCCGCTGGGTACGAGTTTCCCGGCCACCGCCATGTGTGCTCGCTGATTGTCCCGGACGGCGCGGGTCAGCGGAGCGAGAAGGGCGGCGGGGTGGCGGGCCCGGACAACGCGCAGGGCCGCCGGAACCGCGGCGTGGTCACGGGCCCACGCGCCGCTGAACGCGGGGTGCGCCGCGCTTATGTGAGGGCGTACGACAGCGGCGTAGAGCTCGGGCGAGCAACTGCCCGAGTAGAGAAAGAGCACGGAGTAGGCGTCGTACAGGGTCGCCGCCCTGATGACCGCCGGCTGAGCCGCGGGCTCCGGGGTCGCCGCGACGGCGTGCAGGGCGCGGGCCTGCAACTGCCATACGGCGAAGGCGGCATGGTGGCCGACGAACCACCGGTGGCGGGCCCGGTCCACCTCATCGGAGGGTGCGATGTGGGTCGCCGGTGGCTCACCGGACAGCGCGTGGCGCAGGGCGGACAGCTCGACGCGCAGCAGATCCGGGCAGTCGGGGTGGGAGCAGTTGGCTGGTTCCTCGTCCGGCATGGGCAGCAGCAGCGGCGAGAGCGTGACCGTCGGGGCGGGGCCGGTCGGGGCCGAGCCGGTCGGGGCCGAGCCGGTCGGGGCTGAGCCGGTCGGGGAGACGCTCACCATGACGTGACAGGGAGGAGTACAGCAGGCGGGACAGCGGTCATCGACGGTCGTCGCTTTCGGGAGGAGTGACGTGTCAAGCGGGTGCGCGTACGGCTGCCGCCGCGCATGTGCCGCCCCAACTGGTCGCGGTCACCAGGGCGGCGCGGGCGGGGCCGGGGTGGCTGAGGGAGCGGGTGATCTCGGGGAGCGGGCGCCGGGTTCCGGTGAGCGGGCGCCGGCCGACGGCCGGGTCCGTGCAGGCTTCCAGAGCCGCCAGGACGGCGAGCAGCCCCCCGGCGGCTTGGGTGTGGCCGGTGATGCCGGTGATGTTCGTCGGTAGTACGGCACCGGGGACCGTGGCGAGTGCGCGGGCTTCGGCCTCGTCGAGAGCCGGGTTCCCCCACGAGGTGCCGTAGAGGTGCAGGGGTGTTCCCGGTACGAGGCCGGAGCGGGTCGCGGCTTCGGTGAGGCACCGTGCCAGTGTTTCGCCGGACGCCTCGACGCCGCCGGGCTCGACGGGCGCCCCGGCGTTGGCGCACGTGAGCACGCTGCCGAGCGTCCGGAGGCTTCGACGGGCCGGCTGCCCGGCGGACTCGAGGACCAGGGCAACCCCGGCCGGGGTGAGCACTCCCCCGTCGGCGTCGAGATCGTACGGACGGCCGGTGTGTTTGCTGAGCAGCCCGTGGTGGGCGAAGGCGGCGCGCAGCGCGGGAGCCGCCTCGTCCGCGGCGATGACGTACACCGTGTCGGCGTGGTTGTGACGGATCAGGTCGGCGGCCTGGCCCAGCGCGAGCAGACCGGAGGCGTCCCCCGCGCTGACGACCGCCGCCGGGCCTCGGGCGCCGAGTGCCATGGCCGCGTGCCCGGCGTGGACCGCGGCGACCGAATTGGGAGCGAGCAGCGGGCTGGGGGTCAGGCCCCGGGCATGCAGTTCCGCCATGGCGGTGTGCGTGGTGACCGGACCGGAGGCGGTGGCGATGACCACTCCGACGCGTTCCCCGGCGGGCGGGTCCTCGCCGAACGCGTCTGTCCGGGCGAGGCCGGCGGCGGCGAGCACGATCCGGCCGAAGGGGTCGAGCCTGGTCCAGAGCGCCGAGGGGATATGAGGTGCCAGCTCGTCCTCGTCGAGTACTGCCTCACGTGCCGGTTCGAGCGGTGCGGGTCCGGCGGTGCGCAGGTGGGCGAGAAACGCCGAACGTCCGTACGCGCTCGGGGTGATGACTCCGGCGCCGGTGACCATCACCTCCCGTGCGGCAGGTTTCGACAGCCTCACCGGGGGCCGGGCGGCGGCGAATACGAGAGCGGCGTTCTGTCCGCCGAAGCCGACGGAGACACTGACGGCGTGGCGGAAGTCGGTCGTGTCCTGTGCTTCGCCGCGGGCCGTGGGCCCCGAGAGATCTTCGGCTGCCGGCGTGACAGAGTCGGTCGGCGGGTCGGCGGCCGGGCCCAGGGCGCCGTCGAGGGTGGGGGGCACAACGCCGCGCTGGAGGGCGAGCAGCGTGACGGCCGCTTCCAGGGCACCTGAGGCGCCCAGCGTATGGCCGGTCTGGGACTTGGTGCTGCTCAGTGTCGTTCCGCTCGGGAACACGGCTGCCAGGGCGGCCAGTTCGGCGGTGTCGTTGGCCCGGGTGCCGGTCCCGTGGCCGTTGATGTAGCCGACTTCGTCCGGCGTGAGACCGGCGTCGGCGAGCGCGGCGGAGACCGCCCTGCGCAGGCCCTCGCCCTGCGGGTGCGGCGCCGTGATGTGGTGGGCGTCGCCGGTCAGTGCGTGACCGGTCAGGTATCCGGCCGGCTCCGCCCCTCGCCGCTCGGCCGCCGCCGCGTCCTCCAGGACGAGGAAGGCCACGCCCTCTCCGAGGCTGGTGCCGGCGCTGCGGTCGTACGGGGAGCACGGGCCGCGGTCCAGGGCCCGCCAGCTGTCGAAGGCCGCGAGTACAGAGTCGTCGAGGACGTTGACTCCGCCCACTAGCGCGGTGTCGACCCTTCCCGCGCGGATCAGTTCGGTGGCGCGCCCGAGCGCGCAGGCGGAGGCGACGCAGCCGTTGACGAAGACCTCTCGCGGCCCTGTCAGCCCGAGCGCCGCGGCGATCGCGTCCGCCGTGGTGTGGGGCCGTGCCAGCGCCTGTTCCCGGTTCGCCGGCAGGTGGTGCCCGAAGTCCGCGGCTCCCCAGTCGGTGGTTCCCAGCACGAGAGCGACCCGCTGGGGAACAACCGGCCCGGAAGCGACCCGCCCGGCGGACGGGCCGGCCTCCGGGAGCCTGGCGAGCCCGGCCTGCTCCCAGGCCGCGACAGCGTGTCGTACTGCCAGCCGTACGGTGTCCTCACTGCCGTCCCGCGCCAGCAGACCGCAGGTGTGGCGCTCCGCGCGCCGCGTGAGTCCCGGGAGGGCTCCGGAGATTCCCGTCCACACGGTGGCGGGGGTGTCACCCAGTGCGCATGCGAGATGGATCCCGGTCACCGCGACGCCCGCGATGGCGGCCGGCGCGGTCATGGGGTCGTCCGGGGCGCGAGAGGCTTGCCCAGGGAGCTGCGGGGGACGCGATCCACCATCCTGATCTCCCGTGGCGCCGCGCCGAGGCTGCGCGCGGTGGCCCGCACCGCGTCCTCGGTGAGTCCGGTACCGCCCGCGACCAGTACGTCGTAGGTCTCTCCGCGCAGCGGGTCGGGGACTCGTACGCAGGCCACGTCCGCACAGTCCAGGGCCGTACGGAGCCGGGCGGCGATCCCGTTGAGGTCGTGCCGGACTCCGTTGACCTTCACCAAGTGGGCCCTGCGGCCCAGCCGCAGGAAGCGCCGGTCGTCCAGAGGCCGGATCAGATCGTCCAGTTCGTGGCAGGCCGGGTGACTGCCGTCGGGGAGGGCGGCCAGTCGCGGGCCTGACACCGTCAGAGGAACACCGTCACCGGCCTGCGCGGGGCCGGACTCGGCGTCGGGGGTGCGTGCGAACGCCACGTCGTCGAACAGGGTCCAGGGGCCCGACGGGTCCCAGCCGTGTCGGTGGGCGACCGCGCTGGTCTCGGTGGAGCCCAGTACCTCCACGACGGCGGTGCGCTCGCCGTCGCACAATTCCGCAGCCTCAGGGGGGAGTTCGGCGGAGCTGTGCAGGAACGTGATGTGCTCGAAGGAAGCCAGCCAGCGTGGGTGCCGGCCCAGGATGCGGAAGGTCCACGGGATGGCGACCACGACGATCCGGGCGGCCGGCACGATCGGCGGCGGGCAGTCGAACGTCGGCCAGAACCACACCGGCAGTCCCGTCACCGCGGGCAGGAGCATCGTCGCCGAGGCCCCGTAAGCGTGCCGGACCGGTGCGAAACTGACAACGGCCTGCGGGGCGTACGGGTGCACCAGGCGGGCGAGTTGTGTGCCGTCGGCGCTCAGCCGGGAGCCGGACAGGGTGCGGCTCACGGGCTCGGCGGTGCTGCCTGACGTGCGGAATACATAACTTCGGGATTCGAGTCCCGCACGGACAGCCGCGGCGTCCGCCGCGGGGAGGCGGTCCCACGGGAGGTGCCACGGCGCGGCGGGGGGCTCGGCCCCGGCCGGGGCCGAGCCGATGCCGGGCGTGTCCCACAGCGCGTCGAAGACAAGCTCGGTGTACGGGTCGGGAGTTGTGGTCATGAAGGGCCGCCCAATTCGGCGAGCCGGGCCGCGACCGCGTCCAGCGAGCCGACATCACTCATGTCCAACGCCCCTGTCTCCAGGCCGAATTCACGCTCAAGCCGAGTGGCGACCTCCAACTGCATGAGGCTGTCGTAGGTTGCGCTCGGGAACTCGGTGAGCGACACGTCGGCGGGCCAGTCGTCCAGCGACCGCCCCAGTGCCCCCTCGACCACGGCGCGGATTCTGGCGGCCAACTCGACGGCGGGGGTGACGGCTTCGGTCATGAGCACCGCACCTCGCCCTCGGCGTCGGCGTCGGCGATACGGCTGAACTCGTCCAGGACATCGGCGGCACGCCGCACCTCGACATCGAGCGGCCGGTCGGGGTCCACCGGAGGGATCGCCGCGATCAGGCGATCCACGACATCGGCGCACCGCGGAGCGGCCGACCGGCGCCCGGACAGATGCGCGGCCTGCCGTACGGCCACGGCCAGCGAGCCGTGCAGCCAGCGCAGCCGCTCCGCCTGGGCCAGGGCGGTGAGAGCGGCCTGCGTACCGAAAGGCACGACGTCCTGGTTGTGGCCGTTGGTCGGCAGACTCTGCACGGACGCCGGAACGGCCTCCCGGCGCATCGCGGCCACCGTGGCGGTCGCGGCCAACTGGACGCCCTGCACCCCGTGCTGACGGCCCGGCTCGACGGCCAGTATCGGCGGCAGTCCCCCGTTGCGGTGCGGATCGACCAGCAGATCGAGCTGGCGCTCGGCCAGGTTGCCCATCTGTGTCGCGGTGATCGAGAGGAGGTCGGCGGCGAAGGCCACCGGCTGCCCGAAGAAGTTGCCGCCGTGGGCGACCAGGCCGTCCTCGGCGAAGAAGAGCGGATTGTCGCTGACCCCGGCGAGGTCATCAGCGATGACCCGCGCCGCGTGCCCGAGCGAGGACCTGGCGGCACCCAGCAGTTGCGGCGTACAGCGGATGCTGTACGGCTCCTGAAGTGGCCGGTCACCCGAGGGAACACCGCCTTCGAGCCGCTCGCGCAGCGCGGCGGCCGCGTGCGCGGCGTCGGGGTGCCCGTACGCCCGGAGCAGTTGCGGAGCGAGGAAGGCGGGTGCGGCACCGAGCAGTTCGGTGAGACAGGCGCTGAGAGTGAGCGCGGCCTCGTACGAGCGCCGGATCCCGACAAGTGCCAGACCGGCCGCGGCGACGGTCACCGACGTTCCGTTGACCAGGGCGAGCGCGTCGCGTCCGTCGAGCTCCAGCGGACGCAGACCGGCACGGCGCAGCGCCTCGTCCGCCGGGAGGCGCTCCCCGCCGAGGTAGGCGTGCCCTTGACCGCGCAGGGCTCGTGCCGCGTAGGCCAGCGGGATCAGATCTCCGCTGGCACCGACCGATCCGTATGTCGGTACCGCGGGTGCGAAGGAGGTTCGCAGGGCCGCGCGGAGCGCGTCGATCACCTCGGGCGAGACACCGGAACGGCCCTGGGACAGCGACCAGAGCCGGACGGTGAGCGCGCCGCGCACGACAGCGGGAGCCAGGTCCCCGCCCTGCCCGGCCACCAGATGGTTGAGCGCGTTGTCGCACTGCTCGGCGCCGTTGTCCCGGCCGGGAAAGCCCACGAGCGGGCCGAACCCGGTGGTCGCCCCGTACACCTGCTGCCCGTCCCCCATGGCCAGCAGAGTGAACTCACGGCATTCGGCGACCCGTTGGCGCACCTCCGGGCCGGGCTCGAAGTGGACGGGAAGAGCGGCCCGCTCGAGCACCTCCGGAGTGAGCCGGCCCGTGAGTGGGATCGTGGGGAGGAGGTCGGAGTCCAGGAGCATGGCTCAATCCCTGCGGTTCGTGTACTGGGACGCAGCGATCCGGAGCGGTATACGCAACAGTTGCTCAGGCGCTGACTGATCAACGACTGACCACCCCAGAGGAAACGCGAGATCGTGGAGCGCGGAAGCCGGCCGTTGCGGCGGCCCGCCCTACCCGGCCGTACGCGCGACGTCCGCGCCGCCTCCCGCGCCGAGGTCCCGGCAGGGCGGGAGGTCACAGAGCTCAAGCTTGCCCGGATCCCGGTCGCGCGCGACGTATCCACCCGCTTCTCCACCCTCGAACTGCGTGCGGTACAACTCCGCGTAGCGCCCCTCCGCACGGAGAAGGTCTACGTGTGTGCCCCGTTCCACGATCCGGCCGTCCTCGACCACGAGGATCAGATCAGCGGCCCGTACGGTGGAGAGCCGGTGCGCGATCACGACGGCGGTCCGGCCTTCCAGAGCTTCGGCGAGCGCCGCCTGGACCGCGGCCTCGGAGGTGTTGTCGAGATGTGCGGTCGCCTCGTCGAGGATCACGACACGCTGACGGGCGAGCAGCAGCCGGGCGATGGTCATGCGCTGGCGTTCGCCGCCGGAGAGCCGGTAGCCGCGCTCGCCGACGACGGTGGCGAGCCCGTCGGGCAGTGACCGGACGAGACCGCTGAGGCGGGCCCGGCCCAGGACGTCCCACAGCTCGTCGTCGGTGGCTTCGGGCCGGGCGAGCAGCAGGTTCGCGCGAACGGACTCGTGGAAGAGATGACCGTCCTGGGTGACCATGCCGAGCGTGGCGCGCAGTGACTCGGCCGACAGGTCGCGTACGTCGACACCGCCGATACGGACGGCGCCCGCGTCGGTGTCGTAGAGGCGCGGGAGCAGTTGCGCGATGGTCGACTTGCCCGCGCCGGACGAGCCCACGAGGGCGACCGTCTGGCCGGGCTCGGCGCGGAACGAGATGCCGTGGAGCACCTCGGCGCCGCCGCGGGTGTCGAGCGAGGCGACCTCTTCCAGCGAGGCCAGGGAGACCTTGTCGGCGGAGGGGTAACCGAAGCGTACGGCGTCGAACTCGACGGAGACGGGCCCGTCGGGAACCCGCTGGGCGTCGGGTCGCTCCACGATGAGGGGCTTGAGACCGAGGATCTCGAAGACCCGCTCGAAGCTGACGAGGGCGCTCATCACCTCGACGCGCGCGCCGGCGAGCGCGGTCAGCGGCGCGTACAGGCGGACGAGAAGCAGGGAGAGCGCGACCACCGCGCCGGGGTCGAGGCTGCCGCGCAGGGCGTAGGAGCCACCGAGCCCGTAGACGAGCGCGAGGGCCAGGGCGGAGACGAGTGTCAGGGCGGTGATGAACGTGGACTGGGCCATAGCCGTACGGACTCCGATGTCCCGTACTCTGCGGGCCCGCGCCGCGAACTCCGCGGACTCGTCGGCAGGCCGCCCGAACAGCTTGATCAGGGTTGCGCCGGGTGCCGAGAACCGCTCGGTCATCCGGTTGCCCATGGCGGCGTTGAGGTCGGCCGCCTCCCGCTGGAGCCTCGCCATGCGCGTGCCCATCCGGCGCGCGGGCATCACGAACACGGGCAGCAGGACGAGCGCGAGGAGCGTGATGCGCCAGGAGAGTGTGAGCATCACGGCGAGGGTCAGCAGCAGCGTCACCACATTGCTGACGACACCGGAGAGCGTGTTGCTGAAGGCGCGCTGTGCGCCGATCACATCGTTGTTGAGCCGGCTGACCAGGGCTCCGGTACGGGTACGGGTGAAGAAGGCGACGGGCATGCGCTGGACGTGGTCGAAGACCGCGATCCGCAGATCCAGGATCAGCCCTTCGCCGAGGGTGGCGGAGAGTCGGCGGCCGAGGAGGCCGAGACCGGCTTCGGCGACCGCAATGAATGCGATGAGCAGAGCGAGCTGAACCACGAGCCGCTCGTCACCGCCGGACACGATCGCGTCGACGACACGGCCCGCGAGGACCGGGGTCGCCACCGCGAGCAGCGCGGTGGCGACCCCGAGCAGGACGAACAGGATGATGCGGCGGCGGTGCGGCCGGGCAAAGCCGGCGATTCTCCGGAGGGTGGCACGGGCGAACGGCCGGCGTTCGGAGTGCGCGTTCATGACGTTGTGCAACTGCGTCCAGGCTGTGGACTCCATACTCATGGGAGGACCGTAGAACCTCAACCAACCTTCAGGTCAAACCGTGTTGCCGTGTTCCGGAGTACGGATGAGGAATACCCGTCCCCTGCCCGGCCGGTCGGGCGGTCCCCGGTGTCCAACCCGCGCGAAGGCGACTCGCGCTCTCCGCCGAGCGCACCAGTGCGCAGTCACGGCAGGCGCACGACGACGTGGAGGGGGCCCGGAGGCGAGTCTGGCTGCGTACCCAAGACCTGACCTGGAGATGTGTTCTCGTGGCTACCTTCCTGTATCGACTCGGCCGTGGTGCCTTCCGATGGCGCTGGACGCCAACGGCGCCAACGCCCGATGACTTCGTCGCCGAGACCGACAAGGGTTCCCAGGTCGCGAGCGCGGTCAGCCCGTTCGCGGCGGACGCCGTCAGTCAGGAACTGCACGCCCGGGACCGGGCCCAGCTCGTCTTCATCGCCTACCAGACCGCTCTCGTCAGTGCCCGGCCCGATCCGAAGGACAGCGGCCACGGGCCCGGTGCTGCTTCAGTCGGTGCGGAGACGGGCGGCCCCGGCTGTCGGTCTTCGCCGAAATCGGCCCGCGCGAGGAATTCGCCTCGCCCGGAGCGCGGGACCCGTTCTCGACTGCTCGCGGAGTTCGCCGACATCGCCACTGCCGAGTACTGGTGCCCTGAGGGCATCACCACCGGCCGAAGAGATCTTGGATGCGACTGCGGCACGGGGTCAGGATGGAGGAGCGGCGAAATCCCACCTCCGCCACCGACAAGGGCAGTGAGAGCGATGCAGATCTTCATCACCGGCGGCTCCGGTTATATCGGCCGCTCCACCATCCGGGCACTGACCAGGCACGGCATCGGTGTAACCGCGCTGGCGCGCAGCCGGCAAGCAGCACGCACCGTGTCCGACCTTGGTGCCGTCCCGGTTGAGGGGGCGCTCACCGACACCGATGTCCTCCGTGAGGCAGCCCGTGCGGCCGACGGGGTCATTCACCTCGGCGTGGCGTACGCCGAGGGCACCGCAGACGTCGACCGCGCAGCGGCGAAGGCACTTCAGGACGGTGTGAGAGAGCGCCCCTACGTGCACACGGGCGGCGTGTGGGTGTACGGCGACACCGACGGGGTCGTCGACGAGGACGCCCCGCTGAGCCCGCCGCGCATCACCGCCTGGCGGCCGGAGAACGAGAAGCTGGTGCTGGCCCGCGCCGCCACCGGGGAGCGCCCGGTGGTGGTGATGCCAGGGCTGGTCTACGGCCGCTCCGGCGGACTCGCGCAGGCGTTCTTCGTCGAGCCGGGACGCGCCGCAGGTGCCGTGCCTCGCATCGGGGACGGCCTCAACCACTGGGCGCTCGTCCACGTCGACGACCTGGCCGAGTTGTACGTCCTGGCCCTGAACGCCCCGGCCGGTTCCGTCTACGCCGGAGTCAGTGGCCAGAACCTTCCGCTGGCGGACGTCACCCAGGCGCTCAGCCACGCCGCCGGACACCCCGGCAGGATCGAATCGCTGACTCTCCAGGAGGCCGTCCGGCGGATGGGGCCGATCGCCGAGGCATTCGCCCTCGACCAGCAGTTCAGCGGCGCCCGGGCGCGTCGTGAGCTCGGCTGGACGCCCACCCGTCTCGACGCCCTGACCGAACTCGCCGAGGGGTGAGCCGCGCGTGCCGCGTGGGCTCCCGTGCGCCTTCCGCACGCGTGTTTCTTCGATCGAGCGGTCCGGGGCCCGGGTCAGCCGGGAGCCCGGGACGTCGCGAGCGGTTCGAGCAAGCGTCGCGGCGTGTTGATCGCCCGGGACACGACGTCCTGGTCCGGGCCTTCCTCCTGGAATCCGGGACCCGGCTCGACGTGGACATCCGGCACCGGGACAGCTGAGCCGCATTCCTGGCATTGGCCGCCGGGGCCGATAAGTCCGCCGTCCTGTGCGTGGCGCAGCACCCGCTTCGCTCCGGCCGGCGAGTAGTACGCCTCCCCCCAGTTCATCGCAGCATGCAGGACTGGCCACAGGGCGACGCCCTTGGGGGTCAGTCGGTACTCGATGCCGGTCGCTTCGTCGTGACGGCTGAGGACACCTTCGCCCACCAGCGACTTCAGCCGGTTCGTCAGGACGGCCCGCGGAATCCCGAGCTGGGTGACGAACTCGCCGAACCGGCGGACACCATAAAACGCGTCCCTCACGATCAGAAGCGTCCACCGCTCCCCGACAACCTCCAGGGTCCGCGCCAGTGAACAGTTGCGGTCTGCGTAAGTGTTGGGCAAGGACATGGCTCCACCGTAACAGCTCAGTTCACTCAACGAACTGGCGCGTGTTACGGTTTCTGAGAAGGCAGTTCAGTCAGTGAACTACCCAGCCTCGGGGTCAGAGGAGTGAGCATCATGTACCAGTTTCTCGTTTCGTTCACTGTCCAGCCGGAGCGTCGGGAGGACTTCGTTCGCGCAGCTCGGAAGACAGCGCGCGAGTCGCTCGCGAATGAGCCCGGATCTCATCGCTTCGAAGTCATCGCTGACGAGGCGGACCCCAACCTCATCTACTTGAACGAGGTCTACGCCGACGCCGACGCTTTCAACACGCACGCGACCGGCCCCTACTTCGCGGAATTCTTCGCTGACGTCAGCGCTTACGCCGAAGGCCCGACGTGGCTCATGAAGGGCAACCTCGTCGGCGAAAAGGCGGAGATCTAGCCCCAGTCCGGCGGATCTCCTCAGCTCACGCCCGGGTACTGGCGAGGCGGCAGGAATGGTCGGTCTGGTGGCCGCTGCGGTACGGCAGGCGCGCCCCACGGCTGCCTGGGCGGGCAGCGCCAGGCGTTGGCGATCAGGCAAGCGGAACCGCATCAAGAGCGGCAGCCTTCTGCAAAGCGAAATCGCAACCCGGTCACACGGCCTCCTTCGCTGCCGATCAGCTTGCCAGTGCGGATCCGGGGCGCCCGTCCGAAACCGAAGGCACGGAGACAGGCGCTCGGCGGAGCCGGGCCCTCAGTGGTTGATCGGGTGCGAGTGACGGCCCGTCGTCTCGTCGATCTCCGCGTGCGCCTTCTCCAGGAGCTGCGACGCGAGGTCCGCCAAGGCCCGCGAGCCCGCGATCTCCTCGCCCACCCGCAGCTGCTCCGGGTCGGTCGGGTGACGCAACGCGTAGCCCCGACCTCTCAGTTCCGAGCCGTCGGCAAGTCTGACCAGTGCCGCAGCGGCGGTGCGGTTGCCTTCCTCGGTGAACTGCAGTTCCACGTGCCATCCGACGAGCGTGGACATGATGAATCGCCTCCAGGTCACCCCCCTGCGTCGTGCACGCATGACGCTGCACGCTCCCCCTTTCCAGCCTGCGCCCGACCCAGCCCCGGAGCGAGTCGAAGGCGGGCGATGCAGCAGTTCCTGGTCGGCGTTCCCGAGGCCGGCAGCGCGAGCGCCGCGGCGATCGGCTACCCAGCCGCGCCGGTTGAGCGGGGTGCGGTCACCGCCTGATGCCGCGCCAACCCCGTACGCAAGAGAGTTCGGCGCCGGCCGCGACGTACGCGGGACGACGCCGCATGTGGCACCCGGATAGGTTCGTACCGTGATCGCCACCTCTGCCCGGCTCCTGCGGCTGGTGTCCCTGCTGTCGAGCAGGCCCACCTGGTCCAACGCGGAGCTGGCACGGCAACTGGACGTCACCGAACGCACGGTGCGCCGGGACATCGACCGGCTGCGTGAGCTCGGGTACGGCGTGGAGTCCGTACCGGGGCCGGGCGGCGGATACCGCTTCGGCGCGGGCAACCGCATCCCGCCGTTGAACCTGGACGACGACGAGGTGTTCGCCGTGGCCGTGGCACTCAGGGAGGCCGCACAAGGCGCCGCACTCGGCGCCGACCCGGCGGCGCTGTCGGCGCTGCTCAAGCTGCGTCAGATTCTGCCCGCACGGATGGCGAGGACTTTGGCGGGCCTGGATGCCACCGTCGAGCACACGGAGCGCTGCGAGACCCCGCAGGCGCCCGCGGACGTGCTGTTGCTGCTGGCCTCAGTCTGCCGGGCGTCCGAACGGACCACGCTCACCTACCGCGACATGCATGGGGCCACCACCGTGCGGTGCGTCGATCCGCACCGTCTGGTGTACACCGGCGCCCACTGGTACTTCGTGGCCCGCGACGTCGAGCGTTCGGCCTGGCGGACGTTCCGCGCCGACAGGGTGGTCGAAGCCAGGTCCACCGGGGAAGTGGTCAGCCTGCCCGATGCTCCTGACGCCGCCCGGATGGTCTCCGACACCATCACCCGCACCGGGTACCCCTTCTACGCCCGCGTCCGGCTTCCCCTGCCCTACGACGAAGCCCGGCGCCTGGTGGCACCCATTGTCGCCACCCACGAACCGGACGGGCCGGATGCGACGGTCATCGTCATCGGCGGATCCGACCCCGACCAGCTCGCGGGCTACCTCCTCAGCCTGCGCACGCCGCTGGAAGTCCTGTCACCCGGCTCCGTCCGCAAGGCGCTGCTCACCCGCCTCGATGCCCTCTACGCCGGCAACGACGTACGTCGGCCGGCGGCCGACGAGCAGGGGTGACGGCCGGAGGAACGCCCGGGCCGAACCGGTGAGAGACCAGGACAGTAGGTGTCCGGATCTGCTCCTAGCCTGAATGCGGGACACACCGCCGAGCGCGTCGCCGCTCCGGGTGGGCCTTCCCTCTTCTGTCCTCACCGTTCTCGGGAGCACACCCATGTCAGCCACCCCCCGCCTGCTGGTCTACGGAGCCACCGGTTACACCGGGAGACTCGTCGCGGAGCACGCGAGGCAGTCAGGCCTCGACGTCGTCGTGGCCGGCCGGAACCGGGAGCGCGTCACGGCACTCGGCGAGGAACTGGGTTTCCAGAGCCGCGTCTTCACGGTCGACGACCCCGCCCTCCTGCGCGAAGCACTCGACGACATCACCGTGGTCCTGAACGTCGCCGGCCCCTTCCACCGCACCGCGGGCCCGCTGATGGACGCCTGCATCGACAAGGGTGTGCACTACCTCGACACCACCGCCGAGTACGACGTCTTCGCCACCGCGCGCTCCCGGCACGCCGAGGCCACGGCCGCCGGCGTGATGGTCATGTCCGGCGTCGGCTGGGACGTCGTACCCAGCGACTGCGTCGCCGCCCACGCCGCAGCACGCGTCGACGAGCCGGTCGGCCTGCGTCTCGCGCTCAAGCTCCTCAGCGCCACCCCGGA
Source organism: Streptomyces sp. NPDC060366 (assembly GCF_042725135.1). Lineage (NCBI taxonomy): Bacteria > Bacillati > Actinomycetota > Actinomycetes > Kitasatosporales > Streptomycetaceae > Streptomyces > Streptomyces sp. NPDC060366. The sequence goes on along the minus strand of NZ_JBHXDC010000026.1, from coordinate 9,568 downwards.
GGAGGCGGCGGGCCTGAACCTCTTCTCCCGCGGGTCGATCGTCAGCGCCACCGAAGGCATCGGCGACCTGGGCGTGCTGGTCCGCAGTGACGGGGACATCGTCGAGCTGCCGGAGCCCAAGGTCGCCTCGTTCGACTTCGGGGACGAGGGTTTGGAGGAGTGCGTGTCCGTGTCCATGGGTGACCTGATCACCAGTCACTACGCCACGGGCGTCCCCTCGATCGAGGTGTACGTGCAGATGGGCCGGCCGCTGCCCATCGACCTCGACCTCTCGGCGTTGCCCGACGGGCCGACCGCGCAGGAGCGGGAGGTGGGGCGCAGCAAGGTCGTCGCCGAGGTCACCGGCCGGGACGGCAGCGTGGCCCGGTCCCTGATCGACACACCGACCGGCTACCGCTTCACTCAGCTCTCGTCCGTGGAGATCGCTCGCCGCGTCCTGGCCGGCTCCTTCACCCCCGGCTTCCAGTCGCCTTCCTCCGCCTACGGTCCTGAGCTGGCTCTCTCGGTCGGTGACACGCAGATCAAGGACCTCTAGGGACCGCCTCGCACATCGGCCGACCGCCGCAGGCAACTGCGCGGGACCCAGGAGTGTGGCACCCGGGTGGGACACGTCTTTCTTGGCGAGGTGTCGCGCAACCGGACTGATGGTGTTCGCCCGACGGGGGTGAGCCGGCCGCTCCGGGACAGCAGGTGTGTCCACGCCCCACCACATCTTCACCTTCACGAACTCAGCTTCGAGAACCAAGAAGGATCGCCATGTCTCTCACCTCGTACCGCACCCTCGGCCGCTCCGGTCTGCGCGTGAGCCCGCTCGCCTTCGGCGCGATGAACTTCGACGACGGTAGCTGGGGCTCCGGGCCGGAGACCTCGTTCGGGATGCTGGACCACTACCTCGACGCGGGCGGCAACTTCGTGGACACCGCCAACATGTACAACGGCGGCGCCTCCGAGGAGACCCTGGGCCGCTACTTCGCGCAGCGACCCGGCCGCCGTGACCGTGTCGTCCTCGCGACGAAGTTCGGCGGGAGCATGGTGGCCGACGACCCCAACTCCGGCGGCGCCGGCCGTAAGGCGATCCGTGCCCAGCTGGAGGGCTCGCTGCGCCGGCTGAACACTGAGTACGTCGACCTGTACTGGATGCATCAGTGGGACAGGCACACGCCCCTCGAGGAGACCCTGTCCACCCTCACCGACCTGGTGCGCGCAGGGAAGATCCACGCCATCGGCCTGTCCAACGTGCCTGCCTGGTGGGTCGCGGAGGCCGCCACCACCGCCCGGCTGCGCGACTGTGAGCCCGTAGCCGCCCTCCAGGTCGAGTACTCCCTGCTCGCCCGCGGTGTCGAGGGTGAGACATTCGGCGCCGCCCGCCGCTTCGGGCTCGGCATCACCCCGTGGAGCCCGCTGGCCAGCGGTGTCCTGTCCGGCAAGTACTCGTCCACCACCACCGAGGTGGCCGGCTCCGGCCGCACCGCGTACGCCGCCTCCTACCTGACCGAATCCACCTTCGTTCTCCTCGACGCCCTGAAGGAGATGGCCGACGGCCTCGGTACGACCGTGGCCGCGGTGGCGCTCGCCTGGGTCCGTCAGCGTTCCGAGGTGACGTCCACGCTGGTCGGCGCCCGTACACAGGAGCAGTTGTCCGCCAACCTCGCCTCACTCGACGTCGCGCTCTCCGAGGCCCAGATCACCGAACTCGACAGTCTGACGGCACCCAGCCTCGACTACCCGCACAGCATGATCGAGTCCATGGTCGGCTTCCAGCAGGGCGATACCTCGATCAACGGACTGGCCGCCAAGGCCTTCGTCCGCTGACCACGCGCACCCGGACGCACCCAGACGCACCCAGACGCACGTGAACGAGCACCAGGCGACGAGAACGGAACACACCATGGCCGAGACGTTCGAAATCACCATTCTCCGCCCGGCTCCGGGTCGCACCGCCGCCGATTTCGTCGAGGCGAACGCCGATATCGACGCCTACCTCAAGCGGCAGCCCGGCTTCCTGTGGCGACGCATCGTGGAGACCGACGACGGACGCATCATCGACATCGTCGCCTACGACAGCCTGCCGCACGCGCGCGCCGGTGCCGCGGGCATCACCGGTGAGATGGCGGACTCTGCCGTTCACGCCACCATCGACCACGACAGCGTGGACTGGCAGCTCACCACCGCACTGCACAACATCGCCTGACGGAGAGACCAGCATGCCGTTCGCCGACGAACTCATCAGCCGCAACACCGCCCAGAGCCTCACGCGCGCCATTCGGACCGCCGCTCCGGACGCCGACCTCACGGCGCTCCGAGCGGCGCCCCAACAGATCGACCCGCTCCCCCTGCGCCAGCGCGCAGACCTGCTGCGCGACGCACTGCTGGCGGACATCCCGGGCGACTACGCCACACTCGCCCGGACCGTACGCACCGCCCGCGACGAGGCACCGCACTTCACCGGATGGCTGATCTGGCCGGTCACCAGCGCTGTCGCCACCCGTGCCGTCCAGGAAGGTGACACCGCCTCCTTCGATGACGCGTTGGCGCTGCTCGCGAGCCTCACCGGGCGGCTGTCCTCGGAGTTCGCCATCAGAACCCTGCTTCGACACGATCTCGACCGGGCCCTCGGCACCGTCGTCGGCGGCTGGACCGGGTCGGCGGACGCCGACGTGCGCAGGCTCGCCTCCGAAGGCACCCGCCCCTACCTGCCCTGGTCGGTACGGGTGCCGGAGATCCTGGCTCGCCCCGGAGTGACCGTGCCCGTCCTGGACGCTCTGTACCGGGACGAGAGCGAGTACGTGCGCCGCTCGGTGGCCAACCATCTCAACGACCTCAGCCGCGACCATCCCGATGTCGTCGTCCACGCGGCACGCAACTGGCTGGACGATTCCGACGGCAACACCGAACGTCTGGTCCGGCAAGGGCTGCGGACGCTCGTCAAACGCGGCCACCCCGGGGCGCTCGAACTGCTCGGCTTCTCTCCCGCCGTCCTGGACGTCGACGGGCCCCGGCTGGACCGGGACGTCGTTCCGTTCGGCGGGAGCGTCCGCTTCACCGCGTCGATACGCAACGCCGGTGACTCCCCGGCCCGGCTGGCGATCGATTACATCGTGCACCACCGCAAGGCCAACGGCGGCCGGACCGGCAAGACCTTCAAACTCACCACCCGCACCCTCGCGCCGGGCGAGCGGATCGAGGTGACGCGGGAGCACTCGTTCAGGCCGATCACGACGCGCCGGTACCACGCCGGGCGGCACGCGATCTCCGTACAGATCAATGGAGTGGAGTCCGACCGGGCCGAGTTCGAACTGGCCACCACGGACACGCCCTGACGCGCGCAGGAAAGGGATCGAGGTCCTGGTCGGCGACCGCTGTCCGCGTCCGCACCGGCCCCGCGCGTCACCCGTCTACCTGACAGACCGAGTCATCACACCCGAAAGACCAGGACCGAAAACGTCCACATCTGCCTTTAGCGTTGCAAATAGCATCGATAACCTCCCCGGAAGGACACCCCATGAACGAGACTTCGGCGCACGACGACAAAGCCGGACTCGTCGAAGCCGAGGACAGGGCGCTGAAGGTCCGAGCCCAGTACGAACAGATCGAACAGCGCGTCCTGGGCAGGACCTGGACCCTGCCGGAATTCGCGCTGGGCTTCACCAACGACGCCGCCTACGTAGGGCGCCTGGTGCTCGCCACCGAGCGCACCTGGGGCATCGACGGTGACGTGGACACCGAACTGCGGCACAAGCTGGCCGAATGCCTGTGGTGGGTCTTCGTGCTCGCCGACCGACTCGACGTCGACATGCCGGGGGCCTACGTGGCCACCATGGACGACATCGACGCCGGCCTGCGACGGACCCTGGAGGGCATGGGCGCCTGAGGGGCTGACACACGCGGCTTACGACCGCCCCGGCCCGACAGCTTGACGATGCCGCAGTCCGACGTGAGGTCGGTGTGCTCGGCGTCCGCGCGGGCATCTGCGGCGCCGACCGTGTGGAAGAGGCCTTCGATGGCTCCGGGGTTGTTGATGACGAGGACCTCTGCGGTCGGTGTGGTGGTCTGGAAGGTGTGCGGGACCAGTCGGGACACGTATACGTAGGCACCGGGTTCGGCGTCGTGGACCTCGCACTCGTCCAGCGAGGTCGATCCGACCAGAACCGGACGCGGCCGGACAGGACTACCCAGCTCTCGTCCTCCCGACTGTGGGCGTGCAGCGGGGGTGCGTCCTCGCGGCCCGCGGTCAGACGCATGACGCTGACCGCTCCGCCGGCCTCGGCGTTGGTCGCCACCTGCTCGATCAGCTTGTTGTTGTAGCGGAAGTCCTGGCCGTCGCCCGGGCCGGAGGCCGGCTCGTCTGAGCCGATGCGGTTGATACTGCAGCTTGGATGCGTGCGGGGGAGATCTCCGACGGTGCGGGGCCGTGACGGCCCGCCCGCCGGTCATGCCGGGCGCCATGGTGAGAAGGGCATGTCGGCGGACAGCGGGGTATGCCGTTGAGCGTGCTCGCCGTCATGGCCGGGGCAGAGTCGCCGGTTCGGGTCGTCGCCTACTGCGGGGGCTGACGAATCCAGGCAGGCAGCAGGGCGTACAGGCGGCCGGCGATCTCCTCCGGGTCGCAGTCGGTGTTCCCCCCGACAGCTGCCGAGAAGACTCCGTGCACACCGGAGGCCGTGTAGACGTCCTCGACCGAGTTGTGCGGGCCGGACTCCCCCTCGTCGACGCCCAGATCACGCCGAAGAGCGTAGAGCTGCTCCAGCAGGAGGTCGCCGATACCCATCAGCCCGCTCGACGACCGCCAGGTCGAAGCCAGCAGGAAGAGGCTCCTGCGCTGCCGGAGGGAGTCGAGCATGGCGTTCAGCGTCGCCACGGCCACCTCGGCCGGGTCTCCGCCCGATTGCCGCTCGCTGATGTTCAGGTCGTGCAGGGCGCGGAAATCCTCCGCGATCACGTACACAGCGGCCTCTTCGACCGAGTCGAAGTGGTTGTAGAAGGTGGCGCGGTGGATGCCCGCGGCTTCCGCCAGGGCGGAGACCGAAGGACATGACTGCGTCCGCTGCATGACGTCGGCCAGTGCGTCCGCGATCGCCCGTCGCGAGCGGGTGAAGCGCGGATCCGCTTCAACGGCCGAGGACTGATCACTCACCATGCACGCACACTACTGCGCAGGTCATCGACCGGCTCCACCCCCTCGGCTTCCGACGGCCACTTGTGCGGCGCGCCCGCGCTCAGAGATGGCGTCGACACCTCCCGGGCGCCCGTGGGGCCGTTCGTCACTGTGTTGGCGTTGCTCCTGTCCAGCAGGTCGGTACATGACACTCCTTCAACTGGGTCACCCTCGACGCTACCACTATTCGACAGGTGTCGATCAGCGGTCTACGGTGAAGAAGGAACAACCCATCGACCAAGGACGCATCATGTCGACGACCGACAGCACCACCTCCCCCACGGCGATCGAGGACAAGTTCGCCGCGGTGGAGACCCTCTACCGCTACGCCGCAGGCCTCGACCTGCGCGACAAGAACCTGCTTGCCTCAGCCTTCGCGGACGACGCGGTGGCCGACTTCGGTCCGGCCACGAAGAAGGCCGGCCAGGAGTACCCACCGATCAAGGGCAGGGAGACCATCGCCACAGCCCTGCTGGGCTCGCTCAGCCACTTGGACACCACGCACTCGCTGAGCAACCCGCGGGTCAACCTCAACGGCGACACGGCTCACCTCGAAGGCATCATGGCCTGCCAGCATCTGCCCCGCGAGGACCACTCGCGCCACGTCCTGATGACCAACCGGTACGACGTCGACCTGGCGAGGCAGGGCGAGGTGTGGGTCATCCAGCACCTCACCGTCGACAACGCCTGGACCGAGGGCGACCCCTCCGTCCTCTCCGGCATCTAGAACACCGTCGGCCAGGGCCGCACACAGCGAAGGCCGGAGACTCAGCCCTGAGCACAAGGCCGGTGTTCAGTGCGGGCTCGCGGTCAGTCCTTACCTGGCATGCGAGTGCGTCACCTGCCGAATGAGATGTGACCACTGGTGACGCCTCCTACTTGCTGAATCACCCAGGGGGTCGGAGACGGAGTGAATCCCGTTCACCGCCGACGAACCTGACGACCCGTTCTCCGGGACGTTGATCGACGCTTCGACGGGGTTGATAGGGGCGTGGAACCGGCAGGACGTGTTGAGGAACTGATCCTGCACGGACGGGACGATAGTTGTCGGATCGCCGCTTTCGAGGGTGTCAGCGGCGCTGCAGGCATAACTTCGCCGACTGACCCACGCGGGGTAGCCGCTGGCCCTCACGCGTCGCAGATGACCTTCTCCGCAAGCCAGTTGCATCCGGCGGGGCGTCAGGCCCGTCCAGACGTAGTAAACCGTCGATGTCCATCGGTCGGTTCGACGACACGAAGTGGCCGAAAAGCCCTATCGGCGGCCTCCTTTTCAACCATCACCCGGGGCGACTGATGCAGCATTTGTCGACGCGTTCAACCGACCAGCCCACCCCAAGAAGGGAGCCGCGCCGAATGCCAATAGGAGAGCGTCGACCACCCGTACGCTGCCACGATGCACCACATGGATGTCGAGAACCTCCGTGGGCTCCAAGTGGACCGCGCCGACACATCGGATTGGCCGGCGCTAACCAAGATCGATTCCGTCGCGGCAGCAGGCGACCACGCGCGACGGGACACCATCCGGCGCTGGTGCGAACACGGTGTCATCCACATGGCCCGAGACACATCAGGACCTGTGGGCTACAGCGTGTTGGAGTACACGTTCTTCGAACAGGGCTTCCTCACCATGCTGATGGTCGCCCCCAGTGCCCGCCGACGAGGCGTAGGAGCACGTCTCCTCACGGCGGTCGAGACCGTGTGCACCACCACGAAGCTGTTCACTTCAACCAACGTCTCCAACCACCCCATGCAGCGGCTACTGCAACACGCCCAGTGGCACCCGGCCGGTTTGCTCCACGGTCTCGACGAGGGGGATCCCGAACTCTTCTTCCTCTGCCCGAGCACTCGACTCCCCAACGCCGGTGCCCGCACCGGCGGTTAAAAGACAAGCTCAGGAAGCCGACAACCGAGGGGGCCTTCTCCTACAGGGCCGAGCGGCGCACCTACGCGAACCACCGTGCCCGTGCAAGGGCCGGACGGAGCGCAGCCGCGTGCTCGGCGGCCGACGCCGTCTCACGGTACCGAACCTAACCGCGGCCCCACGGCTTCAAGCCGCGGCACGCGGCTTCCGCGTGTCTCGGAGTGAGGCCGTTGCCCGTGTCTCGCGCACCGCCTTCGCCCGTCAGGCCCGAATCCCCTTCGCTGCCTACTACGCCACGTCGGCACACGCCTCGACAGCGCACTCGTCAGTTGGCCCAAACCCCGACTTCGAGTCGTGGAACCTGACGGGCCAAGGAATCGAACCCGTACTGGTAGCCCCAGGTGAGGAAGGACGCTGGGGGCCCAGGCAGTCTCCGCCTACGCCCCGGCGACCGCTGCTCGGGAGTCTTCAGTCCCGACGGAAAGACCCTGGCAAGCGCTGTGATTTCGGAGACGGCGACGGCCCGGCACGGCTTCGGGACTCCCGGCCCGGCCTCACCGCCTGGTCGAACGCGCGCACCGCTCCGCTAGGTCGTTCTCGCCTTCTCCGTCGCGACCCAAGGGCTGGACTTCCTGAAACCCGCCGAATTCTCCGGCGAGTTCGACGGTAACCGAGGGAGGTCGAAAACGCCCTTCCGGCCTCGAAGAACGGGCAGCGCGACACTTCTTCCAGGGAACGCGCCGGGCGATGTCACTCTCACACTCCGTCAACGTGGTACTGCGCAACGTGGAAGAGCCGGGCGACGCCGCGGAGATCCAGCCGTTGGTATCGACTCATGTGTTCAGTGGCCGCCCAGGCCGGGCAGACACGGTCCGTCGGCTGTGCGGCCGACGACCTCTGCGTCGACTTGGCCGGCGATGTTGACCGTGCCGTTGACGCACGCCCGCCCCTCGCCCCCGCCGACCAGCACTTCGCGGAGTGGGGCGAAGTCATGCCCCCTCATCTCGATCTGCTCCGGCTTCAGCTCGAGAGCGTCGGCAGCCGCAGCTCGGAGGCCGCTCTCCGTGGTCCCGACGTCCGCGAGCTTCTTCAAGACCGCGGCCAGCGCGTCCGCCCGCGGTATCTGCTCCTTCTTCTGTTCTTCGGTGATCGGCATCGGCTCTCGATACGCGTGGTTCTCCGCCACCCGCTTGTTCCAGTCGAACGTGATGCAGGGGGACGGCGTCGTCGGCTGTTCCTCGGGAAGTGGACAGTGGCCTTTTGGCGCGGCCGAGGACGTTGTCTGACCCGGCCCGCCTGCGCGGGGATCGGCCGCCCGATCGGCGCAACCGGCCGCCGCTACGGCGAGCAGGAGAAGGGGCAGGGCAGCAACGAGCCGGGGACGTATGACTGTCATGCACCCGATCATGGCAGGCGTACGTCCTCCTCACGGCGAACGCGGTCAGGATCGTCCGAGGGACTTCCGACGTCAAACGGCAGGCTGAGCCTTCTCCTTATGGAGTGGACAGGCGGACGCCGCCGCCGAGATGCCCATGACTGTCCTGGTCGAGCAATGCTGGCGCGAGATGAGCTCGGGCCTGGTCCAACATATTGCGGCGATGACGTTGCCCTGCGTCACTTCACCTGAATGGGTGCATCCGGATGCCCTTCACCTGAGACGACTCCATAGTGGCGAGTAAATGGGCCCATGCGAGGTCCCAAAATGCCCAGACTTCCGGGGGCAACGCAGGCGTAGATGCCGGCTTACCGGAAGATGGAAGGTGCGCTTATGTGGCGGAACTGCTCGGACTGCCAAGGGCTTTTTTACGCCGGCTACTACGGCGACCATGAGGATTACGACATGGGGAAGTGCCCGAAGAGTGGTATGCATCAACCCGCAGGGCCGCAGTTCACCCTAGGTGAGACATCGGTGCCGTTTGTTCCCTTCCAGGCGGATTGGCGGCGATGCATCTACTGTTACGTTCTTTACTTTTCTGGCCACCCGGACAGTCCGCCGCATTACGGGGAGGATGGCGTCTGTCCCGCACGCCCCGGCCACGGGCACGTTCACGGTGACCCCGCACCCAACTACAGACTGGTTCACGGTCTAGGTGACGGTGATCACCTTCAGAGCAATTGGCGTAATTGCTGGAAATGTCAGGCACTATTCTTTGGTGGTTTCATGTACAACTCGGTCTGCCCGGCGGACGGAGGAGATCATTACAGCCCCGTAAGTCTCGACGGCACGCTTAATTTCTGTCTTCCCTATCCAATGAAGCCACGCATTGCTGGGGAGAACATCGGCAGCTCTAATGTTCGGATCCGTGGAATGAACTTCACCATGGAGGGGGGTGTGGATATTGCGTGGGCAATCTTCAGAAACCCTGCCGATCCGGTGGTGTACCACGAAGACAGCATCGAGATTGATCGTGGAATGTTTACTTTCGAGTATGCGTTCCACGTACCGGAGGCGGGCTGGGAGTCTGTCAATGTGCGCGCTTGGGATTCGAACAGTGGTGACACGCCGGCCAACCCGCTGTCGATCAATCACTGAGCAGGTCATTCCGTCAGGA
>NZ_JBHXDC010000025.1:0-81219 GCF_042725135.1 Streptomyces sp. NPDC060366 | reverse complement strand
GTCGCCAACGCTCCGCGTTGTCTCCCTCCTCCGCCTTGCGCTCGCACGCACCAGACCCCGCTCCCTGATCCGGCCTGATCCAAACGACAGGCCCTAGGGGGCGCGGCCCGCGGGCCGCGCCCTCCCGTACCGGCACTACCAGGCGAACGCCTCGGGAGAGGGCCCCGGACCCGGGAAGATCTCGTCCAGCGACGCCAGCACCTCGTCCGACAGCTCCAGCTCGACCCCGCGCAGCGCGGACTCCAGCTGCTCGGCCGTACGCGGGCCGACGATCGGGCCCGTCACGCCCGGACGCGTCAGCAGCCAGGCCAGAGCGGCCTCGCCCGGCTCGATGCCGTGCTTGGTGAGCAGGTCCTCGTACGCCTGGACCTGCTCACGGATCTTGCTGTCCCTGAGCCGGTCACCGGACCGCTTGCCGGTGCCGCCCTCGCGCTCCTTGCGGATCGCGCCGCCGAGGAGACCGCCCTGGAGCGGCGACCAGGGGATGACCCCGAGGCCGTACTCCCGCGCGGCCGGGATGACCTCCATCTCGGCGCGGCGCTCGGCGAGGTTGTACAGGCACTGCTCGCTGACCAGGCCGTACGAGCCCAGGCGGTGCGCCGTCTCGTTGGTCTGGGCGATCTTCCAGCCGGGGAAATTGGACGAACCGGCGTAGAGGATCTTGCCCTGCTTGATCAGGGTGTCGATCGCCTGCCAGATCTCCTCGACCGGGGTGTCGCGGTCGATGTGGTGGAACTGGTAGAGATCGATGTGGTCGGTCTGGAGCCGCTTGAGGCTGGCGTCGACCGCGCGGCGGATGTTGAGGGCGGACAGCTTGTCGTGGTTGGGCCACGCGTCGCCCTCGGCCGCCATGTTGCCGTACACCTTGGTGGCGAGCACGACCTTGTCGCGACGGCCGCCGCCCTGCGCGAACCAGGTGCCGAGGATTTCCTCCGTACGGCCCTTGTTCTCGCCCCAGCCGTAGACATTGGCCGTGTCGAAGAAGTTGATGCCTGCGCCGAGCGCGTCATCCATGATGGCGTGGCTGTCGGCCTCGTTGGTGTGCGGGCCGAAGTTCATGGTGCCGAGGACGAGTCGGCTGACTTTGAGTCCGGTGCGTCCGAGCTGCGTGTACTTCATGACTCAACAGCCAACGCCTTCGAGCGCGCTCGAAGCAAGACCTCAACGGATGCGCCGCGGGCCCGTGCCCGGCGCCGCGAACGCGTCGAGCGCGGCCAGCAGCTCGCGCCGCATCGTCGCGCTGCCCTTGTGGCCGGCGTCCTCCACGACGACCAGACGGGCGTCGGGCCAGGCGGCGGCGAGATCCCAGGCGGTGCCGAGCGGGCCGGACAGGTCGTGTCTGCCGTGGATCAACACCCCCGGAATCCCCGCCAGTTGCCCCGCGTCGCGCAGCAACGCGCCTTCCTCCAGCCAGGCGCCGTGGGAGAAGTAGTGCGCGCAGATCCGTACGAAGGCCTGGCGGGCGGCGGGGGGCCGGCCGCTGTACGGGTCGGGGGAGCCGTGCGGTTCCTGCGAGAGCACCGCGTCCTCCCAGGCGCACCAGTCGGCGGTGGCCCTGGCCCGCACGGCGGGGTCGGGGCTCTCCGTGAGGCGCGCGTACGCGGTCAGCAGGCCGGGGGTGTCGGGGTCGGGGTCATCCGTCGGGGCACCGGCCCGGAAGCGTGCCCACGCCTCGGGGAAGATCTGGCCGGCGCCCCGGTACAGCCAGTCGATCTCGGAGCGGCGGGTGGTGGTGACACTCGGGATGACGATCTCCGAGACACGATCGGGGTGCCGCTCGGCGTACGCGAGGATCAGCGTCGAGCCCCAGGAGCCGCCGAACAGCAGCCACTTGTCGATCCCGAGGTGGGTGCGCAACCGCTCCATGTCGGCGAGGAGATGACCGGTGGTGTTGTGGCGCATGTCGGCGGCGGGGTCGCTCGCGTGCGGGGTGCTGCGTCCGCAGTTGCGCTGGTCGAAGAGGACGACGCGGTAGCGGTCGGGGTCGAAGTTCCGCCGTGCGCGGGGGCCGCACCCGGAGCCGGGGCCGCCGTGCACGACGAGCGCGGGCTTGCCGTCGGGGTTGCCGCAGACCTCCCAGTGGACGAGGTTGCCGTCGCCGACGTCGAGCATGCCGTGGTCGTAGGGCTCGATCGGCGGATACGGCTCACCGGGCTCGCGGTCCACGAGGTGGTCTCCTTCACGGGGTGGGGTACGGCGGGCTTACGTAGGGTTGAGGGCGACGGCGAGCGGTGGGGAGGTGTGCGGCGATGTCCCTCGGTGGCGGTAACACCGGTGGCACCGGTGACGAGGTCGTGGAGGGTGGCGAGCCGCCCTGCATGCTGGAGCTGGTCTGCGAGGAGTGCGGTCGTCTCAACGACGACCCGGAGCTGGTGAACTGCGGCGGGTGCGGGACGCCGCTCGGGCGCGGGTAACGCATAGTACGTACGGCGCCGGCGCCCGCGTACGCCGACGGCTCAGGGGCCGCCGAGCCAGCCCTCCGTGTCCAGGCCGAACGCGTCCGGCGGGGTGACCGCCCGCAGATCCGCCTCCAGGGCGCGCAGTCTGTCGCCGCCGAGGGCCAGGGCCCACCGGGCGCGCAGGTCGTCGAAGATCCGCGCCGAGCGGGCGAGCGCGTCGAGGCCGTGCGGCGTCAGGCGGATCAGTTTGCGGCGGGCGTCCGTGGGGTCGGCGGTGCGTTCCGCGTAGCCCAGGGCCTCCAGGCGGTCGACCGTCTTGCCAGCGGCCTGTTTCGAGACGCCAAGGCGGCGGCCGACGGTGACCGCGGTGGCGCCGTCGATGCCGATCGCCTGCATGGCGAAGCCGTGCGCGGGCCGGGCGTCGGGGTGGCCCTGGCGGGCCAGTTCCTCGTGCAACTGGTCGATCAGGGACCGGAATCCGGCGAAGAGGAGGAGTGGCAGCTCGTATCCGGGCGCGTCGCCCGCGCGCTCAGACACGGCGGCCGACGCCATTCCCGTTGCGGATATCGACAACCTGGTTTACCTTTTTTTCGTCAACCATGTTGTCCATTCTAGGGAGGGCTCCCGTGCGAGCCGGTACCGCCTTTGTCGATCACACGCCCGACACCGCACCCCCGGGCTCCCGCCGCCACATGGAGGCCACCGTCCGCCATCTGGGGTTTCTGCCGTCCGCCATGGCGAGGCTCGCCGCCTCGCCCGAACTGCTCGACGGGTTCCAGAGGCTGACCGCCCTCTTCGACGGCACGACGCTCGACCCGGTGGCACGCGAGGTCGTCGTGATGACCGTCGTCACCCGCAACGAGTGCCATATCTGCGTGGCCATGCACAGCGGCAGACTGCGGAAGCTTGGCGCCGACGAGGAGTTGATCGCCGCCCTGGCCGGGCAGCGCCCGTTGGCGAACCAACAGCTCGAAGCAGTAAGGCAGTTCACTCTCGCCGTGCTCGCGACCGCCGGGGCCGTGGACGACACCACGCTCGACGCGTTCCTCGCCCACGGCTACACGACGCGCAACGCCCTCGAAGTCGTCCTCGGCATCGGCACGTACACGCTCTCCACCCTCGCGAACCGACTCACCCGCGCCCCGCTCGACCCTCAACTCACCGCCGTGTGACGGGATACGGCGCGCCCAGCCCCCAGGCCTGATGCATCGCGTCGGCGAACGCCCCGGCGAGCAGATGCTCCCCCGAAGGGCCGGGGTGGGTCCCGTCATAGGTGTCGCGGTGGATGTCGTACGACGCCGGGCGCGAGGCCGGCAGCAGGGGGGAGGCCGCGTCGTCCAGGTCGGCGACCGCCTTGGCCAGCAGGTCGTTGAAGCGGTCGACCTCGGCGGCGAACTCCGGGTCGGTGTCCGCGCGTGTGTTGGGTATGACCGGCAGCAGCACGATCCGCACGCGCGGATTCGCCGCCCGTGCCTCGGCGAGGAACTCCCGTGCGTACAGGGCCGTTCGGTCGCTGTCGGTGTAGAACCCGAGGTCTATCAGGCCGAGCGAGACGAGCAGGACGTCCGCGCGGTGCGCGGCGACGGCGTCACGGATCACCGGCGCCATGTGCTGCCAGCCCTCGCCCCAGCCCGCGAGGTGCCGCCACGCCTTCGCGGGGAAGTCGGGGGCGCCGTACGCGTGCGACACCGGGGCGTCGGCGTGGGCGTCGTACAGCCCGGTGCGCGGGCCGACGATCGCGTACGGACCGCCGTACGCCGCGTTCAGGTGCTGCCACATCCGGTAGCGCCAGGTGAAGTCGCCGGCGCGGCCGATGGTCATCGAGTCGCCGACGAACATGAAACGCATCGGATCATCATCCCCGATGGCCGACGGGCGACCGTGCCCGGCCTGCGAGGTGGCAGTCTTGGGCCATGGTCAAGGTCAAGGTCATGCGTCCGTCTGTGCGCCCGTCTCCGTGCCCGGCCCGTGTCCGGTCCGCCCTCGCGGCGGCGGTGCTCGTCCTGGCGGGCGCGGCGGGCGCGCTCTCCGGCCCGGCGGCCGTGGCCGCGCCCGCTGCCCCTGCCGCACCGGCCGCGCCCGCCGCCGACCCCGACCGGAGCTTCCGGATCACGGACCCGCGCATCACCGAGTCCAGCGGCCTCGCCGCCAGCCGCGCGCACCCCGGCGTCTACTGGACGCACAACGACCAGGACAAGCCCCTCATCTACGGCATCGACTCGCGGACCGGTGAGACCGTCGCGACGATCACCATGCGCGGGGTCGGGGAGCCCCGTGACATGGAGGCGATCTCCGTCGGCGCCGACGGAGACATCTACGTCGGTGACATCGGCGACAACCTCAACGGCAGCTGGGACCACGTCTGGATCTACCGCTTCCCCGAACCGAAGACGCTCGCGGACGCGGCGGTCGACGCCACGCAGTACACCGTGAAGTACGCGGACGGCCCGCGTGACGCCGAGGCGCTGATGGTCCATCCGACCACCGGCCGCGTCTACATCGCCTCGAAGAACGAGAACGGCGGCGGCCTCTACGAGGGCCCGGCCAAGCTCACCGCCGACGGCACGAACACCTTCACGCGCGTCGACGAGGTGCCGTGGGTGACCGACGGCGCGTTCTCGCCGGACGGCAAGGAGCTGTTGCTGCGCTCGTACTTCAGCGCCCGTGCCTACGTGTGGAAGAACGGCCGCCTGGGCGCGGACCACCGCGTCCGGGCCCCGATCCAGGGGCAGGCCGAGTCGGTGACGTACACCCTGGACGGCTCCGCCCTGATGTTCGGCACGGAGGGGACGCGCAGCCAGGTCGAGCGCGTCGACATCGACAAGGACGGCGGTTCGTCCGGAGGCGCGGGGAGCGCGGGCGACGGCGCGGCGGGGGACGGCGCCGGGGGCGAGAGCGGGAACATCACGATCGGCGCGGTGGTGCTCGTCGGAGCAGCCGTGCTGTTCTTCGGGTTCAAGCGCCGCAAGCGGAGCGGCTGACGGTGTACGTACCGGCTCAGCTGCCGCCGCCGGTGCGCTGCGCGACCAGCACCTCCAGGCCGTCGAGCAGCCGCTGGAGCCCGAACTCGAAGTGGTCGAAGTCGGGGCCGAACGCGTCTCCCGAGAGCGTGGCCATCGCCGGGTAGCGCCCGCTGTTCATCACCGTCGACAGGAACGGCTCCTGCGCCTTCCAGAACTCGTCGTCGCTGATGCCGGTCGCCTGCTGGACCTCGACGGCGTGCACCTGGGTGCGGGCGACCCCGGAGACGTAACCGCTGACCATGATGATCACGGAGATCAGCTCCGGGTCGGTCAGACCCATGTCCTTGATCCCGGCGAGCATCGTCTCCATGCCGCCGAGGGCGCCGGGGCCGAGGACGGGCCTGGTCTGGTTGACGGAGAGCAGCCAGGGATGGGCCTGGTAGAGGGCGAGTTCGTCGCGGGCGGCCGTCTCGACGGTCTTCCGCCAGCCGGGGGCGGCGGCCGCGGAGTCCGGATCGGCGGCCGGCGTACCTGACTCGCCCTGTACGCGGTCCAGCATCAGGTCCACCAGCTCGGCCCGGCCGGGGACATGGCGGTAGAGCGACATCGTTCCCGCGCCCAGCTCCGTGGAGAGTCTGCGCATCGAGACCGCCGAGAGCCCCTCGGCGTCCGCGAGTTCGACGGCGGCCGTGACGATCCGGTCGAGCGTGAGCCCCGGTTTCGGCCCCCGGGTCGACCGCTCGCCGGTGCCCCAGAGGAGTTCCATGCTGCGGGACACGTCGCCGCTGCCGCTGCTTTCCGTCGTCGCCATGGGCCCAGCCTAAACGGCTGGACATTAATTGGGTACCGTGTACGCTCCTTGGGTACACCGTACTCAGTTCCCTGGAGGGGCAGTGAACGACCACGCCGTGACCGAATACGCCGTACACGCCGAAGCGATCCGCAAGCGGTACGGGGACACATACGCCCTCGACGGCTTCGACCTCGCCGTACGCACCGGAACCGTGCACGGGCTCCTCGGCCCGAACGGCGCGGGCAAGACCACCGCCGTGCGCGCGCTCGCCACCCTCCTCAAGCTCGACGGCGGGCGCGCGACGGTCGCCGGGGTCGACGTGCGCACCGACCCGCGCACTGTCCGCAGCCGGATCGGGCTCACCGGGCAGTACGCGGCGGTCGACGAGATCCTCACCGGCCGGCAGAACCTGGAGATGTTCGGCCGCCTCTTCCACCTCGGCGGACGGCGGGCCGCGCTGCGCGCCGGGGAACTGCTGGAGCGGTTCGACCTGGTGGAGGCGGCCGACAAGGGCGTACGTGAGTACAGCGGCGGCATGCGGCGCCGGCTCGACCTCGCCGCGTCGATGATCCTCGCCCCGCGGGTCCTGTTCCTCGACGAGCCGACGACCGGGCTCGACCCGCGCGGGCGCGGCGAGGTCTGGGCCGCCGTGCGGGCGCTGGTGGCCGGCGGTACCACCGTGCTGCTCACCACGCAGTATCTGGACGAGGCCGACAAGCTCGCCTCGCACATCACGGTCATCGACCGGGGGCGGGCCATCGCCGACGACACCCCGGACGGGCTGAAGAACACCGTGGGCGGTGACCTGATCGAGGTCGTCGTCCACGACGAGCGCGAACTCCCGGCGGCGGCCGAGGTGGTCGCACGCGTCGCGGGATCGGTGCCCGCGACGGACACCGAGGCACGCCGGGTGCACGCGCCCGTCACCGACCGGGTGGCCGCGCTGACGGACGTCGCGCGGGAGCTGCGGGACCGGGGGATCGCGGCGGAGGACATCGGCCTGCGCAGGCCGAGCCTGGACGACGTGTTCCTGCGGCTGACGGGCCACCGTACGGAAGAGGCGCCGACCGATACGACGACGGCGAAGACGATGAAGGCGAAGACAGAGGTGGCGGCATGAGCACGAGCACGGACCTGAACTCGAAGGTGAGCCTGGCGGTGGACGACACGCACGGCCGCGCCTACTGGGCC
This sequence comes from Streptomyces sp. NPDC060366, assembly GCF_042725135.1. Lineage (NCBI taxonomy): Bacteria > Bacillati > Actinomycetota > Actinomycetes > Kitasatosporales > Streptomycetaceae > Streptomyces > Streptomyces sp. NPDC060366. Next base: position 73,873 of record NZ_JBHXDC010000025.1, on the reverse strand, counting down.
GTGGCCGACTGCTGGAATCTCGTACGCCGCAGCCTGACCCACTATCAGCGCCAGCCCTCCTACATCCTCTGGATGCTGGGCTTTCCGCTCGTCTCCGTGCTGCTCTACGGCTATGTCTTCGGCAGCGCCATGAAGGTGCCGGGCGGGGGTGACTACCGGGAGTTCCTGATGCCGGGCATGTTCACCATGACGATGGCCTTCGGCTTCATGAACACGGCGACCGCTTTCGTCACCGACTCCAGCAAGGGTGTGCACGACCGGTTCCGGTCGATGCCGATGGCGCCGTCGGCGGTGGTCACGGGGCGCGGAGTGGCGGACATGCTCACCGCCTGCGCGGAGCTGGCGATCCTCGCGCTCACGGCCCTGGCGATCGGCTGGCGCGCGGACGGCGGCCTGCTCGCCTCCCTGGCGGGCTTCGGCCTGCTCATGCTGCTGCGCTTCTCGCTGATCTGGGTGGGCGTCTGGCTCGGCCTGGTGGTCCCGAGCCCCGAGCAGGCCGGCAGCCTCTTCGCCGTGGCCTTCCCGGTGACGATGATCTCCAGCGTCTTCGTCGCCCCGTCCCTGATGCCGGACTGGCTGGGCGTGGTCGCCGCGTGGAACCCGGTGTCGGCGACGGTGACGGCGATCCGCGAACTGTTCGGCAACCCGGTGGCGAGCGGCGGCAGCTGGCCGGAGGAACACGCCCTGCTGCTGTCGGTGGCCTGGCCGGTGGCGATCACGCTGCTGTTCGTCCCGCTGGCGGTCCGCAGATTCCAGCGCCTGAGCCGGTGACCGTCAGGTCGTCTTCCTGGGCTCCCCGGCCTTGAGCAAGCTTTCCGGCGGGCCGTCACAGGGGTGCTCGGCTGCTGCGGCAGACATGAGGGCCTCCTGATGGCTGGTGTCGAGACCATCGTCGTCGGCCGGGACTGTCCGATTCGTCGTGAGCGTGATCTTTCACGCGCAAGAGTGACGGCCCCGCCCCCCACGGCGGGGGACGGGGCCGTCGACGGCGCGGGGTGGAGTCAGAGCTTGTCGATCACGTAGTCGACGCACGCCGTCAGCGCCTCGATGTCCGACGGGTCGATCGCCGGGAACATCGCCACCCGCAGCTGGTTGCGGCCCAGCTTGCGGTACGGCTCCGTGTCCACGATGCCGTTGGCGCGCAGGACCTTGGCGATGGTCGCCGCGTCGATCTCGTCCGAGAAGTCGATCGTGCCGATGACCTGCGAGCGGTGCGCCGGGTCGAGCACGAACGGCGTCGCGTACTTGGACGACTCCGCCCAGCCGTACAGGGTGCGCGCGGACGTGGCCGTACGGGCGGTCGACCAGTCGAGGCCGCCCTGGGTGTTCAGCCAGGTCAGCTGCTCGTTCAGCAGGAAGAGCGTCGAGAGCGCGGGGGTGTTGTACGTCTGGTTCTTCAGCGAGTTGTCGATCGCCGTCGGCAGCGAGAAGAACTCCGGGACGTGCCGGCCCGAGCCGTGGATACGCGCGGCGCGCTCCAGCGCGGCCGGCGAGAAGACGCCGATCCACAGGCCGCCGTCGGAGGCGAAGGACTTCTGCGGGGCGAAGTAGTAGACGTCGGTCTCGGCGATGTCGACCGGCAGACCGCCCGCGCCGGACGTCGCGTCGACCAGCACGAGCGCGCCCTCGTCGGCGCCCGCGACGCGCCTGACGGGCGCGGCGACACCGGTGGAGGTCTCGTTGTGCGTGAGCGCGTAGACGTCCACGCCCACCTCGGCCTCCGGGTCCGGGTGGGTGCCCGGCGAGGAGGAGATGACGGTCGGCTCGGCCAGCCAGGGGGCCAGCTTCGACGCCTTCGCGAACTTCGACGAGAACTCGCCGAAGTTCAGGTGCTGCGACTTGTTCTCGATCAACCCGTGCGTCGCGATGTCCCAGAAGGCGGTGGAGCCGCCGTTGCCCAGGATCACCTCGTAGCCCTCGGGGAGCCCGAAGAGCTCACGCACACCGTCGCGCACCGCGCCGACCAGGTTCTTCACCGGGGCCTGGCGATGGGACGTGCCGAGGAGAGACGTACCGGTGGCGGCCAGGGCGTCGACCGCCTCCGTACGCACCTTGGAGGGGCCAGCGCCGAATCGACCGTCGGCGGGCTTGATGTCAGCGGGAATCTGAATATCGGCCACGGGCGGCAGCCTAGACGTTCTCCGCCTGCCGTCAGGGGAGCGGTTCACGTCGTGAGACGTGCCCGACACGTCGTTGACATGTGGTGCGGCACGGCCGGCGGGGCATCCTGGGGGAATGGCTGAGCACAGGGAGCGGCACCGGAACCGGGAATCAGCGGCGCTTACGGCACCCGCGAGGAGGGAGACGCCCGCGGCCACCACCGCGCTGGCCAGAGACCTCGCCGGAGCCGTCCGCGGCGAGGTGGACTTCGGCGCCGCCGCCCGTGCCCTGGTCACCATGGACGCCTCCAACTACCGCCGGGTCCCGGTGGGTGTCGTCGCTCCCCGTGACGCGGCGGACGTCGCGGCGGCCCTCGACGTCTGCCGTACGCACGGCGTCCCTGTCGTGCCGCGCGGCGGCGGCACCTCGATCGCCGGGAACGCCACCGGCATCGGCGTCGTCCTCGATCTCACCCGGCATCTTCGCTCGATCGTGTCAGTCGACACCGAGGCCCGTACCGCCGTCGTGCAGCCCGGAGTGGTCCTCGACCGGCTCCGTGACACCGTCGCACCGCATGGTCTGACCTTCGGGCCCGACCCCTCCACACACAGCCGCTGCACCCTCGGCGGCATGATCGGCAACAACTCGTGCGGGTCGCACTCGGTCGCGTGGGGGACGACCGCCGACAACGTCCACGAGCTGTCGGTCACGACGTACGGCGGCACCTCCCTGCGGCTCGGCAGGGGCTGGGACGGCGCCCCCACCGGACTGCGCCCCCTCGTCGAGAGCAACCTCGCCCTGCTGCGCACCGGCTACCCCACCGGCCTCCCGCGCCGTATCTCCGGCTACGCGATCGACGCGCTGCTCCCCGAGAACGGCACCGATCTCGCCCGCGCGTTCTGCGGCAGCGAGGGCACGCTGGGCGTCGTCACGGAAGCCGTCGTACGGCTGGTGGACTCGCCGCCCGCACGCGTGCTCGCGGTCCTCGGCTACCCGGACGAGAGCGCGGCGGCCGAAGCGGCGGCGGGGCTGCTGCCGTACCACCCGCTCACCGTCGAGGGCATGGCCGACGACCTCGTCCCCGGCCCGCACGACCTGCCGCGCGGCGGCGCCTGGCTCTTCGTGGAGACCGGCGGCGCCACCGTCGCCGAGGCGCGCGCGCACGCCGAACGGATCATGCGCGGCGCCGACGCGCTGGACGGCACGGTCGTGGACGACCCGGCCGGGATCCGGACCCTGTGGCGGGTACGGGAGGACGCGTCGGGCACCGCCACCCGCAGCGCCGACGGGGGAGAGGCGTGGCCGGGCTGGGAGGACTGCGCCGTACCGCCCGCCCGGCTCGGCGCGTACTTGCGGGACTTCCGCGCGCTGCTCGCCCAGCACGGACTGCGCGGCACGCCCTACGGGCACTTCGGCGACGGCTGCATCCATGTGCGCATCGACTTCGACCTGTTGAGCACCGACGGCGTGCGGCGCTTCCGCCGCTTCTCCGAGGACGTCGCCGGGCTGGTCGTCGCGCACGGCGGCTCGCTCTCCGGTGAGCACGGCGACGGGCTGGCGCGTTCGGAGCTGCTGCCGAAGATGTACGGGGACGAACTGACCGGACTCTTCGGGCAGTTCAAGGACGTATGGGATCCGGCGGGCGGCCTGAACCCCGGCTCGATCGCCCGGCCCGCCCGGCTCGACGAGAACCTGCGCTTCGAGGTCCTGCCTCGCGAACGCGTCGACGTCGCCTTCGCCTATCCGCACGACGGCGAGGCGGACGGCGTCGTGGGCGGCGACTTCTCGGCGGCCGTACGGCGCTGTGTCGGCGTCGCCAAATGCCGTGTGGAGGGGCCGAGTTCGGGCGCCGGGGTGATGTGCCCCTCGTTCCGCGCGACCGGCGACGAACAGCACTCCACGCGCGGACGCGCCCGCCTGCTGCACGAGATGCTCGCCGGCGAGATCGTCACCGACGGCTGGCGCTCGACCGAGGTCAAGGACGCGCTCGACCTCTGTCTGTCCTGCAAGGGCTGCCGCAGCGACTGCCCGGTGGGCGTCGACATGGCCACGTACAAGGCCGAGTTCCTGCACCACCACTACGAGGGCAGGCGGCGGCCGGCCGCGCACTACGCGATGGGGCGGCTGCCGCGCTGGCTCCGGGCCGCCGCGCCGTTCGCGGGCGTGCTGAACGCGGGGGTACGGGTGCCGGGAGTGGCCGCGCTGGCCAAGCGCGCGGGCGGGATCGCCCCGGAGCGCTCGATCCCGCGACTGGCGCCGCTGACGTTCACCCGGTGGCTGCGGCGGCAGCGGCGTGAACCGGTGGGCGATCCGGCGGTGGTGCTGTGGCCGGACACCTTCACGGAGCATCTGTCGCCGTCGGTCGGGCAGGCGGCCGTACGCGTCCTGGACGCCGCCGGCGTCACGCACACGCTGCCGCCCGGCAAGGTGTGCTGCGGCCTCACGTACGTCTCCACCGGCCAGCTCGACCAGGCCCGCGCCGTCATGCGCCGCACCCTGGACCGGATGGAGCCGCTGCTCGACCGGGCACTGCCGGTGGTCGTCCTGGAACCGAGCTGCGCCGCCGCGCTCAAGACGGACCTGCCGGAACTGCTCGCGGACGACCCGCGCGCGGCCCGACTCGCCGCGTCCGTACGGACCTTCGCCCAGACGCTGGAGGAGTCCGCGCCCAACTGGCGGCCGCCACGCGTCGACCGCCCGGTCGCGGGCCAGACCCACTGCCACCAGCACTCGGTCCTCGGCGACGCGGCGGAACGGCGTCTGCGTGAACGGGCGGGTCTCACCGGCGAGTTGAGCGGTGGCTGCTGCGGACTCGCGGGCAACTTCGGCTTCGAGAAGGGCCATTACGACGTCTCGGTGGCATGCGCGGAGGACCAGTTGCTGCCCGCCGTCCGGGCGGCGGACGAGGGAACGGAACTCCTCGCCGACGGCTACTCGTGCCGCACCCAGCTGGACCAGCTGTCCGACGGGGGAGCGAGGCACCTGGCGGAAGTCCTGGCCGAGGCGCTGGGGGAGAAGACGGACCACGAGGGGCCGGGGGCCGGGCCGGGCACGGGTCGCTGACGGATGCGCTCCCGAGTGCGCCGGGTCTGCGCGGTCAGTGCCACGGAAGTCGGACGTCGATCTCGCTGGAGCGCTTGCTCCGCCGATCGGACCTGTAGCACTCTGTAGTTGATCGACTACCTTCGGAAAGGAACGTGTCATGGGGGATCACCGCAAGCCCGAGCCGGACCTTTCGCAGGGCAAGCCGCCGCCCGGCAACGGCGACAGCGAGGTGCCCAAACCGCCGCCGCCCTCCGGCAACCGCCGGAAGTAGGCGTCGTGTTCGAGGAGCGGCGGATCGCGCTGGCCGGGGCGATGGAGGAGCGGGGGGACTGGCCCACGGACTCGCCGTGGGTGCGGGCGGCGGTCGACGCCGTCCCCCGGCACTCGTTCGCGCCGGACACGCTGTGGCGCTGGGACGGCGACGCCTACGTCGCGGTGAGTCGCGCGACGGAGCCGGAGCGTTGGGCGGCCGAGGTCTACGGCGGCCCGAGTGACCCCGCCGTCACACAGGTGGGGGACGGGCGGGCCACGTCCAGCCTGTCCTGTCAGTCCGTGGTGGTGGACATGCTCGACTCCCTGATGCCGGAGCCCGGCCACCGGGTTCTGGAGCTCGGTACCGGCACCGGCTGGAACGCCGCGCTGCTCGCCCGGCGCGCCGGGCCGGGACAGGTGACCAGCGTGGAGGCCGACCCCGGTCTCGCGGCGACGGCGCGCACCCGCCTGGAGGCCGCGGGGGCCGGTGTCACCGTGATCACCGGTGACGGGCGGCTCGGTCACGCGCCCGGTGGTCCGTACGACCGGGTCGAGTCGACGTACGCGGTGGAGACCGTCCCGTGGGAGTGGGTCGCCCAGACCAGGCCTGGTGGACGGATCGTCACCCCGTGGGGCCGTATGGGGCATGTCGCTCTCACCGTCGCGGCCGACGGGCTCTCCGCCACCGGCTGGGTCCAGGGACTCGCCCTGTTCATGCCCGCCCGCGACGCGCCGGCCCGCCTCGGCTGGCAGGAAGTACGCGGCCACGCCCCCGCCGAGGAAGAGGGCACCCACACCCTCGACGTGACGCGACTGGCCGACCCGCACCTGTTGTTCGCGCTACGGGTGCTCCTGCCGGACGTGGAGGTCGTGTTCGGGGACCGGGACGGACCGGTGGCCTGGGTGCACGACGGCCGTTCCTCCTGGGCGACCTTGACCGCGTCCGGGTCCGGGTCCGCGTCCGGGCCGGGTGCCGCCTTTCAGGGTGGACCACGGCGCCTTCTCGAGGAGATCGGGACGGCCGTCGCCCGCTGGGAGCACCACGACCGGCCGGACCTCTACGACTTCGGCATGACACGCACCCCGGACAGCCAGTACGTATGGAGCCACGACAGTGACACCGGGCCCCGGTGGGCGACGGTCGCGGGGCCTGCCCAGCCGGTCGGTTGAGGGGTGGTCCGGCGCATCGGCGGCGTCGGCGGGCTCACAGGGCGCGCAGTCCCCGGTCGGTGAAGGCGATCAGCCACTCGAAGCTCTCGTCCACATCGGCGCTCCACTGGAAGCCGTTGGCCGACTGCAACGTGGCGAAGCCGTGGCAGAGGCTGCGGAGCATGCGCAGTGCGTGGTCCATGTCCGCCTCCTTCGTCTCGTAGCCGCGCAGGACCGCCGTGAACGCGTCCAGAGCCCGTCGGCCGGCGACGGCCAGCGGATCGTCCGGGCCGGACGGTTCGACGCCGATCGTCGCGGCGTACCGGCCGGGGTGTTCCAGGACGAAGGCGCGGAAGGCGCGCGCCGCTGCCGCCAGGGCGTCGCGGCCCGCGTATCCCTGGACCGCGCCGCCGACGGCGTCGGCGGCCTCGCTCAGCGCCAGGGCGGCGATGCGCCGCGTGAGGTCCTCCTGGCCGCCCACGTGTTTGTAGAGGGACGGGGTGCGCACGCCCAGCCGCTCCGCGAGCAGACCCATCGTCAGTTTGGCGAGGCCCACCTCGTCGGCGAGGGTGGCGCCGGCCGCGACCACGGCCGCCGGGTCCAGGCCGGCCCTAGGCACGGGCGGCGTCCGGGCGGACGAAGGCGAGCACGAGCGAGACCACCCGGTCGGGGAACTGGTCGTGCGGGTAGTGCCCGGCGCCCTCGATCATCTCCAGGCGGCCGAGACCGGACGGCAGGGCGTCCACGATCGCCGAGCCCTCGGCGTGCGGGTCGGCCCAGTCGGGGTCGAGCGTGCCCATGACGACCAGGACGGGGCAGCGGACGTTGCCGAGTTGCGCACCGGCGTCGGCCGGGGCGGCGCGGCCCATGCCCTGCATGGCCTTCATCCGGCCCGGCTCGCGCAGCAGGGAGTCGACGAGGTCGAGCCGCTCCGCCCAGTCGGCCGGCTTCACACCGGGGTAGGCCACGTCGAGGTACGAGCGCCAGAGCGGCACGCTGCCGAACGTCGCCGCGCCGAGCAGCCGCAGCATGCCCTGCCGGAAGCGCTTCACCCGCAGGTCGCCGAGGCGGACCGACTGCTTGCGGGTGAACGGCGCCAGCTCGACGACCGCGGTGATCAGCGAGGGCTCCCGCGCCGCGGCGATGGTGGCGGCGCCGCCGGAGATCGAGTGGCCGATGAGCACGGCCGGGCCGCCCAGGTGCCGGATCACCGCGAGCAGGTCGCCGGCGATGTCGGTGCGGCTCCAGGCGGGCCAGTCGGCGGTGGACTCGCCGCAGCCGCGCAGATCGACCGCGGCGACCCGGTGGCCCGCCGCCACGAGCTGCGGGACCACTGCGCGGTACGCGGCGCGGCTGTCACCCATGCCGTGTGCGAGAACGATCAGCGGTCCGGACCCCGTCACCTCGTAAGCGATCGTGCCGCCGTCGACGGCGAGGTATTCGGTCATGGCATCCTCCAGATGGCTAATGTTGTTAGCTAAAAGCTAGTCTCGTTAGCCAGTCCTGTCAACGGTGGAATCTCCGTCGCGGGGAGCGGGTGGTGCCGGGCGCAGTGGCCTGAGGTCCGGGGGGTCGGCCATCGCATTTCGTGGTGCAGTATGTTGCATGTGATAGTTCATTGAATTGACCTGATGGGTCTGACTGAATTGGAGGAGGATCCCGGTGGAGGAGTCGCGTACCGCGGCCGCAGGCGCCGTCGTGGCGGTACCCGAGGCCGTGGGGGTGGCCGCCGGGGCCCCGGCGGAGAAGGGGCGGCGGACACTCGGGCCCGTCGCGCTCGTCGTCGGGGGCATGCTCTCCGTGCAGTTCGGCGCCGCCATCGCCGTGCTGCTGATGCCGCGCGCCGGCGCGGTCGGCGTGGTGACGCTGCGGCTCCTGCTCGCGGCGATCGTCCTGCTCGTCGTCTGCCGGCCCAAGGTCCGTGGTCACTCGCGCGCCGACTGGGGCACGGTCCTCGTCTTCGGCGCCGTGCTGGCGGCGATGAACCTCCTCTTCTACCAGGCCGCCGACCGCATCCCGCTGGGCGCCGCCGTGACCCTGGAGGTCCTCGGGCCGCTCACCCTCTCCGTCGTCGCGTCCCGCAGGCTCGGGAACCTCCTGTGGGCCGGACTCGCGCTCGGCGGTGTGGTGCTGCTCAGCGGTGGCGGGTTCGACCGGCTCGACCCGGTGGGCGCGGCGTTCGCGCTGGCGGCGGGGGTGATGTGGGCGGCGTACATCGTCTTCAGCGCCCGGACCGGGCAGCGCTTCCCGCAGGCCGACGGGCTCGCGCTGGCCATGGCGTTCGGCGCGGTGCTCACCCTGCCGCTCGGCATCATCGACGCCGGCTCCAAGCTGCTGGTGCCGTCCACGATCGGGCTCGGGCTCGCGGTGGCGCTGATGTCGTCCGTACTGCCGTACACCCTGGAACTGCTCGCGCTGCGGCGGCTGCCCGCGTCGACGTTCGCGATCCTCATGAGCGGCGAGCCGGCCCTCGCGGCAATGGCCGGCTTCCTCGTGCTGCACCAGGGCCTCTCCCTCACCGACGCGCTGGCGATCGCCCTGGTCATCATGGCGAGCATGGGCGCGGTCCAGGCGCACGCGGGCAAACGCAGGGCGGAGCGCGAGGAGTCGGCCGCCGAGGAGTGCGCACCGGAGGGGGCCGCATCGGAGGCCCTGCGGACGGGTCCGGAAAGCGCCGACCGGTAAAGCAAGCACGCTTGATTGTTTCTCCGGGCGCTGCCATGCTCCGGGGCACGCACCACGCCGTGTCCCGAGAGCCGATGGGAGTGCGTCCCGTGTCCGACCCTGCCGCGCCAATCCTCGACGATCTGCGCAGCGAGAGTGAGGAAGTCGACCGGCTCGTGGCCGAGTTGGACGACGAGAGCTGGTCGCTCCCGACCCCGGCGGCCGGCTGGACCGTCGCCCACCAGATCGCCCATCTGGCCTGGACCGACACCGCGTCCCTCCTCGCCGTGACCGACGAGGCCGCCTTCGCCGACGTGGCCGCGAAGGCGCTCGCCGCCCCCGACTCCTTCGTGGACGAGGGCGCCGAGGCCGGTGCCGTACTGCCGCCGGACCAACTCCTCGCCCAGTGGCGCGAGGGCCGCGAACGGCTCCAGCGGGCGCTGCGCTCCGCACCCGCCGGCGCGCGTTTCCCCTGGTACGGGCCGCCGATGAGCGCGCCGTCCATGGTGACCGCGCGCCTGATGGAGACCTGGGCGCACGGCCAGGACATCGCGGACGCGCTCGGCGTGCGGCGCGAGCCGACCGCGCGGCTGCGGCATGTGGCGTGGATCGGCGTACGGGCCCGCGACTACGCCTACTTCGTCCGCGGCGAACGGCCACCCGCCGCGCCCATCCGGGTCGAACTCACCGGACCCGAAGGCCAGTTGTGGACATACGGCCCCGAGGACGCCGACCAGCGCGTCACCGGGCCCGCCCTGGACTTCTGCCTGCTCGTGACACAGCGCGCCCACCGCGCCGACCTCGGCGTACGGGCCGAGGGCGCGGACGCCGGCCGATGGCTGGACATCGCGCAGGCGTTCGCGGGCCCGGCCGGTCCCGGCCGCCCGGCGAAGGGGGCCTGAACGTGCCGGACACCACTCGCCCCACCCCAGGCGTCCTGCGCATCGGGAACGCCTCCGGCTTCTACGGCGACCGCTTCGACGCGCTGCGCTCCATGCTCACCGGCGGCCCGCTCGACGTCGTCACCGGCGACTACCTCGCCGAACTGACCATGCTCATCCTCGGCCGCGACCGGCTGAAGAACCCGGCGTCCGGCTACGCCAGGACATTCCTGCGGCAGTTGGAGGAAGGACTCGGACTCGCGCAGGAGCGCGGCGTGAAGATCGTCGCCAACGCGGGCGGACTGAACCCGGCGGGACTGGCCGCCGCCGTACGCGAACTGGCCGAGCGCGTCGGTGTCCCCGTGCGCGTCGCGCACGTCGAGGGCGACGACCTGCTGGCGGCGCGCGACTGGGGCGAAGGCGTGCTCACCGCCAACGCCTACCTCGGCGGCGCCGGCATCGCGGAGTGTCTGCGCGGGGGCGCCGACGTCGTGGTGACCGGCCGGGTCACCGACGCCGCGCTCGTCACCGGACCCGCCGCCGCGCACTTCGGCTGGGACGCCGACGATCTCGACGCCCTCGCGGGCGCCGTCGTCGCCGGGCACGTCCTGGAGTGCGGCACCCAGGCCACCGGCGGCAACTACTCCTTCTTCGGCGAGCACGACGTCCGCCGCCCCGGCTTCCCGCTCGCCGAACTCCACCCCGACGGCTCCTCCGTCATCACCAAGCACCCCGGCACCGGCGGAGTCGTCGACATCGGCACCGTCACCGCGCAGTTGCTGTACGAGACCGGGGGAGCCCGGTACGCCGGACCCGACGTGACGGCCCGGCTCGACACCGTACGGCTCGCCCAGGACGGCCCCGACCGGGTCTCGATCACCGGCGTACGCGGCGAGGCACCGCCCCCCACGATCAAGGTCGGGCTGAACCGGATCGGCGGCTGGCGCAACGAGGTCGTCTTCGTCCTGACCGGACTCGACATCGACGCGAAGGCGCGGCTGGTGAAGGACCAGATCGCCGACGCGCTGGCCGCGCCGGGCGTCAAGAAGGCGCCGGAGGAGGTCCGTTGGGAGCTCGCCCGCACCGACCGGGCGGACGCCGACACCGAGGAGACCGCGAGCGCGCTGCTGCGGCTCGTCGTCCGCGACAGCGACCCCGACGCCGTCGGCCGGGCGGTGAGCGGCGCCGCCGTCGAGCTGGCGCTGGGCAGTTACCCCGGCTTCCATGTCACCGCGCCGCCCGGCAAGGGAGCGCCGTACGGCGTCTTCGAGGCGGCGTACGTCCCCGCCGCCGAGGTCCCGCACACGGCGGTGCTCCCCGACGGCACACGCGTACCCATGCCGACTGCCGCACCCACACGCGTACTTGAACCCGTCCCCGAGCCCCCGCTCCCCGACCCGCTGCCCGCCGGGCCCACCCGCCGCGCCCCGCTCGGCCTGGTCGTCGGTGCCCGCAGCGGCGACAAGGGCGGGGACGCCAACGTCGGTGTGTGGGCGCCCGGTTCCGACGCCTGGCGCTGGCTCGCGCACGAGCTGACCGTCGACCGTCTGCGTCAACTCCTGCCCGAGACGGCCGACTTGACCGTCACCCGGCAGGTCCTGCCCCACCTGCGCGCGCTCAACTTCACCGTCCGGGGCCTCCTCGGCGAAGGCGTCGCCGCACGCGCCCGTTTCGATCCGCAGGCCAAGGCGCTCGGCGAGTGGCTGCGCTCCCGCCACGCCGACATCCCGGAGGTACTGCTGTGACCGTGCTCCACTCGGCGCTGGACACCACGTCCCCCGACTACGCCGAGCACCGCGCCGAGATGCTCACCAAACTCACCGACCTCGGCACCGAGCACGCCAAGGCGCTGGCCGGCGGCGGCGAGAAGTACGTGGCCCGGCACCGTAAACGCGGAAAGCTCCTCGCCCGCGAGCGGATCGAGCTGCTGCTCGACCCCGACACCCCGTTCCTGGAACTGTCCCCGCTCGCCGCCTGGGGCAGCGACTACCCCGTCGGCGCGTCCATGGTCACCGGCATCGGCGTGGTCGAGGGCGTCGAATGCGTCATCACCGCCAACGACCCGACCGTGCGCGGCGGCGCGTCCAACCCCTGGACGCTGAAGAAGGCCCTGCGCGCCAACCAGATCGCGTACGAGAACCGGCTGCCGCTCATCAGCCTCGTCGAGTCCGGCGGCGCCGATCTCCCTTCCCAGAAGGAGATCTTCATCCCCGGCGGCGCGCTCTTCCGCGATCTGACACGGCTCTCCGCCGCCGGGATCCCCACCGTCGCGGTCGTCTTCGGCAACTCGACGGCGGGCGGGGCGTATGTGCCCGGCATGTCCGACCACACCGTGATGATCAAGGAGCGGTCGAAGGTCTTCCTCGGCGGACCGCCGCTCGTGAAGATGGCGACCGGCGAGGAGAGCGACGACGAATCTCTCGGCGGCGCGGAGATGCACGCCCGCGACTCGGGACTCGCCGACCACTTCGCCGTGGACGAGCCGGACGCGATCCGGCAGGCGCGGCGCATCGTCGCCCGCCTCAACCGGCGCAAGGCGCATCCCGATCCGGACCCTGCGTCGGTCGAGCCGCCGAAGTACGACGAGGACGAACTGCTGGGCATCGTCCCCGGCGACCTCAAGATCCCCTTCGACCCGCGCGAGGTCGTGGCACGGATCGTCGACGGCTCGGACTTCGACGAGTTCAAGCCGCTGTACGGGCCGAGTCTGGTGACGGGCTGGGCGATGCTGCACGGCTGCCCGGTGGGGGTGCTGGCCAACGCGCAGGGCGTGTTGTTCAGCGCCGAGTCGCAGAAGGCCGCGCAGTTCATCCAGCTCGCCAACCAGCGCGACATCCCACTGGTCTTCCTGCACAACACCACCGGCTACATGGTCGGCAAGGAGTACGAGCAGGGCGGCATCATCAAGCACGGCGCGATGATGATCAACGCGGTCGCCAACTCGAAGGTCCCACACCTGTCGGTCCTCATGGGCGCCTCGTACGGCGCCGGGCACTACGGCATGTGCGGCCGGGCGTACGACCCGCGGTTCCTTTTCGCCTGGCCGAGCGCCAAGTCCGCGGTGATGGGGCCGCAGCAACTGGCCGGCGTGCTGTCGATCGTGGCGCGCGGGTCGGCGGCGGCGAAGGGGCAGCCGTACGACGAGGACGGTGACGCGGCGCTGCGCGCCATGGTGGAGGCGCAGATCGAGTCGGAGTCGTTGCCGGCGTTCCTGTCCGGACGGCTGTACGACGACGGGGTCATCGACCCGCGTGACACCCGCACGGTGCTCGGCCTGTGCCTGTCGGCGATCCGCACGGCGCCCGTCGAGGGCGTCCGCGGCGGCTTCGGCGTCTTCCGAATGTGAGGCTCACCTTGATATCCACTCTCCTTGTCGCGAACCGTGGCGAGATCGCCTGCCGCGTCTTCCGGACCTGCCGCGAGCGGGGCATCGGCACGGTCGCGGTCTTCTCGGACGCGGACGCCGGGGCGCTGCACGTACGCGAGGCGGACGCGGCGGTACGGCTGCCGGGCGCCGCCCCCGCCGACACGTACCTGCGCGGCGACCTGATCGTGAAGGCGGCCCTCGCGGCGGGCGCGGACGCGGTGCACCCCGGCTACGGATTCCTCTCCGAGAACGCAGAGTTCGCGCGGGCGGTGCTCGACGCGGGGCTGGTCTGGGTGGGGCCGCCGCCGGAGGCCATCGAGGCGATGGCGTCCAAGACCCGGGCGAAGGAGCTGATGGCGGCGGCGGGCGTGCCACTCCTGGCGCCGCTGGACCCGGCCTCGGCGACCGAGGCGGATCTGCCGCTGCTGATCAAGGCGGCGGCGGGCGGTGGCGGCCGGGGGATGCGGGTGGTCCGCTCGCTCGACACGATCGGGGAGGAGTGGGAGGCGGCCCGCGCGGAAGCCCGGTCGGCGTTCGGCGACGGCGAGGTCTTCGCGGAGCCGTACGTGGAGCGGGGCCGGCACGTCGAGGTGCAGATCCTCGCCGACGCGTACGGCACGGTGTGGGCGCTGGGCACCCGCGACTGCTCCCTGCAACGGCGGCACCAGAAGGTGATCGAGGAGTGCCCGGCGCCGGGCCTGACGGCGGAGCTGCGCGCCACCCTGACGGACGCGGCGGTCGCGGCGGCGCGCGTGGTGGAGTACCGGGGCGCGGGCACGGTCGAGTTCCTGCTCTCCCCGGCGGGCCGCGCGTACTTCCTGGAGATGAACACCCGCCTCCAGGTCGAACACCCGGTGACGGAGGAGGTGTTCGGCGTGGACCTGGTCGCACTCCAACTCGCCCTGGCGGAAGGCGCCCAGCTCCCCCCGACCCCACCGCCCCCTCACGGCCACGCGGTGGAGGCCCGCCTGTACGCGGAGGACCCGTCGAACGACTGGACCCCCCAACCGGGCCGCGTACACGAGTTGGCGGTGCGGGGGGTGGGGGACGGCGACCCCGGCCACCCTCGCTTGCGTGTCGACACCGGGTACGGGCCGGGCGACGGCGTCGGGGTGCACTACGACTCCATGCTCGCCAAGGTCGTCGCCTGGGCGCCCACCCGCGCCGAGGCCGTGCGGCGGCTGGCCGACGCGCTGCGGCGGGCGCGTGTGCACGGGCCGGTGACCAACCGCGAACTGCTCGTACGGTCCCTGCTGCACCCCGACTTCACCGGCGGGCGGCTCGACACCGGGTTCTACGAGCGGCACCTCGACGCCTTCACCGAGCCGGCGGCCGGGGACGCCGGACGGCCCGCCGCCGTCGCCGCCGCGCTCGCCGACGCCGTACGCCGGGGCCACCCCGTCGGCGGGTGGCGGAACCTCGCGTCGCAGCCGCAGACCAAGACGTACGGCGAGTACGAGGTGCGCTACCACCGCACCCGCGACGGGTTCCGCGTCGAGGACGACGCCCTGCGCGTCGTCGCCGTCTCCGTCGCACCCCAACGCGTCAGCCTCGAAGTCGACGGCGTGCTACGCCACTTCGACGTCGCCGAACACGGCGACCACGTCTACGTCGACAGCCCCGCAGGCTCCTACCGGCTCCGCGTCCACCCCCGCTTCACCGATCCCCGGACCGCCACCGCGCCCGGTTCGCTGCTCGCGCCCATGCCCGGCACCGTCGTACGGATCGCGGACGGGCTCGGCGAAGGCAGCGCCGTCACCGCCGGGCAGCCGCTCATCTGGCTGGAGGCCATGAAGATGGAGCACCGCATCACCGCTCCCGCCTCCGGCACGCTCACCGCGCTCCACGCCGCCCCCGGCAGCCAGGTCGAGGTCGGCGCGCTCCTCGCCGTAGTCACCGAAACCTCCGTCGTCACGGACACCGCCCAGGAGGAAAGATGAGCATCGTCGAAACGCAGGAACACCAGGACCTCCGCGCCGCCGTCGCCGCCCTCGGCCGCAGGCACGGCCGCGCCTTCGACCGCGACACCCTGTGGAGCGAGGCGGGCAAGCTCGGCTACCTCGGCGTCAACCTCCCCGAGGAGTACGGCGGCGGAGGCGGCGGCCTCGCCGAACTCTCCATAGTCCTCGAGGAGTTGGGCGCCGCAGGCTGCCCCCTGCTCCTCATGGTCGTGTCGCCCGCCATCTGCGGCACCGTCATCGCCCGCTTCGGCACCGAGGAGCAGAAGCGCGAATGGCTCCCCGGTCTCGCCGACGGCTCCCGCACCATGGCCTTCGGCATCACCGAACCCGACGCCGGTTCCAACTCGCACCGCATCACCACCACCGCCCGCAAGGCGGACGACAGCGACGGCGGCGGCTGGATACTCAACGGCCGCAAAGTCTTCGTCTCCGGCGTCGACATCACCGACGCCACGCTCATCGTCGGCCGCACCGAGGACGCCAGGACGGGCTCGCTCAAGCCCTGCCTCTTCATCGTCTCGCGCGACGCGCAGGGCTTCCACCGCTCGCAGATCGACATGGAACTCCAGGCGGTGGAGAAGCAGTTCGAGCTGGTGCTCGACGACGTACGGCTGCCCGCCGACGCCCTCGTCGGCGACGAGGACGCCGGACTGCTCCAGCTCTTCGCGGGCCTCAACCCCGAACGCGTCATGACCGCCGCCTTCGCCCTCGGCATGGGCCGGCACGCGCTCGACAAGGCCGTCGACTACGCCAAGACCCGGCAGGTCTGGAAGCAGCCCATCGGCGCCCACCAGGCCATCGCCCACCCGCTCGCCCAGGCGTACATCGAGATCGAGCTCGCCCGGCTGATGATGCGCAAAGCCGCGCACCTCTACGACGCGGGCGACGACGCGGGCGCGGGCGAGGCCGCCAACATGGCCAAGTACGCGGCGGGGGAGGCCTGCGTACGCGCCGTCGACCAGGCCGTACACACCCTCGGCGGCAACGGGCTCACCCGCGAGTACGGTCTGGCCTCCCTCATCACCGCGTCACGCGTGGCCCGCATCGCGCCCGTCAGCCGCGAAATGATCCTGAACTACGTGTCCCACCAGTCCCTGGGTCTCCCCAAGTCGTACTGAGACAGGTCATTCTGTCCGTCCCACGCACCTGGCAGTCCACGCGTCGAAGGGATCGTCCTCATGATCTTTCACAGCGAGTACGCGGATGTCGAGCCGGTCGACCTGCCCATCCACGAGGCCGTTCTCGGCCGCGCGGCCGAATTCGGCGAAGCGATCGCCCTCGTGGACGGTACGGACGGAACGACCGTCACCTACGCCCAACTGGACGCCTTCCACCGCCGTACCGCCGCCGGCCTCACCGCGGCCGGTCTGCGCAAGGGCGACGTCCTGGCCCTGCACAGCCCCAACACCGTCGCGTATCCGGTCGTGTTCTACGGGGCCACCCGCGCCGGTGCCTCCGTCACCACCGTCCATCCGCTGTCCACCGCCGAGGAGTTCGCGAAACAGCTCCGGGACTCCTCGGCCCGTTGGATCGTCACGGTCTCACCGCTGCTCGAAGTCGCCCGCAGATCGGCCGAGTTGGCAGGCGGCATCGAGGAGATCCTCGTCTGCGACCGGGCGCCGGGCCACCGCTCGATCCTCGACATGATCGCCACCGAGCCCTCGCCCCGGGCCGCCGTCGACGCGGACATCGACCCCGCCGAGGACATCGCCGCCCTCCCGTACTCCTCCGGCACCACAGCCAGTCCCAAGGGCGTCATGCTGACGCACCGCTCCATCGCCACCAACCTCGCGCAGCTCGACCCCGTCATCCCCATGCGCCCCGGCGACCGCATCCTCGCGGTGCTCCCGTTCTTCCACATCTACGGCCTCACCGCCCTGATGAACGCGCCGCTGCGGACCGGCGCCACCGTCGTCGTACTGCCGCGCTTCGAACTCGACCAGTTCCTCGGCGCGATCGAGACGCACCGCATCAACGGCCTGTACGTCGCCCCGCCGATCGTCCTCGCGCTCGCCAAGCATCCGGCCGTCGCCCGCTACGACCTGTCCTCGCTCGACTACGTCGTCAGCGCCGCCGCGCCCCTCGACGCCCGCCTCGCCGAAGCCTGTTCGGCCCGCCTGGGGCTGCCGCCCGTCCGCCGGGCGTACGGCATGACCGAGCTGTCACCGGGCACGCACGTCGTCCCGCTGGACGCCGTCGACCCGCCCGCCGGCGCCGTGGGCAGGCTTCTGCCCAGCACCGAGATGCGTATCGTCTCGCTCGACGACCCCGGCACGGACGTCCCCGTCGGCACCGACGGCGAAGTCCTCATCCGTGGCCCGCAGGTCATGAAGGGCTACCTCGGACGGCCCGAGGAGACCGCCCACATGATCGACGCCGACGGCTGGGTGCACACCGGCGACATCGGCCGGGTCGACGCCGACGGCTGGCTGTTCGTGGTCGACCGAGTGAAGGAACTCATCAAGTACAAGGGCTTCCAGGTCGCCCCCGCCGACCTCGAGGCACTGCTCCTGACCCACGAGTCGATAGCCGACGCCGCGGTGATCGGTGTGTACGACGAGGCCGGGAACGAGATCCCGAAGGCGTACGTCGTCCGCCGGCCGACGGAACCCGCACTGACCGAGGCCGACGTCATGACCTACGTCGCGGAACACGTCGCCCCGCACAAGAAGGTCCGCCGGGTCGAATTCATCGAGGGCGTTCCACGGGCCGCGTCGGGCAAGATCCTCAGACGTGAACTGAGGGACCGCGAAAGGCAGCCGGAGACAGAACGTCACTGACGCAAAGTAGGCGCCTGACAGCGGAAGGTGTCAGCGGTCCGCGATGTCCTCGCGAAGACCGTCGGAGAATTCCCACCACGACAGAGCGAGCCAGTCGCCGTTGACGAAGGCGTCCACGGCGGAACCGCGGCCGTGGATGCTCACGGTCGTTCCGGGCGGATAGACGGTGCCGGACAACCCGGGTGCGGGGACGAGCAGAGTTCCCAGTCGCTGTGCGGACACGTTTCGCCACCCTCTCCATTTCATGGTACGGCGCCAATCGGATATCCACCGGAGAATACCGACTTGCCCCATCGGGCGGGGCGGAGAACCATGAGACATGGGTCACGCGGGGGAGCGCGGCCCGGAGAGCGGCCGGGGTGGGTGAGGCGGGGTGGGGCAATCACACACGTGCGTAGCCGGACGGAGGTGGCAGCATGAAGGCCGTCGTTTACAAAGGACCTTTCAGCGTCGCGGTGGAAGACGTCGAAAAGCCCAGCATCCAGCATCCGAACGATGTGATCGTACGGATCAGCACCAGCGCGATATGCGGCTCGGACCTGCACATGTACGAGGGCCGCACCGCTGCCGAGCCCGGCATCGTATTCGGCCACGAGAACATGGGAATCATCGAGGAGATCGGCCAGGGCGTCACCGGCCTCAAGAAGGGCGACCGCGTGGTCATGCCCTTCAACGTCGCGTGCGGGTTCTGCACCAATTGCGTCGACGGATTCACCGCGTTCTGCACGACGGTCAATCCCGGTTTCGCCGGCGGTGCTTACGGCTACGTGTCGATGGGCCCCTGGAAGGGAGGCCAGGCCGAATATCTGCGCGTTCCCTACGCCGACTTCAACTGTCTGAAGCTGCCGCCGGGACAGGAGCACGAGAGCGATTTCATATTGCTCGCAGACATCTTCCCCACCGGCTATCACGGCTGCGAACTCGCCCAGGTCCGCCCCGGCGAGAGCGTCGCGGTGTACGGCGGCGGGCCGGTCGGACTCATGGCCGCCTACTCGGCGCTGCTGCGCGGCGCGAGGAAGGTGTTCGTCGTGGACCGCGTCCCCGAGCGGCTGCAGAAGGCCGAGGAGATAGGCGCGATTCCGATCAACTTCGCCGAGGGCGACCCGGTCGAGCAGATCAAGGAACAGACCGAGGGCGTCGGCACGGACAAGGGCATCGACGCCGTCGGCTACCAGGCGAAGGCGCACGGCACGGACACCGAGGAGCCGGCGACCGTCCTCAACTCCCTCGTCGGAACGGTCCGGGCCACCGGGGCGCTCGGTGTGCCGGGCCTCTATGTCCCGGCCGACCCGGGAGGCCCCGACGAGCAGGCCAAGCAGGGCATGCTGCTCGTCGCCATCGGCAAGCTCTTCGAGAAGGGCCTGCGGATGGGCACGGGCCAGTGCAACGTGAAGAACTACAACCGGTTCCTGCGAGACATGATCATCGAAGGCAGGGCGAAGCCGAGCTTCGTCGTCTCGCACGAACTGCCCCTGGACCAGGCGCCGTCGGCGTACGACAAGTTCGACAAGCGGATCGAGGGCTACACGAAGGTGATGCTGCACCCGTGACCGGCGGCCCGTGACCGGCAACCCGGAGCCCGTATCCGTGGTCCCGCGGACCGGAACGGTTTCCCCAAGCGGACGGCCCGGTGCTCGCGTTCGGCGCGCCGGGCCGGACGTCGTTCGTCCCGGCCGCCGGGGACGCGGAAATCATGCATGCGCGCTTGATTGATCCGGCGCACGCTGCCACTCTCTGAACCCTCGCACACCAGACCGCGAACGGGAGACGGAGAGACCACGTGACGCTCGTCGCGACCGCGCACGAGCGCGGCATCACCACCTTGACCCTGGACGCGCCGGCCAAGCGGAACGCCCTGTCGGCGCGGCTCGTCGGTGAGCTGGCCGACGCGTTCACCGGGTGCGCCAAGGACCCCTCCGTACGCGCCGTGGTCCTCAGTCACACCGGCACCACCTTCTGCGCCGGCGCCGATCTGAAGGAACCGCCGAACCCGTACACCTTCGTCGCCCTCCTGCGGCAGATCGTGGAGCACCCCAAGCCCGTCGTGGCCCGCGTCACCGGCCATGTCCGGGCCGGCGGCCTCGGGCTGCTCGGGGCCTGCGACATCGTGATCGCCTCCACCGACTCGGACTTCGCCTTCACGGAGGTACGGATCGGAGTCGCGCCCGCCGTGATCTCGATGCCCCTGCTGCCCCGGATGACGCCGCGCGCCGCCGCCCGCCACTACCTCACCGGAGAGACCTTCGACGCGGCCGAGGCCGTCGTCGACGGGCTCGTCACCGAGGCCGCCGACGACGTCGACAGCGCGCTCACCCCGGTCCTGGACGCCCTGCGCCGGGGCTCCCCGCAGGGTCTGGCCGAGTCGAAGAAGCTGCTGAGCGCGCGGGTGCTGGAGACCTTCGACCAGTACGCGGAGGACCTCGTCCAGCGCTCGGCGTCCCTCTTCGCCACGGCCGAGGCCCGCGAGGGGATGTCGGCGTTCCTCGAACGGCGGGACGCGGCATGGGTGCGGTGACCACTTCCAAGGAGCCCAAGCAGGACCGGAGCCGCGTCACCCGCCGGCGGCTGCTGGAGGCCGCCGTCGCCTGCCTCGCCGAACACGGCTGGGCGGGCTCCACCGTCTCCGTCGTCGCCGAACGCGCCGGGGTGTCGCGCGGCGCGGCGCAGCACCACTTCCCCACCCGCGAGGACCTGTTCACCGCGGCCGTCGAGTACGTCGCCGAGGAACGCTCCACCGCCCTGCGCGCGCTGGCGCCGAGCGGGCCGACCCACCGCCGCGAGGTGGTCGAGGCGGTCGTCGCGCTCTACACCGGGCCGCTGTTCCGGGCCGCGCTCCATCTGTGGGTCGCCGCGTCCGACGAGGAGCAACTGCGGCCCCGCGTCACCGAACTCGAAGCGCGGGTCGGCCGCGAGGCGCACCGTATGACGGTGGAGCTGCTGGGCGCGGACGAGTCGGTGCCCGGCGTACGCGAAACGGTCCAGGGCCTGCTGGACATGGCGCGCGGGCTGGGTCTCGCCACGCTGCTGACCGACGACACGCAACGGCGGAACCGGGTGGTCGCGCAGTGGGCGAGGATCCTGGAAACGGTGCTGGTCTGACGGGGACGGCGTACGCATCGCGCCGCGCCTGTCCTCGATCGCCGGGCGGGCTCGTGAAGCCCGGCGACCGAGGACAGGACACGCTGTTCGTCAGGACGCGATGTCTCCGTACCCCTCGATCTCGCGCGGGTCACGCGACCCCGGTCCCACATACCGCGCCGAGGGCCGCACCAGCCGCCCCGTCCGCTTCTGTTCCAGGATGTGCGCCGACCAGCCCGCCGTACGCGCGCAGGTGAACATCGACGTGAACATGTGCGCGGGCACCTCCGCGAAGTCCAGCATGATCGCCGCCCAGAACTCCACGTTCGTCGCCAGTACCCGGTCCGGCCTGCGCGCGTGCAGCTCCTCCAGCGCCGCCTTCTCCAGCGCCTCGGCGACCTCGTAACGCGGCGCGTCGAGTTCCTTCGCCGTACGCCGCAGGACTCGGGCGCGCGGGTCCTCCGCCCGGTACACCCGGTGGCCGAAGCCCATCAGGCGCTCGCCCTTGTCGAGCGCCTGCTTCACATACGCCGTCGCGTCGCCCAGCCGCTCGATCTCCTCGATCATGCCGAGGACCCGCGAAGGGGCTCCGCCGTGCAGCGGCCCGGACATGGCGCCGACGGCCCCCGAGAGGGCAGCGGCGACGTCCGCGCCGGTGGAGGCGATGACGCGGGCCGTGAACGTCGAGGCGTTCATGCCGTGCTCGGCCGCCGACGTCCAGTACGCGTCGACCGCCTTGACGTGCCGGGGGTCGGGCTCACCGCGCCAGCGGATCATGAAGCGCTCGACGACGGACTCGGCCTTGTCGATCTCGCTCTGCGGCACCATCGGCACCCCCTGGCCGCGCGCCGACTGCGCCACGTACGACAGGGCCATGACGGCGGCCCGCGCCAGCTCGTCGCGCGCCGTCGCCTCGTCGGTGTCGAGGAGCGGTTTGAGGCCCCAGACGGGGGCGAGCATCGCGAGCGCCGCCTGCACGTCGACGCGGATGTCGCCGGAGTGGACGGGGATGGGGAAGGGCTCGGCGGGCGGCAGCCCCGGATTGAAGGCGCCGTCGACGAGCAGGCCCCACACGTTCCCGTAGGACACGTGGCCGACCAGATCCTCGATGTCGACGCCCCGGTAACGGAGGGCGCCGCCCTCCTTGTCGGGTTCGGCGATCTCCGTCTCGAAAGCGACGACTCCTTCGAGTCCGGGTACGAAATCGGACATCAGGCGGCTCCTCTGGTGTGACGGACGCGGAAGCGTGCGGCTGGACCGGGAGACGGCTTACGGCCTACGGCCCGCGGTCCGGTGTCAGAAGTTGTCGGCGCCGATACGGATCCTCGGTCGTTGTCGTACGACTCGCGGTCCGGAACGGTCATCCGTACTCACCGTCCTGCCCAACCCGGACATTGAATCAACCATGACACGGTCCCGGCATTGCGCGAGGATGGGTCGCGTGCCTCACACCCCGCCCTCCGCGACCCCCGACCCCGCCGCGACCGACCCCTCGGCGACCCCGGACCCCGCTGTGATGCGCGAGCAGTACCGCGGCACCGCGTTCCTGGAGAGCGACCTCGCCCCCGGGCCGATGGAACAGTTCGCGCACTGGTTCAAGGACGCGGTGGCCGGCGGTCTGCACGAGCCGAACGCGATGGTGGTCTCCACCGCGACGCCCGACGGCCGCCCGTCCTCGCGCACGGTGCTGCTCAAGGCGTACGACGAGCGGGGCTTCGTCTTCTACACCAACTACGGATCCCGCAAGGGCCGGGAGATCGAGGCGAACCGGTACGTCGGCCTGCTCTTCCCCTGGCACGCGCTGGCCCTTCAGGTGGTCGTCACCGGTACGGCGTCCCGCGTCAGCCGCGAGGAGACGGCGGCGTACTTCCGTACCCGCCCGCACGGCTCCCAGCTCGGCGCGTGGGCCAGCGACCAGTCCGAGCCGATCGGCTCGCGCGCCGAACTGCTCGAACGGTACGAGGAGCTGGGCCGCCGCTACGGGGCGGACGAGCAGGTCCCGGTCCCCCCGCACTGGGGCGGCGTCCGGGTCGTCCCGGAGACGGTCGAGTTCTGGCAGGGCCACGAGAACCGGCTGCACGACCGGCTGCGCTACGTCCGGGAGCCGGAGTCCGCCGCCTGGCGGGTGGAGCGGCTCTGCCCGTGACGCCGGGGATCACCGCGTAACAACGGGAGCACCGGGAACAGCCGGAACACCGGAACACCCGGCAACGCAGACGACCCGCGTGCTCTGGTTCCTCCGGGGAGGAGCCGGCCGGACTTACCGGCGAGCACGCGGGTCGGGTGACTGCTTGGATTGGGCCGGTGGTTCACCGGCACCGCACGAGTGCGACGACGGGCGTCAGCCCGCAGTCACCTCACTTGTCCGGATTGAAATCACTTCCGAACCACCTCCCTTCTAGTGTGCTCACCAGCCTAGGAAGCCGTCCCGCGAGCCACAAGTGATTATTTTGGATTTCCACCGCACAACGATTTCCGGGAACAAGGTGTGTGCTGGGTCACGTTCGAGTTGAATGATCGTAGGTGTGACCAAGCAGCCGGCAGGGGGTGCCAAGGATGAGTACTTCCCGGAGTGAGACCGCTCGCCCGCCCGGCCCCGACGGGCCGGAGTCCGGCGCGGCCGAGGCGGCGGGCCCCGACAGCGGTCCCGGGGCCGATCTGCTCGCCGCGCTGCTCGACGGGATGGACGCGGCTCTGTGCGCGTTCGACGCCGACGGCGTCATAACGCACTGGAACCGCGAGGCCGAGCGGATACTCGGCTGGTCCGCCGACGAGGCCGTGGGCCGGAGCGGATTCGCCGGCTGGGCCGTGCGCAGCGCCGACGCCGACGAGGTGCACGGGCGGCTGATGTCGGCGATGGAGGTGCCCGGACGGCTGGTCCACGAGTTCGCGCTGCTGCGCAAGGACGGCGGCCGGGTGCTCGTACGGACGCAGTCGGCCGGGGTGCGCGGCGCGGACGGCGGGCCCGCCGGGGTGTACTGCGCGTTCAGCGAGGTGCACGCGCAGATCGACCTGGAGAGGTCCATCGCGCTCAGCGAGGCACTGTTCGACGACGCGCTGTGGGGCGTCGTCCTGGTCGACGTGGACCTGCGGCCGACCGTCGTGAACGGGCACGCCGCGCGTGCGCTCGGCTCGGGCCGTACGGCGCTGCTCGGGCGGCCCCTGGGCGAGACAGTCACGCAGGGCGTGGAGGAGCTGGAGGGCGCGCTCCACCACGTACTGGCGGAGGGCGCTCCGCGGGCGCTCGCCGAGCTGTGGGTGACACTGCGCACGCCGGACGGCGGTGAGCGGCGGCGCTGCTGGCGCAGCGGCTTCCTCCGGCTGGCGTCCCCGCTCGCCGAGGAGCCGGTGCCGCTGGGTGTCGGCTGGCTCTTCCAGGACGTCACGGAGGCGAAGCTCGCGGCGCAGGAGGCGGACAGGCTGCGCTTCCGCTCCAGCCAGCTGCACCGCGCCGGGCGGGCCGCGGGCGAGTGCGAGAGCCCGATGGAGGCGGCGACGGTCTGCCTGGACTTCGCGCTCGTGGGCTTCGCCGACCACGCGCTGATCGATCTGGTGCACGGCGACCCGGGCGCGGTGACCGCGCACGGTGGTACGTCGACCGGCGACATGCCGCCGACCCGTCTCGTACGGGTGGCGGCGACGCCGGGCGGTTCGGTCGGCCCCTGTCAGCCGGTCGCGGCCGGCGGGATCCCCGTGCGGTACCGGGACGGGCACCCGGCCCTCCAGGCGGTGGCCCGCACGGGCTCGGTGCGCGCGAGCGCCCCCTCGGGGGCCTCGACCACCCCGACCTGGTCGGTCTCCCGCCAGTGGCCGCCCGACTCGGTGCACGCGCTCTGCACGGTGCTGCGGAGCCGGGGCAGGACCCTGGGCGTGGTCACTTTCCTGCGGGGCGCCAGCCGCCCGTCGTTCGAGCGCCAGGACGCGGTGTACGCGGAGGACGTGACGGCCCGCATGGCGGCGTCGCTGGACCTGCTGCGGACGGAGGAGACGCGGCCGGAGGCGTGAGCCGCGGCCGGCCGCGGCTGGTACCCGTGGTGCCGGGTGCTTCGGCGTCAGTGGCGGTAGAAGATCCGGTCCCCGTACTCCGTCATCACGCGACTGTTCCACTCGTGCCCGCCGTCCACGTTCCCCGACCGCAGCATCGGCGGGTCGATGCCCCGCTCGACCAGGCCGCCCGCCGCGGTCGCCACCATCGCCTGCATCAGCGCGCTCGTCACGACGGTCGACGCGGGCGCGAACGGTGCCTCGATGCCGTCCGCCGACAGCTCCGCGTCGCCCACCGCGATCTTGTTGTCGAGGACGATGTCGCAGTGGTCCTTGAGGTAGGTGCCCGACACATGCCGGGACTTCGTCTCCGTCCCGTACGCCACCGACGTCACGCCGATCACCTTCAGGCCCAACGCCTTCGCGTTCAGGGCCATTTCCACCGGGAGCGCGTTGCGCCCGGAGAGCGAGATGATCACCAGGACGTCGCCGGACCTCGCGGGGCTGGAGTCGAGCACCGCGCTCGCGAGGCCGCCGACCCGCTCCAGCGCGGAGCCGAGCGTCGCGGGCATGACGTCGACGCCCGTCACGCCCGGCACGGTGAGCAGGTTCATCAGGGCGAGACCGCCCGCCCGGTAGACGACGTCCTGCGCGGCGAGCGAGGAGTGCCCGGCGCCGAAGGCGAAGACACGGCCGCCGGAGGCGACCGCCTCGGCGATCGCCTTGCCGGCCGCTTCGATGTTCGCGGCCTCCTCGTCGCGTACACGCTCCAGCAGACCGATCGCGGCGTCGAAGAACTGACCGGCCAGCGTGCTCTCGCTCATCGAGAGACCTTCCGTAGGGGGCGGAGAAGAGGGCGGAACAGACGTGGAACAGGGGCGGGAACGCCTGTGCCGCGGATCACGTTGCGGTCTGGACCTTTACCGTGTCAATACGGCTTCGTCATAGGCGGCTTCCCGTACGGCACGGTTGTCGGTGCGATGCGTCAGAATTGAGCAGGGGCCAGCGCACGGTTGTTTTCATGTCACAGCATCGAGGGGCACGTATGTCCGGACTGATCGACACGACGGAGATGTATCTCCGCACCATCCTCGAACTCGAAGAGGAAGGTGTGGTCCCCATGCGCGCCCGGATCGCGGAGCGGCTGGATCAGAGCGGGCCGACGGTCAGCCAGACCGTGGCCCGCATGGAGCGCGACGGACTGGTGCAGGTCGCGGGCGACCGGCATCTGGAGCTGACGGAGGAAGGGCGCAGACTCGCGACCCGGGTGATGCGCAAGCACCGCCTCGCCGAGTGTCTGCTGGTCGACGTGATCGGCCTGGAGTGGGAGCAGGTGCACGCGGAGGCCTGCCGCTGGGAGCACGTGATGAGCGAGGCGGTGGAGCGGCGGGTGCTGGAGCTGCTGCGGCACCCGACGGAGTCGCCGTACGGCAACCCGATCCCGGGCCTGGAGGAGCTGGGCGAGAAGAAGGAGGCCGATCCCTTCCTCGACGAGGGCATGGTCAGCCTGGCCGATCTCGACCCGGGCACCGAGGGCAAGACGGTCGTGGTGCGGCGGATCGGCGAGCCGATCCAGACCGACGCCCAGCTGATGTACAACCTGCGGCGGGCGGGCGTGCAGCCCGGCTCCGTGGTGAGCGTGACGGAGTCGCCGGTCGGCGGAGTGCTCGTCGGCAGCAGCGGAGAGGCCGCCGAGCTGGACTCCGAGGTCGCCTCGCACGTCTTCGTCGCCAAGCGCTGACCTTCCGGGGACCGGGTCCGGGACCCGGACCGGTCCCGGACCTCGGTTCCGGGACCAGGACCGCTCCGCTGACGGAGCGGCTGTGTCATGCCCGGTGACGGCTGCGGAGAGTGTTCCCGTCGCGACGGAGAATACAAATATCCCGGCGGAATGGCAGCGGGCGGGCGATTCGCGTGCCAGGCTGGCTCAGGGGCATATGACCTGAGGGCAGCGGTCGCGGACCCCGTGCCGCGACCGAGGAGGGAGCGGGGCTGTGCGCCTGAAGCTTTTCGCTGGGCCCGCCGCGGACGGTAAGGGCCCCGGCGCTTTGCGGCGCCGGGGCCTGTCCTCCCCTGTTCCGACCCGGAGCCCCGAGCTCCCAGGGTCGGTCCCCACGGACCCTCATCCCCGAGTGGTCCGCCTCCCGGAGAAGATCTCCCCTCCGGCGCTTCGGACAATCCTTGACCACTGTCACTCGAACGAGCGGTGTTGCGCGCCAAGGCCAAGTTTTCGAATGGGAGTTCGATAGTCTGGGCGGGCCGCGCGACCGAACGGCACAGCATCGAACGGCACAGCATCGGGCCGGTGCCATCGGACTCGACCACTCAGGACCGAAGGGGGTGCCAGGACACATGGTGCAGCGCATGGATGTGACCGGATTCGACGGGCTGCGGCTCGCTGCCTGGGAGTTCGCCGATCCGCCCAAGGAGCCGGCCGGGACCGGGCCCGCCCCCGGCGTGCTGCTGCTCCACGGCCTGATGGGCCGGGCCTCGCACTGGGCGGCCACCGCGCGCCGGCTGTCAGGGCGTCATCGGGCCGTCGCGCTCGACCAGCGGGGCCACGGCCGCAGCGAGAAGCCGCCCGAAGCGCCGTACACACGCGACGCGTACGTGTCGGACGCCGAGGCGGCGATCGAGCAGCTCGGCCTCGCGCCCGTCACCCTCGTCGGCCACGCCATGGGGGCGCTCACCGCCTGGCAGCTGGCGGCGAAGCGTCCCGACCTGGTCGGTGCGCTGATCATCTGCGACATGCGGGCGTCCGCGCTGGGGGCGGCGTCGCAGCGGGAGTGGGTCGACTGGTTCCGCACCTGGCCGGTCCCGTTCGCGACGCTCGCCGACGTACGGAAGTGGTTCGGCGAGGACGACCCATGGCTGGAGCGGCCGAGTCCGGGCCGCGGCGAGTACTTCGCCGAGGTGATGGCCGAGCGCGCCGACGGCTGGCGGCCGGTCTTCTCCCGCCGTCAGATGCTCGTCTCCCGCGAGACCTGGGTGCACGACGCGCACTGGGAGGAGCTGGCGCAGGTCCGCTGCCCCACGTTGGTCGTGCGGGGCCTGGACGGCGAGTTGGGCCGCGCGGAGGCGCAGGAGATGGTCCGGGTCCTGCCGCACGGGCAGTACGCGGAGGTGACGGACGCCGGCCATCTCGCGCACTACGACCGGCCGGACGCCTGGCACGCCGCGATAGAGCCGTTCCTGGACGGCGCGTTGACCGCGTAGCGGGGCGGGGGCCGGCGGGAAAAGCATCGGCTCCCGGAGGGCCCGCGAATGCCGCCCGGTCTGCCGGGTCAGGCCGCCGAGTTGCCCGTGAGCCGGTCCGGGGTGATCCGGATCGTGACGCGTACGACGTCGGGCGGCAGGTTCAGGTACTCCTGCCCGGCGCCGGGGCCCTCGTACTTCTCGGCGAGCGCGACGGCCGTCCGCCGGCCGACATCCTCACCGGCGGTCGCAGTGCCGCGCACCTCCACGTATCGCTCCGGGTCGGCCAGGTCGAACACGCTGAGGCTGACCCTCGGTTCACCGGCCAGGTTCGTCACCTTGCGGCGGCCCGCCTGCGAGGAGATGACCAGGTCGTCGCCGTCCGTACCGACCCAGACCACCGAGGACTGCGGACTGCCGTCCGGGTTGATGGTGCACAGGACGGCCGGATTGCGGCCGTCGAGGATCTTCCGGGCGGCGGCGCTGAGGGAGACAGTCATACGGGTGAGCTTAAGACGGCGCAGTTTCGGTGGATCGGTCCGGGGCGGCCGGTCATGGGCATCCGGGCGGTACGCCCCGAGCCGACGGACCGCCCCGTGCAGGTCGCCGCCCCGGTAGCGGGCCTCTGCCCGGCGGTCACTTCCGCCACGGCGCGGGCCCGGACCCGCGCCGACGGCACCGATCAGCCCTTGCTCACCGCCGTCAGGATCTCCGGCAGCCTCGATGCCGTCTGCGGCGCCGCCACCTTCACCCCGGCCCACGCGATCAGCGCGCCGTACGCGGTTCCCGCCGGCAGCACGAGCCACGTCAGGCCGTCCGCGCCCGACACGTGCAGGCCGATCGTCAGCCCGATCACCGGCGCGCACAGCAGCGCGCCGCCGAGCATGCCGCCGAGGATCGAGATCCACGCGAGCCCGCCCTGTCCCGGAGCGACGTTCTTGTACGCGCTGTCCTGCGGGATCGAGTACGGGAACCGGGCCGAGGCCACGGCGCCCGTCGCCATCATCGCGCCGAGCAGCGCGAAGGACAGCCCGAGCGCCTCGGGCAGCGCCCGCCAGTCGCCGAGCAGCGCGGCCGTCAGGATCGTCACCAGGGCCGAGTACGGCAGGGTGATCACCAGCAGGGCGAAGGCCCGCGCGCGCAGTTCCAGATACGCGTCACGGGTGGAGGAAATCGTCAGGGCCACCATCCAGAACGCGGAGGTGTCCTGCCCGAACTGGTTGTACATCTGGATGCCGAGCATCCCCGCCGCGAAGCACGCGAGATAGATCGAGCCGCTGCCCTGAAGGGCGTTCACCAGCGGCACGATCAGCCCGATCGCCAGCGAAGTGATCCACGCCGCCTTGGTCTTGGGGTCGCGCCACACGTACCACAGGCTCCGCTGCATCACCGTCCCCGTACGCCCCTCGGGCAGCAGCCGGCTCAGCCCGGACGCCGACTCCTTGCGGGCCGGTCCGGCGGCGGCGATCGTCGAACCGTCCGGGGCGGTCATCAGCTTCACGAGCGACCGCTGCCACGAGTACATGAGCGCGGCCAACGCGGCCAGCGACAGCAGCAGTTGCAGGGCCGCCCGCCCGTACGCGCCCTCGCTCACCGAGTCCACGGCGCCGATCGCCGACGCGGGCGGCAGCCAGCGCAGGACGTCCGCCACGGGGTCGAGCGCCGACAGCCCGCCCGCCTCGCTGAGCCTCTGCACACCGAAGTTGACGAACTGGATACCGACGGCGATCACCAGACCGCTCAGTACGGCCAGGTCCCGGCCCTTGCGCGAGGTCAGCAGCCGGATGTTCGCCGCGGCCACGGCCCGCGACAGCGCCAGGCACACCAGCAGGGTCAGCGGTACGACGACGACCGACAGCGCGATCGCGGCGCCGCCGTGCGCGACGGCGATCGCGGATCCCAGCACCAGACAGAGCGTGAACAGCGGCCCGATACCGACCAGGGACGCGGCGAGCAGCGCGCCGATCAGCGCGTGGGGCCGCAGGGGCAGCATCACGAGGCGGCTCGGGTCGAGCGTCTCGTCGCCGCTGGGGAAGAACAGCGGCAGCATCGCCCAGCCCAGGGCCACGATCGCGGTGAGCACGACGACGAGGGTGCCCGCGCCGTCGTTCCCGCGCAGCAGGATCAGGCCCAGGAGCTGGCCCGCGGCGATGAGCAGGGCGAAGACGACGGAGACCACATAGGCGGCGGTACGGCCGGAGGACTGCCGGAGCCCGTTGCGCAGCAGCGACAGCTTCAGCCGTACGAAGACCGGCGCGAGGGCGCGGGTGCCGAGGGTGGCGACGGGCGTCGTACCCGAGCCGACAGGACCGGCGGGGCCCGCGGATGCGGCAGGACCGGAGGGACCGGCGGGAGCGGTCTCACCCGGCGTCCCGGAGAGACCCGTGCCGCCGGCCGGGGCCTCCGCGCTCATCGGGCACCGCCCAGCCAGTCCAGGGACTCGCCGGTGTCGCGGCCCTGCGCGCCGACCAGTTCGAGGAACGCGCTCTGGAGCGACGGCGCGTCGCCCCGTACTTCCGCGAGCGTCCCCTGCGCGCGGATACGGCCCGCGGCCATCACCGCGACCCAGTCGCACAGCGACTCGACCAGCTCCATCACATGGCTGGAGAACACGACGGTCGCGCCGGACTCGGTGTAGCGCTCCAGGACACCGCGGATCGTCTGCGCCGACACCGGGTCGACGCCCTCGAACGGCTCGTCCAGGAACAGGACTTCGGGGTTGTGCAGCAGCGCCGACGCCAGGCCGATCTTCTTCCGCATACCGGTCGAGTAGTCCACGACGAGCTTGTGCTGCGAGCCCGCCAGGTCCAGTACGTCCAGGAGTTGGGTGGCGCGCTTGTCGACCTCGTCACCGGGCAGCCCCCGCAGCCGGCCGGTGTATCCGAGGAGTTCGCGTCCGGAGAGCCGCTCGAAGAGGCGCAGCCCCTCGGGCAGTACGCCGATCCTGGCCTTGACCGCGACCGGATCGCCCCAGACGTCGTGCCCGGCGACCTGGACCCGGCCCATGTCCGGCCGCAGCAGGCCGGTCACCATGGAGAGCGTGGTGGTCTTGCCCGCGCCGTTCGGGCCGACGAGACCCACGAACTGGCCGGCGGGCAGATCGAGATCGATCCCGGCGACGGCGACCTGATCGCCGAAGCGCTTCCACAGCCCCTCCACGCGTACGGCGGGCGGCCCCGCCGTACGCGCCCCGCCCGCCGCGTCCGGCACAGCTTCCCGCGCCTCCCGCTCGGCGTCCGGCCGCCCGGCCGCCGTCTGTCGCCCTGCTTGCTCCGCTGCTAGGTCCGGTACGTGATCCGGCATGCCGCACTGCCCTTCGGTGTTCCTTTTCGAGGTGTCGAGAGGACCCACCATAGGACGGCCACGAGCGAGCCCCTCAGGTCCGCCGGGACCGCGCCGCCGCCGCGTCCCGGCCGCAGGCGTACGCCAGCGGGCTGATCAGTTCCTCGGTGTCGGGCAGCCAGCGGTTCGCAGGGGTGGGCCGCCGGACCCACTGCACGGCGCCGTAACCGCCGACGCGCGTGGGCGGGGCGGCGACGTAGTGCCCCTCGCCGCGAGCCACCAGATCGATCGCCGAGGCCGACCAGCCCAACTTCTTTACCAGGTCGTCCGCCTTGAGCGAGCCGCCCGGCAGTACGAAGAAGAGCATCCGGCGCTCGGGGGTGCAGGTGACGGGGCCGAGCGTCATCTCCATCCGCTCCATCCGCGCGAGCGCCAGGAATCCCGCCGACTCGGGCACGTCGATGGCGTCGAACGTGCGGCCCGTCGGCAGCAGGACCGAGGAGCGCGGCTGCTTCGACCACAGCCTGCGCGCGGCGACACCGCTGCCCGTCGCCTGCGTCGCCCAGTCCGGCCTCGTCGGATGCGCCCCGGGGGCCGGGCAGTCGGAACGCTCGCACGAGCAGCGCTCCTTGCCGTCCACCGCCTCCAGCCACGTGCCGGGGAACACGTCCCAGTGCCGCTCCTCCGCGTATCGCACGGCGCTGTCCAGCAGCGGCTCGCCCCGCTGCTGGGGGATCTGCGCGGCGTCCGTGACGCCCGTCACTCCGATGGTCTTGTCCACGATGAACACAACTCCCGCCCGCACGTCGGGTTACGGGCGCCGCGGAGCGTCGCGAAGGCGCATCGATCCGGCACACGGGGCGCACTGGTGCATGTGCGGGGGCGCGCGCGAGGTTGCGGCGTGTCGATGGGTAACCACAACCGGTGACCGGGGGTTGCCATCGGGGAGGCGCGAGGCGTGAGGCGGATCACACATATCTCGGTGCCAAGCGGGCGGCGTTTCCCGAAAGTTACCGAAGATTGCTGATTTCGACCATCGCACGCATTTACTGCGTTTCCGCCGGGCAGTGATCGCTCAGTCGATCACCGCGGCCACAGGGGGTATCCATTGGCAGCCAGACCTCTCGTCGCCCGTCAGCCGAACGAACGGCTGCAAACACTCATCCAGGAAGCGGGCTGTTCCAACGCCGGCCTCGCCCGCAGGGTGAACATGGTCGGAAATGAACGCGGCCTCGACCTCCGCTACGACAAGACGTCCGTCGCGCGCTGGCTGCGTGGCCAGCAGCCGCGCGGCCGGGCCCCGGGGATCATCGCCGAGGCGCTGGGCCGCAAGCTGGGGCGCACGGTCACGATCGACGAGCTGGGGATGGCCAACGGCAAGAATCTCGCCTCGGGCATCGGACTCCAGTTCTCGCCGACGGTCGTCGGCGCGATCGAGCAGGTCTGCGAGTTGTGGCGCAGCGACGTGGGCCGGCGTGACTTCCTGTCCGGATCGGCGGTGGCGTCGTCGGCGCTCGTCGAGCCGAGCAGGGACTGGCTGATCACCGGCGCGGACGCGTCGGTGGCCCGCAACACCGGTGCGCGGGTGGGGGATTCGGACGTCGCGGCGGTCGCCGCCATGACGTCCGCCCTGGTCGAGCTGGACCACCGGTTCGGCAGCGGCCACGCCCGCCCGGTCGTCGTGCACTATCTGAACAGCGTGGTGTCGGGCCTGCTTTCGGGGTCGTACCGCGAAGCGGTCGGCCGCAGACTCTTCGCCACCGTCGCCCGACTCACCGAGCTGGCGGGGTACATGGCGGTGGACACCGGCCAGCCGGGGCTCGCCCAGCGGTACTACATCCAGGCGCTGCGGCTCGCGCAGGCCGCCGGGGACCGCGGATACGGCGGCTATGTGCTCGCCGCGTCCATGAGCCATCTCGCGGCCCAGCTCGGAAACCCGCGCGAGATCGCCCAGTTGGCGCGGGCCGCGCAGGAAGGCGCGCGGGGGCACGTCACCCCGAGGGCACAGGCCATGTTCCTGGCCGCCGAGGCGCGGGGGCACGCCCTGATGGGCGACGTGAACCAGTGCCACGCGGTCGCGGGCCGGGCGGTCACCGCGCTGGAGCGGGCGGATCCGGAGGGCGGCGACGATCCGGTGTGGATCGCGCACTTCGACCACGCCTATCTGGCCGACGAGCTGGCCCACTGCTACCGCGATCTGGGGCAGCCCGAGGCGGCGGCGCGCCACGCGTCCGACTCGCTGGCGGGGCATCCGGAGTCCCGGGCGAGACGGCGCGCGATCGGCCTGGTGCTGCTGGCGACGGCGCAGGTCCAGCAGCGCGAGGTGGAGGAGGCGTGCCGTACGGGCACGCGCGCGGTGGAGCTGCTCGGCTCCCTGCGTTCCAGCAGGGGGGCGGAGTATCTGGACGACCTCCAGCAGCGGTTGGAGCCGTACGGCAAGGAGCCCGCGGTGCGGGAGTTCAGCGCCCGGCTGGAGATCCAGGCCGCGTGACACGGCTTTGCTACAACTTCTGCCCGGAGCACGGCTGTACGGCGGTCGCAGGAACGTCGTACAGCCACCGGGCGGGTGTTGCGCCGTGTTGACCACGAGGCCCGTGAGGCGCCGATGAGGCGGCGCGCGGCTCGGGCGGCGGGTCCGTGACCGGGGCGGACGGGCCGGCCCGAGCGGTCGCGGACGGTCGCGGGCGCCGGGCGCGGTTGGTCCGATTGATCCGCATCATCGGCGGGTGTCTTGAACACGGGTGGTTGTGACTGATTTCCGGGCGCGTAGCAGGGCTCCTGATTCACCCGGTAGCGTGAACTGACGATTCCGTAGGTCCACACTAGGAGTCCCGGTGACGCAAAGCGGACAAAGGGACGAGTCGCAGTCGCCTGCCGCTCGGCCCGCGCACGAAGGCATCGTGCTGCCCGCCGACGGCGGTCCCCCCTTGATCCCCGGCGCCCCGGCCGCCGACCAGTCCGCCCCGGCGGGCGGTCAGCCGTGGGGGCAGCCCTGGGGGCCCGGGGCCCCTCAGCCGGACCCGCAAGGACAGCCACCAGGGCAGCCGCAGGGGCATCAACTGCCGCCGCCGCAGGCGCCGCAGCTGGATTCGGGCGCCCACGGGTCGTATGACGCCACGGGAGCGTACGGAGGCGGGGGTTACGGCTACCCGCAGGCGCCCCAGCAGCAGTACCAGCCCCCTCAGCAGCAACAGCAGCAGTACCACCCGCAGCAGCCTCTGCCGCCCGCGCAGCCGCAGGCACAGCCCCTTCCGCAGGCGCAGCCGCCGCAGCAGCAGTACGGAGCGCCGCACGGCGGCACGTACGGTGCGCAGCCCCTGCCGGCCGAGACGCCGCCCCCGGCCGCCCCCGGCGGCCCCTTCGGCAGCGCGGACGCCACGCAGTTCATACCGCCGGTGCCCGCCGCCGGGGCCGCGGACGCCACGCAGTTCATACCGCCGGTGCCGCAGTACGACCAGGGCCGGAACCCCGGCGGGCTGCCGCCCGAGCGCCCCGCCGAGTCCACCCAGTACCTCGGCACCGTCCAGCCGGCCCCGCCCGCCCGGGGCACGTCGGACGCGGACGCGACGCAGTTCATCGCGCCCGTCCCCGCGCAGGGCCCGAACGACATCCCGGCCGCGCCCCAGGGCGCGCCGTACGGCATCAGGCCCGGCGCCCCCGGCGACCGTCAGCCGCCCGCCGAGTTCGACAGCCTCTTCCGCAGCGAGGGCCCCGGCACGGGTCAGGTGCCGGACGAGACGCAGCAACTGCCGCAGTTCGACCCGGCCGCGGGTCCGGGCGCCGGTCCGGCCGCCGGTCCGGGCCGGGGCAGGGGCGGTCCGCAGGGCCGCGGCCGGCAGGGGAACCCGCAGCAGGGGCCGGCGCAGGGCTACGGACAGGGCGGCGCACCGCCCCCGTACGGGCAGCCGCCGCGCGGCCCGCAGGAGCCGTCGGGCCCGCAGGGCCGGGCCGCCGGGCGCCGCAAGTCCTCACCGATCCCGCTGATCGCCGCGGTCGTCGTCGGCTGCGCCGTCCTCGGACTCGGCGCGGGCTGGCTGATGAGCGGGGACGACTCCAAGAAGCAGGACAACAACCAGACGGTGTCGTCGGAGAGTTCACCCTCCGGTCCGGGTGAGGACGAGCAGCCGGCCGACCCCGCCAAGCCCCAGGCCGAGGAGCTGGACAAGCTCCTCGCCGAGAGCAACGACAGCCGGGCGGCGGTGATCAGCGCGGTCGAGTCCATCAAGACCTGCGAGAACCTGGACAAGGCCGTCAGCGACCTCCAGGGCGCGGCCGACCAGCGCCGCGACCTGGTCGCCCGGCTCAAGGAACTGACCCTCGACAAGCTGCCCCAGCACGGCCAGTTGTCGTCCTCGCTGACCAAGGCGTGGCAGGCGTCCGCTTCGGCGGACGACCACTACGCGACGTGGGCGGGCGAGGCGAAGACGAAGAAGGGCTGCAAGGGCGGCAAGGCCCGTACGACGAAGGCGGCCTCCGAAGGCCACGTCGCGAGCGGCGAGGCGACGGCGGCGAAGCGCAAGGCGTCGGGCCTGTGGAACGGCATCGCGACCAAGTACGGCCTCACGGAGCGGGCCCCGACGGAGCTGTGACGCCTCTTCTGTCCTCAATCGCCGGACGGGCGGGCTCTCTTGAGCCCGTCCGGCGATCGAGGACACCGCGCTACGCGCTGGGGCCCGCGTCGCTCAGTGTTCCGCGTACGTCGACGAAGCCGTCCTTCAGCGAGACCAGTTGGCCTTCGCGTACCACCTGGAAGGTCACCTCGCTGTTCACGATGCGCGGGAAGCCGGGCGAGCCGAGCATGTCCTCGTAGCGCCAGCGCAGCGTGGGCGTGAGG
Source organism: Streptomyces sp. NPDC060366 (assembly GCF_042725135.1). Lineage (NCBI taxonomy): Bacteria > Bacillati > Actinomycetota > Actinomycetes > Kitasatosporales > Streptomycetaceae > Streptomyces > Streptomyces sp. NPDC060366. The sequence continues at coordinate 37,301 of NZ_JBHXDC010000025.1, read as the reverse complement.
CCGCCCGTCTCGACCTTCGCGCCCTTGTCGAGCGCGTGCGAGAACGTGGCCGAGGAGATCTTGTCCCTGTCGATCGACTCCACCACCGACTTGAGCGCGGTGTAGGCGATCCATGTCGTCTGCACGCCCGGCTCCGCCGGGTCGATGCTGTCGTCGCCGAACGCGTGCTCGCGGATCACGTCCCGCATCGGCCCCCACGCCGGATCCGACGCCTGCGGGTACCAGCCCGTGACGTACGCGCCCTCGAAGAGGCCCTTCGAACCGCCCGTGCGGTCCACCAGGGGCTGGCCGACGCTGCCGAGCACCGAGGAGATGCGAATGTCCCCGCCGTCGTCGGACAGCCGCCGGTAGGAGTCGAAGAACGTCTCCGTACGGTCGCCGAGCACCGCCGTGACACAGCCGTCGGACGCGTTCTCACGCGCCCGCTCCGCCGAGTCGGTGTAGTCGGTGGCGTCCTCGGCCGCCCGGATGTCCGTCGCCTTCTCGCTCTCGCCCCGGCCCGTCTCCCCGCCGCCCCTGCCGCCCCTGCTCAGACCGGAGTTGAGCAGTTCCGGCATCGCGTCGCCGGTGATCGTGTCGGGCCGCACGATGGAGACCCGGTCGCACTCCCCGGCCAGCTGCATGCCGTTGCCGGCCAGGAGCGCCGCCTGGCCGCCGTTGACCGGGTACGAGACGAAGCTGGAGAACTCCCGCTCGGCTATGCCGTAGCCGCCGAGGTACGGGATCCCGGCCGCCTCCAGCGGCGCCATGAAGGCGTCGCCGTGCTGGCTGTACGAGCCGACGACGGCCGTGACGTCCTTCTTGGCCGCCAGGCGCGCGCAGTCGGCGGCGCCCGCCGAGGTGTTGCGTTCGTTGCAGGTCAGCACCCGCAGCTCGTGACCGTCGATACCGCCCGCCGCGTTGACCCAGCGCGCGTAGGCCTTGGCCATGGCCGGCATGCCCGGCATGTTCGTCGCGGCGGTGCCCTCGGGTGCCCACGTCATGACGGTGACGGGCTCCCTGGAGCCCCCCGGCCCCCCAGGGAGTACGCCGCACCCGGTGACCACCGATGCCCCGGCCGTGACCGTACACAGGACACGGATCACCGGATTCCGGTGGAACGGGCGGGGCGGGGAGGAGCGCTGCTGCCTACCGGTCATGTATCCGCACACTTCCGGCCTATGGGTAACTGCCAGGTGGAGCTTGTCCAACCGCACGTGACCACGAGGTGAATTACGGGGGGCCACGTGATCGCCTGCCGGAGGACCGTACGATCGACTCCTGTGCAGCAAGGTTCGGAGAACTCTTCCCGTCGCGGCCGTCGCTCCTCCACCATGGGCGACATGCCGCTCAATGACATTCCCTGGTGGCGCTGGCGCAGCAATGTGCGCTCGGCGCTGCACATGCTTTCCGATCCCGTCTTCCACCAGGAGTTCTGGTTGGCCGGCCGAGAGGGGTACGGCGATGTCACCGACGCCGTGTACCGGCTGGTCGAGGACACCTGGCTGGACAACTGGTCGGCGGAGAAATACGTCGGGACGATCTTCCGCGACTCCGGCGAGGCCGCGCTGGTCGACGTCGCCGTCCTGCGGGTGCTGCGGATCATGCACCAGGTGGGGCCGGACGCCCCGATATCGGTATATCTGGAGCACCACGGCTGGCCGGAGGCGGTACGCGCGGCGCGTGAGGCGCATGTACGGCTGGCCGTCAACGACGGCGAGGACCCGGACACGGTGCCGCGCTCGCTCGACGTGCTGCGGATCCTGACGCGGTCCGCCTGATCCGACAGGCGCCGCCGCCGTGTCCGACGCGGTCCGCCTGACGGTCACGACCGGCCCGCAGGGGGCCCGTGTGGGATCCTCTGGGGTCATGAGTGCCCCGCAGCAGCCCGCCGCCCAGGCCGACCGGCCCGCCCCGTCCGACCAGTACGTCCTGACACTGTCCTGCCCGGACAAAAAGGGCATCGTGCACGCCGTGTCCAGCTTTCTCTTCATGACCGGGTGCAACATCGAGGACAGCCAGCAGTTCGGCGACCGCGACACCGGGCTCTTCTTCATGCGGGTCCACTTCTCGGCCGAGGCGCCGGTGACGGTGGAGAAGCTGCGCGCGAGCTTCGCCGCCGTGGGGGACTCCTTCCGGATGGACTGGCAGCTCCACCGCGCCGAGGACCGGATGCGGGTCGTCCTGATGGTCAGCAAGTTCGGCCACTGCCTGAACGATCTGCTCTTCCGGTCGAGGACCGGCGCGCTCCCCGTGGACATCGCCGCCGTCGTCTCCAACCACACGGACTTCGCCGAACTGGTCGCCTCGTACGACATCCCCTTCCACCACATCCCCGTCACCAGGGACACCAAGGCGGCGGCCGAGGCCGAGCTGCTGGAGCTGGTCCGCGCGCAGGACGTCGAACTTGTCGTGCTGGCCCGCTACATGCAGGTCATCTCCGACGACCTGTGCAAGCAGCTGAACGGCCGGATCATCAACATCCACCACTCCTTCCTGCCGAGCTTCAAGGGCGCGAAGCCGTACCACCAGGCGCACGCCAGGGGTGTGAAGCTGATCGGCGCGACCGCGCACTACGTGACCGCCGACCTCGACGAGGGCCCGATCATCGAGCAGGAGGTCGAGCGCGTCGGCCACGAGGTCACCCCGGAGCAACTGGTGGCGATCGGCCGCGACGTGGAGTGCCAGGCGCTGGCCCGCGCGGTGAAGTGGCACGCCGAGCACCGGATCCTGCTGAACGGCCGCCGCACGGTGATCTTCGGGTAGCCGTCCGGTGCCGCCGTGTCAGAGGCGGCTCAGCGAGGCCGCCGCGAACAGCACGTCCCGGATCGCCTCGCGGTCGCCGTCCTGGCCGGCCGCGGCCTCCTCCGGCGAGATGTGCCCGGCGACCAGCTGGCAGAACTCGACGCCGTCCAGCGCGACCTGGGCCACCGCGCGCTCGGCCGTGCCGACCGCGGCCGGTGAGTCCAGCGCGATGTACCAGTTCCCGCCGCCCGCGCCCTCGACCTCCAGATGCAGCGAGCGCCCCGGCGCCCCCGGCACGACCAGCTGACGGGCGGGCGAGGCCAGGCCCGCGCGGCGGCGGGCCGCGAGGGCGGACGGGATGAGCTGCGCGGCGAGGTCGATCATCACGTGCAGATGCGGGCCGCTCGGCGCCGGATACGGGTAGTCCACCGCCTCGGCGATGTCCACGCCGTGGATCCAGCACTCGAAGGCCCGGTCGATCATCGCGTCCCGCAGCGGCAGCGCGAACTCGCCGTACGAGACGGAGAGTTCGGCCACACCGCGCCCCGCGAAGGACACCGTCCTGATCAGCGTGTGGCTCTGGTCGCGCCACGGTTCGCGGATCGTGCGGGTGGGCGGCGGATGCGCCGTACGCCAGAACGCCTCGGTCCGGTCGGTCGGCGACCGCGCCGCCTGCTCGCCCAGCGGATCGTCCAGTCCCAGCGCCGAGGCCACCAGGCCGTCGACGGTCATGAGGTGCCCGATGACCCCGGCGACCGTGGCCCGCCGCGCGGTGCGCTCCTCCTTCTCGAACCACTTGAGCTGGAGCGGCGCGTGCCACTCCGCGTCGCCGAAGTCGCGCAGCAGCGCGTCGAGCCGGGCGGTCTCGGCGTCGTACGGGGTGGCCCACACCGGCACCGGGATACGGGCGGCCCTGCGGTCGAGGCAGTTCTCCAGCACGCGGGAGCGGAGCAGCGGAGGGAGATCGAGATTGCGGTCGGCCTGCAACAGACCGACCGCGTCGCGCAGTTTGAGGGCCTCGTCGGCGCACGGCGCGCACTCGGTGAGGGTTCTCGACGTGCGTCGTCTCCTCGGGCGAGCAGGCCGCCAGGGCCCAGGCGCCGAGCAGGGACTTCAGTACGGAGTGCGAGGGCGGCGGGCCGAGGGGCTCCGCCGGCGGACGGGGCGGCGGCGGAGCGTACGGATCCCGCCCGCCGGTCATGTCCCGCTCCCCGGCGGGTTCAGGCGGATGGGCAGGCTCCGGCGGTGCGCCGGGGGCCACGTCCACGCCCCCGCCCGCGCCGGACTCCACGTCCGCTGTCCCGTCCGCCTTCTCTGCCTCGTCTGTCGCATCCGGCTCATCCGGTTCTTCCCGTTCGCGGCTGCGCTCCGCCGCCGGCGCGGCGCGCGCGTTCCTCTCGACGGCCCGGCGCAGTACGTCCGTCGGGGGCGGATCGAGGTCGTCGGCGGCGGCGCGCTGGCCCGGTATGCGCGGGATGCCGCGCACGTCGTCGGGCTCGCCGGGACCGCCGCGGCCGCCGTCCCTGCCGCCGTCGAGCGGCCCGTTCACAGCGACCGTCCGTTTCCGGGCGGCGAGGAGCCCTCCAGGGGGCGGGTGTTCGCCGACGAGAGCAGTTGCAGACCGAGCCGCAGCCGGCGCCGCGCCTCGTCCTCGGTGACTCCGAGGTCGGCGGCGGTCTGCCGGTAGTCGCGCCGCTGGAAGTACGCCAGGTCCAGCGCGGCGCGCAGGGGCGCGGGCATGGACGTGACGATGTAGTCGGCGCGGGCGGCCGCCGACGCCTCGCGGATCTTCTGTTCCAGCTCCTCGGCGCTGCCCTCGCCGCTGGCCCGGTGGGCGGCCGTCTCCAGCTGCCGCAGCCGGTTCACGGCCTGCACGCGGGCGAGCTTGGCGATCCAGGACCGCATCGAGCCCTGCTTCGGGTCGAAGACGTCCGGGTTCTCCCACACGTAGCCGAAGACCTCCCGGGTGATCCGGTCGGCGGCCTCGTCGTCGTCGAGCACCCGGTGCGCGAGGCTGTGCACGAGCGAGGCGAAGCGGTCGTAGAGCTCGCCGAGCGCTGCGGCCTCACCCCGTGCGAGCCGCTGCTGCATCCTGCGGTCCCAGCGGGGCGGTGTGTCCTTCGCCATGAGACCCCCAGCCCTGTGACTGCTCCGTGACCTGACCCCGCCGTTCCGAATGTACTGGCCAGTGTCATCGAAGTGCGCCCCTTTGCGTCAAGTGCGCCCCTGGAGGCCGCTCGCGATGATAAGGAATTCCGCCGGGTCGTGCGCGTTGTGTTTCATACGAGGTCAGTCGGGCAGCCGCCAGGAAGAGGAACGACCTCCGGTGCGGAACCGGAGTCCGGAACTCCGTACAGGGTCCCCGGTTCGGTACGAGGGAAGGTCCAGGCGTGACGCTCAAGGTGGACAAGGACGAGCACGGTCTGTGGACGGTGCTGCGCATCACCGGAGAACTGGATCTCGTGACCTCGCCCGTGGTCCGCCAGCATGTCCACGACGCCGTCGCGGCCGGCCGCCGTGAGCTGGTGCTGGACCTGTCCGACGTCTTCTTCTGCGACTCCAGCGGTGTCGGCGTCCTGATCGCGTCCCGCAAGCTGATGCGCTCCTGCCAGGGACGGCTGCATCTGATCCTGCCCGCCCACGGCGCCGAGGAGGGCTCGCACGTGAACCGCGTTCTCGCGGCTCTCGGTGTGCGCCGCCTCTTCGAGGTCTACTCGGACGTCTCCGAGGCCGTCGACGAGGAAGCACAGCCCCTCTCCGCCTGAGGTCCGTCCGCCGGACAGACCTGAAGCCTTCACATGGCGACCCCATGGCGTCGTACGCTCCCAGGCATGGACAGCGCAGAGTACGAGGGCAAGATCGCCTCCCGATTCGCCGCCTTCGACCAGGACGGCAACGGCTACATCGATCGCGAGGACTTCAGCGGAGCGGCAGCGGCACTGCTCGCGGAGTTCGGCGTAACCGCACGATCCGACAAGGGGCAGGCCCTCTACAGCGGGGCCGAGGCCTTCTGGCAGGGCATGGCGGGCATCGCGGACGTCGACGGCGACCAGCGGGTCACCCGGCAGGAATTCATCACCGGCGCCGCGAAGAGGCTGCGTGACAGCCCCAAGCGCTTCGCCGAGATCGCCAGGCCCTTCCTGCACGCGGTGATCGCCATCGCGGACGAGGACGGCGACGGTGTGACGCCGGCGGCGGCCGAGCGGGTCCTGATCGTGCTGGGCACGGAGCCGGGAGTGGCCGCGCGGGCCGCCGGGGGGCTGGACGGGGACGGTGACGGCCGGATCACCGAGGAGGAGATCCTGACGGCGTTCGCCTCCTACTACGTGACGCCGGAGCCGTAGACCGCGAGGTGGACGGGGGTCCGGGACCGCCCGGCCGAGCCGGGCGGAGCCCTACCGGAGAGCGTTACTGCGCGTGACGGCGTGGCGTTCACACATGTCGATACCGGGTTGTGTCCTTCGGGTGACCCGTCACGGCCCGGAGTCGGCGGCGGGCTCCGGTACGCTCGCTCGGGTGCGAGCGGTGGTGAGGCGTGACGGATCCGGTGTGGCCAGGACGGCGACGCCGGACCGGGGAATGCCCGCCGATCGCACTGTACGAAGGCGCCGGGGGCGTCGTTGTTCGACTACCCGCAGAGCGCGTCGCACAGTATGCCTCACGCGTACTCCTTCGCGTTGGAATATGCCCGAAGCGCTTGTTGCGGTGACTGTACGTCAACCATGCTGTCCCACAAGGGAATCACGTTCTGTGACCTTGTCGTGGACCTTGTCGAGGCGCGAGGCGATGTGCCCGCCGGTTCGGATGGTGTGAGCGGTGCAGGTTCTTCAGGTGCAGTTGGAGGTCGGGGCGGATCCGGCGGAGGTCGGCCGGGCCCGTCGATGGGCGCGGTCGCGGCTCATCGGCTCCGGAATGAACGACGACGAGCCGCTGGCGGAGACGCTGATCCTGCTGATCTCCGAGCTCGTCACGAACGCCGTGGTGCACACCGGCTGTCCGGCCGTGCTGCGGATGCTCTTCGGTTCGGGGGCCGCCGAGGCCGGGACCGTACGGGTCGAGGTCGCCGACACCAGCGCGCGTCCGCCCTGTCCGCGCCACGCGCAGGGCGAGGACACCAACGGGCGGGGCCTGGAGCTCGTCGACGGGCTCGCCGACCGGTGGGGCTGGCAGCCTGAGGGCTCGGGCAAGCGGATCTGGTGCGAGGTGGACCGGTGTGAGCCGGAGCCGGCGGCGCAGTACGAGCCGCCGGCGCCCGTACGGCACGGCGGGCTCGGGCACTACGCGGTCGACCTGTCGGTGACCGGCCGGTCCGTGGAGCCGGTCCGGGACCGGGACCGGCCCCCCGCCGGGGCGGACGGCTCGTCGAAGGCCGTCACAAAGGCCTGAGAGCCGCCGGTCCCGCCGCTGTCGTCGCACAGGTCCTCGCTCCCGCCGTCGACCGCGCGGAACGTCCGCCGGTAGACGGTCGGCGCCACACCGAGCGCCGCCTGGAGATGCTGGCGCATGGACTGCGCCGTACCGAATCCCGCGTCCCGCGCGATCCGGTCGACGGACAGGTCCGTCGCCTCCAGCAGATGGCGCGCCCGTTCGACCCGCTGCTGGACCAGCCACTGGCCGGGGCTGATCCCGGCCTCCTCACGGAAGCGGCGCGTGAACGTCCGTACGGACATCGATTCCTGTTCCGCCATGTCCCGCAGCTGGATCGGCTCGTGCAGCCGGGCGAGCGCCCAGGCCCTGGCCGCGGTGGTGGTCGCCAACTGGGCGTCGGGAACGGGTCGTTGGATGTACTGGGCCTGACCGCCGTCCCGGTGCGGCGGGACGACCGTGCGCCGCGCGACGTCGTTGGCGACCGCCGTGCCGTGGTCACGGCGCACGATGTGCAGACAGAGATCGATCCCGGCGGCGACCCCGGCCGAGGTCAGGACGTCGCCGTCGTCGATGAAGAGCACGTCCGCGTCGACCCTGATCCGGGGAAAGGTCCGCTGGAAGTGGGCGGCCGACGACCAGTGGGTGGAGGCGGGCCGGCCGTCGAGGAACCCGGCGGCGGCGAGCACGTAGCCGCCGGTGCAGATGGAGACCAGCCGGGTGCCGGGACGCAGATGCGCGAGGGCGGCGGTCAGCTCGTCGGTGAGGATGCCCTTCTCGTAGACCGGGCCGAGTTCGTACGAGGCGGGGATCAGCACCGTGTCGGCGGTGGCGATGGCCTCGGGGCCGTTCTCCACGAGGATGTCGAAATCCGCGTCCGTACGGACCGGGCCCGGCGGGCGGACCGAGCAGGTGATCACGTCGTACAGCGGGGCGCCCTCGGGGCTCTTGGCGCGGCCGAAGATCCGCTGGGGGATGCCCAGTTCGAAGGGGAGGACTCCGTCGAGCGCGAGAACCACGACGCGGTGGCGCGGCCGTGCGGTGCCGCGCGGCGACCGTGCGTGCTCCCGGTCCGGGCTGTCCGTGCTGTCCGTCATACGAGAATCCCCTGGTGGTCCAGACCAGCACTTGATATCTGTCGACTCCGTGACTGCTAAGCGTCCGAAGGACCCCGCCATTCCCGGCCCGGCCGGGAAATCCGCGAAATCCGACGAAACCCCTCTCTGGAACCGTAACTTCCGTCTCTTCTTCCTCGCCAGGACCGTGGCGCGCTTCGGCGACGGCATGGTGCCCGTCGCGCTGGCGGCCGGACTGCTCGAATCGGGACACGGCGCGTCGTCCGTCAGCTTCGCGCTCGGCGCGTGGATGGTCTGCTTCGCCGGGTTCGTGCTCTTCGGCGGAGTGCTCGCCGACCGGTTCACCCCGCGCCGGATGATGGTCCTCGCCGATGTGATGCGGCTGTTCGGCACGGCGGGCCTCGCAGTCATCTTCGCCGGGGGAGCGCCGCCGCTCTGGCTCGTGTACGTGCTGAGCGCCCTCAACGGGCTCGGCGCCGCGCTCTTCCAGCCCGGCGTGGCCAGCATGCTGCCCGCACTCTCGCCCGACGTGCAGCGCGGCAACGCGGTGCTGCGGGTCGCCGAGTCCCTGGCGACGATGGCGGGTCCGGCGGCGGCCGGCGCGCTGGCCGGGTTCGGCGGGCCCGGCACGATCTTCGCGGTCAACGCGGCGACGTTCGGCATCAGCGGGATCTGTCTGTTCATGGTCCGGATGCCGACCATGAAACCGGTCCGCGGCGACTCGATGCTCACCGAACTGGTCGGCGGCTGGCGCGAGTTCCGCGCCCGGTCGTGGCTGTGGGGCGTGATAGCGATCTGGTCGGTGTACGGCGTCACCGTCCTCGGGCCGATGGTCCCGCTGGAGGCGGTGGTGGTCACCGAGCGGTACAGCTCGGCCATGTTCGGCCTGATGATGACCGTCCACGGGGCGGGCAACGTGGCGGGCGGACTGCTGGCGCTGCGACTGCGCCCGGCCAGACCGCTGTTCGCGGGGACGATCGCGCTGTTCGCGGTCGCCGCGAATCTGCTGGTGCTGGCCTACGACGTCCCGCTGCCGCTGCTCGCCGCCGGATTCTTCGCGGGCGGCACGGGCTTCGCGTTCTGGCTGGTGATGTGGTCCACGACGGTGCAGACGATGATCCCGCCGGAGGCGCTGAACCGGCTGCACGCGTACGACGTGGCGGGCTCCCTCATCATGCTCGCCGTCGGCCGCGCACTGGCCGGCCCGGCGGCGGAGGCGGTCGGGATGCGCGAGGTGCTGGTGGGCGGGGCGGTGGTGAACGTCCTGGTCTGCGCGGCACTCTTCGCGACGCGCCCGATCCGCGAACTCAGACGCGTGATCCACCCTCGATCCACCCCACCGACCCCACCCCCCGCACGGACCGACAGCGCCTGCCCGACGACCGAGGGGGAGAGGCCGTAGCCCCCATGGCTCGATCCTATTGGCCGCTGACCTTTGGGCCACTCGTCCCGTGTGCCTCCGGCGCCGATGCTTCTTGACGTGACACAGACAGCCGAGACCCCAGCAGAGATACCCGCGGAGGCCCCCGGCCCGCGCGGCCGGCCCCGGCCCCGTATTCACCGGGCCTGGTTCGTCGCCGCCGTGACCTTCGTGACGATCATCGGGGCCGCGGCTTTCGCCTCGCTGCCCGGGCTGCTCATCGACCCGCTGCACACGGAGTTCGACTGGTCGCGTGGCGAGATCGGGTTCGCCGTCTCCGTCAATCTCGCGCTGTACGGGCTGACCGCGCCGTTCGCCGCCGCGCTCATGGACCGGTTCGGGATACGCCGGGTCGTCGCCGTCGCGCTGACCGTCATCGCGACCGGCTCCGCGCTCACCGTCGTCATGACGGCCGCCTGGCAGATGGTCCTCTACTGGGGCGTCCTCGTCGGCCTCGGCACCGGCTCGATGGCCCTGGCCTTCGCCGCCACCGTCACCGACCGCTGGTTCGTCGCCCGGCGCGGTCTCGTCACCGGGATCCTCACCGCGGCCGGCGCCTCCGGGCAGCTCGTCTTCCTGCCGCTGCTCTCCTGGCTCGTGGAGAACCACGGCTGGCGACCCGCCTCCATCACCGTCGCGCTGTCCGCGCTCGTCGTCGTCCCGTTCGTCTGGCTGCTGCTGCGCGACCACCCGGCGGACGTGGGGCTCCCCGCGTACGGCTCCGACGAGTTCAAGCCCAAGCCGCCCCCGGTCACCGGCGCGGCGCGGCGGGCCGTCACCGTCCTGTTCAAGGCCGCCCGCACGGGCCCCTTCTGGCTGCTCGCCGGGACGTTCGCGATCTGCGGCGCCTCCACGAACGGCCTGGTCAAGACCCACTTCATCCCCGCCGCCCACGACCACGGCATGCAGATCACGACCGCCGCCTCGCTCCTCGCCGTCATCGGTGTCTTCGACATCATCGGCACGATCGCCTCGGGATGGTTCACCGACCGCTTCGACGCGCGCCGGCTGCTCGCCGTCTACTACGCGCTGCGCGGTGTCTCGCTGCTCTTCCTGCCGATGCTGCTCGTGCAGGGCGGCGCGGACGTCCGGCCGCCGATGCTGTTCTTCATCGTCTTCTACGGCCTGGACTGGGTCGCGACCGTCCCGCCGACGATCGCCCTGTGCCGCGAGTACTACGGCGCCGACAGCGCGATCGTCTTCGGCTGGGTGCTCGCCTCGCACCAGATCGGCGCCGGGGTCGTCGCGTTCGCGGGCGGCATCGTGCGGGACGTCACCGGCTCGTACAACATGGTCTGGTACGGCTCGGGCGCGCTGTGCGCCGCGGCGGCGCTGATGGCCCTGCTGATCAGGAACCGGGCCAAGACCGCCCCGGTCAGCGTGGCTTGACGGCCTTCGCCTTTTCCGCCTTGGCCTTGACCGCCTTGGCCTTGAGCGCCTTCGTCCCGACCGCCTTCGCGATCCGCTCCGCGTCCCTCGACAGTTCGCGCAGCATCCCGCTGATCGGATTCGTGAAGCCGGTGAAGTACAGATCCGGCGCCCGGTCGGACGTGCGCGCGCCGCGCACCACCGGGCGCCCCCGCTCGTCCAGCACGCCGAGGTGCCCCACCAGGCCCTCCAGGGCCCGGCTGTAACCGGTCGCGGCGATCACCACGTCGGGCGTGATCCGCGAACCGTCCGCCAGCACCACCTTGTTGTCGTCGAACGACTCGACCGCCGCGACCGGCTCGACCCGCCCCTTGCGCACCGCCGCGATCAGCCCCACGTCCTGCACCGGGATCGCGCCCTCACGCACCCGCGAGTACAGCCCGGTGTCGGGACGCGGCAGGCCCTGCGCCGCGAGATCGGGCACCGCGATCCGGCACATGATCTCGCCGGCCCGGTCGACCAGCCGCGTCGGCAGCCGCCGGACCAGGATGCCGGTGCGCTGGGCCGGCCAGCCCGCCGTGGAGCGGCGCACGATGTGCGGGACGGTACGGATCGCGAGACGCACCCGCGCCGCGCCGCCCTCCACCAGGTCGACCGCTATCTCCGCGCCCGTGTTGCCGGCGCCGACGACCAGGACGTCCTTGCCCGCGTACGGACGGGGGTTGCGGTACGTACCCGCGTGCAGCAGTTCACCCTCGTACGAATCCGTACCCGGCCAGGAGGGCAGCCGCGGCGTGTGGTTGTAGCCGGTGGCGACGACGACGGCGCTCCCGGTCAGCTCCCGGCCGCCGGTCGCGTGCAGCAGCCAGCTCTCGCCGTCCGCCGAGCGGTCGATGCCGGTGACCTCGACGCCGGTCACGATCTCCAGGCCGTGGAACTCCGCGTACTTCTCCAGATAGCGGACCATGTGGTCCCGCGAGACCCAGCGGCCGAAGGACCGCGGCATCGACAGGCCCGGCAGCGCGGACAGCTTGCGGGTGGTGTGCAGATGGAGCCGGTCGTAGTGACCGCGCCAAGAGGCCCCGACGGCCTCGGACTTCTCCAGCACCACGGCTCGTACACCCTGCGCGCGCAGGGCGGCGGCGACGGCGAGACCGCCAGGGCCGCCGCCGATGACGTACACGGGGCGGTCGTTGGTGAGGTCGATGTCGCTGGGCATGACAGCTGAGCGTAATCGAGCGGGCACTTGTTGGGTCTCGGTCAAGATGGGAATCGATTGCGAATCGGTTACGTACGGGTAAGTCCTGCGCGCGGAGGCTGAATCCGCAGTGAAAGTCGGCGTGAATCAGACGCTGCGCGCGGTCGCCCTCGCCCGCCGCGCGCAGCTGGGTGGGCGCACCGCCGGGGGATCAGTCGATGACCGCGGTGGCCTCGATCTCGACCAGATGCTCGGGTACGTCCAGTGCCGCGACGCCCAGCAGCGTGCCCGGCGGTACGGGGGTCACCCCCAGCTTCGCCGTCGCGCGGGCGAGCCCGTCCAGGAACAGCGGCATCTTGTCGGGCGTCCAGTCGACGACGTAGACGGTCAGTTTCGCGACGTCGTCGAAGGAGGCGCCGATCCCGGCCAGGGCGGTGCCGATGTTGAGGTAGCACCGCTCGACCTGGGCGGCGAGGTCTCCTTCGCCGACGGTGGCGCCGTCCGCGTCCCAGGCGACCTGTCCGGCGATGAAGACCAGCTTCGATCCGGTTGCGATCGACACCTGCCGGTAGACGTCGGTCTTCGGAAGTCCGGTCGGGTCGACGAGGGTGATGGCCATGGTTCCCACCTTGCTCTGAGGTCTCTTGGTCGGTCTCTTGTGGTTACCCAGGAACCGTAGGAGAGTGTGGGCTGACATGGAAGAACGCACTTTTTGGTGACTGGGGAACCTGATGGTGACCAAGCAGTTCAGCGGCTTGCCCGAGGACGCGGACCTGAGGCGCGCGGACTCGCTGGCGCGGGAGATCTTCTCCGACGTCGCCAACAAGTGGGCGCTGCTGATCATCGAGGCGCTGGGGGAGCGCACCCTGCGCTTCGGGGAGGTGCGGGACGAGGTCGAGGGCATCAGCCACAAGATGCTGACCCAGAACCTGCGCATGCTGGAACGCAACGGCCTGGTGGAGCGGAACGTGCACCCCACCGTGCCGCCGAAGGTCGAGTACACCCTCACCGAACCGGGCCGCGGTCTCCGCGAGACGGTCGACCTGATGTGCGACTGGACCCAGCGGCATCTGGGCCACATCGAGAACTCCCGCGACCGCTTCCGGCCTGATCGGCAGGACGCCTCTCAGGGCCAGAGCAGCTCGCGGGACCAGTCGCCGCCGTTCGTGGCCGGGCCCGGGGCCGTACGGCGGTAGCGCAGCCGGACATGGCGGCGGTGCGCGTCGCCCTGGAAGAACTCGACCTCGTCCGCCTCCAGCACATACCGCGTCCAGGTGGGGACCGGCGCCTGCGGCTCGGCCCGCGCCCGCTCCCACGCCGCCTCGGACGCACGCGCCAACTCCTCGGTGGAGCCGAGCACTTCACTCTGCCGCCCGGTGAGCGCCGAGGCGAGCGCGCCGGTGGACCGGACGCCCAGATCGGCCCGGCTCTCCTCGGGTCCGGCGGCGCTCACCGCGCCGCGTACCCGGATCTGCCGCCCCCGCGCCGGCCAGTAGAAGCCGAGCGCGGCCCACGGCCGGGCGGCCAGCTGGCGGCCCTTCGCGCTGGTCGCGTGCGAGGCGAAGTGCCAGCCGCGCTCGTCGGCGTCGTGCAGCAGCAGGGTGCGTACGTCCGGCCGCCCGTCGGCGTCGGCGGTCGCGAGCGTCATGGCGTGCGGCTCGCTCTGCCCGGCCGCCACCGCCTCGACGAACCACCGGTGGAACAGCGTCAGCGGTGCGTCGGGCACGGCGGCCGGATCGAAGGCGGGCAGATCGGTGTCCCATACCCGCAGCTCCGGCAGGGCCGCGCGGAACGCCTGCTGTTCGTCGGCCTCGTCGTTGCTCATGGGCCCATTCAACCGCGAGGGCCCATCCACCGCGCCGGTCCCGGACGCACTGGGCACCGACCACCACTTACGATGTAGTACTACACATGAAGTGGTATCAACGCGAAAAGGTGTGACCGCCCCGATGCGACAGAACCTGGCCCGGCGCTCGGCACTTGTCGACGCCGCCATCGAAGTGCTCGCCAAGGACGGTGCCCGCGGTCTGACCTTCCGGGCCGTCGACGCCGAGGCGGCCGTGCCCAAAGGCACGGCGTCCAACTACTTCACCAGCCGTGACGAGCTGCTCAACCAGGTGGGCCACCGGATCTACGAACGGCTCATCCCGGACGAGGCCACCGCCGCCGGTCTGTTCGCCGGGCCCAACACCCGTGAGCGGACGGCGGAGTTGGTGCGGCAGGTGGTGGAGCGCGTCACCGCGTTCCGGACCGGTTTCCTCGCGCTGCTCGAACTGCGCCTGGAGGCCACCCGGCGCCCCGAGCTGCGCGCCGTACTGACCGCGCGCGTCGTCGAGGACGTCGAGGCGAACGTCGAGGGGCATCTGGCGTCCGGGCTGCCCGGTGACGCCGACGCGGTCAAGATGCTCTATCTGGCCGCCAACTGGCTGGTGGTGGAGCGGCTCACGCTGCCCGGTGTCTTCTCGGAGGAGGAGGCCGCGCGGCTGATCGGCGACATGGTGGAGCGTGTGCTGCCGTCCGGTCCGTGAGACGGGAGCGCCGGCGACGGATCAGTTCGCTGATCCGCCACCGGCGTGACAGGACGGAGGGAAGGGCACGCCCGTACCGTGCCCCGCGGGCGCGGCTACTTCGCCGGCTTCTTGCCCGTGACGCCCAGGTGGACCAACAGCGCCAGATTCGGCTTCAGTTCGGCCTGCTTCACGCCCCAGGTCTGGAAGCCCTTCTGGTGCCCGGCCACCGCGGCGAGCATGACGACCAGCGAACCGGCCATCGCGGCGGGGTTGACGTCCTTGTCGACCCTGCCTTTGGACTGGAGCTCCTTCACGGAATCCGTAAGGGAGTTGGTGACCGAACTCAGGATCTTCATACGGATCTTGTAGAACCGCTTGTCGCCCTCGGCGGCGCCGAGATCGATGACCCTGAGGATCGCGTCGTTCTTGCGCCAGAAGTCGATGAATCCCTCTACGAGTTCTTCCGCCGTCTGGCGTCCCGCTTTACCCGCCCAGGAGCGGCCGGAGACCAGTTCGGTCAATCCGGCGGCCTCCTTGGCCATTTCCTCGGCGATCTCAAGGACGGCGCCTTCGACGTCCGGGAAGTACTGATAGAAGGTCGCGGGTGAAGTGCCTGCCTTCCGGGCCACGTCGATGACTTTGACGTCCCGATACGGCGAGGTGCTGAGCATCTCGCTGAGGCAGTCGAGCAGCTTCTGCCGCGTCGCCTGGCCGCGCCGACCGGCCACGCGGCCGTCGACGGTACGCACTTGTCCTGTCATGCCGTCAGCTTACCGAGGGGGGATCGGAGCGCGATTCGGCCGACTGCAAATGGGGAACCGCCCGCTGATCACCGGGGCCGTAAGAGACCGTTAAGAGGCGGTAAGGGGGCGCGCCCCGGACGGCCGTGACCAGGAAAAGTGTTATCAACAGCCTGTGGACAACTTCGGTGGACAACTCAGTGCGCACAGGCCCTCACCAGGAGACAATTAGTCAATTGTTCGATTTGCCCCGCCCTGCGCCGGGCGAAATGCGCCATTAGCGTGGCCGGAAGGGGCGCCGCTCGGGCGGTGCGCACACGAAGGAAGGATCCGGGCTCATGGCCGCATTCGCGGAAGGCACACCGTGCTGGGTGGATGTGTCGCTTCCCGACGTCCAGGCGGGCAAGCGTTTCTACGGCGAGCTGTTCGGCTGGACATTCGGCGCGGACGGCGGTGCGGCATACGGGCACTACACGAATGCTTTCAGTGACGGAAAGCGAGTGGCCGCACTCGCAGCGAAGCAGGACGGGCGTATGCCGACCGCCTGGGGCGTTTATTTCGCGACATCTGACGCCGCCGCACTCAGTGCGCGAATCAAGGAGGCCGGCGGCGGAATGGTGATGGATCCGACACCCGTGGGTCCGTACGGCACGATGGCGCAGGGCGTCGATCCCGGCGGCGCGGTCTTCGGCCTCTGGCAGCCGGGGGCGTTCCCCGGCTTCGAAAAGCAGAGCGAGCCCGGATCTTTCTGCTGGACAGAGGTCTATACGAGGGACAAGGAGAGCGTCGACCTCTTCTACGAGTCGGTATTCGGCTTCGTCGGCAAGGACCTGCCGGGCGAACCGGCCGATTACCGCACCTGGTCCCCGGAGGGCTCCGAGCCGGGGAGTGACACCGCGATCGGCGGGCGAAGTGTCATCACCGACGCATTCCCCAAGGAGATGCCGGGGCATTTCCTCGTTTACTTCTCCGTTGCCGACTGCGACGAGACGGTCGCCGACGCCGTACGGCTGGGCGGCCGGGTCAGGGAGTCCGCCGCCGACACCCCGTACGGCCGGATCGCCGTCGTCGCGGACAACCAGGGCGCCGCTTTCGCGCTGCTCGCCGAGCCGGCGGCGGCGTAGTCCGTCCGGAGTCCGGGGGCGGCGCAACCCGCGTTGGCCCGTACGCGTCAACACTCATACGGGCGTGATACTCACCCCGTACGAGGTCGTTCGCTCATTTCCTGTCCGAAACAGGGTGAGACACCCCGATCCGCCCCCGGGTTCGCAACCATCGAGCCAGACAGGAAGAATCAGGGTGCAGGGGGCCGTACCTTTGTGGCCCGTACGGGGAGGTGGCAGGCAAGTGGAGCAGCTGACGCAGCACGATCCGAGACGTATCGGGCCCTTCGAGGTGCTCGGACGCCTCGGAGCGGGCGGTATGGGGCTCGTCTATCTCGCGCGCTCGGCCTCGGGCCGGCGCGTGGCGATCAAGACGGTGCGCACCGAGCTCGCCGAGGACCAGCTGTTCCGCGTCCGTTTCACGCGCGAGGTGGAGGCCGCCCGCGCGGTCAGCGGCTTCTACACGGCCGCCGTGGTGGACGCCGACCCCCGGGCCGCCGTGCCCTGGCTGGCCACCGCCTACGTGCCCGCGCCCTCGCTCGAAGAGATGGTCAACCGGTGCGGTCCGCTGCCGGTCCAGGGCGTGCGCTGGCTGGCCGCCGGCATCGCCGAGGCGCTCCAGTCCATCCACGGCGAGGGTCTGGTCCACCGTGACCTCAAGCCGTCGAACGTGCTGGTGGTGGAGGACGGGCCGCGCGTCATCGACTTCGGCATCGCGTCCGGCGTCTCCAACACCCGGCTGACCATGACCAACGTGGCCGTCGGCACCCCCGCGTACATGTCGCCCGAGCAGGCACGCGACTCCCGCAGCGTCACGGGCGCCAGCGACATCTTCTCGCTCGGCTCCACCCTCGTCTTCGCCGCCACCGGACACGCCCCCTTCCACGGCGCCAACCCCGTCGAGACGGTCTTCATGCTGCTGCGTGAGGGACCGAATCTGGAGGGGATGCCCGACGACCTGCGCCCGCTCATCGAGTCGTGCATGCAGATGGACGCCGCCCGTCGCCCGTCGCCCGCCGACCTCCAGTCGCAGCTCGCCCCGCACCTGTTCGCCTCGGGCAGTGACGACAGTGGTACGGCTTCGGCCTGGCTGCCCGCGTCCGCCACCGAGATGATCGAGGAACGGCGTGGTGGCGGACGGATCAACGCGGCCGCCGCCGCCGCGGCGGCGCGCCCGCCGGTCCCGCCGCCGCCCGCGCACCATCCGCCGCCGCCCGCGCACTCGCCCGACTGGGACGCCGCGTGGCGCCGCGACGGCGAAGGCCAGGGAGGTCAGGGCGGCGGCCAGGGCGGTCGGGCCGGACAGGGACAGCAGGGCGGCCGGGGCGGCGGTGGGGCGCCCGCCGTGCCCGCACCGCTGGGCGCGTCCCCCGGCGGCCCGGTCAGGCTCTCCGGCTCCCCCGTACCGATCGGCCCCGGCCCCCGCGTCCCCGACGGCCGGGTCGCCGCCTCCGCCGACGCCGGACCGGCCACCGGCTGGATCCGGCCACCCGCCGGGCTGACCGCGGACCTGCCCGCCGGCGCCGTCCAGGCCCCCGCGGCGCCGCCGATGCCCGCGCCCTCGCCCGCACCCGACGGCGCGGCACCGGGCCGCTGGCGGCCCTGGCGCTTCCGGATGTCCAACGACGTCTGGGGCACCCCCGTCGTCGACGGCGATCTGCTCTACGTCACGTCGTTCGAGGTGCACGCGCTGGACGTGGGCAGCGGGCGCCGGCAGTTCAAGACACGCGACGTGGCGTGGGCGATGGCCGTCTCCGGAGGCCGTATCCACGCATCCGACGGTCCCACGCTCTACGCGCTCGACGGCTCGGACGGCACCGAGCGCTGGCGGCTCCAGACCGACGCCTGGGTGTACTCGCTGAAGACCGACCGGGGCACCGTCGTCACCGGTACGCGCGGCGGCGGCGTCCAGGCGTGGGAGGCGTCCAACGGCGAGAAGCTGTGGGAAGTCAGCGGCGCCCAGACCGACTTCGAGACGCCCGAGGCCGGACCCGCCATCTTCGACGGCACGGTGTACGTGTGGCAGAACGCCCGGCTCCGGGCGCTCGACGCGCGCACCGGCAGCGAGCGCTGGTCATACCCCATCGGCGACGGCGCGTCCTGCGGCGGCGTACCGATTCGCCTGGTCCCCGCCCCGGACGGGTACGTGTACGTCTCGGCCGGTACCCGCGTCCTGTCCATCGACGCCGCGACCGGCCGTGTGCGCTGGCACTTCGAGGCGCCCGCCGTCTTCCTCTCGCCGCCCGCCTTCGCGCCCGGCCCCGCCGTGACCGGCGGCGGCGTCTACCTCGCCGACTACCTCGGCACCGTGTACGCGCTGGACGCCACCACCGGCAAGGACCGCTGGCGCATCGCCACCGAGGCCCGCCAGTCCCTCGAACCGGTCCTGGTCACCGCCGGGAACGTGCACGTGGGCAGCGGCAGCGCGCTCTACACGCTGGACGCGGTGGCCGGCACACCCAAGTGGCGCTTCGCCGCGGGCGGCGAGGTCGTCGGCGCGCCCGTCGTGGCCGACGGCCGACTGCACTTCGGCTCGGCCGACCATGTCCTCTACACGCTGGACGCCGGCGGCGGACAGCTCCGCTGGAAGCTGGCGACGGGCGGCGAGATCACGGGCTCACCGGTGGCGCGCGGAGGAGTGGTGTACGCGTGCAGCAAGGACCGCTGCGTGTACGCGCTGGACGCGATCAAGGGCACGGCCACGGGCCGGGGCGCCCGCTGACGCTCCCCGCTCGTACGAGAGGGGAGCCGAGGAGGCTGACCGCCCCTCCGCACCCGGCCGGCCCGCGCCCGGCCCGGCCGGTCAATTCCCGTGCGGACGGCGCGTCGTGTCGTCCGGCGGGGGCTGTGCCCACGGCTGCTCCTCGGTATCCCAGGACTGCGGCCCCGCCCCCTGGTCGTTCTGCTGCTGCGGACCGTTCACCGGCGGTTGTACGGGCGGCATCCGGTCGTCGTCGTACCACTGGTCCCGCACGTCCGGGTCGTATCTGTAGTCCCGGTAGTCGTCCTGATTCCCGTCCCGGTTCCGATCCCGATCCCGGTCGCCGACGTACCGATGGCCGCCTCCGCCGCCTCTGCGCCGCGTCCGGCCGCTCATCACCGCCGCCGCGATCAGCAGCAGCGCCCCGCCGCCCAGGGCGGCGGCGACGCCGAGGCCGAGCCCCGTGCCGTCGCTGGTCAGCGAGAGGCTCCCGGCGGCCTGCCCCTGGCGCACCATCCACAGAATCGTGAACCCGAGCACGACCAGCCCGGCCAGCGCGACCAGCAGCCGCGAGCGCAGCACCAGCCCGACCAGCGTGACCAGGGCGGCGAAGACGAACGGGAGCAGAAGAGAGACCCACAGGTCCGAACCGGTGCCGGTGATGCCGTTGAACAGGTCCTCGACGCGGTAGTCCCGGCCGTGCCGGCCGTTGTACCAGGCCTGGAACGGACTCGCGACCGCCGAGGCGGCCCCGATGACGGCGAGGACCGACCCGATGATGTTGCGGACCATCGACGGCCTCCTTGGACGAGCGTGCAGAGCACAGCTTCCGAAATCCGACGCTACGCCCGGGAACCAAGGGCCGCCAGATTTGGTCCCGTAACCGAGCACCCCTCGCGCACTGCTAGGGTGACATGCGCTCGACAAAAGGGCATCAACAATGACCAACTGCACTATTTTCAACGGGGGTTGAAATGAAAATTCGCCATGTCCGTGCCATAGCCGTCTTCGGTATCGCCGTCTTCGCGCTGACCGGCGCCCGTGGCTCCGGCGGCGGTGGCTGCTCCAGCAGCAGTTCCGGCAGTGGCGGCAGCAGCCACTCGGACAGCGACTACGACGACGACGATTACGACTACGACGGATCGTCGGGCTCCACCACCACCGGGGGATCCGTGACGGGTGGCAGCTCCGCCGACGCCGGCCGGGATCTGACCATCGACAGTTGCAAGTACGACACCGTGGCCGGCGGCTTCGTCGCTGAGGTCACCGCCACCAACAGTGGCTCGGTGGACTACAGCTACACCTTCTCGGTCGAGTTCACCGACGCGGCCGGCGCGAGCGTCGGCAACGGCTTCGGCAGCATTCCGAGCGTCACCGCGGGAGGCTCGGAGACCGTCGAGGTCACCGCGGCGGACGTATCGGGTGACGAAGGCGCCTCCGGCGGCGAGTGCACGGTCGAGAACGTCCTGCGCACCTCCGCCTGACCGTCGGCAGGACGCGGCCCGACCGGCAACGCGCGGCCTGACCGGCAAGACACAGCCTTAACCGCAGGAACGCAAAGAGAGACGACGACAGGCGGGGCCCCCTGAACGGTCCCGACTGTCGTCGTCTCTCTCTTTCCCCCTGGAGCGCGGTCCCGGCAGCTCCCCTCCCCCGCCGCCGCGACCGCCGCCCGGTACTACTTGGGCGGTGTGGGGGAGTGGTGGTCGCCCTGCGTCGTGGCGCCGCTCTTCGGCGGTGCCGGAGAGTGGTGGTCGCCCTGCGTCGTCGTGGTGGTCTTCGGCGGCGCGGGCGAGTGGTGGTCGCCCTGCGTGGTCTCTTCCGGGTTCTTCTCGGTGCTGCTCATCTTGTCCCCCTTGGGGTTGCCCTACGTCGGACCTAAGGCGGCCTTCTGCCCGGATACTCCCCCGAGGTCGCCGGGCAGAAGGCCTGGGGGACCGCTCACCCCCCGAGGATGGGACGGTCCCAAGCGACCCGTCTGCCCCCCGAGGCGACGGATCGAATATGCACTGGAGCATGCCGAAAGAGCATAAACATTCGATGAACGCCCAGGCCGGGCACCCCGCCTGTCATCGGACACCCCGGCAGGACGACCGGCCCCGGCGGAGCGACCGTCCCCACCGGGCGGCACTCGCCCCATGCGTCCCCTATGCCGCGCTGAGCGGGACGCCGAGCAACTCCCGTGCCTCCTCGGCCTCCACCGCGCCCGACCCCTCGTGCAGCGCGAGCGCCTCGCGCCAGCACACCCGCGCCCGGTCCGCCTGCCCCAGGCTCTCCAGCGCCTTGCCCAGCGTGATCAGGACGTTGCCCCTCGTCCGGTCACCGCCGATGCAGCCGATCGCGAGCGCCTGCTCGGCGTGCTGCGCGGCGGCTCCGGCACGGTGGGCCGCGAAGTGGGCCTGTGAGATACGGAAGTGGGTGGTGCCCTCCCACAGTCGCTGCCGGTTCGCCTCGAACCCCTCCAGCGCCTCGCCCAGTTGCTCCAGCGCCTCCGTGTGCCGCCCGGCGTTCGTGAGCGCGATCCCCAGCGCGAAGCGGGCGTTGGAGAGCCGCAGTGTGTGCCCGATGCTGTCGTAGACCTGGACACCCTGTTCGGCCAGCGCCACGGCCTGGGACGTACGGCCCAGGGAGTGCTGGATGCGCGAGAGGTTGCACAGGGCGCTCGCCTCGCCGGGGCGGTTGCCGTCGGCGCGGGAGCCCTCCATCGCCCTGAAAAGATGCGTCTCGGCGTCCTGGAAGCGGCCTTGGTTGAAGGCGATGATGCCCCGGTCGTTGTCCGACCAGTAGACCGGCACCGGGTCCTGCACGGACTCCGCCAGCGCCGCCGCCTGCCGGGCCTCGTCGTCCGCCTCCTCGTAACGGCCCGCCACCAGATGGACGTTGGTCATCGAGGTCCGCGCACGCCCCTCCGTACGGGCGTCGCCCGCCGCGCGTGCCGCAGCGAGCGCGGAACGGGCCGCCGTCTCGTACGACTTGGAGTTGGCGCCCGACTCCGCCAGGTCCTGCGCGGCCCACAGAAGATCGACCGCACCCCGCAGCCGCGACCCGCCCGCCGCCTGCCGGGCGCACGCCAGCAGACAGTCGGCCTCCGCGTACAGCCAGTCCTGCGCCTCGTGCCGGTCGGTGAAGACCAGACCCTCGTACTCCGTGGGCTCCAGATGGTCCTTGAGGCGGTCGCCCGGCCGCTCGATCGTGTACACGCGCGCCGCCGTCGCCAGATAGAAGTCCAGCAGCCGGAAGAGCGCCGCGTCGATCCCGGTGCGCGGCTGTTCGTCGCGGTCGGCGCAGGCACGCGCGTAGAGCCGCACGAGATCGTGGTAGCGGTAGCGGCCGGGCGCGGCGGACTCCAGGAGGGAGGTGTCCACCAGGGACTCCAGCAGATCCTCGGTCACGTGCGTCGGCAGATCGAGTACGGCGGCTGCCGCCGCCAGCGAGATGTCCGGCCCGTCGGCCAGCCCCAGCAGCCGGAACGCGCGGGCCTGGGCGGGCTCCAACTGGCCGTAGCCGAGTTCGAAGGTCGCCTTCACCGCCAGGTCACCCGCCTGGAGTTCGTCCAGCCGTCGGCGCTCGTCGGCGAGCTTCGCCGCCAGGACCGAGACCGTCCAGGTGCGGCGCGAGGCCAGCCGGGAGGCGGCGATCCGGATGGCGAGCGGCAGGAAACCACAGGCGGCGACCACGTCCAGCGCCGCCTCGCGCTCCGAAGTGACGCGCTCCTGACCGACTATGCGGGTGAAGAGCTGGAGAGCTTCCTCCGGCGACATCACGTCCAGGTCGACCAGATGGGCGCCCTCCAGGTCGACCATCCGGACGCGGCTCGTGACGAGCGCGGCACATCCCTCCGTACCGGGCAGCAGCGGGCGTACCTGCGCGGCGTCGCGCGCGTTGTCGAGCAGGATCAGCACCCGGCGGCCGTCCAGCGTCGAGCGGTACAGCGCGGAGCGGTCGTCCACCGAGTCCGGGATCGCCGAGTCGGGAGTGCCGAGCGCCCGCAGGAACGAGCCGAGCACCGCCTCCGGTTCGGCGAACCGCGCACCCGCGCCCTGGAGGTCCACGTACAACTGGCCGTCGGGGAAGCGCGGCCGGGCCGCGTGCGCGACGTGCACGGCGAGCGTCGTCTTGCCCACGCCACCGATACCGGCGAGCGCGGAGACCGCCATCACCGAACCCTCGGCTCTGGCGAGCCGGTTGCCCAACTCCCGTACGAACAGGTCCCGTCCGGTGAAGTCCGGCACCGTGGCGGGAAGTTGGGCGGGCCGGGTGAAGGTGACGACGGGCGGGGTCTCCTCCGTCGGGCGGGCCAGTTCGGCGTCCACCCGGAGAATGCGCTGCTGGAGCCTGGCCAGTTCGGGCCGCGGGTCCACACCCAGTTCGTCGGCGAGGAGACGGCGCGTGTCCGCGTACACGGCCAGCGCCTCGGCCTGCCGGCCGCTGCGGTAGAGGGCCAGCATCAGCAGTTCGCGCAGGCGCTCGCGCAGCGGGTGCGCGGCGGTCAGCGCGGTGAGTTCGGAGACGGCCTCCGCGTGCCGGCCCAGCTCCAGATCGATGTCCAGCCGGCCCTCGACGAGCTGGAGGCGCCACTCGACGAGCCGCGCGCGCTCGGTCTCCGCGTACGGACCGGGCACGGACGCCAGCGGTTCGCCGTCCCACAGACCCAGCGCCTTGTTGATCAGCACACGGGCCTGGTGACGGTTCCCCGCCGTCTGCTCCTTCTCGGCGGCGGCGGCCAACTCCTGCGCCACGCCGAGGTCCAGGGCGTCCGGCCGGGTGTGCAGGGCGTACCCGCCGGACTCGCTGACCAGGACACCGGGGGACAGGACCTTGCGCAGCCGGGAGGCGTACGTACGCACGGTGGCGAGCGCCTGCGGCGGCGGCGTCTCGCCCCAGATGCCGTCGATCAGCTCACCGGCGGTGGCGGTCCGGCCGTCCCGCAGGAGGAGAGCGGCGAGCAGTGCGCGCTGCTGAGGTGAACCGGACGACAGCGACTCGCCACCACGCCAGGCCCGCACCGGTCCGAGTACGGCGAAACGCAGCTCGCCGAGCAGGACCGGGGTGCCGGCCGGTGCGCCGCTCTCCGCGATGCTCTTCCCGGCGTTCTTCCCGGTGCTCACCGCGCTGCTCGCCGCGCTGTTCGTCGTGATGTCGGCCGCGCCGCTCTTCGTGCTGGTCGTCGTGCTGTTCGGTGTGGCCGGAGCCCGCTGCTCCGGTACGCGCGGCCCGCTGTCACGGTCCATAGCTCCCCCTGCCCGCCGAACTGCCGGTATCGCCCCCGACAGTCTGCCTTGTCCGGAGTGGCGGCGTCAGCCTCGGGCGGGGGTCTGCACAAGCCCTCGACACGGTAAAGGACGCGACCCCTCCGGGTAAATCCGGATGCGGACAGCCCGTCGGTCACAACTCCGCGCCGGGATCCGTCAGGAGGGTGAGAGTGCCGCCGGCGCGTGAGTGAACGCGACGGTGGCGGCGACGCGACAACACGAAGGACACGGCCATGGAAACACGTTCGATCGCCGCGGTGGTCCCGAAGGGCCCGCGGATGACCGAGGACCCGTCCGAGCTCGTCCCCGAGCTGGCGGAGGTATCGGCGGCGCTGTTCAAGGCCGTCGGCAACGGCTCCGTACCGCGCACCACGATCAGCCTGGTCCACCTGCGCGCGGGCCAGCTCGTCGGCAGCACCTATCTGACCGTTCTGCACACGGGCTTCCTTCGTAAGGCCGGGGTGTCGCAGGAGCGGATCACATCGGTGGTGTCCTGGCAGGACTCGCCGTACTTCGACGCTGCCGAGCGCGCCGCGCTGGCGCTCGTGGACGCCGTGCTCCAGCCGTCCGCGGAGGGTGAGCGGGTCTCCGACGAGCTGTACGCCCTGGCGGCCGAGCACTACGACGCCAAGGCGCTCGCGACGCTGGTGAACGCGATCGGGCAGGTCAGCTTCTTCATCACCATCGCGCTGATCGCCAAGCCGGTACCCGGAAGGTCGTTCAGCGATCCGTGGCGGTGAGCCGGGTGCCCCGCCCCGTGGTGATACGGGGGCGGGGCCCGGTCGACAAGCCGCCGGACACGACCTAGGGCCTGTCGTTCGGATCTTGCCGGGCTCGCGGTCCCTGGCACGCACGCCCGCCGCGTTGTCGTCGGTCGCCAACGCTCCGCGTTGTCTCCCTCCTCCGCCTTGCGCTCCCACGCACCAACGCGGACATCAGCCGCTGGCGCGGCGGGCGCTCCCTGATCCGGCCTGATCCAAACGACAGGCCCTAGGCGCCCTTGCCGCCCAGGAACACCGGGTTGGTGAGCGCGACGAAGGGACCGGGCAGGCCGGGCACACCCGGGACCGCCGGCGGGCGGCGTACCTCCGCGCGTACGTACGTCGCGTACTCGGCGGTCGTACGCCACTCCACCGTGCCCGAGCCCGACTCCGGCAGCGCGGCGGTGTGCAGCGTCCCCTGTTCGGTGACGATGCGCGCCGAACTGCCCGCCGGGGCGCCGGTGACCTCCAGCCGTACCGTCACCGGGGCGTCGTCGGCCACCCGCAGCCGCTCGCCGATGCCCGCGTGCTGCCCGCGACCGCCCGAGGCGCCGAACGTCACGGACACCGCAGCCGACTCCGCGATGTAGCTGCGGCCCGCGCGAATGCCGGCCAGGATCGCCTCTCGGGACAACTCGTCGGCGAGGACGACCGTCTGCGGGGTGCCGATCGGGTCGGGGTCGCGGTGCGCGTCGCTGCTGCCCATCGCCGGGGTCCACGGCCGTCCCGAACGCGCGGACGACACAAGGGTGTTGTCCCATGAGGCCAGGGCCACCTCGTCCTCCGGGGTGAAGGGACCGTTCCACACCTCGACCGCGTCGGCGTCCCCGAAGCCGAACTTCCAGTTGCAGCCGATGCAGGTGGCGTGCGGATGCGCGGGCACGACCAGCCCGCCCGCGCGCCGCACCTCGCGCGCGTAGTGCCCGAAGCGGTTGTCACGGGCCCGGTAGCGCCAGTCGACGAACGTGCCCGCGTCCATGCCGATGGCGACGACATGGCCGTTACGGGTGGTGATCTCCTCACCCGTGAGGATCAGCAGGTCGTCGCCCCACAGCCCGTCCCACGCGCCGTGCGCGGACGAGGTGTTGTGCTCGCTGGTGTTGATGAAGTCCAGCCCGGCGGCCCGCGCGCCCGCCGCGATCTCCGCCGGGGTGCGCCTGCCGTCCGAGTGCACGGAGTGCAGATGACAGTCGCCCCGGTACCAGGCGCGCCCGCGCCCCTTGGCCCGCTCGGGCGGGTGGACCGGGCGCGGGGTGCTGCCGGGGGCGCCGTACGTGAGGGTGATCGTGACCTCGTACGGGAGACCCTCGGGCGCGACGGTGTACGGGCCCAGCGCGACGTGCCACTTCCCGGACCGGACCGGGCCCGGCAGATAGCCGGGGGTCGCCTCATCGGCGCGGATGAAGAACTCCGTACGCGCGCCGCCGGACCAGCCCCGGAAGCCGTTGCCGCCGAGTTCGGTGCCGCGCTCGTCGAAGATCCCGATGTCGAGGGCGTTGCCCTGGGTGCCGGCCGGGACGGTGGGCCGCTCGTAGCTGTACGAGACGCGGATCTCGCGGACGCCGCGCGGTACGTCGACCGGGAGGTAGACGAAGTCGGGGGAGCCGGTGGGCAGGGTGCCGCGTACGGTCCTGGTCTCGGTGCCGGTGCCGTCTCCGGTCCCGGTGCCGGTGCCGTCTCCGTTCCCGGTGCCGATTCCGTTTCCGCTGCCGTTTCCGCTGGGCGCGGCGTTCGCGAAGCTCACGGTGCCCAACGTAAGGGCCGCCGCCGCTCCGGTCACGAGCAGACCGCGTCTGCCCATCGCGTGTTCCGTGTGGTCGTTGCACATGCCGGCGGCTCCCCAGGAGTGTCGAGAGGGACAGGAAGGGACAGGAACGGACAGGAGTGGTGCACTCGAACCCTGGTATTGAGCCGTGAACGGGCGGGCAAGGGAAGGGGTTTGGAAGGTGGTCCGCACATTGCCAGTGGCTGGTGGGACCCGGGTCCGCATCAGTCCCGCCGGGCCGGGCATAGGTTTGTACGCCGCTCGCCCACCACCGAGCTCCGCCACCCGACCCGAAAAGAGAAGGCCCGCATGCGGATCGCGACCACCATCTTCCTCACCGACGAGACGATCACGCCCGTGCGGCTCGCACGGGAGCTGGAGGAGCGTGGCTTCGCCGGGCTCTACCTCCCCGAGCACACCCACATCCCGGTCGAGCGGGCCACCCCGTACCCGGCGGGCGGCGATCTGCCGCGTGAGTACGGCCGTACGCTCGACCCCTTCGTCGCGCTCGGCCAGGCGGCGGCGGTCACCGACCGGCTCGGCCTCGCCACCGGCATCACCCTCATCGCCCAGCACGACCCGATCGACCTCGCCAAGCAGATCGCGACGCTGGACCATCTGTCGGGCGGCCGGTTCACCCTCGGGCTCGGCTTCGGCTGGAACAAGGAGGAGGCGGCGGACCACGGCGTCCACTGGGCGACACGGCGCGAACTCGGGTGGGACCGGCTGGCGATGATGCGCGCGCTGTGGGCGCCCGAACCGACGCCTTACGAGGGCGAGTTCGCTTCCGTACGCCCCAGCGAGGTCCACCCCAAGCCTGCGAACGGCGCCCCCCGCACCCTGGTCGGCGGCGCGGCGGGGCCCAGACTCTTCGCCCGGATCGCCGAACAGGCGGACGGCTGGCTTCCGATCGGCGGCCGGGGCCTGGGCGAGTCGATCCCGGCGCTGCGCAAGGCATGGGAGGGCGCGGGCCGCGCCCCCGAAGCACTCCAGATCGTCCCGTACGCGGTCCGTCCCTCAGCGGGCAAGCTGACGCACTACGCGGACCTGGGCGTGAGCGAAGTGGTGCTGCAACTGCCCTCGGGCGGCGAGACGGAGGTGCTGGGGGCGCTGGACGAGTACGCGCGGTACGTATGACGGGTCACGTGTGACGGGTTACGTGTGACAGGGAGGGGCCGGGCTCCCGGGGCGGGCCGGCCCGGCTACGCACCCACCGTCCCGTCGACTCCCTCGCGCAGCAGGTCCGCGTGGCCGTTGTGGCGGGCGTACTCCAGTAGTACGTGGACCATCACCATCCGCAGCGAGACGTCCTCGCCCCATCGGGGCTGATGCCCCGTCACATCAAGTGATACGGCGGCCCGTTCGACACTGCGGGAGTTCTCGACCTCGGCCTCCCAGGCGGTGAACGCCTCGGACCGGGTCGAGCCGCCCGCGTCGTACGCCGCCTGGAAGTCGATCTCGCCCGGGGGTGACCACAGCATCGGCGCCCCGTTGTCATCGAACACCCGCCGGAACCAGGCGCGTTCGACCTCGGCGAGGTGGCGTACGAGGCCGAGGAGGGAGAGCGTCGATGGCGCCATCGACTGCTGCCGCAGTTCGTCGTCGCTCAGGCCGGCGCACTTCATGGCGAGGGTCGCCCGGTGGTAGTCGAGGTAGGCCCGCAGGGTGTCGCGCTCGTCGCCGAGGTGAGGAGGGTCTACGCGGGTGTCGGGGGTCATGTGCCGGGCTCCTCGGGTGATCGCGCGAAGTGACTCTGTGTGCACGCGTGTTGCTGTACCGTGAGCACAAAGCGGCCCCCATCGCCGGTTCGCAGCCAGCGACGAGGGCCTACACGACGAGTGCGATAGGAGCACCCGGAATGCTTCGGCATGTTATCCCGCCTGCCCGTTTCTTCTCGCAGGTATCGAACGACATCATCCGCCATCCGCGTCTGTCCTCCGACGCCGTACGGCTGTTGACCTGGCAGCTCTCGCTCCCGCTGGACGCCAAGGAATCACTCTCGCGGACCGCGACACGCGCCGGGATCAAGAAGGGCGCGTTCCTCCGTGCCAAGGGGCAGTTGAAGGCGGAGGGCTACGTCCACGAGTGGCGCCAGCAGGGCGTTCGCGGCCTGTGGTCCACCGTCCAACTCGTGTCGAGCGTCCCCCTGTCGGAGGCGGAGGCGGCGGCCGCGAGAGGCGGGGGAGTCCCGGTCGTGGCTCCGGCGGTCAATTCTCCGGCCGCCGGTCGGCCGACGGGTCGGGCCGCCGGTCGTCATCCAGAAAACACCCCGAAGGGGAACACCTCCCACCATCAGGAGCCGGACGCGGCGCGGGAGGCGGTGACCGACCTCCATCACCTCGACCGCCGCCTGCGCGTCCCACGCGGGATGCTGCCCCAACTGGCCACGCTCGCCTCGCAGTGGCTGGCGCGCGGCCACACTGCCGACGGCGTACGCACCGAGATCCGCCGGAGTCTGCCCGCCACCGATACGTGCATCCACAGCCCCGGCGGCCTGGTCCGCTACATCCTCCGCGAGCCGGTGGCCGTACATGTCCCTCCGCCCGCCCCCGTGCCCCGGGTCGCCCAGATGCGCGAGTGCGAGAGCGAACGCCACGTCCAGCCGCTGCTGTTCCGCCCCGTGGCGGACGAGGCCATGTGCCCGGCCTGCGATACGGCTGTCCAGGACTCGCTCGTGGCCGAGCGGAACGAGCGCCGGTAGGCGTGCGGGCTCACGCCGGTGATCTGCTTGAAGCGGTCACGGAAGGCGGTGGCCGAGCCGAAACCGACCTGGGCGGCGACGCGTTCAACGGAGTGCTGGGTGGTCTCCAGCAGGTGCTGGGCCCGGCGGACGCGTGCCCGGTGGAGCCAGCGCAGCGGTGTGGTGCCGGTCTGTTCGCGGAAGTGGCGCATCAGGGTGCGGGTGCTCGTCCCCGACCGGGCGGCGATGTCCGCCA
Source organism: Streptomyces sp. NPDC060366 (assembly GCF_042725135.1). NCBI lineage: Bacteria > Bacillati > Actinomycetota > Actinomycetes > Kitasatosporales > Streptomycetaceae > Streptomyces > Streptomyces sp. NPDC060366. The sequence goes on along the minus strand of NZ_JBHXDC010000025.1, from coordinate 7,382 downwards.
TGTTGAGGTCGCGTTCGGCGTGCTCCTCCAGCCACCGCAGGAGCGGTTCGAGGGTCGCGCCACGAGGCGTGGACGGCTGCTCCCGCACGATGAACTGCGCCTGCCCGCCCTCGCGTTCCAGCGGCATCACCGACAGCCGGGCGGCGTCGGCGGCGACGGCGGAGCCGTAGTCACGGCGGATCATGTGCAGACAGAGATCGAGCCCCGCGGCGGCGCCCGCGGAGGTGAGGATCTGGCCGTTGTCGACGTACAGCACGTCCGGGTCGACGTCGGTGCCCGGATAACCGGCGGCGAGGCGGTCGGCCGCGATCCAGTGCGTGGTCGCCCGCAGCCCGTCGAGCAGACCGGCGGCGGCGAGGACGAAGGACCCCGAGCAGACGGAGGCGATACGGGTACCGGCCGCGGCGGCCTCACGGAGCGCGTCCCGGACGGCCGGCGGCAGGGGCCGCGAGGGGTCGGCGGTGCCGGGTACGAGGACCGTGTCGGCGTCCTTCAACGCGTCCAGATCCCATGACGTACGGAGCGTGAACAGCCCCGCGTCGACATCGGGCCGCTCGGAGCACACGCGCACGCGGTAGCCGGGGCGGCCGTCGGGCAGCCGCGTGCGGGTGAAGACCTCGATGGGGGTCGACAGGTCGAAGGGGATGACTCCCTCCAGGGCCAGGACGGCGACGGTGTGCATGGCCGTAACGTACCGCCACGCCGTGCGGTGTCCAACGGCGAAGCGGGCCCACCCGTGGAGGTTGATGCAGGTCAGAGAGCTATCGGTGGTATTGGCGCTATCCCGTTGAAGCTTGGCATTCTCGCCACTGGGGGTGTGCGGTGTCGCTGCCTACTGTCGACAGCGGCGCGCGGCTTGCCTGCCGCCTTGTCCTCCGTACGAACCGGCCCAGGGATGCCTCGCGACCATGATCATCATCGCGCCGATACTGATCGGCATCGTCTACGTGACCCTCATGTCCCTCATCCGCGAGCCGCACCGCCGCCGGTTCAACGCGATCATGGTCGCGGGCGCCGGCGCGGCCTATCTCAGCGGCGGGGGTTTCGGCGCCTGGGAGTTCGTGTTCACGACGGTGATCACGTACTGCGCCTACCGCGGCCTCGACTCCTGGACCTTCATCGGCATCGCCTGGCTCCTCCACACGGCCTGGGACGCGCTCCACCACCTGAAGGGCAACCCGATCATCCCGTTCGCGGAACACTCGTCCCTGGGCTGCGCGATCTGCGACCCGGTGATCGCGCTCTGGTGCCTGCTGGGAGGCCGGTCGCTCACGGACTACGTCCGCGAGCGGCTCCGCCGGGGTTCCGCCGGGCGCCTCGCGGAGCCCTCATGACCTGCTTCGCGCACTCAGGCTTCACGACCTGCCCGGGTGATCCCGCACCTTTCCGCGGACCGCATGCGGATGTGCTCGGGAGGAGACTTCCCAGCCGGCCGGCAGGCCTATTCTCTGTGCCAGTCGCCGCCTTGAGATTCCAGGCAGTTGACCACATACTCGCGCAAGGAATTCGTCACGGGATTCCTGTCGTCCGTTTCGTGATCCCAGGCGACAACAGTGTTTGAGTGCGTGAAGGCGAACTGGTCCCCTCCTCCGTTGTCTCCGAAGAAAAGGAGTGAATCAAATGGGGCGTAGAGCGTCGAGAAACTCCTGTCCGCCCTGAAATATTCGTTGTCATTCGCGATTTTTTCAGCGGTCCAGATGAGATCCGTCCCATATTCGTCGCTCACCCCGTCGAACTCCATCAGGAGTTCTCGCAAGCTCTGCGGAAAAGGCCCGATGCGATCCTCCGCCGCCTGTATGCCGCTCTCCGAGGCGGGCTCTCCAATATCTAGCCCTTCCGCCCAAGGGGCAATGATTTCCCGCCACACCGCGTCCTCCAATGGTAAATTCCTGCGCTCTTACCTTATTCGGGGGGTGAACCAGTTTCCCAGCATATCATCGATGATTGTTGCTTGATCGAGAACCTGCTGCCTTGTGGGGGACGGATGGCCTCGGTAGAAGTTGTTCCAATGCTTTCTTATCTCGCTGAGGTGGACGGCGTTGTTTATCAGGCCCTTTGGTATTCCGCGCAGGTTCTCCAGTGAATGAATCTCGGCGGTACTGAAAAGGCCCGGATGCCGCTTCAGCATCTGCTGTTCTATCGCATGATGTACCACGACCTTTCCCTTCATTGCCGGGTAGGCGTCGAAGAAGGTTTTTTTGTAACTGTGAGAGGCGGCTGACCCTACTGATGCGCCTTGCCGGGCCGGAATTCGAGCCCCCAGGGGAGGCGGATCCACACCGCATCGGGGCGCCAGACCCAGTGGATCGCACCACGTCAGTGGATTGTGGACGTACGCCGTCGGGTTCGGGGACGGGGACAGGCCCAGGGGGTCCGGGGTCAGGTAGTGGGTGGATTCCGGGTCGTAGTGGCGGTGGAGGTTGTAGTGGTGGCCCGTTTCCAGGTCGTGGTACTGGCCCGGGAAGCGCAGGGGGGTGTACGCCGTGGCGTCGGGGGGCCAGGTCGTCGTGCCCCAGAGCGTGCGGCGGGCGTGCCAGGCCGTTGTGCCCGACTCGTCGATCAGGTGGGTCGGGGTGCCGATCAGGTCCGTGATGATCGCGTAGAAGCGGGTGTCCGTCTCGGACTGAGGGGCGTCGTAGCGGGTCGTCTGGGCCAGCGGTGTCAGGGTTGATTCGTCGTGGTCCCAGGTCAGCGTCTGCGTGCCCGTCCAGTCCGTGGAGGCCGAGGTCTCCTCGACCAGGGTGGTGCCCTGGTAGGTGAAGCGGGTCTCCTCCGCGGCCGAACCGTCCGGCGACAGGCGCTGTTTGGAGACGCGGCGGCCGAGCGCGTCGTACGCGTAGCGCCACGTCGTGCCGTCCGGTGTGGTCACCGCCGCCAGCTGGTCGCGCGCGTTCCAGGTGTAGCGCCAGTTGTCCGGCTTGCGCGAGAGGCGGGGCTTCTGGCGCAGGGTGGTGCGGCCCGCCGCGTCGTACTCGTAGCGGACCGTGCCCGCCGTTCCCACGCGGGTGCCCGTGTGGGTGCGCGGGCCCGTCGCCTCGGGGTACGCGAGGTCGGCCGGCCAGGCGGCTTCGGTCTGGTTGCCGGCCGTGTCGTAGGCGTACGACTCCGACCAGTCCGCCGCCGCCCGGACCTCGGTGACCCGGCCCGCCGGGTCGAGCGTGTAGCGCGCGTCGCCCGCGGCGAGGAGGTGGCCGTCCGGGCGCCAGGTGTACGCGGCCGCGGGGACGGCCGCGCCCGCGTACGAGCGGGACCGGGGCCGCCCCGCCGGGTCCCACGTCTGCGTCAGCGACAGCGCCTCGCCCCAGCCGAGCCGGGTCTCGCGGCCCGCCGCGTCCCGCGCCACCGTCAACGACCGCCCCGACGCCGTGAGTCCGGTGCGGTTGCCCGCCGCGGCGTACGCGTACGTCGTGACCGCGCCCGCCGGGGTCCGCCGGCCGGACAGCCGCCCCGCCGCGTCGTACGACAGCCGCAACTCGCGCCCGTCCACCGTCTCCGTCAGCAGGCGCCCGGCCGGGTCGTACGTCCGCAGCAGTTCGGCGTCCGGCCCCGTCGCACGCGCCAGGTCGTCGCCCGCCGTCCAGTCGAACGTGGTGACCTCGCCGCCCGCGTCCTGCGCGACGAGACGGCCCAGCAGGTCGTGGCGGAGGTCCGTACGGACACCCAACGGGTCGACCCGCGAGACGAGTTGGGCCGCCGCGTCCAGGCCGTACCGCACCGTGCGGCCGTCGAAGTCCGTCTCGGACATGAGATGTCCGGCCGCGTCGTAGGCGTAACTCCACGTCAGGCCCTGCGGGTTGGTCACCCCGGTCAGCCGCGTCGCCGCGTCGTGTGTGAAGGAGTAGCGCGCGCCGTCCGGGCCGGTGCGGGCCGTCAGCAGGTCGAAGTGGGTGTACTCGTGGTGCGTGAGAGCGCCGTTGGCGTCGGTATGCGTGACGGTGTTGCCCTCGCCGTCGTACGTCCACGACTCCGCCGCGCCGTCCGGCCCCGTCCTGCGCAGGAGCGAGCCCTCCGTTGACCACTCGAAGCGGGTGACCGCGCCCAGCGGGTCGGTGACGGCCACGACCCGGCCGAACGCGTCACGTGCCAGCCGCGTCGTCGCGCCCAGCGGGTCCGTCGTCTCGACCGGCAGTCCCGCCGCGTCGCACCGCACACGCGTGGTCGCGCCCAGCGGGTCGGTGATCGCGAGCGGGGCGCCCCGGCCGTCGTACAGGCAGCGGGTCGTGGCACCCGTCGGGTCGGTGACCGACGTGCGGTTGCCGGACGCGTCGAACGTCTGGTGCCACACCTGCCCGGCCGGGTCGGTGATCCGTACCGGCCTGCCGTCCGCGTCGAGGTCGGCCACGACCGTGCTGCCGTCGGGACGCCGTACGCCCGTGGGAAGGCCGTGCTCGTCGTACGTGAACTCCGTGGTGCGGCCCAGCGGATCCGTCTCGGCGGTGACGCGGCCGGCCGTGTCGTAGGCGGTACGTGACACGGCGCCGTTCGCGTCGATCTCGCCGACCACCAGATGGCGCTCGTCGATCAGGTAGCGGGTGGTGGCCCCGTCGGGGTCGGTCAGTGTCGTGAGCGTGAGGCCGGGGAGGGACGGTTCGGATCCGTCGTACGCGAGACGGAAGCTGTAGTGACCGCCCTCGCCACCCTCCGAGACCACCCGGTCGTCGTCGGCGCCGCCGTACTCGTACGTGTACGAGCGGTCGTTGGTGTCCGTCCACGACGTCACCCGGCCCGCCGCGTCGTACGCGAAACGCAGCGGCAGGTCCGACGAGTTGTACGTCTGCGTCAGCCGGCCTTCGGCGTCGTAGCCGTACGCCTTCACGCGCGCCTCGCCCAGCCACAGGCCCGTGATCCGCTCGCCCGTCGTCGTCAGGCGCAGCGTGTAACCGCCGCTGTGCCCGATCTCGACCGGTGCGCCCTGCGCGTCGTACGTGAACGTGATCCGGTTGCCGTGCCGGTCGGTGACCGTACGCAGCAGGGCCACACCGCTGTCGCCGTGCGCGGTGAACGTGCGGACCTGCCCGGCGTCCGGGTCGGTGACCGTGTACGAGCCGTCGGCGGCCCGCGCCAGCGGCCACCGCGCGCGCCCGGCGGACTCCTCCGGCAGTACCGCGTGGCCGCCGGGCAGCGGGGGCGGGTAGGCCAGCAGCAGGCCGTCCTCCGTGAAGAACACCGCGCCGTGCTCGTCGAACTCCAGCCGCTGGTCCGCCGTCGAGGCCCACGCCGGGCCGAACCAACGGCCGCCCCGGTAACCGGAGTCGACCCGCCGCGAGAACACCAGCGGGAGCACGCCCGGCAGTTCGACGTCCGTCACCGGCAGGAACATCCGGCCGGTCGCCATGTCCACCGGGTCCGTACGGCCGTGCCTGATCTCGTCCGGACGACGGGTGAACCGGCCCCGGCCGCTCCGCAGCGCGTTCCGCGCCCACGCCAGCGCGCCCCGGCCCACCAGCCGCGCGCCCACCTAGGCCGCCGCGCGGGCGGCGATCGGGGTCAGTACGCGGCCCGCCGCCATCGCCAGCAGCTCCGGGAGCAGGAAGCCGAGTCCGCCGGTGGCGACGCCGAACGGCAGCGCGAACGGCAGGGCGAACATCAGCAGGGTGAGGATGAGGGCCGGGGCCACGTCCAGGAACTTCTCCAGCACGAAGGAGACGATCAGGTGGTCGGGCAGGACCTTGCCGTTCTCGGCGATGGTGCCCGCGCGCGACAGCAGGAGCGCCCCCGCGCAGAGGCTCCCCGCGACCAGCCCTATTCGCAGCAGGGCGGCCGCGTGCGGTTCGGCGGTCGGCAGGGCGCGCACCAGGGGGAGGGAGCGCCACGTCATGACGAGGCGGAACGCGGCCAGCAGCAGGCCCGCCAGACCGCAGCCGATGAGGAGTTGCCAGCCCTGACCCTCGGTGAAGTACTCCTCAAGCCCCTCCGTTCCCTCGAAGGCGAAGGTGGCGGCGAGGAGGGCGGAGGGGATCAGCAGGGCCAGTCCGAGGACCAGAACTACCTTCTCCCACCACGGCAGCCGGCCGGCGCCGCGTGCCCGGACCCGTCGCCAGGCTTCGCGTATCGAGGTGCCGCGCCATGCCTCCGGGGTCGCCGTGGCGTCCAACTCGGCGGTACGGGCGGTCAGTTCGTCCCGCAGCGCGGCGACGTGCTCCGGGCGGGCGCGGGGGTGGGTGGTGACATGGAAGAGAGCCCGGCGCCGGCGTGCGTACCGCAGCGCGATCAGGGTGGTCCACGGGGCCCGCAGCAGCGCGTAGTTCAGCAGCGCGCCGCCGGAGCCCCCGCCCTCACCCTCGACGCCCCCGGCCGCCCCTTCCCGCTCGCCCCGCAGCCGCACCCCCGCCTCACGCGACCGCCCGGCCCGCCGCGTACGCACGTCCCACACCACGGCCGCCACCAGACAGCCCAGCACGAGCCAGAGCCCGCTCGCGACGATCCGGTCGTACCACTCGCGCGGTGCTCCGTGGGCGCTGGGCAGTGCGGCGATGTAGTTGACCGCGGTGTGCAGACCGATGGCCGCCAGCAGCGGCAGCAGCCCCGCCGCCCGTACCCACCAGCGGTGTCCGCATACGACCAGCCCCACGGCGAGGCCGCCGAGCGCCGACCACGCGACATGGTTGTCCACCGGCACGGTCGCGGTGGCGGAGCCCAGCTCCAGGGTGCCCACGGCCGCCGGGAACCAGTGCCCCAGCAGCTCGGGAAAGCCCGAGACGAACGGCGCCTCGAAGAGCCGTGTCGCGACCGACCAGCCACCCGCCGACTCGATGGGGCGAACGTGGACATCCGGTGCGAATGCGAATTGCAGTACCGATTCAAGCAGCCCGAATCCCACGCCCACCGCGGCGCCCAGCACCACGAAGTCCGTCAGGCCCCACTGGACCCGGCCGCGCAGCGCCCAGGCGGCGAGCGCGAGCGGGAGGATCTTGAGCAGTTCCTCGGCGGCCGGCGCCGTCGTCCACATCGCGGTGTCCATGACCGTGCGCATCGACGTCTCGTCGGCGGCGGCCAGTTGGCGGGTGACGACCGTCTCGATCAGGACCGAGAAGACGCCGCAGCCGTACGCGCCGATTCCGAAGGCCAGCAGCACGGTCGGCCAGCCGACCGTCCGCGCGGGCCACGAGAACAACAGCAGTTGCAGTACGCACCACAGCGACGCGGCAGCCATCCAGAACGCCACAAACCCCACCCCGTAAGTTTGCTTTAGTGAATTGAACGTAGGTGCGAGGGGAGTGTGTGTCAACAACGCCACGCCGCCGGTGGTCGTGGGCCGGGGGCGGGGGTGTAGTCAGCGACACCGGTGACTCGGGTCGTACGCCCAATGTGGTTGTGGCGCGGCGTCCGTAGCTTCGTAGTCGTGGCGCAGAGGGTGCCCGAGGGGAAGGAACGGATCATGT
>NZ_JBHXDC010000024.1:0-90912 GCF_042725135.1 Streptomyces sp. NPDC060366 | reverse complement strand
ATCGCCCCGTCGGCGAACGTGCCGTCCCACCCTGCGGCAATCCCTCCGAGCGCGGGGGCGACAGTCGGCGTCGCCGGTGAGGGCGGGGGGCCGCCGTTGACGATGTTCACCGCCGTAGTGCCATCCCCCTGCTTCCCGATCTCCGCCCGAAGGCCGCCCGTGTCGTCGCGCACCACGAGCGTGGTGTCGTCCAGGGACGCGGAGTGGAGGCGGGACTGGCGCTCCACGGCGGCGAGGCCCTGCTTCAGGCGTGCGATCTCGGCTCCGATGTCCACGGTCAGACGCCTCCGTACTGGTAGGAGTCGGCGGGCTTGAGGTTGATGACCGCGCGGGGCCCGCCGTCGGCGCCGGGTTGCATGGTCCATCCGGTGATGCGCCGCCAGCCGACGTAGTCGACCCAGGGGTTGTGGACGCGGGTGGGCACGTCGTCCCCGACCTCCCACGACCCGAAGGGGGCGGATGGCGTGTCGCGGATGGTGATCTGGTCGACGGAGCCGAGGTTCTGACGCCGGGTGCGTTCCGCTGCGGCAAGGGCCGCCAGCGTGTCGTTGGCCTTGATCCCTGGAAAGCTTGCAGCGTGCTCCAGCCGGAGGCGCCCGTTGCGTACGGCGGATATCTGGCGCCGTTTCGCGGACCCGTCGCCCTCGCCCATGCCGATGACGACCTGCGCGTACTCATCCCCGGCCAGGATCACGGGCGGGGAGTCGATGATGTTCGCGCCGGACGCGAAGCTGATGTCGGTGCGGCGGCGGCCGAGGCGCGGCCACCCGAGGCGGACCCTGCGTACGGGCGCGGTCTTGTCCGTGTTCCAGGCGACGGTGCACGTGTAGTCGGGTGACGCCTCCGCAGAGACCAGGTCATCGACCTGTGAGCCCAACGACTTGCTGTCCCACCAGTTCGACTCGTACCTTTCCGCCGTCGTGCCCACGAGCGACGTGGACGTCGTCGGGTCGACCTGCACGTCCAGGTTGCCGTCGGTGATGGACTGCGCGTACGTCCAGACGTCCCGGATCACCTGGCACCGGTCCGTATACGAATACGGGCCACGCCCCCCGAACTGCCCGTCGACATCGAACCGGCGCTCAAGGTACGACGACCAGCCCGCAGCCTCCACCGCCAGGGTGTCGCCCTGCGCGCGCACATCCCACACCACACCGCCCCACCGAAGCTGCCCGGCCGCCTCCACGTAGATGAGCGTCGTACCCGGATCCAGGAGCGTCGGGTTCTGCGACAGGAGACGCGGGGCCAGACTCCCCGACAAGCTGCCGGGGCCGTTGAGTTCGTCGCCGTACTCCAGGTCCGTGAGCGGCAGCGCCAGCGTCAGCCACTCCCCCGTGAGGGCGTGCTGCGTCAGGACCCGGTCCGGGATCACCACGGGGCTTCCTCGAACTCCACCGTGGCGATGAACGTTGAATTTCCGTCAACGTTCATCGTGCCGGTGTTGCCGGACGCGCCGGCGCCCCGGATACGCAGAAGCTGCGTGGTGCCCCGGTACGCGTCGGGGATGGTGAGAGTGTCGGCGCAGCCGTGCGTGATCCGGCGGGTGCCGGACTGGTTGTCGTCGATGGTGACGTTCTGCACGCCCAGCGAAGCGCCGAACGTGGCGGAGAACAGGCCGTAGAACGGGTTCACGGTGAGACGCAGACCGTAAGCCTCGATCTTGATGCGGGCGATTCCCGCCCAGGGGGGCACGGCAATGTTCCACCCGGCAGCGGTGGAGAAGTAGGAGTAGACGAGGGAGCTGCCGGTGATGTTCGCTGAGGCGGTCGCCGGAGTCTGAGGCAGCAGCTTGGATTCGCGACGGGGGTTCGCGACCTTCCGCACGTCGGTGATCATGGCGTTGGTGATGGTCGACGTGGACGCGGGTATCGCCAGGCGGGCGAGAGGGATGCACGTCCGGCCGTCCGGCGCCGTGGTCGTGGTGGAGGTGACGTTCGGGATGACCTGGAAGTAGTTGATCTCATCGGTGACGGGGTCGAGGTCACCCTCGTACTCCGGGTCCTCTACCCGCAGCACGACCAGGTCGTACCTGGTGCCGCCACCGCCATTCGCGGAGACGTCGACCGTGTCCGCCCCGGTGTTGCACACCGCGTACGTGCCCTGGAACGTGCTGACCCGGCCGCGTACTACCCCGGAGCCGTCGCCGATCTGAACCCCGGATCCTGGGGTGCTGAGCTGCGTGACGCGCAGGTCGTCGCCCTCGGTGATGCCCTCCGCGCCACGGGCGAGGTCACGCACCAGCATGCGGAACTGCTGCGCGCTGTGGGTGGCGCCGTTCACGAGGATCGGCACTTGAAACAGGGTCATGGCTGCCTCCTCAGAGGGCGATGTAGGCGTCGCGCCACGTCAGGCGCAGACGGGCGGTGTTGGTGTTGTCGTACGCGGTCCAGCGCATCTCGGACTGGCCGGGCGGCAGGGAGAACAGGTCGATCCGGGAGCCGGGCGACATGGCGACGTTGCCGCCGTTCTGGTCGAGGACGGTGCGGTAGCCGGGCCGGGTGTCGATCTCGATCCACTGGGCGGCGTCCAGGTCCAGCGTCGGCAGAGACAGGGAACGCCCCGTTTCGACGTTGGTGATGGTGACCGTGGCGCACGGTCCGGTTACCCGGATGACGGGCCACGCGTTGCCTGTGCCGGAGTTGTGCACCCAGCCCGGACGGTCAGCGGCAATCGCGCCGTCCTGCACGAAGATCGGGGCGGTCACTGGGGCGGCGAACCCCCCTCCGGTCAGCCACCCCAGCGGGATCTCCGTCACCATCTCCGTGTCCGCGTAGAACACGGGGTCCTGGGCGACGAACTCCAAGTCGATCGGCATGTACCCGTGCTTGACCTGCCCGTACTCCGGGTCCAGGCGCCGCACACGGCCCGTCAGGCGCTTCACCGGGCGACCCCGCCGTTTGATCCGCAGCGGGATCCCGACACCACCAGACAGGCGCACCGCCTGGTCGTCATACGCGTCGATCATCGTCGCGAGGAACGCCTCGCATGCCTCCGGGTCGCCCGGAATCTTGATCGCCGCATCGATCTGCACCTGACGACTGGCGTAGTAGTCGAGCCCGGCGAACGCCCCGTCCATCGACGGCTGGTCAACATCCCCGTCACGCACCGGCGGCCGACCCAGGCCGCCCAGGTCGATGATGTTCACCGGGGTCTCAGGCCCCAGGAGGATGCCGCCCAGGTCGATCTGCCCGTCAATCAGCTCGGCGTCAGGCACGCGCGTTCACCCCTCCGCGGTTCACACGCCGTACCGAACGGCCGACCTGCGCTCCGATGTCCGATGCGGTGGCGCCGGTACGGACGGCGGGCACGGTGACGTGCGTGTCGCCGCTCTGCTTCACGACGATCACCGGGCGGGTAGAGGCGCCGACGTCAGTGAGGCCGACACCGAACCGGGCCGCCACATCCCTCAGAACCCTCGTCGCGGCAGGGCGTTTGTTCGCCCCGAGGGGGATGTACGCCTCGCCGTGAGTCTGCGGCTCCGCGAAACGCACGATGCCGCCCTGCGTGGCGTACATGCCGGCCCGGATGCCGCCGTTCGCGTACGACATGCCCTTCTGGGCGCGCGCCAGGTCCGCGAGGAACTTTGTTGCGCGGGATCCGAGGGACGACTTGATCTGAGCGGTGGCCTTGGTGGCGGTCGCGACGATGGCGTCCTCACCAAGCCCGGTCGCGTCGGCCACGTCGTGCAGCCCGGTGGTGTTGGTCCGTACGGCTGCGATGATCGCAACGAGTTGCTGTACCTGCTCGCTCGTGAGGGCCTGGCCGGCTTTCCCGGCGGCGGTGTTTGCTTCCGATGCCTTCTTCCGGTCCCCGACCGCAGCCGCAGCGAGCTCCATCGCCGCGGTGTCGCCCTGCGCGGCCAGCTGCGCGGCCAGGTCCCCGTACCCGTGGCCGGCGAGCGCGGCGAGGTTCGCGGCGAACTTGCTGTCCGTGGCGGTCGCCTTGGTGAGCTGCCGGGTGTAGTCCGTCAGGGACGCCTTCGCTGTGGTGCCGAGGTTCCGCAGGGCGGCGGCCATCTCGTTCAGGTATTTCGTGGATCCGGTCGCCATCTTGTGTGTGAGAGCGACCCCGTCCTTGCCCATCGAGGCGAGCGCGTTGGCGACGTCACCACCGGCCAGGTCGGCGATCTTCTGAAGGTCTTTGTTCCACGCGGTGGTGGCCTTCGAGGTCGACTTCAGCTTCTTCTCGACCGCACCGAGGTCGAAATAGCTGACCTCTTTGCCCTTGACCTTCTTCGTCTTCTGACCGGCCGACCCGGCATCCGACGGCGAGTAGAGGGAGCCGGTGTTGGGGTCGTACCGCCAGTCCGTGACGCTGCCCTGCGCGTTCCACTGGATGTCCTTCGGGTCGCCTCCGAGGCGCCGCACCGTCTCCTCTGTGATGGCACGGGACCGGGTGCGCTTGGACGGGGCCAGGGGAACGTACGCCTCGCCACCAGTCTCCGGCTCCGCCCACACCCGCCACGACCCCGCCGGCGCGATCTGCGCCACGTGACTCTCGGAGCCGCCGTTCGCGAAGTACCTGACACCGCGCTGCTGAATGCCGCCCTGCGCGTAGTAGTCCGTGACACTGCCGTCGGCGTTCTTCAGCTGCGACCCGTGCGAGCCGGGACGCCGGGCCGTGTTCCCCGTGACGACGTAGTGCGTGGTGATGGTGATGGTCCGGTCGGACAGTGCGTCCCGCGCACGCTTCACCGCGGCCAGCCCGCCAAGGGCAGCCCCGGTGCGCGCGGTCACCTGCACCCGCCCGTCGGGCAGCGTCTTCGTCTTGTAGCCGAGGGTTTCGAGGAGACCCATCGCGGACGTCGTCAGCGCCTTGACCGTCACCGACTTCGACCCCGGCGTGGCCTCAATCTTCGCGATGACCGAGTTCAGTCCCGCGATCGCGTCCTCGCGCCGCATCTCGATCGTCGTCTCGTGCTTGTCCGGGATTTGCAGGATCTCCGAGGCGAGGGCCTGCGCCTGTCCCTTCGTGAGGCCCATTGACATGGCGTACTTGATGAGCGAAGCCTCGCCTCGCTCGTAGATGCCGTTGACGTGTTCCCACGACTTGTCTGCCGCGCGTGCCGCAGTGGCGGCTTCGTCGGTCTTCGCCCCCAGGTCCTGAAGGGCCGTGGCCGCTGCCTGGGCCTTGGGGGAGTTGAGGTCCAGCTCACCATTGATCATCTTCAGGGAGCCGGCGTTCTCTTTCGCCGCCTTCGCCGCGGCATCGATCGACGCCTCGAATCCGATCATGCCGCCGAGCCCGGCGCGGTGCGCCTCATTGAGCGCGACGACGCTCTGTCTCAACCCGTCCGCGGACGCTCTCTGAGCTTCGAGCTTCCCCTGAGTGTCGATCGCCTGCTGACCGAAGACGCCCATGGAGCGGGCAGCGATCTCCTCCTCAGCCGCCAGACCCGCGACTGCGGCCTTGTACTCAGGGAACAGGGCGTTGATCTCGGCCGTGGACTTGCCCGACGCGCGGAGCGCGGCGGCGAACCGCTGGAACTCCTCTGCGGCCATGTCGGCGTGGCCGCCCGACGCCATGTCGGCGAACGTCTGGTCGAACGCTTGGAAGTCTTCCTCGGTCGCGGACAGGGACTTCGTTCCGTGCACGAGGGCGTCGAGCTTCTTCGTCGCCCCCTCCGCGAACGACCCGAGCCCGGTGAGCGCCAGGTACGGCTTCGCCTTTTCGAGCTGGTCCGTCTGGGAGTCCATCTCTTTCGCCTTGGCGACGAAGCCGTCCATGTCGCCGAACGTCTTCTTCAGCTCACCCGTGAACTGGCCGGTCAGTGACAGTTTCTCCAGGCTCGTGGTGAGCTTGTCGATGTCCGGCGGGGCGCCCTTCGCCGACTCGGCAAGCTTGTCGATACCGACCGCGGCGACGGCAAGGACTCCCAGCACCACTCCGGCCTTCGCGACCATCGACATGGATGCTGCGGTGGCGCGGAGCGTGGGGGCCACGCCGGCAGCGCGCATGATGGCGAAGTACGCACCCAGGCGGGCAACTGCCGCACTGCCTGTGGCGGCCCCCAGTGCGGCGGCGCCCATCGTGAGCAGCTTGATGCCGGTGTACAGCTGAATGAAAGCGGTGAGGGCTTCCGGGGGGACCGCGGCGACGATGCTCGCGATGGCGTTGACGATCGTCAGCGCGCCGACGCCGACGTCGGATGCGGCGACGAGGATGTTCGACAGGGCCTTCGTCAGGTTGCCCAGCGTTTCGGCGACCAACGGCCCGTGCTCGCGGGCGTACGCCATGAACTCCTTGAGGTTCCCGCCGATCTCCCCGGTGTCCAGGCCTTCGGCGAACTTCACCAGCCCCAGGTTGGCTTTCGCCATCGTCTCCTCGGCGAACTTCGAGAAGTCGCCCATGAAGTTGCTGAACCCGTTCGACGCGACCCCACCAGCGGCGATCGTCATGAACCGGCTGAGTTCCTTCGACGAGCCCTCCACCAGGGGTGTCATCTTCGGGAACATCGCCGAGAAGATCGCGAAGGACTTCGTAGCGACCGGCATCGTGTCGCCCGCCAGACTGTCCGACCAGTCCGTGTAGTTGTCCTTCAGCACCGCCAGTCCGGCCGCGGCCTCACGGGTCGCCTGCGGCATCTCCTTGAACTGCCGGGCCATCTCAGCGTTGGCCTTCGCCGCCTCCGGGGACGCCTTGCCGTGCTCACGGACCGCCTCGTCGTACTCCTTCTGCGCCTCCGACGCGTCCATCAGCGTCTTGATCTGGCCCGCGATCGCGGCACCGAACACACCGACTCCGGCAGCGACACCGACAAGCCCGGCGGCGATCGGGGCGAGGGACGCGGCGATCGGAACCAGAGCAGTCGCGAGGCCGATCGCGGCGAGCATCAGCGTCCGCATCCCGGCACCGGACGATGAGGTGGAGCTGCCGAGGGTGCCGAGGGACCCGGTCAGGCCGGGCAGTCGTGCGGCGAGACGTGCGAGGGTGGCGTCCAGGTCGTCCATGTCGGAGCGCAGGGTGCGGGTGGAGCTGCCGAGGGTCAGGAGGTGCCCGTTGGCGCTGCTTGCGGCCCCGGCGAGGAGGGTGAGTCCGCCTCCGGCGAGGATGGCCCGGTTGCGGAGTTCGTCGAGGGCGTCAGCGGCGGCGTTTGCGCCGGCGTGGACGATGCGCAGGGCCCGGGACACGTCCTGCGCGGCGGCTTCTACCCGCCCGAGGGCGGTGGCCGCGGCGGTCGCGCTCGGGGCGATGCCGGACAGTGAGGTGCTCGTGCGTGTGGCGTCTCCGTCGAGGTCCCGCATGGCGGTTGCCGCGGCGACGATCTGCGCTGTGTCGCCGGTGACGTTGATGTCGAGACGGACCGGGCTCGATGCCTGAAGGCTCGCCAGGGCGGTGCGGGCCGCGGCAATACCGGGCCCGGTACGGTCGTCGAGGTGCGCTTCGATGTCGACGGGGCTCAGCGCCCTCAGCGCTGCGACGGCTGACTGGACCTGGGCGATTCCGCTGGCGGTCTGGTTGTCGAGACGCGCCGTCAGGTTGATGTCCCCACTGGTCCGCAGCCCCTGTACTGCCGCGGCGGTGGTGGTGATGCCGGTCAGGTCGGCGTCGAACCTCGCGTTGAGGCGGACGGGGCTGGCCGCCTGAAGCGACGCGAGGCCGGCACGTACGGCCGCGACGCCGGTTCCGGTCTGGTCGTCCAGCTCGGCGCGAAGGCGAATGTCGTTGAGTCCGGCCCGTACGGCGGCGTCCGCGGCTGCCGCGGCGGCGGCAAGGTCGCGAAGGTCTTTCGCAGCGTCGCGGGCCTGGTTCGCCATGCGGCGGAGTTTGTTCGTGGCGGCCAGCGACGTGTTGCCGAGGCGGTTGATGTTGCGGCTGGCGCTGTCGGCAGCGTTGCCGAGAGAGGTGATGTTCCGCTCGGCCCTCTCGGCATCGCGCCCGAGGGCTTTGACGTGCCCTGCGGCCGTACGGGACGCGACTCCGAGGGCGGCTACTTCCGACTTGGCGTCACGGGCCGCATCGGCGAGGTCGCGGGCGTATCCGGCGTCACGTCGCAGCGTCGCGCCGAGGCTGTTGCCCTGCGCGCGCAGGTCCACGCTCAGGTTCCAGTTGGCCACCGTCCGCCCCTCCCCTCAGTCCGTCAGTCGTTGTCGCGGTCGCGCTTCAGTCGCTGCTTCTTCTTCTCGTCTCGTTCGACCTCCATGGCGGCCTGTACAGCCACCGGGATGAGGCCGATCTTCTTGCCGTGGGTGTCGCCGTCCTTCGCCAACTCGGCCTGCTTCTCCGCGATGACCTGGCACCCGATGCACAGCTGCACGGACACCCCGTACGCGTCTTCCTCGGCGGGGCCGCCGTGGTCCCAGTCCTCATGCCGGGTGCCGCACTGGGCGCACACGGTCCGCATGTAGTCGCGGTAGGCGTGGGCCTTGGCCCGGTCGAGAGCGGTCCATGTGCCGTCGCCACCGAGGAACTGCGAGTGCGGGATGCCCCACCGGTCGCACAGTTCGAGGTCGCCACGGAACCGCTCATCTTCGATCAGCCTTTTCCCAGGTCCATGCGCTCCTGGCGCTGCACCGCGAACGCAGTGTTGAGGAGGAGGTCGGACTCCTGCTCGGACCACTCCTCGCGGTAAGTGACCGCGTCTTCTTCGGTGATGCCGTCCAGGCTGGAGGCGGCGATGACGATCGGCCCGAGGGTGTCGGCGTTGAACTCGTAGCCCTGCTCGGCCTGCTCGGTGGTGGGCGGGTGGGCGGCCTTGAGTTCCTTGTACGTCTTGGCGTCCAGCGCCTGGAACCGCAGCGTGATCGCCACCTTGTCGTACGCCGCCTGCGCCCGGTTCAGTGCTTCGGTGGCAGCCGCGGCAGCCTCCTTCGCGTTTTCCTCGTCGGGCGCGGCCGCGAGGACGTTCGTCGCCCGCTGCTCCTCCGCCAATGCCTCCGCGAGAGCGGCCTTCGCCTCGTGGTCGTCGCAGATCGTCATCGTGAGGATGGGCCGGATGCGGTTCTTCAGCCGTTCTCTGGTGGCGGCCCAGTGGGCGTCCTGCGCGACAGCGGCAGGCGGCGGCGCGGCCGTGGTTTTGCGTGCGGTCATGAGGTGGGTCCTCCGTCACGGGAAGGGACCCGGCCGGGCGCAGTGCCCCTTCCCGAAGGCTGGCGCCCGGCCGGGTGCTGAGGGGGTGGTGGATCAGGTGGCGGCCGGGACGGCGGCGTCGAGTGCCGGCGTGTCGGTGATCGCGAACATCGCGGTCCACTTCGCGGCCTCGTTGTCGACGGTGATCGTGGACGACTTGGAGGCAACGGTGACGGGGTACACGTCCATCGAGTTGGAGGAGGGGACGTCACCCTTGCGGAGGATGATGATGAACCCGGACGTTCCCTTGGCCAGGGACGCCTCGAGTTCGTCGTCGGTGTCGTCCTCGTAGAACGTGAGGCTCGAGTCGGCGGCCTGGTCGTCGCCCTCGATCTTCGAGGTGAACTTGCTCTCGAGGTCGGGCGTTTCGATGGTCTGGTTCTCGAGCGTGAACCCGTCGACCGCGGCGATCGCCTTCGTCAGGGACGTGGCCCCGGTGATCTCGACACGGGTCGGCAGGTAGGCGGGCGAGGCGATGGTCTCAGCGAAGAGGATCTTCGTGACACCTTTGCGGTTGAACCTGGGCATGAGATGGACCCCTTGGAGCGCGGTGGCGGAGTGGCGGCCACCTGCGTGGTGGCGTCCGCGTGGGGTCCCGCCGCGGTGCGGTCCTACTGCCTGACAGGGTCAGGCGGGCGTCAAGTTGAACTCGAAGCGCTGCACGTAATTCATGATGGCATCGGCTGGATCATTCGTTCCCCCGGGTTCTGTGTCGAGGGACCTCCCGTAGACCTTGATGCCGGGCACGGTGAGCGTGTGGAGCCACAGGCCGGTCACTGGGTCGCGCCCGAGGAACGCGGTGCGCGCCTTGTCGGCCATGATCTCGGCCTGGTCGGCGACACCGTACGAGTTGGGGCGGCTGGGGTCGGGCCCGGACACGGCGGTGACCTGGTAGATGACGGTGAGGTCTTCGTTGAGGTCCGCGAGTTCAGGGCCTGCGAGGTCCGTGGTGATGGAGTACAGCAGGTAGTACGGCGGGTTAACTCCTGTGGGCCTCCGTCCGCGTCCGACCGGGAACCCGGACGCTTGCGCCAGGAGCGTCGACACGGCGATCGTGAATGGGTTGCGCGCGATCACCGGAGCACCTCTTCCACGGCTTCGCCGACACCATTCCGCAGAGCCGCGCCGATTGCCGGGATGGCCGGTCCGACGTGCGGAAACGGAGGCTGGTCGTAGAAGCGCCCGATGGAATCAACCCCGGTGAAGCCGAACTCCAGGCGCCGGCCCTGCGGCCGGTCGGTGCCGATGGTGCACTGCGCCCCGTACGGCAGTGGCCGGGTGACGGTCTGCCACGACGACCAGTACTGGCCGGTGATGATGTTCGGACCGGGCCGGCCCGATGCGTTTCCCCGGATCAGGGCGCGCCCGAGTTCGCCCGCGTGCTCCACCTTGCGGCGGATCGCGGGCCCGAGCTGGTCGGCGGCCTGCTCGAGCCGGTCCGCGAGCTGATCCGGCGTCACGGCCCCTCCCCGACGGTCGGGGCCTGGTTCTGGTCTAGGGCGGTACGGCGCACGACTTCGACGGTTCCGGCTTGTCCGGGGTCGGCGCAGATCCATGTGCGGCCGATGAGCGCGGTCCGCTCGGGGTTGTGGACCTGGACGACGGACACGATGGCGTGCTCGGGCGGTGCGTCGACAGTGAGCGGGGTGAGGAGGACATAGCTGGACCGGGTCTGCTGCGCCCACGGTTGCCCGTCGTCGGGGACAGCGGAGCGTTCCATGGTGGCACTGCCGGGCACGACCGCCCCTGGCCCTTCGTACAGCACGTCCCCGTCGGGGTAGGTGATCTGCCCGGTGGCCGGGTCGACGGTGGGTTCGGTGTCGCCGGGGGCGGTAACACGGACGGTGTCGATCAATATGTTCGCGCCGAGCCAGGTGACGACGCCTGCGAGTGCCTGATCCAGTCCGGCCATCACGCCCTGCCCTGCGCCCAGTCGACCAGCTGCTCCAGCATGGCTTTCGTGAGTTCGTTGGGGCTGCCGTCGAGGTCGCGCTGGAGGGCGGCTTTGGCGAGAGCGTCGGGGTCGATGCTGGCGAGGAACGCGGCCATGGCTTCGCCTGGGTCGGCTTGTTCGGCGACCGCGACGCGCGCCAGGCCGTCGAAGGTGGCCCCGGCCGTGGGGTGGGCGTAGAGGACGACGACGGGGGCCTGCCCGACGCGGTGCTCGATGGTGACGCCTTGAACGTGGCGGCTGATGTCCTGGTCGTCCAGGACGACGCGGGCGGCGAGGCCGTCGCCGGTGACGCTGATATGGCGCGGCTTCCAGTCCATGCCCGGCTGCTCGCTCATGACGCGGCATCCTTCGCCGCGTCACACCTCGGGGCATTCTGACGGGCTACCCACTCCACACGAGGCATGTTGCACCGTCGACAGGCCAGGCCGTCCGGGTAGGTCGGACGGAAGTCGTGCCCCGATTTGGCATCGGTTTGCGCCGTGCCGCAGGATCGGGTGTCCTGGCGGAGCTCCCACGACGCCCGGTCAAGACCGCATTGCGCGCAGCGCTCGGGGTCGAGGTAACCGGGTTCACCGAACCGATGTCCGTCCCACGCGTCCTCGGCGGTGGGACTTTCTGGCGCCCGGCCCTGATTGGAGCTCCCGGAGAAGGCGTTCACCAGGTCGTCCCATGACTTCTTGGTCTTCTCTGCGAGGGCGTCTCCGTTGGCCTTTCGTATGTAGCTGCTGATGCCTTCGGCCTGGTGGCGGACGTCCTCGGGAACGGCGGTCAGGACCCGTTGGAGGCAGGTGTGGGTGCTGCTGTGCTGTTCCTCGTGGGACTGGATGGCGATGATGAGGTTCCAGGCCCAGAGGGGCAGGTCAAGTGTGGTCATGCGAGGGCTCCTGGGAAGGTGGCGGGGCGGGGGAAGTGCGGCAAAAACTCCCGTACGCAGTTCGCGTGGGCTACGGGGTGGGTGAGGGCGTCTTCGATGTCGCGCAGGCTGCCGTCCGCGCGGTCTGGATCGGAGTGGTTCCGCCAGCCGCAGCCGGAGCCGTCCACGACCTTCACCTGCGTCACACCGAGCTGCTCCCACGCCGTACGGGCGGCCCCAGCGTTGGCGGATGTGACCGCCTGCCAGGACACAGCGGACCGCGCCCACGAATCGACGGGATGCCGGGCCGAATTGGCGTAGATGACCGTGTCGAGCGGGTGGTCGCGGCGCAGGGCGTCACGGTCGAAGACGGCGGTCTCGAACCTGCTGTGCCGAACACGGGCGGCGTCCAGGGCGGCGCGGAGGAACGCGCGAGCGCGGCGTAGGGCCTCGCGGAGACGGCCCATCAGGTCCGCGTAGTACTGGGCGGACAGGGCGGTGATGGCGGCCTGGTGGAGCGCGGTCCAGGACCATGCGTTGTGCGGCCGGTCCGCGCGGTCAAGCATCGCCAGAGCACCCTCCCGGTACAGGAGGGGCAGGTCCGTCGCGGCCCAGCGTTCGATCCAGGCGAGCATGTTGCGGTCGAAGTCGGCGAGCTGCTGCTGGAAGGCCATGCCTGCGGCCCGGATGCGCGCGGATGCTGCGCGGCCGGGGCGGATTCCGGCGAGGGTGCCGATAAGTGTGTCGCGGGCGCGGGTGAGGATTTTCCACGCTGCGGTGAGGCGCCCCGTCGCGTCGCTGACGTACGCGAGGAGTCGGGCTCGGAGGGTGCGGGGGCGGGTGGGTGTGGTCATCGGCGTGGCCGGGCGATCAGCTGGATGACACCGAGCCCGCCGCCGTCGGTGTCGTCCTCGTCGGCAGGGTCGTCCGGTGCCGGGGGTTCGCCGGACTCCAGGGCGGTGAGCTGTCGCTCGTAGGCGGCGATGTTCGCGGAGAAGTTCACCGACACGACACCGGACACCGATACGGACCCCGGTGAGGCGAGCAGTGCGGCAAGCCGCTCACGAACGACCTCGATCGCGACCGCGCGGGCGCTCCTGAGGCGCGTGTAGCGCGCGGTGAGGTCAGCCAGGTCCGTTCCGGTGCCCAGCTGGGAGATGAGCCAGGCGCGTACCGCGTCGTTCACGGGGCTCCTCCAGGTTGTGGTGCGGGGGTTGGGGCGGACGGGTGCGGGACCGGCCTGGCGCCCCCACCAGGGGACTCCGGGCCCGCACACCGTCTACGGCCGCCGGTGCCCTCAGCGGCGGCCTACCGGCCCCGAGCCGGTCAGTTGGCCGCGGTCTTGCGTGCGGCCGTCTTCTTGGCCGCGGGCTTCGCGGCCGGCTTGGAGTCCGTGTCGGCCGAGCCCTTGTCGGGTTCAACGTCGGTGGACTTGGACTCTTCGGTGCCCGGCAGCACACCGTCTTCCCAGCAGTCGGGGTTGGTGATCAGAGCCGCAAGGCGCGGCTCCGGCTCCTGTCCCGGCCTGAGAAGAACGGTGCGGTGCCGGTCGGGGTCGCGTACGAACACGGCCCGTACGAGCTTGGCCATGCCAATCAGTCCTCATCCAGCACGGTGGCGCTGATGTGGAAGTTGTTGACGTACAGGACCGGCATCGCGATGGCGTTCGCCGTGGTGGAGAACTGGACCGGGTTCGACTTCTTCTCGTAGGAGATGTAGATGCCCGGCTCCTGCGATGCCTCAAGTCCGGGGTTCTCGCCCTGGTCGAGGTTGTCCTGCTCGGCGGTGACGCCGTACTGGGTTTCCGCCCACTGGTTCGGGTTCGGCGGGATCATCGCCCACATGCCCTCGGGCGTGGTGCGGACGTACGTGTCGTCGTCCCAGACCTGCTCGTCGTAGATCTCGATGGGCGGCAGGTTCCAGCGGGCCCGGACGGAGTTGACGTCCGGCGGTGCCAGGGTGGTGGAGGGGGTGGTCTCCGGGCTGGAGGAGTTCCAGTGCGCGGTGCGGTACTCCAGGTTGGAGGCCAGTACCGATGCGGCGCGCTCGGAGGTGATGACGCGGGCCGGCTTGGGTGCGCCAACGCTCTTGAGGTAGCGGATCCACGCCATCTCGTCGGTGAGCGGGGTGGCGGTGGGCTGGTCCCACTTGACGGCCGCGACGGGCATGTTCGCCGCCGGGACGTTCCAGTCGACGTCCAGCCCAACGCCGGGCAGCGGAACCACGCCGGTGGACAGGAGCTTTCCGGCCGCGATCTCCTGGGCGATCTTGATGGAGGTGAAGTGGCGCTCCAGGTCGTCGTACAGGGCCTGGATGAACTCCTGGTCGTCCGCACCGCGCTTCGCGGCGTGGAGGATGAGGGAGAGTTCGCCCATCTCCAGGGTCTGGCCGACCGGGGGCAGCATGCCCTCGTTGACGACGCGCTCGGCCTGCCGCTTGGCCAGGGCGTGCGGGGTGTCGAAGGCCCGGAACTTCGCGGCGTTGATGCGCCGCTTGTTCGACTCGATCCGGAACTTGGGGCCGTAGATCTTCCGCTCCGGGATGACGCTCTGGGTGAGCGCGTAGGAGTTCGGGATCGGCAGCCCGTTGATGTAGACGTTGAGGTCTTCCGGCGTGACGTTCCGCAGGAGACGGTCGAGGGTTGTGCTCATGGTCGGTCTCCTGACTTACCGGTAGTGGATGTTGACGCCGGGCGCGACGCTCGCGACGTCGGTCGGGTCGAAGGGGATGGGGCACTTGGCCGCGAAGACCTCGCCGAACCACAGGAGCGCGCCAGAGGTCTTGGTGGACCCGGTGGCGAACATGGATTCGGTGGCGAGGAATCCCGCGAGGGTTTCGGTGCCGTCCGTTGCGGTGGCCGCGCCGCCGGCGGTGGCGGTGGCGATGGTGACGCCGGGGGTGCTGCCGCCGGTGAGGCTGGCCCCGGAGGCGGTCATGGCCGCGACGTCGTCGCCCATGTACTGGCCGGCGAAGGTGACGGACATGGCCGTACCGGGGTGCGGTCCGCCGGTCACGCTGACGTCGCCGACGCTGATGTTCGACAGCGCTTCGAGCGCCGCCTTCACCTGTGCGGCGGTGGCGTTGTACGGGATGGCGGCGGTGGTCTGGCCGCTGAACGTCAGCGTGTACGTGCCGCCGGTCGGGGTGCCCGTGACGGTGACGGTCTGCACCTCGGCCGTCGGTCCCGCGTACGGGGCGTACAGGCCGGTCGCGGTGACCTTGCCCAGGGGGAGCCCGGACTTCAGGACGTTCCGCGGCTGAAGCAGATTGCCCGCTTCGTAGTGGACTCCGGAGACGAACTTCGTCAGGTCCAGGGTGATGGTGTTGGCGTTGTTCGTGCCCACAAGGGAGGCGAGCCACGGCCGGTCGGCGGTGGCTTCCTCGCTCACGGTGATGGGCTGAAAGTCGTTCACTGCCCTCTCCTCAGGGTGCGTGTGCGTGTATCAGGCGGCGCCGGTGGCGCGTCCACGAGGAGAGGGGCGTGGTCCCGAGTCGTGCGGGTGGTGCGATCAGGTGGTGGAGGGGATCTTTCCGCGGCGCTTCAGCATGGCAAGGCCGCGTTCTCCGGGCTTGGGCTGGTTTCCGCCGGGGCGGGGCATGCCTCCGGCGGGAAGTCCTGTGGGTGCGGGAGGTGTGGCGGCCGGGTCGGCAGGAGCGGTACTCCCGAAGAGTTCGGGCCGGCGTGCCTTGAGTGCAGTGGCGGCTTCGGCGAGCGCGGTGTCGTCGGCGTCCTCGGCTACGCGCAGGAGGGCTGCAGCGTCCTCGAGGTCGTCGCCGGTGGCTCCAAGGCCGACCAGTACGGCCTTGCGGTTGGCGTCGCGCTCGCGCGCTTCGGCGGCCTTCTCGCGCGCCTCGGCCTTCGCTTCGCGGTCGGCGAGGGCCTGTTCGCGCTTCTCCTGCTCGGAGAGCTGCGCTTCCTTAACCTTCCGGCCTTCCTCGATGAACGCCTTCGCGTCATCAAGGTTCGTGAAGCCGAGATCGGCCGCGACCTTCTCCAGGGCGGCGCGGGCACCAGCACGCTCTCCTTGGGCCTTTTCCTTCGCGGCGAGGGCGGTGAGTTCGTCCTGGGTGAAGGTGCGGGCAGCGGGCGGACCAGGCTTGGGAGGGTCGACCTGGGTGGGTTCACCGGCCGGAGGGCCTACGGGGTCGCCGTCGGCGTAGAACACGGGGGAGAACAGACCCGTCGGGTACGGGTGGGCCCACGCCAGCGATGCGGCGAGGAAGTTCGTGCGGTGCAGCGCGGGGCGGCGCATGAGGGCAAGTCCTCCCAAGGAGATTCCAGGCCCCGCGCCTTGATCCAAGGAAAGCACGGTTGGCGTCATTCGTTGCCCCGGGTTATCTGGGACGGGTCCGCGGCCGGGTCTTCGGAGTCGTCTTCGCCGCCGGGAACAGCCGGCGGCAGGACCACGGTCGGCGGCTCCGGGTCGGAGTCGATATCGATACCGAGGAAGTCTCCGACGGCCCCGGAATCGCCGGTCGCGTCAGCCAAAAACTTGGCCTGCTCGAACTGGCGGGACTGGATGCGGTTGATCTCTTCGCCTATGTCGTCGATCGGGAAGCCAACTTCGGACAGGAGACGCACACCGGTCTCGAGGGACATGGCGCCGTCCTTGATGGCGCCGCGGACCATCTCGAGGGTGGCGGCCTTGTCGGTGGGCTTGTACGTGCCCCACATGAGCTGCGCTTCGACAACGGGGCCGGTCCAGTCGGGGTGCTGCCCGGCCTTGTAGAGGCGCTGGACCATCTTCAGGAACAGTGCGTACTTGTGGTCGCGCGGCAGGTGCATGGAGTCCATGAGGGGGTCCATGGGCCCGTACGACAGTTGGATGGAGAACCCGGAGGGGGCTTTGGTGGGGTCGAGAGTGCCGAGGGCGACGGCCGGCATGCGGGCGTTGAGCGACAGCCGGTCTTGTAGCTCTGCGGTCTTCTCGCGCAGTTCCCGGAGCTGAGGTGAGGTGTCGACAGTGACGAGGTTGCCGCCCTGCGACATTTCGATCATCAGGCCGGGCTCGATGTACATCTTCTTCTTCTCGCCGCGGCGCGAGTCCTTGGCGTTCGGGTTGATGACGCCGATCATCGGGGCGCCGGTGGTCGCTGATGCCTTGGAAGAGTCGGTGTCGGTTCCCTGGAGTTCGTCGAAGAGTTGCAGCAGCGTCGCGAGAGACGACTCACCCCAGTGCCCGTCTTCGGGAATGGAGTTCGGAATGTGGATGACGGGCACGAAGTCGTGCATCAGGTCCAGGTGCTGGAGGACTTGGCCGTCGCCGCGGGTGAGGAAGGTGGCGTACCGGTAGTCGAGGGTGTGGACGTCCTGGTCGGCCTTGATGTCGTCCAGGTCCCATTCGGCTTCGGTGAGGTAGCAGGTGACCGTGCTGGGTTCGTCGTTCCACGCGTACATGCGGCTGATCTGTCCGGTGTCCGGGTCGTACACGTCGCCGGGGATCAGCAGGGGGGTGAGCCCGTCATCGGCGTACGTGGGGGATCGTGCCGGGCGCTCGCCGCTCACGTCGGATGCGGTGGCCGTACCGATGGGCCCGAGTTCGTAGGTGAGGCGCCGCAGTTTCGGCTTCGACCCGGGCACCGCGGGGTCGGCTTCGATCTCCCAGGCGAAGTGCACCCGGTCGGGAAAATCCGAGGAGTCGCCGGAGTTGTCGGGCAGGTCGGGGAAGTAGAAGCCCGGGTCGACGACAGACAGCCGGGGGCGTTTCTTCGCCCCGTCCCACGCGAGGGTGTACACCCCGTCGCCGGCCAGGACGGCTTTGCGTTCGTTCTGCTGCATCCGCATGGCGAACTGTTCGGCCCGGGCCCAAGCCCTCAGCCCGTCCTGAACCGTGGCCGCGTGAACGGCCTCGGGCGGCGCGGACTTCCCGTCGGACTGTTCGGCGTCTTCCGCCCCGGGGACGGTGATGGTCTGCTCGCGTCCCAGCATGTGCGAGGTGATCGCCGCGACGAGCATGGCGGGGTCGCCGAACTCGCGTCGGGCGGAGGAGTCGGTGTGGTCCTGGGTCGCGGCAACTTCCCACGCCTGGTTGTGCCCGTACGCGGCGAACAGGGTGTACGCGGCAAGCCGGCGCTGGTCTTCCCTCGGGACCCAGGTGCGCATCGCCCCGGGGAACGCTTCACGGTCGGGCCGGCCGTAAGCCGGGTCGGCGAATGCGCGCTTGTAGTTCAGCGCACCCCACCGGTCGACGAGGAATCGGTACAGGCCCACCAGGCGTCCCCTTCTGGAACGTTGAACAGGCCCCGCGCCTGTGATCAGCGTACGGCCGGACGGGCGGGGCACTGCCCCGGGTCAGCGGCGGCCGGGCGGATCTCGGCGCTCGTAGGTGTCCATCGTCGTCTCGAGTCCGTCGACCTCTGCGAGTTCGGTGAGGGCGTGCACAGCGGCGTCCATGCGGTCCGGGGAGTCCATGCCGGGCATCCAGGTCACCATCTGCCCTTCGAGCTTGGTGAACTGTCCGACGTGGTGGACACGGCCTTGCCCGTACAGCTGGGCGATGGGTTCGGCGCGTAGCCGCTTGCCCTGCTTGGCGTTGACGGGGATGAGGCGAGGCATGAGCATGCGCCCGGTCAGGCCCTTGCGGGTGAGTTCCTGCCAGGCTTGGGTGATGACCTGGGCGGTCATGTCGCCGCCGTAGTTCGACTCCACGACGATGGCGTCGGCCTGCCAGTCGATGGCGAGCTGGCAGGCGACGATGCCCCACTCGTCGGCTCCGAGAGATGCGGACTTGTCGTCGAGGACATAGAACTCGTCGCGCTGCTCCGGGTAGGCGTGGTGGGCGCCGGCGGTCTCTACGTAGGCGGACCCTGCGGCGGTGATGCCGACCTCGTCGTTCGTGCTGGATTTGCCGCCGGCAGGGTCGACGGCGATGACGATCCGGTCAAGGTCGATGCTGCGCAGGGCCGCGGTGCTGGTCCTATGGTCGTCGATCCACGACTGCTTCCACACGCCGCCGGACAGCGGGCGGGGTTGCTGCTGGTAGAGGGCCCACCACACGCGTTCCCCGACCGCCTTGCGGGTGCGCTCGAGTTCCTCGGCATCGTATTGCTCCGGCCATAGGGCGTCTCCGATGCTTCGACCGAGCGGGTCGTCGTCGGACAGTGCGGTGGCGGGCAGGTCGATAAGGGTCCAATTCTCGGGCTCGGTGGCGAGGATGCGCCCGGAGAGGTCGTCTTCGTGCCAGCGTGTGTTGATCAGAACGATTGAGGCGCCGGGAGCGCGGCGGGTGTAGAAGACGGACTGGTACCACTCCCATTTGCGTTCGCGCTGGGTGGGGCTGTTTGCGTCCTCGCTGCCTTTGAATGGGTCGTCGATGACTCCGAGGTTGAAGCCCTTGCCGTTCAGCGAGCCCCCGACTCCAGCGGTGACCATGCCGCCGCGTACTGAAGATCCGCGGGGCTGCTCAAGGTCGAATCGGTTGGCAGCGCGGGACCCGTCGTCGAGGCGCACTCCGAGCGTGTGGGTGTATTCGCGAAGCTGGTCTCGAACCCATCGGCCGTGGTCATCTGCCAGCTCGGCGCCGTACGAGGCGAGCATCACGCGGTGCGTGGGGTGGCGGCGCAGGTACCAGAGGGGACCCCACCGTGAAGCGCGTTGGGACTTTCCGTGCCGGGGAGGGCACGTAATCATCACCTGCATTCGCTCACCCGCGGCAATCCGCATGAACACGTCGTCGATCATGTCGAGGTGGCGGGCTTGCTTCTCTCGCCCTTCTGTGAGGACCGCAGCGAGGGATCCGGGGGAACGGTCCATGGCCATGTTCCGCTCCACCCAGGCGAGACGTAGCCGGACGTCGGGGCTGGCCGCCGTGGCGATGCGGCGCCGTTCTGCCACGGGCAGTTCTCGGTATTCGTGGAGCAGGGCGCCCTCGAGGCGTTCATCCGTCAGTGTTGCCACCGGCGTCCTCCTCGTTGGTGGCTCTTGTGAGGGAGCTTTGGCCGGCGTAGCCGATGAGGGCGTTCAGTTCGTCCAGGGAGCCGGTACCGAAGGGGACCGCCCCGCCGTCGGGCCCGGAGAGTTCGGTGCGCTGCGGCATGTCGAGGCCCATGAGTTTGGCGCGGCGGTCCATGAGCTTGAGAACGGTGTCGACCGCTTTGAGGTCGATCTCCGCGCCGACTTCTTCGCCGTCTTTGTAGACGGGGGTGGGTTCGGTGGCCCGCGGCCAGATGGCTTCGAGGAGGGCGTCGAGGCGTTCGTTCTCTTCCTGCCGGTATATGGACGCTTCGGCGGCCTGGTCGTCGCGTCGTTCTTCGAGAGCTCGGATGAAGTCCTTACTGGCGGACTGCCGGCTGGTGTAACCGAGGGACTGGATTCGTTCGTCTTCGAAGCGGATGCCTTGCCGGCGGAGGCGGATGAGTTCGGCGCGTCGTTTGGCGACTTCGGCGAGTTCGGCTTTGCTGTGGGCCATGGCGGTGGGGCTCCCGCTGCTTGTGGTCAGGCCCCGCGCCTGGTTCTGATGATCCCTGATACGACCGGTTTGGTTGCCCCTGGTCGCATGTGGGCCCCACGCGCCGGTGGTGGCGGTGGGGCCGGGGTGCCCGTACGGCGGGGGCCGTTGGGGGTGAGCGCGGGTGGTTCAGTCGTCGTCTTCCTTCACCGTGATGGTGAAGTTCCGCTTGGCGAGCGTGCAGGTGATGCCTCCACCTGTGTCCTGCCCGACGTCTTCGAATGCTTCGTCGTCCGTGAGCGCTTCAGCCAGGACGGTCTCGATGAAGTCGATGGCGTCGCCCATGCTCATCCTTCGTTGGGTGTGGTTGGTGACGGCCTGGTCGGGGAGTGGGCGCGGGGACGCTGGCTCCCCGACCGGGCTGTGGTTCAAGCGTGGCGTACGGGGCGGGGTTTGTCTGGGCAGGTATCCCCCGGTTTTTCTACTCGGCTTCCGGTGCGGGGCCGAGTCCGTACATGCCGGGGACTTCGCGGCCGTCCTTGATCTGCCGGTGGATCTTCCCGGTCTGGGTGAGTCGGCTTAGGGCGTTGCTGAAGGTGGAGCCCTCGGCTCCGGTGAGGTTGCCGATGTCGGTCTTGCTTCGGTACATGACCTCGTAGCCGAGCGGGTCGGTGACTTCCGCAAGCACGCGGAGGATCTTGTCTTCGGTGCTGGTCGACTTCTTCGGCGTGGAGGTGGGCGCGCTGAAGAACATGTCGGATCCGTCGCTGTCACCGTCTTCGCCTTCACCGTCGGCGAGAAGTGCGGCGACGAGGGCGTGCCGGTCGTCCCATTCGGGCCAGTCGGTGGGCTCGGCGATGCGGTCGGGGTTGATGTAGGCGGTTGCGTCCTCGAGGTCGTAGGTGCGCCCCATGGCGCAGACGCCGTCTGTGGTCATGAAGTAGCCGAGGCCGAAGGTGGACTCGGGGTCTTCGATGTGGACGTCGTCGGTGTAGACGAGGGTGTCGCTGTCGTCTCCGGTCCACGTGGCGGGGATGTCGGCGGGGTTGACGCTTTCCATGCCGGGGGGCAGGTCGATGAGGTGCCGCTGGGAGGAGTCGGAGCGCAGCATGATCGATCCGCCGGATCCGACGATGTTGTCGCGGATAGCTGAGTCGCCGCCGATTTCGGCGAGCTGGAGGAGTTGGTTGGCGAGGACTTCGGACGCGCCGAGGGAGCGGCCCTTCTTGGCGATGTGGGCGACGGCGCGGGTGGCGCGCTTGAGGTGCTGGGCCTTCTCGCCGAGGAGGGTGGAGGCTTCGTCGAGGATGAATACGACGTGGGGCATGACGGTGGGGTCGAAGTTCTTGAGCTTGAGCTGGCCGGTGAGGTCGATTCGGTGGTCGACGAGGGCTTCCATCAGGAGGAGTGCGCCCATGGCCCCGTCTTCACCGAGGCCGGTGTAGGCGGCCATCTGCTCGATCGCAGGGTTGGAGGAACCCTTGGGGTCGGCGTAGATGATGACGGCGCCAGCAAGGTGCGCGGCCAGCGCGATGAGCTGGAGGACGCCTCCTTTGCCGGAACCGGTGATGCCGGAGATCAGGATGTGGCGCGCGCCGAGTTTCGGGTCCAGGAGCTGAGCGCGGATGGGTCGTCCGGAAACAGCGCGGCCGAGTCGGAAGTAGCCGCCTTCGGAGGGCAACAGGGCCTGAGGGCCAGGGAAGGGGATGCCAGCTTGGAGCGGGTTCTCCTTCATGATTCTGACCTTGGCTTTGCGGGGGTTGGTGCTGGGCTCGTAGGAGAGGAGGAGGTGGCTGGTGCGGAGGGCACCGACAAGGTCACGCATGTCGGGAGTGGGGAGGGAGTCGACGTTTTCGTTGGCGACGACGCGGGCGACTTCGCCACCGGTGTTGGGGTCGGGCTGAACGTCTTCGAGGTGAGTGCCGGCCATGATGCCTCCGGAGCGGGCGGCCCACTTGCGCCAGGCTCCGGCGAGGGTGTTGGTGTCGAGTTCGGCGGGCGCGGTGAGGTTGACGGTGATGTGGCGTTCGCCTTCGTGGGCGCCTGGGGTGAAGGTGATCCAGGCGGTGGGGATCTGGTAGACGGATGACACGGTCCCGGCGGTGACGTTCACGCTGGCGCCGGTGGGGGCGGTGATGGTGCCGGTCCAGCGGGTGGGGCCGAGGGTGCGGAGGGTGAGGATCTGGTTCCGGTGGGCGCCGCTCTGGGGGTCGGAGATGTGCTGTCCCCACCGCTGGAGGATGTGGTCGGCTGCGGTGGCGGGGGGTGCGACCGTGCCGTCCTGGGCGGGGGTTCCGGCCTGGGGCTTCGCTTTGCGGGGGCGCCGGAGAACGAGGCGGAGCTTCCAGGGCACGAGGGCGACTGCGGCCCACCAGCCGAGGGAAAAGATGCCGGGGATGGACGGCAGGGTGAGGGCCCCGGCCATGAGGGTGTCGGCGCCTTCCGGGCCCGTCAGGGTGCCCATGCCGAGGGCCATGCCGGTGGTGAGCGTCGAAATGAACAGCGGCGACTCGTGGGCCTTGAGGATGTCTCCGGCGGGGAGGTTCGCGGCGAGTGCGGCGGGGAGGCGGTTCATGTGGTTGGTGGTCATAAAGCCGGCGGCGCCGCCGTATGCGAGGACGGCGGTGAAGGCGGCGCCGCCGTCGAGGAGCGGGGCAAGGATGCCGGTGGTGATGGGTGCCAAGGTGGTGGCCCAGGCGATGGCGCGCTCCGTAGAGGCCGCGCGGGGCGTGGTCGTGGCGGGCGTGCTCATCTGCGTTTCTCCTGGGGTGAGTTGATGGTCGAGGACTGAGGGGCGGGGCGGGGCCGGGGTTGTTCCCGGCCCCGCAGGCGGGCGGGCTACTCCTGGCGGAGCCACTCGGGCTTGAGGTTGCTCATGTCGACGGTGGACCGCCTGTGCGCTTCCTGGATTCCGCCGTGCGAGGCGACGCCCTGGGCGAAAGCGGCGTTGGCTGTCTTCGCGGTGGTGTCCCCGGCCGAGGCGTAGGCGATCGCCGCCTCGGAGACGCCCTTCATGATCCGGGCGAGTTCCTGGGTTTCGGAGGTGGTGGCGGGGTCGACGCCCATGCCGCCGATCTGCTGCGCAACACGGGCGGTGTCCTGCGCTTCTTCGTCCATGACCTGCGCCCTGCCGCGGATCGCACCGGACGCCTTGGTGATGTCCTTGCTGAGACCGGTGACGGCCTGCTGGAGCTGGGAGTACGTCATATCAGCCACGGGGTCACTTCCTGTAAAAGTCGAGTTCGGCGGGCTCGGTCAGGTCGGAGTCGACGACGGCCTTGTACATGAGGCCGTACCGGGTGCGGACGTTGGCGAGGACGGTCGTTGCCGCGTCGGCGGCACGCACGGCCCGCTTGTGGATCTCGTCGGCCTTGCCGACCTGAATGTTCGCGGCTTCCTCGAGCTTGACCAGGGCCGCAACATGCTTGTCGCCGCCCTTGACCGCCGTGGCAGCCTCGCGGAGCCGGGTGACGTTCTTCGCCTGCTGCTCGGCGTGCACCTTGAGGCCCCTGGTGCCTTCCGCGACCTTGGTCATGTTGGCGGCCTTGTCCTCGAGCCGCCGCTCGAAGCTCTTCAGGGTGCGGACTTCACCGCGGCTCAGCGAACCGCGGGCCGCGTTGTCGCCGAGGAACACGTGATCGGCGGTGACACCGGCGACCTGGATCGGCTGGGCGGTCTGGGGCGGGTGGTAGTCGGCGCTCGTCGCGGTGGTCACCGGCTGCTCCTTGTCTCGGGTGTTCTTGCGGTCCTGGTGGGCTTTGTCTAGGCGTTCCTTCTCGCGGGCGGCGGCTTCGGCTTGGTCGGTCCAGCCGTCGGCGGCGCCGTCGCTGTACGCCTTCACCTGGGCGAAAACTTGTGCCGCGCGGGACCCGTCGCGGTAGCCGGTCTCGCGAGCAGCCTGGGTGGAGAACGGCTTGCCGGTCTTCGGCTCGTCGCCCGTCTTGCTGTCGGCGCCGCCCTTCGCGACCGGCCCGCCCTTGGTGTCTTTTCCGGTCTCGCCGGGCTTGCCTGACGCCCCGCCGGTCTCCTTGGCGGAGGCCCCGTCCTTGCCCGCGGATCCGTTCGACCCCGCGGCGTCCTTCTTGCCGGGCCGAATCTTGTCGAGGAGAACCTTCTTCGGGGCTTTGCTGTCCTTCTGCTGCTCGGACGTCGTGCCGGACTGCCCGTCAGGCTGCTTGCCGGGCTTCCCGTTGGCGCCGTCCTTCGAGGCGGGCTGCTTGTTGCTGCCACCGGAGACCGCGCCCTTGGAAGGCGAACCAGCCGGCCCGTTGCCGGTGCCGCCCTTGCCGCCGCTTCCCGTCCGGCCCGCACCACCGTCCTTCCGGGCCCCCTGAGCTCCGACCGGGCTGGGCTTCGCCCCGTCGTGCTTCGACGTACGCGAGTCCCGGACGCCGGACTTACCGCCAGGCACCCCTCCCCCGCCAGGTCCACGACCACCCGCGGGGCCCTTCCCGCCGCTACCGGGAGACCTTCCGGAAGGCCCCTGGTGGGTGCTTCCGCTCGTTTTCTGAGGGGCTTTCGTGGCGGTTTTCTGGCCGCCCTTTCCGCCTGAATTCTTACCGCCCGACGCGGCGCCCGAAGGCGAATTTGAACCCTTGGAAGGAAGTCCACCGGAGCGGTTCATCGTGACCTGCCGGGTTTCCTTCACCTGCTGCGCCGACGCACGAGCCTTCTTCAGCTCGAGGCGCTTGTTCTCTACGCCTCCACCCTTGGCCCAGCGGCTCGCCCCGGCGAGAAGCCACGCTCTCCAGATGCTCTTCTCCTGGGCGCTCTTGGCGCCTTTCTTGTCGTCGTTCTGGGTGCTGTTGCTGTCGCCGTGGAAGGTGTCGCTGGAGCCGTGCGCAACAGCCGGGTCAGCGGCTCCTGCCGGGCCTGTGGCGGGCGCGGTGGGGTTCAGGTCGAACGTGGCCCTGGCCGGGTCGACGGGGGTGAGCAGACCGGCGAGGACCCCCGTGGCGGGCTCTCCGGGCAGGTTCTGGTTGGGCGGGTTGGCCGGCCCCGTGCTGGGGGCGGGGATCGCGTTGGTCGACATCACTCTCCTCACTGTGGGTAGTTGCTTACTGCTTACTACTGGCTCCAGGAGCCCGGCTCGGGTGGATCATGGGTTCCGGATCTGGGGTTCTGGGGCCGAGTAGTAAGCAGTAAGCAACTACTCGGCGTTACTGCGGGTGCCTCGCTTGACGGTGGCCGCGGCGAACAGGGCGACGACTCCGACACCGATGAGGGCG
Organism: Streptomyces sp. NPDC060366; assembly: GCF_042725135.1. Lineage (NCBI taxonomy): Bacteria > Bacillati > Actinomycetota > Actinomycetes > Kitasatosporales > Streptomycetaceae > Streptomyces > Streptomyces sp. NPDC060366. Next base: position 65,421 of record NZ_JBHXDC010000024.1, on the reverse strand, counting down.
CCCTCGTTCATGCCGCTGGAGTCCCCGTCGGACGGCTTCGCGGACGCGGCTTCCTCCATGCCCGCGTCGGTGCTGGTGGTGGGCTCGTACTGGGCCTGGCAGGCGTCGACGATGTCCCGGTACGACGGTGATCCGAAGCCCTTGCCGATCTGGTCGGAGTGCTTCGCAACGCATTTGTCGATCGACGCCTGACGGGCCGTGTCGTAACCGGCCGTCACCTGGCGGGTGGATTCCTGGGCGCGGTTGAGTTCGCGGATCTTCTCGAGTTCCAGGGCCTGGGACTGGACGGTGAGTTCCTGCTTCTTGGCTTCACTCTCCGCGACGTTCGCGGCGTAGTTCTGGTAGCCGACGAGGGTTCCTCCGGCGAGGAGGGTGGCGCCGATTCCGAGGGCGGCTTTTCCGCGTTTCGTGAGGCCGGCCTTGTGCGGCTGGGCGGGGGCACCGTAGGGGGTGTGGTCGATGCTCTGCTCGGGGGAATTCGGGGCGAATTCTTTGCTCATCATGCGGTCGAATTCGTCGGGGCTGTTCATTCTTATTCTCCGTTCTTTCGGGCGGTGTTGGCGGCGGTCGTGAGGAGCGTTGTGACGGCGGAAAACTGCTGGTCAGGGAGGTCGTTCCACGCGAAGTACTGCATGGTGATCCCGGACCGGCGGAGCGTGTGGTGCATGTAGTGGATGGCTTTGTCGCGGGCGGCGGGGGTGGCGTGCCCGGTCTTCACGAGGACGGTCTGGGCGCCGCGGATGCAGAGCCGGCCGGTGACGGTCGTGTCAAGGGACTGACACCACCCGTACTTGTGCAGGAGGGCGAGGGTCTGGTCGAGGTGCGTGGACGGGGGTTGGGGTGCGGGGTTGTGCCACATGCCGAGGTCGGCGAGGACGCCGCGGATGGCGGGGGGCAGGAGGCGGTGGGCCCATGACGGGGTTTCGGGGGATGTGGGCAGGCTGAGGAGGGCCTCGTCGACCAGCTGCCGGGTCGGCTTCAGGTGGCGCACCGGCGCCGGCCCGGCCTGGGTGGCGGGGCTCGGCACGGTGCGGGCGGTCGTTGTCGGCATCAGTCGGTGCTCCCCTTGCGGGACTTCTCGAAGGCGGCGTGCATCTCGTCGTAGAGGTCCCGGACGGTCTGGTCGGTCTCGCCGTATCCGAGCTCGCGCCACCTCTTGATGAAGGCGCGCTGGGAGGGCTGGCCGAGGTCGGCGTAGACGCGGAAGGCACGGGCCTTCCGCTCGGCGTCGGTCGCCGCGGGGTTCGAACGCGGCTGCGGCTTGTCGTCGTGCGGCTCGTCCGCGTCTTCGGCTTGGCCGGAGGGTGCGGCTCCGGAAGCCGCGCTGGTCAGAGGGATAGAACCAAGCGGAGGAACCGCGTCCAGATTGTGCGGTCCGACGTTCGAACGCACCCCCTGCATGACAGCGACTTCAAAGTGGTCCCCTCCGAGTTGCATCCCCTTCTCGAAGGCAATCCGGTCGACGAGGTGCGCCTCAGCCATCTGCCGCTCGAAGCCTTCCAGTCCGTGGAGTGCGGCTCGGCCGGCCCGGACGAGCGCGCGGCGGTACTTCCGGTCGCTCATGAGCTTGGGCTTGCCGACCGAGTTCAGGTCGACGAACCGGTCGGCGGCGTTACTGCGGGAGATCGCTTCGGCGTCCGCGCCGCGGGATCCGATGCCGAGCTTGGATTCGAGGCGCTTGAGGCGGTCGCGCCAGGCGCGGGCGAGGATGCCGTCGGACTTGATCTCGACCTTGCCGAGCTTGGACTCCAAGCCGAGGAGCTTGTGCAGGCCGTAGGCGAGCATGACGGGGCCGACGATGCGGACTAGGGCGGTGCCCAGGTCCTCGCCTTCGAACCTGGTGACTTCGACGGCTCCGATCGCCTGGGCGAAGACGAGGGCGTATACGACGCGGGCAACGCCCTTGTCGTTGAAGGCCCAGGAGTACACGGAAAGGCCCAGGACGATGACTTCCAGGGCGAGGCCGATGGTCATGTGCCAGGGCGATTCCATGTGGAGTCGCGTGAGGGCGAAGCGTGCGCTGGTGTTGGTGGAGAGGGCGAGGCCGGCGATGACGACGAGGCCCATGCCGAGGAACCCGGTGAGGGTGCGCCGCTTCCGCTTGCCGGCGGGCTGCCGGGTCTTGGTGCGGGTGCGCTGCTTGGACGCGATGCGGTAGCCGAAGGCGAGGGTGGTGAGGGCGAGCAGGACGGCCCATGCCTGTACGGGCACCTGCTCGACCGCGTTCTGTACTTGGGAAAGCATGGGCGGGTCCTTCCGGGTCGGGTGGGGCTGCGGGTGGTCAGGCGTTGCGGGTGTCGGCGACGTCGCGGGGGTCGCGGTACCGGGCGGGGAGGTTGGGGTCGTTGTCGGCCCAGGCGACGGCGGCGTGGAGGCGGGCTCCGGTGGGGGTTTCGGTGGTGATGCCGCGAGCCTGGGTCCAGTGGTTGTGGAGGGTGAGGGCCGTGTCGGTGACTTTGAGTTGGAGGATCGCGGTGAGGGTGCGGAGGGTGCGCATGCCGTGTCCTTCCTGGGTCAGGGGGTGCGGTGGAGGTTGTCCCACGTCTCGAAGTCGATGGCGGGCCAGACCTTCATCGGCTTGCCGTCGTGGGCTGCGTCGAACTGGTCGGTGCCCTGGGCGGTGGTGAGCCGCCAGTGCGGGTTGTCGGTGACGTCGGTGTCGGGGGTGTTGGTCGGGGCGGTGGTGGTCTTCACGGGGTTCCCTTCCTGGCGGCCGGGTGGGGGTGCGGTGCCCGGTCTGTCGGCTCGACCGGGCACCGCGGGAGGGGTGGTCAGCGGGGGCGCTTCGCGGTGTCGTCGTTCTTCTTCGCGAGCTTCTTGGACAGCTCCTTCTTCTCGTCTTCGGTCATGGCCGGGCACCCCCCTTCGGCCAGGTCGGAGGTTGCGGGGTACCAGTCGCGGCGGTGGTGGCAGTAGCCGCAGGTGGTGAAGTCGGTGGGGTTGTCGGCGCCGCAGTGCTGGCAGGTGGCGGTCGGGGCGGGGTCGTTGGGGGTGTCGATGTGGCCGATGGCGTCGGCGACGGCTGCGCGGGGTGCGGTGGCGGCGGTGAGGTAGGCGTGCTGTTCACCGAGTTGCCGGACGGTCCTCTGGGTCGGGTGCGGGAGTCCGCGCAGGGACGGGTTCGAGTCGGAGTCCGCGAGCCGGGCGACGAGGAGGGCGAGGGCGGTGATGATGTCGGCGCCTTCGGAGCCGGCGAGGGTCGCGAGGACGGTCTGGGTGCGGTCGGTGGTGAGGCGGTCCAGAGCGAGGAGCTCAATGCCCTGGGTGATGAGGTCGATTCCGGCGTGGACGCCGGTCGTGTCCTCGATGACGCCGGCGAGTTCGGGGTCGATCGGGGGGACGGCGTTGCCTGCGGTGTGGACGGGGCCCATGGGGTCGGACATCACAGGCCCCCGTCCTCGTCGGCGTACGGGTCGTGCACTTCGCCGAACACGTAGTCCAGGGCCTCGGTGACGAGGGGTTCCGCGACCAGCGCGTCCTTCTTGACCTCCCCGGACAACTCCGGGATGTCCAGGTCGTTGAACGCGTCCTCGATGTCGGCGATGAGGTGCTTCTGGGCGATGAAGTCGCTGCCGAGGGTGCGGAAGTGGAGGGCGGTGTGGAGTTCGTTGATGCCGATCTGGTTCGGGTCGGCGGTCGCGGTGAGGGCGTCTTCGATCTGCGTGACCGCGTTGGGGTGCAGCTGGGTGACGGTCTCGTCGAAGATGCGAAGCGTGTCGTTGCCGGTCAGGGTCGGCTCGGGCTGGGATTCGGCGTACGCGTTGAGGGCTTTGACCGCGTCGAGGAGCGCTTCGAGGGCTGTCTCGGACAGGAGGGCGTCGCCGCCGACGAGTTGGCCGTTCCCGGCCCGCAGGTTGAGACGCCCGGCGACGGGGAGGTCGATGTCGCCGGTGAGGGCGGGGTTCAGCTTCTGAAGCTCGGTGAGGAGTTCCGTCAGGAGGAACGTCGCGCGGTCCATGGCGGTCACCAGTCCCCGAACGTGCAGACGATGGAGCAGTTGGACTTGCGGCAGTCGTGCTCGCGAATCTCCTGGGCGCGTCGCAGGTCGTCGTCCTGGTCACGCTGCGCCCGAGAGCGATTCCACGTGACCGGTTCCGCGCCTGCGGCGAGTTCGGAGCAGCGCGGGCATCCGTCGACGTGGCGGCCGAAGTTCGGGCCGTGCGAGTGCTGAGTTGCCATCGCTACGCCACCGCCTTGAGGACGCGGTCGGAGCCGGCGCGGGCGATCTGTTCACGCAGCACGGCCATCTCGTCGTCCGCAGCCCACAGGGCGCGCTTCGAAGCCCAGTCGTGGACGCCGATGACCCGGTTGCGGAGCGGCGCGGAAGACTCGACGAGTTCCTGGTAGCGGGCCTTCGCGGCGCTGATGTCACGGGCGCTGGACTGGGCGGAGTCGGGGGCCAGCGCGGGGCCGTCGGCGTAGATCGGGTCGGCGTAGTAGCGGTGCCGCTTCACCCGGTTCGGGTCCATCGTCACGCTGTTCTGCTCGGTGCAGAACTTGTCCGCGACGGTGGCACTGGCGGTCTCGCCGATCTCCTTGGCCTGCGCCCACCAGCTGGGAGCGATCTCGGTCTCCCGCATGATGCGGAAGCCGATGATCTGGTCGGCAGGACGGGCGGTGAAGTCGGGGGCCAGCGCGGGGCGCTGGGGGATGGTTCCGGTGGTTGACGTGCGATCCTTGTTCATGGCGGATCGGACCTCCTGTTATGGCAGGTGGGACGGTTCGCCGGGGCTTCTTCGGTCGCCCCCCGTTGGGTCCAGGTGGTTGCACACCTGGACCCTTTGGCGTTTCTGGGGCGCCGCCGCTTCCGACAACCTCACCGTAGCCCAACCGACACCTCTAGCGCTAGTAGTAGCGCAACATGTTTCGATGGACTAATCTCAGAGACACACCGCTGCACACAACGGAGTGAGCAGTGCACAACACAGGAGAGGGGAGGCAGGGCATGCCCAAAAAGCCTGGATACGCGGATATCGCCGCGCACTACCGCCGGCAGATTCAGGACGGCACGCTCCAGCCCGGCAACGAGATGCCGAGCTACAGCGAAGCGACCGAACAGTTCGGCGTAGCGCACACGACCGTGAACCGCGCGTACCGGGTCCTCAAGATGGAGGGACTGGTCCTCACCAGGCCGGGCAGCAAAACCATCGTTGCCGCGCCGGCCAGCACCAGCATCGGCAGCCGCGTCGCAATGCACGCGGCTACAGGTAGCGCCCTCGATGCCGGAGAGTCCTCGCGGATCATCGACGTCGGGACCGTAGGAGCTGACGCGCTGGTCGCGCCACGGCTTGAGGTCGACCCCGGCACGCCCGTTCAGGTGCGGCGCCGGATCGTCAGCAGGGGTGGCACACCTGTCCACCTGAGCAGCAGCTACTACCCCGCCTACGTGATAGCGGTGACTCCCGAGCTGAAGGAACCGGTTTCGACCGGGGCGTCGAGGGAGTTGGCGGCGTCACGGCTGGGTGTTGCTCAGGATCAGGTCCTCGAGGAAGTCACGAGCCGGCTCGCTACGGCGCCGGAGAAGCAGGCGTTGGGGCTGACTGCGTCCGATGTGGTCGTCACCCAGGTTGTCCGGACGGTCACGCTGGAAGACGGCCGTGTCGTCGAAGTGGCCGTGAAGGTTGCTGAAGGGTCGACGATTCTCCGCTGGACGACGTCTCTACGACCGGACGCACAGGAGGGAGCTGGTAACGCCTGACCCGTACGCGTTCGCGCATCCAGCTTGGACGCGCGACAGCCGGAGAAGCTACCAACTTCCCCGGCTGTCTGAGCACCACCGACCTGCGAAGTCGGCAGCAGTGACTAACCCACCCACAGAGGAAGGCAGTCGTCTTGAGCGTACTTGTTGGCGTGACTCTCGCGCCTGTGCGGGGTTCCGTTTCATCCGCTCGGGGCCTCCGATGAAGGCCCGCGATCCACGAACTGTCACCGAAAAGCCACCAGTCGTCACCTTCGCCACAGGAGCCGAACTCCTCATGCGACTGGGGCTGTGCATCCACATGACCCGCGAAGGCGTACGGCGCATCGCGTACAAGCACCCGGACTGGCCCTTCGGCCTCGACAGACCCCACCCCTACTGGGAGATCGCACGGGCGGACGTCATGGAGACCGAGCCGTTCCTGGAGTTCTTCCGCAAGCACCCGATCGTTGGCCGCGGACCGGACAAGAAGCCCCGCAAAGAAGATGGGTCATGACCCCGATACCTGGGGCAATACCTGCCAGATTCCCCGATAGCGTTTTACCCAGAACGCGCGAACGGCCGGCGAGTTCGCAGCTCACTCCGGCCGTTCAAGCACCACAGCGGGTTAGTGGCCCGCTGCCTGAAGAACACTCCGCCCGCTGAAAGCAGGTCTGTTCTCATGAGCAGAGTACTAGTAACGAGTCCCGTGACAAGTCCACGCCTCATGGCCGCTGCCGCGCCGGGGGTGATCGCGTGAGGAAGCGCATCTCGCGGCCGCGCCAGTTCGCCGCCATCGACAACAAGGCCATCGACGGTCTGCCATCAATCCTGGGCATCGGCCTGCTCACGCGGCTGATCCGGGCGAAGGACGGCGACGACGTCACGGTGGAAACCCTGGCCAGCTCGTACGAAGAGGGCGAGAAGTCCCTCACGAAGGCCATGCGGTCCCTGGTGGACGGTGCGTACGTCGTGAAGTTCAAGATTCAGCGGGCGACGACCGAGACTGTCACCGAGGACGGCAAGGAGGTCGAGAAGCGCGGTGGGTCCTGGTTCACGACGTTCACGGTGGACTCCATCCCGTTCACGCGCGAGGACATCGCGGCGATGGTGGCGGAGATCTACGCGGAGGGGAACGTCAAGTCTCACCGTGTGGAGCCGACTCGCCTGGACCCTCGTAACGCGCCTGGAGAGCCTGCGAGGCGACCGGCCCCGCCCAGAGGGGGTGTCGGTGCGACCAGGGGAAACGTGGGCGGGCAGAGTGTCGGCACCCCTGGGTCAGGGTCTCGACCGACACCCCCCTCAGGGGCCCCCGGTCGACCGACCCCCGGTCAGGGGGGTGCTCATATAAGGAATAAGACTTTCTCTCCTGACACGGAAATGCCTGAAGACGAGAGCGATGCCCTTTCAGGGCGTAGCCCTGGTGAACGCCGTAGGCAAACCACAGGTAGTAGCCCGCGCGAGGAAGGGGGCGGCTCCGCCGCGTCCGGCAAAACCAGCCCCCCACTCCCCCAAGCGCAGCGACAAGCAGTACAGGCCGTACGCGACCTCCTGCCCGCCGAACTGAACCAAGCTCTCGGCGACAAGACCCCCGGCAACATCCAGGCCGACATCATCACCGCCCTCGCTGCCGGTACACCCCGCGAGCGGACGGTGGAGCAGCTGGTGAGGTACCGGCTGATGCCCCGCTGGGAGCGGTACTGGGCGGCCCGGTTCTACGCCGGGGAGCTGACGCCGAAGATGCCGTCGGGGAGGCTGAAGCAGCCGTTCGGGCCGTTGTCGCAGATGCTTGAGGACACTGCCGAGTGCAGCAACCTGACGTGCGAGGACCGGCGCGACTTCGTCCTCGAGGGAGACTGTCGCGCGTGCGAGATGCGGAAGGTCGACCGCCGCGCGGACCGGACCAAGGAGCGCCAGGACGCCGCTACGGACGCGTCTTCGACCACTGAGGCCCCGGCAGTGCCGATGCCTTCCCCGAGGGCATCACAGGCCGTGTGGTGGGACTGCAAGATGTGCCCCGCGTCCGCGAAGGGGGAGCCGCCGGCGGACGGTATCTGCCGTAGGTGCCGGGAGAAGGCTGCGGTGGCCGTGGCGTGGACGGACCCTGACGCCTCGTCGTACGAGGAGCCTGCTGCCGGGCCGTCGGACGCGGACCTTGCTGCGGAGAAGCGCGCCCAGGAGGAGGCCGCCCTGGACGCCCGGCTCCGTGCTGAGCAGGCCGCGATGTACGGCACTCCGGAGCAGCAGGCCATGTACGCGACGTCTGCACCGTTCTGACCGATCGCCGGGCCGGGTGCGGCGGAGTGACGGAAACGTGTCGCGCCGCCGCACATCCGCCCGAAGGTCCGAGGCTGAGACGGTGACGACGACCTATGGAAAGTGCGCCAGCTGCGGCGTGCGCCTTCGTGCAACTGGCGCCGGCGATGGAATTGGAGACTGTGAGGCCCGGAGTCTGGCACCGGTTTGGCGATCACAGCACCAGACCGAACCCGACCATCTCCGGCCGGTCGGGTCTTCGGTTCCGTGGCTCTGCTGGGTCTGCCAGATCTGCATGGAGAGTTCTGCTACCGCTGGCTGAGGTTTGCGTGCGAGGTTATTTTCCTGGGGTTCACGCCCCTGGCCAACTCTAGGTCGGGGGCAATGTGTTGCTCAGGTCACACCGTCATGCGTATTGCTATAGCCATACGTGACAGCTAGGTTGGAGATGTGCCGCCGACCTGGTTGGGTCCCCTGCGAAAGTTCCCCTCGCAGGCCGGCGACACGCCCGCACCACCCAGCTGGGCCTCGCGGAATGGTCAGTCTGCCTGACCGACCATCACCCCACTTCCGCGAGGCCCCTCATGACCGAGAACACGCCCCTCAACGGCCAAATCCCGCCCCGAACCCTCCTGCTCCTCGCCCTGGCCGTCATCGGCCGACTCGACCCCGAAACCGCGACCGCCCTCGGGACCGCGTTAGAGCTGGCCTTCATCGCCGGCCTCACCCAAGGCCCCCGAACCGGCCCATGACTCCGAAGGAGAACCGCCATGGCCCGCACCGTCCCCACCCCCGCCCAGCCGAAAGGCCCCGGCCAGGTCACCGTCGCCGACATTCAGGAGTACACCGACTACTACACGGACTTCCGCAACCCCGGCCGCGAAGCCGCCCGCGAATCCTTCTGCCCCCACGGCTACCGGCTCACCGACAGCTGCCCGAACTGCCCGAGTTGCTGACGACGGCGGGCCAGACTTTCCACCAACGCGACGGAGGCACGATGAGACTGTTCGGCCGCAAGATCGACCAAGTGAGCACGGAAGAGGAGCGCTACGCCGCCCGCCAAGCCCAAGCCGCCACCACACGGGCAGCGGCAGCCCGTCAGGCCGAACTCAAGGAGGCCAAGCGCGCCGCGATCCAGTCGGCGCAGAACCGCCGGGACGCCAAGGCTGCGAAGCGCGCAAGGATCAAGACCGTCGGCCAAATCAAGAAAACCCGCCAGGGCTACGTCACCACCGGATGGGAAATCGACGTCCCCGACGGCAGCGGACGAGGCCGCGTGACGGAAACCGAAGTGACCCACCAAGGCACCCTGGGCGGGTTCACCCCGGCCGAGCTGTGCCGCATCGCCCACGGCCCCCGCTGCCGCAACTGCTGATGAATGCTTCTGACCGCACCGCCCCCGACCCTCCCCAGGGTTCGGGGGCGGTGCGCGCGTACGCGAACAGCAGTGCGCCCAATCCGATCTGACACCCTGTCCAGGCCGCGGAGGTTGAGGACATCCATGCCGGGTCGCGCGCTACGGCTGGCTCGACGGCGGCGGGGCGGCGGACCCTTCCGCAAACCTCCTGGCTTGGCTGATGGCATAGGCACGGAAGGCGGCACCAGCCTCATTCATGTGCTCAACCGTTCGGAATCGCTGCTCGTTGAAAAGGGCCTGGCCCTGCCAAGGCTCGACGCAGCACATGAGGTCATTCCATTCGTCCCGCAGCTGGAACATCGTGTCGCGGTTTTGCCCGGCGGCGTTGAGCCGTAGCCGAGTGTGGATCCGCGCGCCAAGAGAGTGGGCGACTGTGTACACGCTGAGGGCGAGGTTTGCGGGACGGCTGCCGGCCTCCTCGGCAAGGGCGTGCCGGGACACGCAGGCCAGAGCGGCATTGACGTCCTCTGGGGTGATGTCGGAGGCGTACTCAAGCGTGGCCATAGCGTTCCCTCAGTTGGCGATAGTGACACCAAGGCTGGAGGTTTCCCAGAGCGCGATAGGGGTGACACTCCGACGCCTCCGGCCAACTTTCGGTCGGGGGCGTTCTGCTGGCCAAACGCAGCGGCGCCCACGCCTGCACGGCTCAGAAATCGACGAAGCGGGGGCAGTCCCAATCACACGCCCCGCCGTTGTCGTCCGAGCAGTCATGCTTGAGCTCTGGTTCGTCCTCCCACGGCACCCGTACTTTGCGGACCACGGTGACCGTCCAGTCCAGCTGCGCCGGATCGGTACAGAGCCAGCAGTAGTAGTCAGGTCCGTGCTTGCACTCCTGGGCAGCGCTCATTTTCGCATCGTGGCATTCGGGGCCGGTTGCACCGGCACTGCCGCGCCGCTGACTACTCCCCCTGGCCCGCCTTGGGGCCGGCGCCGCTCGAGAACGGCAACTCCCCAGACCGCGCCGCCCTCAGCACTCAACAGGGCCCCGTACCCTGCTACGACCAAAAGGAGGGACTGAAGCATGCCTCGCCTCATCTACACGGTGAACAAAGCGCTCACGGACGCGCAGATCGCCGCCCTGTACGACCTCTCCGAGAAGAGCAAGGTCGTGATCGGCTTGTGGCAGAACACGCCTTCCCCCACCCGCGACTCTTTCACCTGGTCCATCAGTGGCGGACTCATTCGGGTCCTGAAGTTCCGGAAAATCCTGAAGTCGCTGGGCTGATCGAGCCTGTCAGGTCGTCGTGTACGAACAGGTCAACGCCCCGGATGGCTGAGCGGCTACCACCCCCGAACTGGTCTGGTTCGGGGGTGTTGTTGTGTCCTGGCGGTGCGCACGGCCCGCTGCCATGCTGGGCTCGTGGACTTCGAATACACCTGCGGGTGGTGCGGTGCCGAGAACGCCGTCTGGGGAAAGCCGACCGGCTTCTGGACGGAGCGCTACCTCGTTCCGGACGAGTGGACCTGCTACCTCTGCGGCGGGCTCAATTACACCCCCGACGACTGACCGGCCCCACGCCTCGCGCCCAGGCGGATCATGCGAGGCTTGGCCGGTAGCCGTACGACGGAGGAGAACTGTGCCGGACCCCAGCCCCCGCGGCACCTACCTGAAGATCGTCGACCAGGTCAAAGCCCGCATCGAAGCCGACCCTGGCATGACGGAACTGCCGCCGGTCGCGGACCTCATGGCCGAGTACGGCGTGTCCCGCGGGCTGATCCTTCGGGTGTTCCGGACCCTGAAACACGAGCGGGTTGCCGAGCCTGTACCGGGAGGCCGGTGGCGGATCATCCGCGACACCGATCCCGTTGACCGTCGGCCCCTGCACGAACGCCTGGCCGAAGTCATCACCCTGGACGAACTCGAGGTCGGGGCGTTGTTCCCCAGTGCGACCGTGTTGTCCGACCGGTTCGGGATGTCGAGGCCGACGGTGTCCAAAGCCCTGGACAAGCTCGAGGCCGCGGGCCTGCTGTCGGCTACCCGGCAGGGGAAGCCGCGTACCGTCCTGGCGTTGCCGGACCCGAACGCGAACTGACGGCGATTCGCCGTACGGCGGCCACAAGGCCGACTGCTGTCACTCGTCGTCCCTCCAGTAGTCGGGGAGCGTGTCCAGCTCGTACTGCTCATTCAAGATATCGATCGCCAGCCGAAGGGGCAGCGATGCGATGTACGCCATGTACTCAACCTGCCGCGCCCGGTAGCTCTCGTAGTCGGTGCTCTTGGCCGTGGGTGATCCCGGAGACGAGATCGGCAGTGCGGGGAGACCGTACTCCGGGGTCGGGCGTGAAGTGCTCATGAGGTCCAGCACAGCACGGCCGGATCAACGGAGGGCGGTGCCACACCTGCTTAGGGCCCTGCGTTCCTTCCACCGGCGACTGACGGCAGGTCACCATTCCGTCACATCGCCCCCGTACGGCCCTCAAAGCCCCGATGATGCGCTCATCCGACCTTGGGGGCCCTCATGCACCGAAACACCCGCAGAACGGCGCCTGTGGCCGCCGTGACCGCGTTCCTGGCCGTACTCACCCTGGCCGGCTGCTCGAGCGGCCCCGAGTACACCGCGGCCGACTGCCGGGACCTCCTCGAACGCAACGTCCTCGCCGACAACATCAGCGACGTGTCGAAAGAGCCCGAGTGCAAGGAACTCAGCCACGACGAGTACGGGGACGCCGTGGAAACCGTGCTGATCAAGCACAAGGACCGCATCATCAACCCCGGCGGATGACCCGCCGCGGTCAGGGGTCAGGCCGCAGCAGCGCTGGCCCCTTCCCCTGGGTCTTCACGGCGCCTGGAACCGCGGTGCGCGGCTTCATCCGGGTCACCGTCCAGCTGCGGCAGCGAGTCGACCTCGTACGGTGCCGCCTCGTCGGGGTCCTCGCGGGCAATGGCCGCCCCCGTGCATTCGGCGCACTGGTACATGCCGCCCTCGAGCTCGAGCATCGTCTCTGCGGGTCCGGTGGTGTCGCATCCGGACGCGCACGTCACATCCCCGGTATCGCTCATGCTTCCGACGGTCCGTCAGGGTCACGGGGCCGGGGAGCGCGTCCGCGGGGGCGTACGGGTGTTTGGTCCCCGCTCACTGCCCGTGCAGCCTCACCAGTCCCGCCCGGTGTGCCTGGCGTACCCGGTGTGCCCGCGGTGGGAAGTCTGCGGCCGGGCAGGGGACTTCGGGTCTCGCGACGCTCATACGGGCTCGGATCCACCCACCCCATGATCAGTATTGCTATAGCCATACCCATGAGCTAGTGTTCGACACGCACCACAAACCAGCCGCACCCCGGCCCGCCAGAACACGCAAAACCCGCTACACAAAGCACCCCCAGCAACGCAACCATCCCACCCCCACAGGTGTCCCACCTTTCACCTACATACGCCGCCGTGCCCCCACCACCCGGCCCGTCCCCGGATACGAGGCCCCGTGACCATTCCCGACCCGCCGGCCCAACCACCGGCCCCCACCGACCCGCAAGGCGCGCACACCGCGAACAACCCGGCCAAGCCCACCCGCCGGCGCACCATCACCACCGCCGCCATCGGATTCCTCGCCGGCGCCGCAGCCGTAGCAGCCGCCTGGGCCATCACCACCGCCGACGGCAACACCTGGCCCCTCACCGGCAACCAGACGGCCGCCGCGGACCCCGCCACGTTCGACCTGACCGGCGAGTTCACCCTCACCGAAGGCGCCGTCAGCGACGGCATGGAAGGCTGCGAAGGCACCGGCGGCTTCGACGACATCGCCATGGGCACCTCCGTGACCGTGTACGACGCCGCGGGCACCATCATCGCCACCGACTCCCTCGTCCTTTCCGAGTGGGACGGTGCGGGTTCGTGCACGTTCGACATCTCCGTCAGCGACGTGCCGACCGGCGAAGACTTCTACCAGGTGGAGATCTCCCACCGCGGGAAGATTCAGCTCTCCGCCGCGGAGGCCGAAGCCGGCGAGTTCGCCGGCTCCCTGGGCTGACCGCCCCCACAAGCACCGCCACCCCCACGGCACCGCCCTGACCCATCCGATCCATCAGGAAGACAACCCATGTCGCAGCAGTACCCGCACAACCCGCAGAACCCCAACCAGCCGTCGCAGCAGTCCTCGTGGGGCGCACAGCCGCAGAGCCAGCAGTACAGCCCCCCGCAAGCCCCGTACCAGCCGGTCCCGCCGTACCAGCCCGAGCCGCCGAAGAAGAAGTCGTGGGTCGCCCGCCACAAGGTCCTCACCGTCATCGGTGCGGTCGTCGCCGTCTTCATCATCGGCGGCATTGCTTCCGGCGGTGGTGAGGACACCGGCTCCAACACCGCGACCGCCGCACCGGACAAGGCGGCCGACGCCAAGCCCGCAGACGACGCCGCGAAGGAGAAGCCCGCGGACAAGCCGAAGAAGGAACTGTCCCAGGCCGAGGAGTTCAAGGCGTTCGTCGCGAAGAACGGCACCGGCCCGGAGAAGGCCGCGGCCAAGCACGTCACGAAGGTCCAGGGCGCCGACAAGCAGAACGACTTCCTTGACGCGGCGGACGTCTACACCGACTACAAGGGCGGCATCATGAGCCCGAACCAGGGCGATGCGAAGCTCCTGGCGTCGGCGTTCGCGGACTGGAAGGACTCGGAGAACGGGCTCGTCACGGTGTACGACGCGGCCGGCGAGCTGATGGCGAACGGCAACTTCTAGGCCCACCCTGCTGACTGGCCCCGCCGATCTCCCGTCGGCGGGGTCTTCGCGTGCCCGGGGTCAGAGGTTGACGACGGCCCAGATGCGGCGACCGTCCGGAGCAATGTCCGTGCCGCATGACGACACGACCGGCAGCGTCCCGAGCTCCGTCAGCACCCGGTCCCCGCCAGGGGCGTAGCCTGCGGTCAGGTCGGTGCCGTGGGACAGGGCGAGGATGCACGCCTGCTCGTCCTGATCCGTCAGGTGGACGCTGATGCGTTTCGACTCGTCGGCGAGCGCGGCCGTCACGACCAGCTGCACGACCCGCGAGGTGACTTCGACCGCCGGGTCGGACAACCGATGCCCCCATTCGGCGAGCTGCACCAGAACCCGGCGCCGCGCCTTCGCCGTCGTCCACGGCGCGTTGTCCATGGGCCAGTTGACTCCGCGCCGGTTCCGCATCGCGACCCCGCGCCGGCCGGTCGCCGCGACCGTGCCGGGCCCGGAGGACCCACCACCGGTGTCGGGGCGTGGCGGGGAAATGGGCTTCTTCGGCGGCGGCGGAGTCTTCGGCGGGTAGTCGGGGTGGTGGTCTGCGGTGGTCTGTGACGGCATGGGGCCTCCCCGGTGGTGCGGCGGGGCCGGATGGCCCTCAGGTTCACGGTAGGCGTGTACGGGGCGGCCTGACCCGTTTTCGGGTCGGCTGTCAGTCCCGCAAGGCAGGATTCACCCCATGACCGACCCCAAGACCCCCGCCCAGCACCTGTCCGACGCCGGCGACGCCGTTCGTGCCTTCAACCACGCCTCCCGCAACGCGAGCGTGAAGGACTGGCAGTTCCCGAGTCACGCCTACGACGCGCTCGGGAACCTCTCCTACCTGGTCCAGATGCTCGGGCAGGCCGTCGAGCAGTCCGCCCGCCCCGTGATGCGCACACACGAACACGGGCGCGTCCGCATCGACGGCAACGGCGACGCCGACGCGAAGGTGATGGAGCTGGTATTGGCCCGCGAGGACGCCGTGGCCGCCGCTGCCGCGCTGACCGACGCGGTCCAGCGGATGCACAACGCCAGCTCTCCGATGGGCCTCGACACCACGGGAATGCCGGAGTTCGAGGACGACGACGCCTGACCGACCGCATTACTTGGGGCCCGTGGCTGGCGCTGCGGGCCTTTTGCATGCCCACAACGCGATACGTATTGCTATAGCCATACCCAAAGAGTAAAGTGGGAGCCGCACCAGCCCCCACACCGGCCCCGCCGCGACAACCCCCGCGCGGCGGGGCCCACACGCAAAACCAGGGGCAACGCGCGACCGAATCCGCGTCACGCTGGTACAGCACCCTTCCCAGGAGCCGCCATGAACCTCCCCGACCTCAAGCAGCCGACAGTCGCCGGACCGACCGTGTGGATCCTCTCCAGCGGCGAACTGCACGAAGGCGGCACCATCATCGGCGTCTACCTTGACCGCGACCTCGCCCGAGGCGCGTTCGTCAGGGAAGCGCAAGCCCTTGATGCCCGGTTCGGTATCGACGACGCCCGCCAGGACGACGACGGTGCGCTCCACCTCGAAGGCGGATGCGACTGGATCGCGTTGGAACCGCACCCGGTTGTCGTCGCCCACGAACTGACGGGATGAGTCGTGTCCGTTCTGATCCGTACCCGTATCCGGCACCGGACCGCGCCGAACCCCGACGGCTGCCGCTGGTGCGGAGACGACCACGGCCACCACGGCTACACCTGGGTCCAATCCCGCGGCCTGCACCAGTGGGAACCCCCGACCCCCGCGCAACGCCTCGCACGCATGCGCGCCCGCCAAACCCGAAAGGCCACCCGATGACCGGCCCGATCACGCACTACGGAAACGACCCCATGGGCGCCCCCACCACCCACACCGGGACCCGCGACAACTGCCCCGCACCCGAATGCGGCCCCGACCCCGTACAAGACGAGCCCGAAATCGTCGTCCTCTGCGGCAGCACCGAGTTCATGGACGAGTTCACCGAGACGAACCTCCGCCTCACCGCAGGCAGCAACGACACCCCGTCGGCCATCGTCCTGTCCTTGGGGTGCAACCTTCGGCAACCGCACGAACTCTGGGCGGACCCGAAGGACGCGGAGGCGTTGAAGCGCCGCCTGGACGCCGTACACAAGGCGAAGATCCGCCTCGCGGACCGGGTCGTGATCGTCGGCACGCGCATCGGAACATCCACCACGGCCGAGATCGCGTACGCCCGCGCCCTTGGCAAGCCCATCGAGTTCCTCCACCCCCACGTCGACCCGAACGCCCAATGGGGCGTCTGGTGCCAGCACGGCGAACACATCGTCGAAGCCGATCCGGACACGACCGACCCCGACGGCGGGACCGTCGGCAGGCTCGTCGACCCGTGGCCCTGCACCGCTGACGGATGCACCGCCGAAGCGTTCGAGGAGAGCGAGCGGGCGCGCGAAGAGGACTACTACACATCCCTCAACGAGATCGCAGCGGACGTGCACCGATGACCGAGACCAGCGCCGAACGCGGCCAGGCGGAAGGGATCATTACCCGCCTGCGTGCCGAGCTGGCTGCCTCCGAGCGCATCCGGGAGAACGCGGACTTCCACCTCGGGCAGGAGATGGCCCGCCGCCAGCTCGCCGAGAAGGAATCCGGCCGCCTGCGCGCCGAGCTGGAGCAGGCCCGGACCGCCAAGGCGCGCGTGACCGAACTGCATCAGCAGTACCGCTTCGCCGGGGACGGCACCACGGACTACTGCGCGCACTGCAACCAGATCAGTGGCGGATGGGTTCCGTGGCCGTGCCCGACGCTCACCGCCCTCACCGCCGCCCGGTCCGGTGGACAGTCTGCGACGGAGTGGGACCGGGCCGTCGCAGAAGCCGAGGCCGCAGGTGTCGTCTTCGGCGCCCCGGACTGCTCGTGTGCACCGTTCGTCCGTCAGGACGGCGTGACCCGCTACTGCGACCCGGACGACACCGTCGACCAAATCAGCGGCTGGGAACGGCGCCCCGACTGCCCGTACCACGCGCCCCCGGCCGCCGAGGCCAACGAGGGGGCCGCCCCGTGAAGCACCTCTGGGAGCACGACCACCCGTACTACTGCGAGCGAGGCAACTACTTCAAAACCGGCCTGCACACCCTGTGCGACTCATGGGCCGACTTCACCGAGACGCTGTTCTGCACCGGAGACCGCGACCAGAACCTCCTCATCCGGTGGGACTGGCATTCGTGGACACGCCAACCTGACCCCGACCTGCGGGATGAAGGCCCTGACGAACTGGTGCTGTTCTTCGTGCTGCAACGCAAGGCGCTGCTGTGCTCCGTCGGTATCAACGTCACCGATGACGACGAGACGGCCGTACGTGCGTGGCTGTACGAGTGCGCCGTGGCGATGCGGGACACGTGGGAGCCGTTCCTGGACGCCCTGGATGGCACAACCACCGAAGGGACCGCCCCGTGACGACCGTGACCCCGAACCCGCCATCCCCGTACGCCGACGCCGACCCCACGCTCCGGCATATGTTCCCCTCCCCGTTCGGTCCACCCCTCCCTGGACACCTCGCCCCCACCGGCTGCAACCGCCTCGCCGTCGTACCCCCCGAGACCTCCATCACCACCGCAGTCAACGTCCCCAGGGCTGCCGGCTTCTGTCCCGGCTGTATCGCCGACCTGTTCGGCCAGGAACCCCCGGAGGACATCCGGCCCGTCGCGAACTGCCGGGACTGCGACGCGACGACGGACCACGACGGGCTGTGCGCGATGTGCCGCATGGACGCGCACGACGAGTGGTGGCCCACCCGCGACACCAAGGAGGCGTGACCCATGGGAGCAGCTCTGCACCTCGCCCACGTCCAGCAGATGCCCGTACGGAAACGCCGACGCAAGGGGGGCGGCGGTTCCGGAGACGGCTACGACGCCCTCGTCGCCAGGGTCTACCGAGACGACCGAATGACCCCCCAAGCCCGCGAACTCATCCTGCTCCTCGCATGGCTGTCAGCACGCGACCCCGAGCGGTACGACGCCGAAGGCAACCGTGCCAGATGGCGGGACCGCGCATCAAAGATCCTCGGAGAGTACGGGCCCGGCCCACGGAAGGAATCCCGCCTGGCGGACCTGCTGTACGCCGACCGCCCCCGCTACGAGATCGAACGTGACGGCTGGGAGACGAGGCAGTGCGCCGCGCCGATGATCCGCCGGGACGGACTCTGCGGACAGCACGGCGTTGAACACGACTACACCGTGGACCAGGACACGGGGTGGCTCACCGCCGTCTGGTACTGCCGCCGTCACGAAGCGTGGGGCCGCGCCCTTCACGCTGAACGCGTCGCCAATCCCGGACCGGAGCCCATCCCGAACGCAGGCGGACTCATCACCTCGTACCTCATGTCCGAGGGTCAGGAGCAGGCTTGGGCGCGGCTGTACAAGGAAGCGGCCGAGTGGAAGCGCGACCGGTCCTGGGAGCCGTCGAAGGTGTACGGGGTTCGTGCAGACGACTGGCCCACCCCCGGCCGGGAGCCTGTTCCGCAGCGTGCCCGGCTCCGGCTCGTCATCGGCGACCTCGACACCGGCCCGGTCTGATGGGCCGCGTCGTGGGGCTGATCCTGCCCGCCCTGTCCGCAGTCGCGTTCCTCGCCGGCGCCATCTGGGTCGCCCGGCACCGGAAGGACCTCTGATGCCTGACATGCCCACCGTCATCAAGACGACCCCGACCGAACTCCGCGCCCAGCGCGCCCAGCTCATCGCGTCCACCGGCCTGACCGAGAGCGTTCTGGGTGAGCGCGGCGACGCGTTCCAGCTGTACCCCGAGCACGCCGCCGTGTGGGAGACCGTGAAGGGCATCGACTACCTGCTCGCGGGCGAAGTGGACGAACCGCACGTCGGTCAAGCAGCCCCGAGCCTCACGGAGATGGTGACCATGAGCAACGAACAGAGCCGCGAGGACTGGGCGGGCGAGCAGCACCTCCGAGCCCAGGACCGCGCTGTGCACTGGGCCGACCGTGCCGTCCTGGAGCACGAGGAGGCGGAACACCACCTCGCCGCAGCCCGAGACTTGGCCCGGAAGCCCTTCTCCAGCGATCTAGTTAGCACGGAGCGCACCCAAGCCCGCGAACACGCCGAGCTGTCCACCGGCGCTCGGCAGCTTGCCGAGATGTGGGCGCAGGTCGCCGAATCACTCCTGGCACGCTGAGTAGCGCGCAGACGAACCGACGCCCACCGGCGGTCTGGTGCAGGTCGGCTGGTGCTGCTGGCGGTGCCACGGCATCGTCACCCAGGCGTGCCGCAGCGACAACGTGCCCGTTCACGTACCGGCCAACTGGGTCGACCACATGCGGCTGGAGATCGCGCAGCGCGAGGAAGGCGACTTCGACGACCCGGACCCGGGGGAACGAACCGGGTGATCAAGGCGAGCATGGACACATGGCCCCTCCCGAGGAAACACCCCGCCCCAACCCGTGCACGGCATTCCTGACCGCCGCGACAAGCATGCAGACCGCCATGAACAAAATCGGCGAAGGCGTGGCGCAGTTCTGCCACGCAGCGCGCGGCGTGCGCCCCAAGGCCGCACCGATGCGGATCGCTGTAGTGCTGAACCCCGCGAACGCCGAGGAGATCGGCCGGCAAGTCGACCAGATCATGCGACGTGCCCAACGGGAGGACAGCATCTGATGCCCAAGTTCTCAGCGCGGCCCGAGGTTCGTATCCGGCAGATCCCCGGCGACCCTCGGTTGCATGTCACCGTGGGCACCGACACGATCAGCGGACGCATCAATGGCGCCAGCATCACCATCAACGCCGGCGACTTCCCCATCGTGGCCGTAGAACTCGACACCGGGCACCCCTGGGGCGGAGCCCACTGGCGGGAGCCGTCCGTGACTCTCGTCGAAGTCGAGGCGACCCGGATTTACGCCGACGACATTGCCAACCTCACCCTGGATGACGGCAAGCTCGGCGACCACCAGTTCGCGGCGGCAATGAGAGCCCTCGCGGACTGCCTCAACACCGCCCCCGTTCCCCCTTGCGAGCACGACTCCGTTGTCGACGTCAGTACCGTCGGGGCCCCACAGGCGGTCGGTGTGTGCGAGCAGTGCGGCACGTCCATGGTCGCCGACTACATCCGCGTTGAGACGGTCGGGGACTGGAGGCCCAGGACGTGAGCGGGCAGGTGACCCACCACACCGCGTCAGCGGTGCTCGTCACCGAACGGGGCCAGGTGCTGCACCTCCCCGAGGTGCCCTGCCCGTACACGGTCACACCGTCCGACACCGAAACCCCGCCGGACAAGTGCCCCCAGTGCGGGACGATCATGACGGTAAACGGCGAAGGCGCGTGGGTCCCCGCATAACCGGGCGCATTGTCAGTCCCTCGTGGCACACTGCTCGTGGCTGGAATGTCACTTGGTCGCGACACCGGCACGCTTCACCCCCGGTGCCCCGGACTCGCCCCCCAGGCGGTACGGACCCCATCGGGACGCAGTCACCACGGTGGCCGCAACGCCGTACGCCCGCCTCACGTCCCCCGTAGGCGGGCGTACCTGCGCTCACCGCACCACCGGGCCCCTCCCATACCGCAACCCCTCCTGCGGCCACCAATACGCCCGATGCGCACCCCCGCCGGCCTCCGGCATCCGAATCGTCACGTAATACGCCACCCTGCCGTCCGGGTAGTCCGCGCGCGCCCCGACAGGGCAGTACTGCCACCGGCCGTTGACCCGCACCCGCAGGAGAGGCTCCTGCCCGTAGTCCCAGCACCGCATCGTCGGTGGCGGCCCGTGCTCCTCACGGTATGGCGGGGTCCGCTCGGGCTCGGACGTGGGCTGCACAGGAGGAGGATCGAACATGCAGGCGACGATACGACGCGGGCAGCAACAAGCCCCCGGTCAGATCGACCGGAGGCTTGACCGCGCAGACTTGCCGCACCTCGCGGCTACCGGCGCCAAACGTTGACCTTCTCCGTCGACAGCAGCGGAGCACCTTCTGGGCCTTTCACATATGACGGCACCCACGTCTGACGCCGCAGCGATCGTTCGGGCCCGTATGCCTGGTTCCGCCAGTGCCCGCCCACGATCCACCGGTGCCGGTAGCGGCGGCCGTCGGTACCGGCGTCCGGATCCCGGTCCTGCGGGGTGTACTGGCGGCGCAGATCCACGACGCTTACCTCGGGGGATGGCACGCCATCCCTGATGTACGCCCGCGCGGTCGTCTTGTCGGCCTGCTCTTGGTTCCGGTCGACGAGTAGCGGCTGCTGCATGAGCAGCCAGGCCGCAGCTAGGGCAGCGACAACGGTCTGCGGGAGTTGGCGGTCGACTTCTGCCAGGGACAGGGGCTCATTGGTGACGGGGATCGCCGCCCCGTAGACCGGGACTAGCGGCGGGATCTCTTCCATGACCAAGGCGTAGCGGCCGATGCGTTCCACCTCGCCGGCGAGCCGGGCGCGCGACATCAGGAGCCAGAGCAGCATCTTCCCCTGGTACGGCCCCCACGCGCAGGCTTCCACGGGGATCTCGACCCCAGCACTTTCGATGTGCCCGATGCCGTCTTCCCAGAACAACAGGCCGCATGGGGAAGGCCGATCGGCGGTCGCCCACCGGGCGGCTGCCAACTGGGCGCCGGAGTGGACAGCCAGCGCGGCCATGTCTTTGCTCACCCAGAACAGGTCGCCCGCTTTCATGCTCGCCGCTAGCGTGTCCAGCCCTGGCGCGTTCGCCGATCCGGTGTGCGCCCGGATCGGCGAGTCGGGGTCATCCAGGTGTCGCAGGAGTTGGCGGCGGGCCTTCGGAAGGCCGCTCGGGCGCAGTGTCACGCTTGCGCCTTCTTGCCGCCGCCAACTCCCTGGCCGGGCCGCGCTTCGTGCGCGGCCCGCACCTCGCCGGACAGGTAGTAAGCCTGCACGCGGCCGGAGTCGGGGTTCGTCTTGTGGACGGCTGCTTTGACACCCCAGGCGGACATCTTCTTCCGGGCCGTAGCGTTCGCCGTCGGGGTCTTGTAGCCGAGTTCCTGGGCGACACGATCGGCCGACCACAGTTCGTACCGGGCGACGATCTCCCACAGGTCGATGTCGTCGACGATGCCCTTGATGTCGAGCTCGCCGTGCTCGTTGAGGAGGTAGCCGTCGAAGTCCTGGTCATCTGTGTAGGCGGGGCCGATGAACTCGTCTCCGGCCAGGGCGACGGAGGCCGGAAGGGCGTCGTTGATCGCGTTGCGGTAGGCGCTGACGATCCCGTCGAAATCGAATCCGTCGGCTCCCTCGGACCCGAACGCCTCGGTGACGGAGTGTTCCAGGCCGCTGGCGTACTGGTCGATGTGGTTGTTCCACGTGCCGTAGCTGGTGTTGGTGACGTAGGACATGGCGGTTCCTTCCGGTACGGATCGGAGATCAGAGGGCGGTGATCGCGGCGCGGATGCCGTCGACGGTCATCTCCCAGATGTCCTCGCGGGTGGCGATGCGGGGTGTGCTGTAGCCGTATCGGCAGTGGAGCTTGCCGTCGGCGGCGTCAAACCAGACCTTGTCGATCGCTCCGAGGAAGAGGCCGGCCTGGCGGTTTGCGATCTTGTCGCCGTCCCAGGCTGCCCAGGAGATGTTGCCGGTGCCGTAGGTGGTGACTTCGAGGCCGGCGAATGCGGCCCAGTCGTTGATGTAGACGCGGTCCATGCCGTTCTTCTGCCAGCGGGAGCCGCCGATGGCGACCATGCTCTCGGTGGTGAAGACGGCCGGCTTGGCGGGCCGCTTCATGGCGCCGATGGCGATGCGGCGGGCGAGGGATGCGGTGTCGATGATCCAGCGGCCGGCGGTCTTGGTGGCGGCGATGACACCGTTGCGGGCCCAGGTGCGGATGGTGGCGACGGTGACGTTGGCGGTCTGGGCTGCGGTGGTGGTGTTCATCGGGGTCTCCTTCTCCCTTGCGATGACTCCACTATGACTCACGTGAGTCGAAGTGTCAAGGGTCGTGACCCGGCAAGTCGCAAGAGCGTTGAGCAGACATGACCAACAACGACCAACTCGCCCGCCTCTGGAACCGAACCGACCTCACCAACGCGCAGATCGCCACCAAGCTCGGCGTCTCAAGAAACACACTCCACAAACGCGCCCTGGCCGCCGGCCTACCCAAACGACGGACCGGCCGGCCCCCCGGATCCACCGACCAAATCGCCGCCTACCAATGGACGCAGAAACGAGAAGCCCGCCTCACTGAGCTGTGGCCAAGCCCCGAACTCACCATCGAACAGATCGCCGCAGACCTAGGCACCACATACGCTTCCGCCCAGGCCCGAGCCCGAAAACTCGGGCTGCCCCACCATCCGCAGCGCACAAGAGCCGCCTCCGTAGACGGCGACCTTCTGACGCTCCTCTGGTGCGACACCGCCCTCCCCCTGGAAGCCATCGCGCAACGGCTCGGCATCAGCACGTCAACGCTGCAAAGGAGAGCGAAAGGCATGGGGCTGATTCCGGGATCGGAACGAAGCGTCCGATCCCGAACGCACGAAAGCGGCCCCATCCCCGATAACGGGAACAGAGCCGCTTACCCTCCAGGCACCAACGACCGTACTACCGGCCCCGGTCCACATACGGGGTGATGACGCTCCCGACGTGCGCCGCCAGCAGCCCGGCACGCACCCGGTCAGGGAGGCCAGGCGCAGCAGCCAGGGACGACACCAGTAACCCCGGCGACAGCACGTACACCGGGCCGTGCGGTGTGGGCGCCTCCAAGTGCCCGCCGGCTACCGGCGACCCGTGAACCACAACCAGGGGCCGGACATGCGCCTCCGGGAGTCCCAGCGCTGCGGCGACCGTGTGCGCGTACCCCGCGACCTTCTCGATCTGCTTGTGCCGGTCCTCGCTCCCGCAGTGCACCCGGCCGTTCACGAGAAACGTCGTCCACGACTTGCGCCACGCCTTCGTGTCCAGCACCACGACCGCCGTACCGCACGGAGACGCCAGGACATGGTCGAGGTTGAACAGGCGGCCCGGCAGGGCCATGTCGTGCCACATCGTCCACCCCGACGGCTCGAGCTGGGCGAGTAATCGGGCCGTGGCCTCCTCGGCTGCGGCGCCGTGAGCCCAAAGGGCCGCCCGGTTGTCCGCGCGGCGTACCGCACGGCCACCGAGGCCCAGCCATGCCAGGAGGCGCCGCCACAGGCCGCGCCGGGCCTGCGCACGCAATGCCGCAGCGCGAGCGGCAGCCGAAGAACCCGCGCTCATCGCTGGTCTCCTTCGTCGATACGGAAATCGGGCATGCCCTGTCTTCGCTGACGCTCCTCGTACCGGGCGGTGAGGGCGCGCTCGATCGGGTCGGCCAGCAACGCGACGGCAAGGCCGCCCGCAGGGGACGCGACGAAGACGAACTCGGCCGGGAGGTGCATGAACGCGGCGAACGCGAGCCAGAACACCCCGGCCAGGGCGCCGCCGCTGACGACCAGGCCAAGGAACACGATGGTGCTGAAGTGCCTACGGAACACGAGCCCTCCAAGGGGCATGTGACGGCGGGTTACGGGCGGGCGGTGCTGGTGTCGAGGACCAGAGGTCACCGCTTCCCCCCGGCGGCGATCCGGGCCCGGCGCATCTCCGCCCGGTACTCCCGCTCCGCCTCCCAGCACCAGTCACACGGCTTCTCGCCACGGGCCCGGTGCGCAGCGAACCCCGCGTGATCCCCGTGACGGCGTGGTCTCCCGTCCAAAATCCCCGCCTGACAGGCCAGAAGAACTGCATGCGCCTGCGACGTGGCCCCCAGCTTCCTGGCTATCCTCGCCGCGATGCCCTCCACCGATCTAGCGGTCAGGCACCGGTCCTTGGCTATCTGGGGATACTTTGTTCCGTTGGCGTACGCGTAAAGCACCTCCACCTCATCAGGCGTCAGGGGCATCCCGTACTGCGCGTGGTTACTCACAACCCCTCCGGCGCGTAGTCGACGAGCGGTGTACCGCCGGCCACGTACAGCGGGTGCTTCGGCTGCCCGTTCGATATGACCCCCAGGGCCTTCAACCGCACCCCAGCTTTGGCCAGCGCACGCGCCATGTCGGGCCCGCGGTTGGCGAGGACACCACCGCCGCCCCATGCGGCGATGACAAGGTCCGATTCGCGTACGGCCTGCCGGACGAAACTTGCGTTGTGCGGGCCGACGGGGTCCGGGTGGTGGCGGAGCAGCGCCGGGTTGGTGGCGCGCAGCGCGAACAGGTTGATCACGACCAGACCGCCGCGGCCATGGTCCTGGGAGAACGTCTTGCACCTGCGGATCGTCGGGTCGTCCGCGAGAGCGTCCGCGGTGCTCGGGTTCAGCATCAGCCACACCGCCAACGGCAGACTCGGATCCCAGATGCGGGTGAGGAGGTACCGGTACGTGCGGCCCGTGTCGAACACCGCGGTCGCGGCGAGACCGTCGACGGTGTCCTCAACGTCCACGACGACGTCCAGGCCGTGATCGCGGGTGAGCGTCGGTGTCTTCATCCGTCGACCCCCAACAGCCCACCCAGACCCGACCGCTCGATCGACAAGTCCAGAATCAGCAGGCTGTAGTTCTCATCCGTCAGCCCATCACATGCCGCGGGCCGACTGCGGTCACCCTCGGCACGCTCCTTCAGGGCATGCATGCAGCGGACGCTGATCTGGTCCTGCGAGAAGTACCAGAAGTACCCGGTGGTGGCGCCCACGATGAGAGCGGCGGCCACAGACAGGGCGATGATGGTGCGGCGGGTCAGCTTCACGGGGTGGGCTCCTCAGTCTCAGCGTCCTGCCGGGCGAACTCCTCGTCGATCCAGGTTTGTGCGGGGAAGCCCATGCTGTTCGCGGTGTCGGCCATGTCGTCGCCGTACGACGCGAGTTCCAGTTCCTCCTTCAGCTCGAGGGCGAACCGGCGGGCCCCGGTCGGGTCGACCGCGGCCAGCTGGAGCAGCAGGCGGTGCGCGGACCACGCCGCCACGACACCCCAGGACCTTTCGGCCATGATGTGATCCCGTGGGTCGGTCGTCGTGCGCATGTCCGTGACGATCGCGCCGTTCAGGAACCCCTCGTGCAGGCTCCGGATCGCGGCCGGGCCGGCGTCCGGCTCACCGGTCGGATGCACTTCCGCCAGGTGTGCGGCAAGGACGGTCTGCCGGGCCTCAATGTCCGCCGTGGGCAGCTCCTCGGAGGACCAGGCGCAGGCTTCGTTGTTGGGGTCGGTGCAGAACACGAGGCTGTACGTGGGCTCTTCGGGCATCAGGACTCCTTAGTGGTGGTGCTGTCACGGGCCGCGAGGTGCTGCGCGGCAAGGTCGGGGTCGTCGGGGAGGTCGCCACTGGGCTGGGTTTCACCGGGGAAGCGGGAGGGTGTACGGCTGGCGGGTCGCTGCGAGAGAGCCCGCAGGGCTGCGGTCCTGCGGGCGGTAAGACCGGTCACGGCGTGCCCCCGGTGTTGATCTGCCGGGCCACCGCGAGGGCGGGCCTGACGTGCTGGCAGGGCATCTCTTCGCAGCAGGTCTCGCAGATGGCGAGGCCCGTGCCGTGGATGCGGCTGGCGGTGGCGCTGTCGGCAGCGTGGTCCAGCCAGTCGGCGAGCGGAGTCGCCAAGTCGGGGTCGACGGCGACCTTCAGGCCGGGGAGGTGGAACGGGTTCCGCAACTGGAAGGCGGCGGTGCGGAGTTCGTCGGCGGGGCTGGTGGTCATGTGGTCCTCCGTGGTCGTGTGCGGGCCTGTGGCGCCCTCGGGGCTTGTGGGTGCCGGTGTGCGGGTGTTGGGGGCCGTGGCGGGCGCGTGGCGCGCCGGGTGGGAGTCAGGGCGCGCCACACCGGGGGTTACGGCTGGTCGGGGTCGCTGCGGTGGCGCCAAGCGCGGGCGGTGCGCACCGGGTCGGTGGCCAGCAACAGGGCGGCAAGGACGGCTTGCCGGGGCCGGGTTGCCCACCGGTCCAGGTGGAAGCGGAGTTCCCAGTTGGCCCAGTCTCCGAGGCGCCGCCAGGGCTGCCAGCGACCGAGTCCGTACCCGGCGGCCAACGCGGCGAGGATCACGGCGGCGGTCACGTCTGCTGCGCCCCGTCCTCGTTGGCGGTTCCAGGGCATCGGAAGACGACTTCCATGCGCAGGAACAGGTGCGCCGGGTGCTGGGTCGTGGTGCCGCACTCCCGCTGCTCGCGGGTCGGGGCTACGGGCGCCCCGTCCTCGGCCTGCCCACCGGACCCGGCGTCGGTGACGGTGCAGCGGGCCAGGATGTAGCGGGCGAGTGCCCGGTACTGCTCCTCGCCGGACTCGGCCAGGTCGTCCCACTTCGGGTAGTCGCCGTTGTGGAGGTGGACGTCGCCGTCGGACAGCAGACGGGCCAGGGCGGCCTCGTCCAGCGTGGCGGTGCGGGCCTGCTCCAGATCGGCACGCAGGCGCTCCACCGTCTGCGCGGACTCGGCTGCCTCGCGGGCGGTCCATTCGAAGCGGCCGTTCATCTTGTTCAACTCGGCGCGCAGGCGGGCGTTCTCCTCGCAGGCGATCTCGTACTGCCGCTTCTCGTCTCGCAGGGCGTTCGCCGCGTTCACGGCCAGACTCGCCAGTTCGGTGTCGGGCACAGGTCGGGCAGAGTGGACGCGCTTGGGAACGTCCCCGTCCAGCCTCCAGCCGTCGCCGGGCCGGGTGTCGGGTTGCACCCCGGACGCGGCGTGCTGCTCGGTCCACTCGGCGGTCGGTCCGGGCGGCCATTCGCGCCGGAGCCGGATCAGCTCGGCCATCGGGGACTCGGCGGCGGGGTTCGTGGGCTCGGGTGTGGTGAACGGCGGCTCGCTGCCCGGCGCCGGCTCGGCCACACGCTGCGGGGTCCAGGTGCAGCCACACCCATCCACACACCCGTACACGCCGTGCTCGGCGGCCTGGTGGGTGCACGGGGTATCCGCGCGGCACTCGAACTCGGTGCTCATGTTGATCTCCTGCGGGGTTGATGGTGGACTGCCGTGGCGCCCGCCCGGATAGCCGCCGGGCGGGCGTACAGCACGGGTCACGGGGCGGGGAAGCTGGTCACGTCATGCACCAGCCGGAGTCACACGCCCCATCGCCGTCGTCATCGGCGAGGGGCAGCAGGTCAACACCGGCGGGGATTGCCTCACGGAGCGGCCGGCCGAGGCCGGTCAGGTACGCCGGGTCCTTGCCGAGACGGACCCGGCGGGCGACGAGCGTGTCCTCCAGGTGGCACGCCTTGTCGAACAACTGCGGCTGCTCGCGCCGGAGCTGGTGCCATTCCGACGGGCGTTTCATCGGGCAGAACCAACACGCCGACTTCGGAGGCAGCGGGAGCCCCGCAGCGCGGATGATGCGCTGGCAGTCCGTGCGGCGCAGGCCGAGTTCGAGCAGCGGATACGTGACCCGCTCGTGCGGGATGGTGGACCGGTTGTTCGCCCGGTGGATCTCATCGAGGCTGATGCCGATTCCGACGGTGGCCGGGTTCTCCTCGGTCGCGCCCCGCTGCTTGAGCCAGCGACCAATGACCTTGATCTTGAACTCGGCAGTGCACGGGCGGTTGCCGGGCCCGGCACCGTTCATGTGAACCGGGATGCCGATGGACCGCGACTCGGGGCGAACCAGGTCGGCGTACAGGGTTCGGGTCTCACCGCGGCGGGGGCCGTTGCGTCCGATGCGGCTGAGTTCGACAATCTCCAGCCCGTGCTTCGCAGCGAAGGGCTTGGCGTGCTCCTCGATGTACCGCAGGGTCTCGGGCTGCTCGCTGTCGCCGCCGACGTTGGCGAAGACGAAGGTGCGGAAGGGGATGGTTCCGTCAGCTGCAAGGGCGAGGGCGGCGTTGGACTGCTGGCCGCCTCCGTAGCTGAAGACAGAGTCCGGGGGCTGGGTGCTCACGAGTTCCTCCTCGTACATGTGCGGGGTTGTGGGCGCGGGCCGGCGAGAACCGGAACGCGCGGCAGTGTCAGGCGGCTGCGGCGGCGGGTCGGTGGTACGGGGCTTCAATGGCGTCGGCCAGGTCGTCAAGGTGCTGTCGTTGTTCTGCGGGTGTCCATCGGCGGATCGAACGGCCGTCGATGGTGAGCGGGGCGGGGGTGTCGCCGAAGGTGCCGGTGGGGGTGTTGTCGGGGCGCTGGCAGGTGTGGATGTAGCGGGTGCGGGTGTTGGCGGCCATGGCGTGCTCCTGACGGTGGATGGGGGAGGGCCGCCCGCCGGTGGCTGCGAGGGTCTGGGCGGGCGGCCCGTATGCGGGTGGGGGGTGGGACCGCCCGGCCTCCGTGCGGGGGTTGGCCGGGGCCGGGCGGTCAGGGCCTTCGCGGGGGCGCGAAAACCCAGCTTGGGGTTACGCGAGCGTCGGCGTGGAGGTGACAGAGGCGTAGAAGGCGCGCAGCTTGTCGGCTTCCGTCTCGCGAAGTACGGCGATGTCAGCGGCCGTCTGGAGGCGCAGCGTGGCCCGGTCCCGGAAGTCGCCGTGATAGGTGGTGAGCATCCACGTGCCGGGCTGCATGCCCGCTGCCGGTTCGCGGAGTTCGAGGTAGTTGCCGATGCCGAGGTCGGCCAGGCTTTCGCCGTTGTCGAGTTCGACGTCGAAGCAGTCGACTGTCATCACGGTGTTGGACATGGAGGTTCCTCCTTGGATGGCAAATGTGGCGGGGGTGACTCGGTAGTCGCGGGCGTCGTAGCCGTGGGCGGCCCACGTCGCTGCGTGCGCGGGGGCCACTTCGGTGAGGAGATACGTGCGGACCTTGTCGGCGGCGTCAGCGGACACGGTGTGAACGGTGTCGGGGACGGTGTAGCCGTTCGGGTCCAAAAGGCGGAGTTCCGGCATAGGGATCCCCTTGTGCGGTGGGTTGTTGTGCGGTGGTGCCACCTTACCAATTCGGTATGGCTATAGCAATACGCGTGACGGAGGATCACACGACAAAGGGGCCCAACCCCCAACGGGTCAGGCCCCACGCCGAACAAACGCGCCATCAGAACGGCGGCGGCTCATCACCTCCCCCACCCCAACCGCCCGAACCCGGCGCCGACTGCGACCACGGATCCTGCGCAGCCGCCTGACGCACCTCCTGCCGGCCCTGGCCCTGACCCTGGCCGGAGCCCGACACCTTCGTGACCTTCGCCGTCGCAGACTTCAGGCTCGGACCGACCTCCTCGACATCCAGCTCATACACCGTGCGCTTCACGCCTTCCTTGTCCTCGTAGGACCGCTGCTTCAGCCGGCCCTGCACGATGACGCGCATGCCCTTCTGCAACGTCGAGGCCGCGTTCTCAGCCGCCTGGCGCCACACCGAGCACGTCAAGAACAGGGCCGGGCCGTCCTTCCACTCGTTCGTCTGCTTGTCGAACACCCGCGGAGTCGACGCCACGGTGAACTTCGCTACCGCTGCGCCCGCCGGGGTGAACCTGAGTTCCGGGTCGGTGGTGAGGTTTCCGATGATCGTTATGACGCATTCTCCAGCCATGGCTAGGCCGCCTTTCGTGCCCGTTGGGGGCGTCGTCTAGTGATCGGGCCTCCGACTTGCTTCCATTTGAGGCCCAGGACTATGTGGCGCAGCGTCGGCACGGCTATGCCGAACTGGCCTGCGAGGGTTCTGGCATCAGCGCCGAGCGCGTACGCCTCACGTATGAAGATGACTTGCTGTTCGACAAGCTTCGCGGATGGCCGCTGACTGCCGACCGGCATGAGCCCGCGGGCCCAAGCATCGTCTACGTTGTTCTGCCGAGTTCCGAAGTACAGATGCCGAGGGTTCACGCACGGCGGGTTGTCGCACCTGTGACACGTCTCCATGCCAGGCGGAATCGACTGGCCGAGGTGCATCTCGAGCGAGAAGCGTGCAGCAGAGACGACCTTCCTGTCGTACCCCATGAAGTAGCCGTGGCCTGTGGGGCGGCGCGCTCCCTGCCATTCCCAGCAGCCGGGCCCTCTCTGTACCTTCGCCCAGAACAGTTCCGGCTTTGTAGGCCGGCGACGCTCCTCGGGAGGAGCCTTCTTCCACCAGCGCAAGTAGTGGGTGTTGCAAAGCCTGCGAGACCGAACGGGCCTGTCGCAGCCCTCTTCGGTGCAGGTTTCTCCGGGCCCCCGCGTCGTGATCTGCGGGCGTGGCTGGGTAGAGTCCACGATCAGCCCTCCTTCCGGTGTCTTCGGATGGCGGGTCAGGGGCCGCTTTGGTGCTCTAACACCGGCGGCCCCGAACCTTATTATCGCAGGTCAGACCCTGTTTTGTGGGCGTTTTACGCCGCACTCTCCATCTCGTCGATTCCAAACTCGGGGCTGCTGATCAACGCCAAGTCGTCACACACCACCGCGGACAGCGGCCATTCCCGGCCCGCCCGCTCGTACTGCCTCTTCAGCCGGTACACCGCCCGCTCCGTCGTGAACTTCTCCAGGCCATGCAGCGCGTCCACCTTGGCGCGGGACATCCCGCGGTCCTGGAACTCCTGCATGGCGACAAGGAACTCGGTATCGGACAAGACCACCTGCGAGCCGGCCACGTACCGCTGCACGGCCACCATGTCGACGACGTCCGGTTCCTCCGTGTCCACCGACACCATCGGCCGGGCCGCAGGGTCATCGATCGTGTCGTCATCCCACGCCAGCGCCGAATGAAAACCGCACCGTTTGGCGTCACCCCGCACCCGTGTCACGGAGTTCAGCGGAACACCGTGCTCCAGCGGATCCTGGTTCCACCAGGCGTCGTACACGGCAACTACCGCCCTGGCCATGCGGGCAGGGACGCGGTCCTTGTTGCAGGCTTTCCGGAAAGCCTGCTCGCCCATGCCGGCCTTCTTGGCCATCATGTGCCGCGGCCAGCCGCGTACCGCCAACGCTTCCACCCGTCGGCGCGTGCCAGTGGAATCGATACGGGCCGCATCCGGGAAGTCCTCCAGAGCCGGCCAGAAGCCCATCACCAACTCTGCCGTCTCCGCCCGGATCAACTTGCTGGGCCCGTAACCGTCACGTCCCCACATGAGGTGCTGCAAGGACGACTCCTGAGCAAGCCCCAGCCGCTTCGCGATCGCCCAGTAGGACATGCCAGAAGCGTTGATCTGCTTCAAGTGCTCGCGTACGGGCTCCGAGTCCACGAACGGCTCCCACTGCCCCAACTTGATCAACCGTCGGCGCCGGGCCTGCCAACGGGCCGAAGCCAGCCGAAGTGCGGGAGTGTTGTGCCGCGTCATGACGCCACCGCCGTACGCTCCGACGCCTCGTCCAACTGCCGTCCTTCCATCAGTTGGATGGCCTCGCGCAGCGCCTCGGCACCCACGCCGATACGAATCGCGATGCGCTTCTGCCCCATGCCCTGCGCGAGGAACTCCTGCACCTGCGGCCACGCCGCGACAACACGTTCCACGGCAGGCTTGTGCGTCAGCAGGTCCATCGGCACACCCAGGCGCCGGTACGCCAGACGCAGCACGGGCATCGGCACACTGGCCACGCGACCGGTGCGGCCGGGCTTGCCCAGGCGGCGGGCAATCTTCCCCAAGTCCGCCTTCTCCTCCAGCAACCACTTCAGCAGCTGGTTCTTGTGTGCCGCAGCCAAACGGTCCGCAGCCTCCAAGGCCGCCGTCGCATCCGACCGGCCCCGGTGCCTCCGTGCGGCCTTCAGCTCATCCTCCGACAGGCCGCCCCACACACCGCACGTCTGACCGGTGGCCAACGCCCAGTCCTGGCAGGCGAGCATCACCGGGCAACGCCGGCACACGGCCTTCGCTGCCGCTTCCTGCTCCTCCGCCGGCCTGCCGGATCCGCTGGGGAAGTGCAGGTCGGCGTCGACGAGACGGCACGCGGCTTGGGACTGCCACGACGTTTCGGTCGCGGCACGGGGTGCCGGGTTGCTGAGGGTGCTGACGGCGGGCCTCGTAAGGCGGCGGGTGACGGCGGTCATGTCGGGTCTCCGAGGGTGTAGAGGCGGATGATTGCTCCGGGCTGGTCGAGCGCGTCGGGGTGCTCGCCGGGGTAGGCCTTGGTGGCGGTGACGCGGATGATGCGGGAGTCGTCGGCGACGGCTTCGGCGTCTGCGATGCCGTCGAATGTGGAGCGGATGAGCTTGTCGATGTCTCCGCTGTGCCGGGTGATGGGCCAGGTGCGTTTGCGCTTGGGGGCCGTGGTGGGCTTGAGGACGGTGAAGACGATCTCGGCTTCGATGGGCCCGTCGAGGGGCTCGTACATCTGGCGGTCGTTGAGGACGGCGTCGTAGGTGGCGGAGGTGACTAAGGCCCGCCAGGGCTTGACGCGCTTGGACTGTTCGACGAGGACGGCGCTGATGCGGCCGGAGGCGGCGTTGCGGCGGTGTCCGGCGTACTTCTTCGAGCCCTGAGGCGCTGGGCGGCCGTGGACGACGATGGTGAGGCGGTGCTGGCGTGCGAGGTCCGGGGCGGTGGTCACCACGCGACCTCCGTGTCCTGCCGAAGCGCGGCGTTGGCGATCTCTTCGTTCGGCGTCCAGAAGCCGAGGGCTCCCTTGGCGGGGACGGGCTCGGGTAGGGCGGTGACGTCGGCGAGGGTCCAGTGGTAGGTGTTCTCTTCGCCCCACGGCCCGCAGCAGGTGCCGTCGGCGGAGTAGTGGCAGCCGGTGATGGTGGCGATGGCGACGACCGCGCTGTACACGTCGAGGTGGTCGCCGTAGACGGTGGCGCTCTTGTCGGGCTGGGATCCGGCGTGGATGAGGATGCGGGCGCCCTCATGCTTGGCGGGGAGCTTCCACGTTCGGTTCTCGACCCTTTTCGACTGATGGGCGATGGCGCCAGCCCAGGGCTGGCGGATGGTCAGAGCCTTCATGAGGCGATCTCCCTGATGTGGATGGGGCCGTGGGGGGTGGTGCGGAGGTATGTGGCTTCGCCGGTGCGGTGTCCGCAGTGCCAGTGCGCGCAGTACCGGCAGTGGTAGATGCGGAAGCTGGGGCCGCCTTCGCGTCGTATCTGGCTGGCGCGGCGCTTGGCGGCTTTGCGGGTGGTGAAGCGGGCTTTGCCGAGGCAGGACACCTCGTACTCGGTCACCGGGGCTCGGGGTACTCACGGACCCGCAGTTCCTCGGGCCAGTCGGCGGGCTTACCGCCCTTGGCGTCGGTGGCGTTGTTGTCGCGGGCCCAGATGGAGCCGAGCTGCTTGACGAACGGCGCGGCGCCGGCTGCACGGGAGTCGGTGATGAGGTCGGCCACCCAGGCGGTGTCGAGGGGCCGGGCGCCGGGGCCGGATTCGCCGCCGATGATGGTCCAGTGGATGCCGTAGGCCGCGCCGGGCTCGTAGCCGCAGGACGGCTCGTGCGTGTAGTAGGGCGGCCCGTAGCCGCCGCAGTTGCATCCGCCGACCGCTTCCATGAGGGGCAGGCGTACGGGTCCGAGGAGCGGTTCGCAGGAGAGAAACCGCACGGCGGCGGGGGTCTGGGCGAGGGCGGGGATACGGAGGTCGGCGCGCTTCTGGTCTTCGACGCTGACGCCGAGCCAGACGTTCGGCAGAGGCCAGTTGAAGTCGCCGCAGCCGGGGCGGATGCGTTCGCGGTAGTCGTCAACCAGGTAGACGAACTCCTGGCTGCCAAGCAGTGACCGCATCCGGCCGTGCCGCTTCGTCAGGACCTGGTACGTGTGCTGTGGAGTGAGGGCCATAACCGCGAAGGCCTGGGCGATGAACTCGTCGGTGACCTTCGCGTGGAAGAGGTCACTCATTGAATTCACAAAGACGCGGCGGGGCTTCTTCCAGCTCAGCGGGTCAGTCAGCGCGTCCTGGTGCATGGCGAGGCCGAAGCCGGGGCCGGACGTCTTCGGGTTGCCGTCGGTCTGGTACTTCGCGGAGCCCATGCCCTTGAGGCGCTTGGCCATGGTGAGGGCATAACACCGGTCACACCCAGGACTGGTGCGGTCACAACCCGTAGTCGGATTCCATGTCTGGTCGGTCCATTCGATGCTGGTGTCAGCCATTGCGCGTCTCCTTCGGGGTATTGGTGCGGGGTGCGGGGAGGCCGAGGTGGATGGCGAGGGCCCGGCAGGCGGTCTGGTCGTTGTTGGGGTTGTTGATGAAGGCGGCGACTCGGGCCATGACGCCTCGCAGGTGGGCGAGTTCGTCTTCGGCGGCCTGGTTGACGGTGGAACTGTGGCGGAGCTCGGTGGCGAGACCGGCGAGGTATTCGCCGTCTGCGGTGTTACGCATCTCTGGCCTCCTTGCCGGGCTCGGTGATGGCGTCGTACACGTCGCGCGCCCAGCGGGCGTCTCCGAGCGCGGTGTGCGCCACGTCGTTTCCGGGCGGCTCGACACCGACTGCGCGGGACAAGCCGCGGGAGGAGTACGGCAGCTGCGGGTAGTCGGCGGGGAAGAGGAAGTCGCCGCCGTAGGCACCGCTGGCCGCCTGACCGAGCCGGTAGCCGGCGGCGAGGGTGGCGATGTCGACCGGCCGGTAGTGCCACTGCGCTGATCCGGGTCCGAGGAGCTTGCGGAGGAAGCGGTCGTCGAAGCCGGGGTTGGAGCCGATGAGGATGGCGCCGCGCAGGACGCTGAGGATGCCGCTGACGGCCTGCGTGCGGGTCAGGTGCTCAATGAGCCTGCTGCCGTCCGAGAAGGTGCGGATGCTGGCGGCCTGGGCGTCGTCGGGGACGGCGAACCGGGCTTCGTAGCGGCCGATGCGCAGTGCCTCGGGGTCGGCCTTGGTCAGGTCCGGCGTGAACTGCCATACGTGCTCGGTGTCGGTGATGGAGTTCTCGCGAAGGATCACAGCGACTTCCCACGCCTCGCCAATTTCGGCGTTGAGGTGTGTGGTCTCGGTGTCGACGAATGCGAGGGGGGTCATGTCTGGGGGTGCTCCTTGGTCTGGTCGTTGTCGGCGGCGTGGGTTGCGCGGAGGGTGGTGACGTCGGTGGCCTGGGTTTCGGCTGCGGAGGTGCGGGCGCGGTGGATGCCGTTGCCGAGGTTGCGGGCGCGTCGGGCTTGGGGGTTGTGCCGGATGCAGTCGGTGACGGTTACGGCGAGCAGGGCGAGGGCGATGGGTCCGCCGATGTGGGCGGCGTGCCACTGGTCGTGGCGGCACAGCTGGTGGGCGGTGAGGTGTTGGGGGTTGCGGGTGTAGATGAGGCGGGTTCCGGTGTCGGTGAGGGTGGTGGCCATGCCGTGGCTCATGCCGGTCCACGTGTCGTACGGGGCGTGGATGCGGAGGGAGCCGGCGTAGAGGGCAGCTGAGGCGGCGTTGGCTTGGAGGTCGAAGTAGTGGGGGGTCTGGGTGCCGTCGCCGGGTATCGGGGTCTCGGGCTGCGGCTTGACGAGGCTGATCGGGCGGCGGGGCTTGGTGAGGTCGACTCGGGGTGTGGGCTTCGTCTGGTCGACGAGGTGGAGCTTGCGTGCGGGACGGGCCGTGGGGGGCTTCTGCTTGCGGTTGCGGCGGGTGCGGGTGGTCACGGTGGTTCTCCGTCCTGGTGGTGCGGGTGGTGTGGTGCGGTGGTGAGTGCCGGGCGGTGGTATGCCGCCCGGCACGAGCGGTGCGGGTCACGCACCGCCGATCGGGTTGCCGTTGGCACGCTGCAACTCGGCAAAGGCGCGCTCGTCGCAGTCGTGCGGGCACGACTCGCCGGACCGGTACTGCTCGCACATCTCGGTGCGGGACTCCAGCGCCGTCTCGGCCGCCTGGAGTCGCTTCTCCAGCAGGCTGTTCGCCTCGACGGCCTCGGCCAGGAGGGTGCGGGTGTAGGCGAGTTCGGTGCGGAAGATCGGCAGAACTTCCTTGACGTACCTCGCCCAGCAGCGCTCGCAGTCCGGGCAGCCACGGTCGCCGGGCTCGAACCCGCACTCACCACAGAAGGCACCAGCGAGGGACAGCGCCGCGATGATCCGGCCGCCGATCTCCTGCTCGCGCTCCGGCGGCAGCGCGGTGGCGGGGGTCATCGGGTTCCGCCCTGCGGGAACGCCTCGTCCAGAATGGCGCGGATTTCGTCGGCATCCCGCTGCGACAGTTCGACCGTCCGCAGGTTCCGGCTGCGGCCCACGTACTTCGGGCCCATGAGGCGGTAACCGTGGCCGCTGTCCTCGCCGTCCATGGCGTTGATGCTGAGCTGGTACGCCGGGAACCGCTTGTCGCTGTTCGCCGTGTCCAGCGTGATGGTGACCTTCTTGCTGGTCGCCGGGGCCTGCTCTTCGCGGGTGGTGGTCGTGTCTGTCATGTCAGTTCTCCTGTCGGGTGAGAAGGGCGTAGTTGACGGCGGTGGCGTGGAGGTAGCCGTCGATGAGGCCCTGGGCGTACATGGGGTCGTACTGGTCGGCCATGGAGGCGCGGGCGTGAATGCGGCGGGAGGGGAGGCCGGTGATGGCGGCGAGTTCGCCGTCGGTGTAGCCGGTGGTCCAGGAGTCGTCGGGTCCGGTGGTGTCGGCGTGGGCGGTGGTCATGGTCGTCATGGCGTGGGGTCCGTTCGGTATCGGAGGGAAAGGGCGAGTCAGGCAGCGATCGAGGTGTGGCGGAGGACGCCGAGGCCGTTGGCGGTGCGGAGGATGCGGCCGATGACCTCGGACGCCGTGGGCGGGGCGGTGTGCCCGATGGGGGCGGTCGCCGCCCAGTTGGAGACGTGCTCGATGTGGTCGGGCACCTCATGGCCGGGGACGATCTCTGTGACGCACGGCTCGCTGTCGAGGGCGTTACTGATGGCGCGGATGGCCTGCATCGCGGGGGCGGAGCATTCGATGAGGCGGATCGACGCGTCCTCGTCGGTGGAGAACTCCGGAGGGAAGCCGCCCTCCGCCGCGAAGTAGATGGCAGCGCACACGTCCAGGGCGTCGGACTTGGAGTCTGCGAACTGGTCGCCGGTGTGAAGGCCGAGGAGGTCGATGAGGTGCGCGGCGCGGCTGAGAGTGTCGGCGATGCTGGTCATGGCGGTCTCCGTGGTCGTACGGGCGTGAGAGGTCTGGGCACCCGGCCCCGGTGGGCTCTTCCGCGCCCATGGGGCGGGTGCTCAACCGGGGCCGGGGAGCTGGGGTGTTACTCGTCGCCGGTGAGGCGGTGTTCGTCGGCGCACACGGGGCACTGGACGCGTTCGACGGTGCCGTCCAGGTGCGTGCGGGCGAGGTTCGCGTCGAAGACCCGGTCGCACAGGCAGGTGCAGGTGCACAGGGCGATGTCCTGGCTGTCCGGGAGCTGGAGCCCTATGACCTGGGCGGCCTGCGCGTGCAGGGGGCGGATCTCGTACAGGCTGATCGCCTGGTCGGCCCGTTCCATGAGGGCGGTGAACTGGTCCGCGAGGTGGGCCGGGATGCGGTGGAGCTCAACTTCGGCGGGGAGCGTCTGGGCGTGCGGGAGTACGGCTGTGGCCATGTCTGGCTCCTGAACTGGGGTACTCCGACCCGTGAGTGACGGGTCGTTGTCGGCTATGCCAGACTAACCCACGAGTATGGCTATAGCAATACGCATGACGGTGTGGGCATGAGAAAGCCCCCGCCCAATCCCCTGGGCGGGGGCCACTCGGTACTGCCGGCGCGGGTCACTCGTCCCGCTTCGCCACCTCATCGCGATGCACCTGAAGCATCTCGGTGTACGACACCAGACGAGGTCCTCGACCTTCCCGCTGGACCCGGACGTTGTGCTTGGCTATCCAGCGGTTCAGCGTCGTCTCCGACGCCTTCTGACCTGTCTCCCTGAAGAGGTCGGACACCTCTGCGATGGTCAGCATGTCGTCGTCCGGGGTGTAGCTGGTCATGGCCACATCGGGCTCCCGATGATCGACGGTCGAAAGTTCGCAGCTGACTCCGGCCGATGACGGGCGGGGACCCTCCGTCAGGGTTCCCGTGGTGCTGTTCAGTTGTCCCGTGACGGGTGATTCTTCTGGTGCTTGGTAGACACCCGAACCGTCTGTCAGGTTGCGGTAGCTTTCAACATCTTTTGTCGGGTGACGTGTTCATGCGCCAGGTGCTTCAGTTCCCACATGCGCGCGAGGCCGTCCTCGTCCCGGCAGTCGCGGTTCGCGCACACGGCTCGCTTCTCGGGGCGCCGCCAGAAGAGGCCCCAGCATCCGCACTCGGGGCAGGGGTGCTTGCGTACGACTTTGGTGTCTCCGGCCTGGATGGCGTGCTCAAGCCCCTGCCGGTAGATCACCGCTTCGCGGGCGAGGGTGCGTTCCGCGTCAAGGCTGGGGGTGCTGGCGCGCCACCAGTCGTATACGTCGGCGACGTTCGCGGGCATGGGGCCGGCGTTTTCGGTGCGGTTGGCGCTGACGTGGTCCTGGGCTTCGCGGACGCTGGCGGTGATGTGGTCGATGATGTCGAGGTCGAGCGGTGCTTCCGGGTGGGTGGGCCCTCCGCTGCGGGGCAGCTTGTTGACGGAGCCTGTCGGGAAGCGCCAGATGCGGCCTTCGAGGGTCCGGAGTCTGTCTGCCGCGTCGCCGTTGTCCGTGTTCCCCATGTCTTCCCCGTTCGCCCTGGGCCCGCGGGGGCGCAGTGCGTAACGGACGGTGCCGGGCGCGCGCCGGGGGCCGGAGAATGTGACTCCGTGTGTTCCGGACGCCCCATGATGGCATGACGAGTTGGCTTATTGAACAGGTTGTTGCGAATGATCTACAGACGGTTCCGAACTCGTTGCACCATAAAGCGACCTGACGAAACATCAGGTCACGGGCTGTTTCAGAGTCGCTCCGGAGCGTCGCGCATCCCCTGGATCATCGCCGTCAGCATGCTGTGCTGCTCTGGCTCGATAGCGCCCTGCGCCAACGCCCCGTTGATGAGGCCGAGCACACCGTCGAGGGTGATGCGCATGGCGTCGGCGGTCTTCCCGTCCGTCAGGGTGCGCCCGTGCG
Source organism: Streptomyces sp. NPDC060366 (assembly GCF_042725135.1). Classification (NCBI taxonomy): domain Bacteria; kingdom Bacillati; phylum Actinomycetota; class Actinomycetes; order Kitasatosporales; family Streptomycetaceae; genus Streptomyces; species Streptomyces sp. NPDC060366. The sequence continues at coordinate 25,785 of NZ_JBHXDC010000024.1, read as the reverse complement.
CCGTGAACAGGGCCTGTACCTGTTCCCCTATGCGCTGCAACGGGTCGTCCGACAAGGCGTCCGGCACGGGGGCAGGCTGCGGTTCGGGGATCGTTCCGGTGCGGCGGCCCGTGGTGCGGTCGGCAAGATGAATGACGGTGCCGATCTCAAGGCCGGGAACGGGCTCCGAGTCGTGGACCTGATCTGCTGCGGGCATGGGGCGTCTCCGCTCGCGGCAGATCGGGAAGGTCTACGTCGTGCCGGTTGGGGGCCGGTCCCCGCGCCGGCCCTGGTCTGCCAGCCAGGACCGTGACGCATACGGTGACACACGAAATGGCCGGTGTGTAAGGCTCGCCTCATTTTTGGCGCGGTCCTGACCCTGGGGGCGGGTGCCGGGGGTACGCTCCGGGGCATCCGGGGTGGGGGTATGAGGAAGCCCCCGGAGGCTAGGGGGCTGGAGTTTTGCCGACAACAACCACGCTGGCCCGCCGGGGGCTCGAGACCTCACGGGCATGCCCGTAACGGCACGGCCAGTGTAAGCCGGGAAGTCTCCGTGCTGGTAGAGCTGGTGCGAACTGGCTTTGCTGGTACGGATTGTGAGGCAGGGGCGGCGGGAGCTGCGATCCCCTTGGGGGCTACCCTCCGCCCCTGCTGTCGCACGTCGCCCGTGGAGACGCCGACCGGACACCCTGTACATGAATGTTGTTCAAGGGAAAGAGTCGGTAAGCGGTTTCACTCGTCTGGCTGACTGAAAAACCCAGGCAAGGTACACGTATCCTCCCGTACCTCCTCCGCCACATGCAACAGCCCGGCTCCCCCACCTGACGTAGGGAAACCGGGCTGCTGTGGTCCGATCGGTCAGCTGTCCGCGTCGTGGATCAGTTTTCCGAGCGCTGCAATGTTCTCCGGTCTCATCCACTTCCGAATCAGGTAGTAAACGACCTGGGGCTCGCCCCACGGGACCGCGCCAACGGTCACCAGGTCCGGCGGTTCCTGGCTGTCGTCCTGCTCGGACGACTCCGAACCGGGTGGCGGGCGGTCCTGTTCGTCGGCCGTCTGGTTTACCGCGGTAAACAGCTCCCCCTCATCCGCCGGTGGCTCTGGTGCGGCTACCAGGTTCCGGGCAGGGCTGGCGGCCACAGAAGGGGGCGGGCCTTCATTCTGCGATTCAGGCGCCGTACGGGCAGGCTGGACGGTTGGACTGACGGCAGGGGCCGGTGCCGTCTCCACCTTCGGCGCGGATGACGTCCTGGCGCGAGGCAGGGCTTTTGCCGCCTGGCGCTTCTGAACTTCCTCCCGCCATGCCGGCCCCTGTTCCTGCGCGGGAAGGCCGGCGATGTCCCGGCCGACTCGGATCGGGAGCTCTCCCGCGCTGACAAGGTTCTGAAGCTCGGTGGTCAGCTTGAGGAGCTTTCGCTGCTGGCTGACCCAGCCCTTTGTCTTGCCGTAGTGGGCTGCGACCTGGTCGGCTCCCCCTAGTTCGATGACCATCGTTTCGATGCCGAGGGCCCGTTCGATGGGGTCGAGGTCTTCGCGGTCGTTGTTCTCGGAGAGGACCGCGTCGAGGAAGTCCGCCCGCGAGTTGGCGACGGGCTCGTTGTGGACCACGTTCAGCGTCGTCAGCCCTGCGGCCATGGATGCGCGGTAGCGGCGCTCACCGTTGGCGATGACGTACTGGGCGTCACCGACAGTGGCTTCCTCGTCGGGCCACAGCTTGAGGTAGCCGGCTCGGGATACGACGACCGCGGGCTGGAGTTGCCGCTTCTTCAGGATGAGGCCGAAGGCTTTGAGGTCCTCTTCGGTGCCGAAGTTCCGGCGGGGGTTGAAGCGGGTTGGCACCAGCTGTGTCAGCGGCAGCGTGAGGAGCAGCGGATCGCTCATGCCGGGGACGTCTTCGACTTTCTGTCCGGCAAGAGAAAGGATGCTGGTTCGGCGGCCCGACATCAGGAACCCCCGCCGTAGCCGAGTTCGATGGCGAGGCGGTAGAAGTCCTCCCGGGCCTTGAAGGAGGGCTTGTTCTCGTCGTACTGGGTGACGACCTTGCCTTCAACGGAGGCCCGGGTGTGGACCTTGTAACGCCTTATGACGGCCTTCAGGCTCGGCCACCCCTGCGCTTCGATGTACGCGCGGGTGTCTTCGAGGTCTAGCAACCCGTCCCGCGGGTCCCAGTTGTTGATCAGGACGTTGTAGGGGAGCCCGGTGGGTTCGATGACCTTCTGAATGGTCCGGGCGGTCGGGTCGAGCGCAAGGCCTTCGGGTGGCATCGGGATGATGACGTCGTGGGCGTACTTCAGGGCCTCGAGGAGGAGGTTCTCGTCTTGGAGGCTTCCGGGGGTGTCGATGAAGACGTGCTGAAGTGTCTTTGATGCCTTGATGACGTCGGCGACCACGGCGGCCAGGTTGAGGGTGACGGTGGTCTTGCCGACGCCGCCCTTCTGGTTGGCGATGACGTGGACTCGGGCGCCGGTCTCTTTCAGGATCGCCAGATTTGCTGGCGTTTCGTGTTCCTGGGAGAAGTCGAAGGGGAGGTTCGTGATCCTGTTCGCCCACCAGACGGTTGATGCCTGTGGGTCGATGGATACGACGTGTACTGATGCCGTCATGAGTGCTCCGTATGCTTTCCCGCGGGTTCCGGTACTTCGGGCAGGGAGCATCATTCCAGACGGCTTCGGAGGGTCCGCAGGGCGTGCCGGGCTTTCACTCGTATGAGGTGGGTCTGCTGGTTTACCGCGGTAAACCAGACCGGATGTCAGGCCGGGGCGTGCTGGCGGGTGACCTGGTTGAGCATGCGGCGTTCGACGGCGGCCTGGTACGCGTCGTGGGCTTCGTGCGGCTCCAGGTGGTCGTTGGCGGCTTGCCAGTTGAGGACGGCTGCCCAGCAGTCGGCGTCCATCACGTGAACGTCGGCGTGGAGGAGGCAGGCGGTGGGGGATTGGACGGGGATGGCGGTGGTGGTGGGTGCGGTCAAGGCGGGGCTCCGTTCAGGCGGTGATGCGCAGGATGGGTATGCCGGCGGCTGTGACGCGTCGGATGGCGTCGGCGGTGCCGTGTGAGTCGTGGGGTCGTTTCTGTCGGCAGGTGGGCCGGGTGCAGGGGCTGATGCAGGCGACGCACAGGTCGGGCTTGAGGTCGACCATGGTCTGGTTGCGGCGGTGGCCGGCCATGGGGCAGTAGGTGGTACCGCGGCGGGGCCGCCGGTGGCCGGGCGGGCAGCTGGGGGCGCAGGGGCCTTCCCAGTCCGCTTCGTGCGGGTCGCGGGGGACGTTGTTTCCGAGGGCCCAGAGGTCGGCGAGTTCGTCGGCGCCTTCGGCTGTTCCGTGGGTGACGAGGATGCCGTCGTAGCCGTTCTGGAGGGCGTCGTGCCAGACCTCGAGGAGGGTGTCGGCAAGGCGCTGTGAGTCGGGCCAAGACCTCGAGCCGGTGATGAGAATCCGGGCCAAGTTCGGCGGGGTGCTCATGCGGCACCGAAGAGTCGTACGGGTTCGCGTCCGGCACGGTCGGCCGCAGCTCGGGCGCGTGCGGCCTGGAGGCTCGCTTCGAGGCTGTCGGCCGGCTGCTTCTCGGCGAGGTGGTCGGCCGCGGCAACGGCGTCGGTGAACGCGGTCTCGGGTTCGCGGCGGTCGCGCAGGGCCTGGTTCTGCCGGTCGACCGCGGCAGCAACGTACGGGTTGGCGGGCCGGTCGGGATCGCCGCGGTGTTCGCGGTGGGCCTGGAGGGTGCGCTGGTAGCCGGGGGAGGCGGTGTCGCGGGTGATGACGGGCCCAGTCTCCTGCGGCGGCTCCTGGACGTCCTGGGGTGCGTCAGGGGCCGTGATGGCGCCGACGGGCAGGACACGGATGGACCGGACGACTCCCCGGCCCAGCTTCTTGTTCAGCTCCGCTGCCAGTTGCCCGCCGAGGAGACGGAGCTGCGTGGCGGCCGGGTAGGAGCCGGGGCGGAGGTCGAGCCGGCCGCGGCCCGCGTCGAACGCAACAGGCTGCGTGGTGTCGCGGAACACCTCTGGGCAGATGGTGGCCCACCGGTCGAGAATGCTGCCGCCGTCGAGAGCGACACCCCACTCGTAGTCGACGTTGAGTCCGGCGAGGACGGCGCCGAAGCCGACCGGGTCGCGTCCGTTGGTGCGGTCGGTGCGGGTGCGGCGGGGCTTCTTCCGCGCGGGCGCGCCGGGGTTGTGCTTGGCGGTGGCCTTGTACTGGGCGAGGGCTTGGCGGGCAAGGTCCCGGCCGGACGCGGGCTGCATGTGGGGCTGGTCAGACATAGCTGGCTTCCTTCCGGGCCGTGAACTGGGCGTCCTTGCGGATGGCGTGGATGACGAGGCGCTCGCCGTACAGGTCGATCGCGTCGTCGGGGTCGTCGGCGTAGTGGGCAGCAACGTCGGGCCAGGCGTTCCAGTCAAGGCGGGCCCGGAGGCGGTCTTCGTCGGTGCGCTCCGGCTCGGTGCTCTCGGAGACCGTGAGGAGCTTCGCGAGACTGGCCCGGTCCTGCCAGGTGCTGCTGGTGCGGCGCTCCTCGTCAGCGGCCAGCTGTGCGGCGACAGAAGCCTGCTCGGCAAGAGCGGTGCGGATGTAGTTCGCGGGCTGCTTCGGCCGCCAGCCGAGGCACATGCCGCTGAGTTCGGCGGCGATCTGGTCGCCGTCGAGGCCGCGGTCGATAAACGGGCGCAGCACGAATCCGAGACGGCGGAGCTTCTCCGTCTGGGTCCAGTTGACGAGGGCCCGGACACGGCGGGCGATGCGGATGTCCTGCGCTACCTGGAGAGGGCTGCGGCGGGGCGTCTGGCTGTTGCTGCTGGTTTTGGTGCGGGGGGCGGAGTCGGTTCGGCGGCTCGCGCACTTGCGCGAGGTGTAGTTAAAACCACTCTCTACCTGAACTGAACCACTCTCTTTAACCATGGTGAGGGAAGGGGGCGCACAAGATCCAGAACCGGGGTTGTCCACAGGGGAGTTATCCACAGGTTCGGGGGCCGTCGCCGGGGTGGTCTGGGTGCCTCGCATGTCGGTGACGACACGCGCGTTGTAGCCGGTGCCGATGACCGTGCGCCCCATGGCCCGGTCGTACGCGGCGGGAATCGTGGCCGCGTACACGGTGGCGGTGGCGGCGTATCCGCTCATGCCGAGGGCGCGGCGAACGTTGGTCTTGGTGCCGTGAACGACCCATGCGAGGGCCCCGAGTTCGCGCAGGAACGCGACGTGCCGCTTGACGGTGGACTTGTCGACGCGGAGGCGTGAGGCGGTCTCTTCGAGGCAGTACCGGGCGTGGCCGGTGGTGTAGTCCATGCGTGCCCCGAGGTCTTGTGCGATGGCGAGCGTGGTGGCGTTCGCGCGTGGGTGCAGGCCGGCTGCGATCAGCCATTCCACGGCGCGAAGCCACCGACGCGGGCCGGTTTGCCGCGAGGCGGTGTGCTGGACCTCTTGGGCAGCACCTCGGGCGGGTTCGGCCTGCTGGTCACTGTCGCACAGGTGTTCGAGTGTGTCATGTGTGGGGCTGTCAGGCCGGTGCTCGGTCTGGCACGGGATGCCACCGGTGGTGGGGGATTTACTTCGCGAATCGCCCGGTTGGGGAGCGGGAAGCTGACAAGACTGGGTTGCGTACGGCACTATGTACCTGCCTCCTTGAGGGCATGCAAAAGCCCCTCGTGGTGGTGATGTGGTTCGCTCAGAACCTGAATTACTCCGGACTTCCGGAGCCTTGGACTGGTCGCCAAACCGGTCCGTGGGATACGGCCGCATACGGTGCGCCAACACCAGCGGCCAGCGGTAGAGGAAAGCGCCCCCGCCAAGGGGCCCAGGACCTCCCGCTGAAGGTCGCTACGTCACCTGATCTCCCTTACTGGGTGAGGTCTGCCGTGACTCAGCCGCCACGGAAATCTGGGAGCGCTGACGGAGAACGTTCATCTCCCCCGCTCGCTCGCGGGCCGCTGCCTGCCTCTCGGCCAGGACGGCGCCGGAAGCGATCCGCTGCGCCGTGTCAGCCACGCAGTCGATGCAGCAGAGTTCAGAGGACCGCTCCGGGTTGTCGCCCTTCGGTGTACCGACAGGGGAGAACCACATGCGGGTCTCCGTGTAGGTGACGGCCCCGATGACGGGGCCTCGGTCACACTGGCAGTAGTCGACGGCGTTAGCGACAGGTCGCAATGCCGGGGCTTGTGCGGGCGGTTGGAGGAGAAGGAGGTGCTCGCTCATCGGTCGCCTCCCGCCTTACGGCGGTCCTCAAGGCGGGTGACACCAAGGGCCTTGTGCTCCGCCCGGTCAGCAGCCGCCAAGAGAGCCATGGCAAGCCGGCGGGCATCGAGGGGAGACATGCACACGAAGTCCAGTTGCCGCTCCCAGTCGTAAGACACGTAGGGATCCGGCTGTGCGATGTAGACGCAGTCGCGGGTCTCCGAGTCGTCAACGCTGCGTACGATCCACATCGGTGGCCGCGCAGCGAAGGGCGCCTCCTGTGCGATCCGCCACTCATGCCCCGCCATGCTGTGCTCGGGCGGGTTGATGACGTCAGCCTTGGGGCGTTCCGCGCTGTCAGCGATTGCGACCAGGTTGCGCAGCTCCTTGCGGATGGCGCCCAGAGTGAGACCGTCGGCCGGGAGTTCGGCCGCCGTGCTCATCGTGTGGTTGAGGTAGTGGTGACAGGGCCCGTGTGCGTCGGCGGTGTGATCGTCACGCCGGTGTCGCGGGTCCCACTGTCCGAAGGGGGAGCCCCTTGGGTATTCTTCGCCATGTCGGCACCTTCGTAGGAGATGAGTGTCGGCCCGGCCCCGCTCCTAAGGTGTGCTACCACCGACGGATCAAGCGGGGCCGTTCCAATGTCTTGGTGTCGCCGGGCGGACCATCCATCTGAGTGGTCGTCTGGCGCCAGGCTCAGCCTATCAATTCGAGCCGCCACTGTCGTCATCTTGAGCGCATCGTGTCGGATCACCTGACTTGTCATCACTTCTCCTGTTCATCGCACGCCCGTACGGACCCTGGTCGTGTCCTATAAAAACTCACACCAAATAACGTGATCTTGCTCGTCTGGCCGGTCCCCCTCACGAGGCCCTGGCCAGCGGAAACGTGACCCCGGTTTGTCCCCCCGCCACCATGGCGACAACAACGGGGCCCTCCCCGGCGGCGGGTTGGGGGTCGTCCTCTCGGGCTTCGGAACGACGCCCGGCCCGCGCGACGGCAGACGCGCGTTTGCACGCCGTGCAACGGCAACCCTGGTTGATGTACCGGTACTCGTCGTGCGGGGCGGCATCCTGACGGAGCTTCTTACCGATGTCGCGGGCCTCCTTCAACGCCGTGGCGAACGCGGGGTCGTTGCGTGCGTGGCGTTGGGCGATGTTGACGCTGACGCCGGTGGCTGACGCGGCTTCGGCAAGGCGCATGCCGCTGGCGACGGCGGTCAGGTAGGCGGTGCGGGCGGTGTTGTCGAAGTAGGCGCGACGGCTCACGGGTGCCCACCGCCCCACGTGCTGGTGTCCCAGTCGGCGCCGTCGAACCCGTCTGTCACACGGTCGTGCTCCGACTCGGCCGCGACGGGCGCTGTGGTGTTCGCGGTGCGTACGGCGAGACGGCCCATGCCCCGGTAACCCGCCTCGTACAACGCGGCCTTGAGGCGGGCGATGCCCTCCGCCGTCCAGTCGGGCCGCACGGCGTGCTTCCCCGCCCGGTACCCCACCGCCACCGCGAGCTCCCACACCCGGCGCACCGTGTCCGGGTCGTCGTCCGGAAACGTCAACTCCGGCAGCTTCGCGGGCCGGGACACCACGTCCAGCATTCCGGCCGCGATGTGCCCGGCAATGACCTCGCCCGACGTGGTGCAGCGCTCGGTCAGGGCCTGGTCGACGTCGGCCGCCGACAAGCCCGCTGGGCTCGCAGGGACTGAAGGGACCGAAGCAGGGAGTTCGGGTGTAGTCGTCACGAGTGGGTCCCCTTGCTCTTTCGCCCGCTGTACCAGGGCAACGCCAGGCCGTCGTTCTCAGAGCGGGGCACGAGGTGCAGATGCAGGTGGAACACGGACTGCGTGGCGTATACACCTCGGCTAGTGATGAGGTTGGCGTGCGCCAAGTCCAGGTCGCGGCAGAGTTGCGCTGCCCTCCGCGCGATCGCCCCGGATACGTCGGGGCTGTCCGCAAAGTCGGCGACGTGGGTCTTGGGAATCACGAGAGTGTGCCCGTCGACCACGGGGTTCAGAGGGACGATCGCGAAAGCGTCGGACCACTCGTCCACGAACGTGGCGGGCGCGCGACCGGTGTTGATCTCGCAGAACGGGCAGGGGGCTTCGGGTGTGGTGGTCATGCTGCGTGCTCCAGAACGGTCGTCGTGGTCGGGGCAGGGCGTTGTCGCCGGGGCAGGCGCCCCAGACGGGCGGGGGCGGGATCGGGCAGCAGGGGCTGCTCCCACCGGGCGCCCGTGCGGGGGCGGGGGATCACCACCCGCAGGACCGGGGGTGTGCGGTGCAGGACCATGTCGCGGAGGCCGGGCAGCACCAGCTGCACGCGGCGCCGACGGCCCTCGATCCTGCGCTGTCTTGCACCGTCCACCGTCGGCGCGGCAGCGAACGGCCACGGGCCGTCAGGCCACCGGGTGGAGGGGCGGATACGGGTACTGCGCGGCAGCAGGCCCTGTTCCACCGCCGCGGCGAGCATCTGATCCCGGGTCGCGGTCTCCCTGTTCAGGCCCAGCAGGGTGACCAGGGCACTGCGGTGCCAGTTCGCGGTGCGAACGTCCATGTCGGCCCGGTACGCGACCAGCTCGGCATCCGTCTCCCTCGCCAGCGCGCGGAGTACGGCGAGCTTCTGCGGGGTGCGGGCCTCCGTCATGTCCCGCCCCGGCGCCGTCACCGCAGCGCGGCGGGCGATCAGCGCACGATGCCGGGACAGGGCCAGCTCCCCGCCCCACACGCCCTCCGGCTCCACCAGGTGCCCGTCCACGGTCTCCGAGTTCGCGTACGCCGCACACTCGGTACGGACCGGGCACCAGCCGCATATCCGCAGGGCGGCCCGCTCACGGCCGATCCGCACCTTCTGCGGCTCTGGAATGTCACCCGTGTACGGGGCCCACGCGTCCACGCTCACGTCGGGGTCGCCGGCCGACCGGGACGGGTCCTGCTCGTCGGGGCCGCAGCCCCGGTACTTGTACAGCGGATGGTCCGTCAGCGCCTCACGGGCGTACCTGGGTTCCATGGGTCAGCTCCCTTCGTTCGGGTCGCGGTTGGGTGCGTACAGGGCGAGGGCCCGGTCGATCTCGCGTGCCGCGGCGGCGAGCACGTCGTGCTGAGCCCGTGCGGCCTGGAGACGGTCGTGCAGGGCCTGGTTGTCGCGGGACCGCATCGCCTCCGCCACCCGGGACGACGCCTTCTCCGCAGCCAGGGCACGCCCCAGCGCGCGCAGCCGGAACACCGCGGCAACGGACAGGGTGATGAGCAAGGTGGCGGACACCACCGTGATCCAGAACATGGGCCCACCTCCAAGTGGTTGCCGGGTCAGAGTCGGTTGGCCTGTTCCAGGGCCGCACGGTCCGCCTCGCGGGCGGCGGTCGTGTTGTGCGGGAACACCTCCGCGTCGAACCCGCGGCGGCGTACGCGGCGGCCGTGGATCGCGGGCCAGATGAAGCCCGCCATCAGCAGCACGGCCAAGAACAGGGACAGCAGGACATCGCCCATGACGGGCTCCCTTCAGGGGTGGAGAGCAGTCCGGCCGGCACCCAAGGCGGGGCCGGCCGGTCGTACAGGACAGTGCGGGTCAGGCGGCGCCCCTCTGCTCGTTGGCGGCCTTCAGCTCCGCGAACCGGTTGTCGAGCAGCGTGCGGAACGGCATCCACTCCCGGCCCGGCGGCGGACCCTGCACCTCCGCGTCGAGAACCTGATGCTTCTCCGCGTCCTTCTTGATCTGCGACAGAGCCAGCGGGTTGTTCCAGCAGTTCGGATCCGCGACCTGCCCCATAAGCCGGTTCACGTGCCCGGCCCGTACCGCGTCGGACACGTCCAGCTGCGGCGCTTCGGACGCCTGTGGGGAACCCGCTTCGGCAGCGACCTGCGCGGCCACCTCCGGGGCCTCCTGCGCCTTCGCCTCCTCCTGCTTGGCCGCCTCGCCCCGCAGGAACGTGCCACGGGCCACCAGGAGCTCGCCCAGCGTCGTCGTACCGCCCGGCCCCTCCACCTCCGCGTTCAGCAGCCCGTCGGCCTTCGCCTCTACGTGCATCGCCGCCAGGGCGCTCACGTTGTTCCACACGACGGGCTTCCGTACGCGCTCCATGTAGCTGTCCGCCGGGGACCGCTGGCCCACCGGGTGGTCGCGGTCGCCGTCGTCCAGCGAACCCGCATCCACGGGGATCATGAACGTCTGAAGCAGCGCGTACTTCAGCGCTGCGGACATGGCCTTGTTCGACGCCTTGTCCGCGACGTCCGACGCCTCGCCCAGCGTGGTTGTGGTGACCTTGTCTCCGGCCGGGCCGTAGAAGTGGAACGCGACCCGCATGTGGACGGCGTTCATCTTGCCGCGCACCGAGGTTTCGAAGTCCAGGACCTCCGGCATCATGAACACGCCGTGGTCACGGAGCGGCTGGGCGAGGACGCCGATGAAGTCGTCGACGCCGCGGAAACTGTAGTTCTGCGCCTGGTTGCGCCCGTTCTTGCCGACGTTCTTGACGTCGCTCATCACGCGCGACATCAGGATGTAGACGTTCGGCTGGTCCTGGTTTTGGGTGTGCTGGGTGGGGCCCTCCGCCGTGACGCTGGCGGGGGCCTCAATGGCGTCAGCCATGAGGTCTCTCCTATGGGGTTGTGACTGTGTGCGGCGGGTGGCGGTCCTGGTGTCGGCGTCCGGGTCGCCGCCACCCGCGAGGGGCGGTTAGCCGGCCGTGCCGGTCTCCGCGTCGTCGGCGTACGGGCCGAGGCCGTAGTGCTCGTAGAGGATGGCGGCGGCCACGGTCGACACGTACAGGCCGGGATGGGCCCCCGACTCCCGCAGGTCACGGCACTTCGCGGACGTGTTCGCCTGTAGGCCGGAGTCAGGGCTCGTGTTCAGAACGACGGTCTCTTCCTTCGTTCCCCACGCCTTGCGCTCCGGCGTCAGCACCGCGAACTCCCCGGCCAGGAACCGGGCGAAGCCGTCGTCCACGATGTGCGTGATGTTCTCGCCGCCGGCCTTGGCCTTCTTCTTGATCAGGTCCCGGAAGGTCTTCGGCATCTTGATCGGCAGGTTCACTCCCGACTCCCACGCCCGTCCGAGAAGTGCACGGTGCGCAGGGGTCAGGGTGCTGTCGACAAGCTTCGCGAGGGCGGGCTCATCGATAGTGCGCAGCTTCTCGGCGGCGGCACGAATGCCGGCCATGGTCTGCTCGTCTTTGCGGCTCAAAGCCACGGGGCGGGGTCCTCTCGGCGAGCGCCGATCGGACCGGGGACGGCCGACCGGGCGCGTGGGGGTGTTGGCCATACCAGTGTCCTCCATTCGGTAGGGGGATAGCCATACGGGGTGTACGGCTGTGGTGGGGGTGGTGCGGTGGTTGTGGGGACCACTCTACACCTTCCGTATTGTCAACACCATACCGAACGGCTATGGTGGGACACACACCAACCAGCGGGGGCAGCAATGAAGGTCACGAAGCGTCAGGCCAGCACCAAGACCGAAGCCGACCTCGCCCGCGCCATCACCCGCAAGCACGCCGTCACCATCACCTACCTCGACGACAACGGCGAACAGACCCTCCGCACCATCGAGCCGTACGACCTGCGCACCACCGCAAGCGGCAAGATCCGCGTCCACGCCATGTGCCGACTGCGCGGCGAAGGCAGGGCCTTCGACATCCGACGCATCGTCTCCTACACCTGCCACCGGATCGCGTTCGTCCTCGAACGCCCCGCCCCCACAACGGTCATGCCGCCCGCGCCGACCCGCAGCGTGGCCGCCCTGATCGCCTTCGAGATCAACCGCGACATCATCGCCGCCGCTTACCGCACCCGCACTACTCTCGCCGCCTAGGAGGCACCAATGAACATGAACTTCCCCCCGGAGCAGACCCTCGCCGCCCTGGACGAGGCCACGTACCCCACCGCCGAAACCGGCCTGTTGGGAGAGGACTACGACCGTGGACGCGCGTGGGCCAGGGGCCAAGCCCGCAGGCTCATGTACCAGACCTCGATGCTCGGCACGCCCGCGGAGAACCTCGCCGTCACCGCCAAGGTCCTGCGGGAATGGCTCGCCGCGGGACACGACGACGAAGGCAGCACGCTCTACATCGAGGGCGTCAAGCGCGGCCAGCGGATCCTCAGCGACATCCTCGACGGCGACTACACCGAAGTCGTTGACGCCATCTCCGACGCCGCCCTGCGTACGGAGGACCTGTACGAGCAGGCCAAGCAGGTCTGACCCCACGCGGATGAGCGCTGCCCCGATGCGCGATGAGACGGCGCTCATCCACTTCAAACTTGCCCGCGACGCCGACTACCAGCCCCGCGTCACCCTTGCCGCCTGACCAAGGAGACCCGACCATGATTCGTCTCGATGATCTGAACATCCGGTGGACTGGCACCGACAGCACCACTCCGGACGGGCACGTCCTCGTCCTTGGCACCGACCGGCTGGGTTCCCTTCGCGTCTGTCTGTACGTCGGGGCCGCCCCGTCCGACGACCACTTCCGGGGCTCACTTCTGATCCCGCCGGACGGCCACCAGCAAGCGCACATGCCCGCACGAACGACCGCCTACGGACCGACCGGAGCCTGGGTCACCAGCATCGGCGACCAGACCAGCATGCTTGCCCGGCTCGCCAACGCCTGACCACCTGCCCGTCGTACAGCGACAACTGAAGAGCCACCGCATGACGAAGCCCACCGCCCCAAATCGGGTGGTGGGCTCTCAAGCACACTGAACACGCACGCGAATCGTAACCCAAGAACTCGCCGCCCTGCTACGGGGCCTGACGAAACCGCACACTTGAACCCATGAGCCGCAGCCGAGCACACCAGGAACCCCTCGCCGATGTCACCGCCCCACGGCCACCCACCATCCGCTGCCGCACCTGCAAACGGCCGTTGACCGACGCCATATCGCGTTCGCGGCGGCTCGGGCCGGAGTGTGATCCCGACCGGCAAGGCGCCCACCAACGGCACGACATCGACCAAGACCCGCTCCCCGGCACCTGAGTCACCCCGGCGGCCCCTCCAACGGCGTCACGGTCACCGAGCGGCGCAACTGCTCCATCCGCATCGGCAACGGGCGCCACCCCTCCCGCCCCGACATCACAAAGTTCAGCGCCGTCATCCCCCGCGCATACGCCATCCGCAACCCCTGCGCAGCGATCGTCACCCCCGCCGGCCCCGCCTTCGTCGGGACCAACGTCACCCACAACGGCGGCTGCGTCGACCGCGACGTCAACGGCGGCCCCTCCAACGAGCCCCGCACCCGCAACCAGTGCCGCAACGCCGCCCTGGACGCCGGACGCAGCGCGTACCACTCCTCCTCCGCCGGTGGCCCCAACTCCTCCACCGCCGCCAACACCCTCTGCCGGGTGAACTCCGACCGCTGATCCAGGCGGCCCAACATCACCTCCTTCACCGACGACGGATGCACCTCCGCCAACGCGGCGATCTCCTCATACCGGTTCGGCGCGCCCTTCTGCTGCTGCCGGCGCACCCTCACCGCCCGCTCACCCGCAGCAATATCCGTCAACCGCATTGCCGCCAACTCCCCCGACCTCGGCGCCGCATCCAGAACCACCGCCACCAACGCCAGCAACCGGGTGCGGTCCTCGTACGACAACGCCGTCCCGTCCCGCTCCAGCGGGCCCGCCGCGGCCATCTCCACGAGCTTCCAGTACAGGGAGTCCACCCGGTCCGGTTCCACCGTGTCCTTCAGCTCCACTTCCGGTACGGAAGGCAGCCACACCCGGCGCTCCGGAACGACCTCGCGCGCCATGATGGCCAGGCAGTCCCGCACGATCCGCAGCGACGCCACCGGCATCAACGTACCGACGTCCTTGTCCCAGTGCCGCAGTTCCCCGGCCGCCGCGAGGTCCCAGAAGATTTCCAGGACGGGGCGGGTGAAGAACTGCTGGGCCCGGCGTAGCGACCGGCCGCCCATCTCGTGCCGGATGACGGCCCGGTCCCACATGCCGACGACCATCCGCAGCTGCCGCATCCTCTCCCCGGACACCTCACCGGCCAGCTGGTCCACGACCACCCCCAACTGCCGTACGGAAGCCGCCTCGTACCGTCTCGGGCTCACGGGCATCTCCTGCCGGTTGTCATCACGTCAGTCCTGCCGAGGCATTGTCGTCCCAGCCCTCGTCGCGCTGCATGTACCCAAGCATGGAACGGCTGTGCCGTGCCCAGCCTCCCTGGTCGGCAATGGCCACCGCATCCTTTCCTCTCTTCCGGCCGGTCGAGGCCAGCCCGGAGCGCAGCGAGTGCCCGGTCCATTTCACCGGGATGCCGGCGCGGGCGGCGATCCGCTTGATGGCCTCGGTCACGCCGTCCGGCCCGAGCGGGCCGCGGATGTTGCCGTGCTGGTCAATCCAGTGGAACGCAGAGTCCGTTGGGGAGCTGTGCGCGCTCCCGCCGTGGGCGACGAGAGCTTCCCGGTACGCGATCCACGCGCGGACAGGGCAGATGGCCAGGTCGGACGCGTAGGGGATCTTCGGGCTGCGGACGCTGTGCTTCGTCTTCCCGGTGAGAACGGAGATGACGAGCCCCTTGGGGCGTACGGCAACGTCAGCGTTCAGCAGGCCGGCGGGCTCGGAGGCGCGGGAGGCGTAGTGGAACCCGGTGAGGATCAGGGCGAGGTCGCGGCGCCCTTCGAGACTGGTGTCGCACGCCGCGGCGATGGCATACAGGCCGTCCGGGTCAGCGGCCACGGCCTGGCCGCGCCCGCGCCGCTCCTTGGCCTTGATGAGCTTGACCTCCAGACCGTCCAGGGCGACGCGCGCCTCGGCGGCATCGTCCTTAGTGACCGGGCAGGGTGCGCCAGCGCGGCCGACCGCCTTCGGGTTCCGCAGGCCGACGATCGCGGCGTCCAAGTGGAGGCGCGCGCTGGCCGGCGCGTACCCCAACACCCCGCCGGGGCCCGGCCTTTGGCGTCCTTCGCGCAGCAGCCACGCGACGTACGCGACGAGGGCGCCACGGGAGCCTTCGGTCGTGGGGAAGCGCTGTGCGGCACAGAAGCGTTCCCACACCCGCCAGGACTTGGTGTACGTGTCGTCGGTGTTCGCGGGCCGGATCTCGGCGGCCACCGCGTCGGCAAGGTCTTCGGCCTGGGCGAGGCGGGCGGCTGCCTCGACGCCGTGACGTTCGGCCCAGCGGGTAACGAGCGCCGTACGGGCGTCGGTGACGGGCTCGGGTTCGCGGCCTGCGGCCGGTTCGATGTCGTTCACGTGTGCTGTCCTGACGTCCGTGCGTTACCTCGGATAAGGAGAGGTTATCCCAGGTGAGACGCAACGGTCCGTCAGGAAACGGCGGGGCCTGCCACTTCTTCGCTGTGCGCGATCCTAAGGATTCTGGCTCCGTGCGAGGATTACGCCTCGGTGGGGACCGGGCGAGCCGCAGCGACCGGACGGGGGAGCTTCGACTTCGCGGTCGACTTGAGCCGACGACGCCGTCGCCCGGCGTCGTCATCGTCGTCATCCCGGTGGCGCCACCACAAGAAGCCCGTGACGGCTGCGAACGGCGCAGCGATGGCGATCCCCGCCCACAACAGCATCGCGGCGCACACCATGGCGCAGATGGACCAGCACATGAACATCGACTTGAAAGCGGTCTTCTTCGCCAGAAGCTTCATCTGGCAGAGGAGTTGGGAGCCGAACTGAACCACGCCGAGCACGAGGACAATGGCGAGGTAGGTCCCGTGGAAGTCCATGCACCCAGAGTGTCACAGCATCCAAGGTCGCAGAGTTCCCGCCCAACATTCCCCCGGCTCAGTTGTACCGGGAGTCGGCCATCACCATGGCGTTCTTGACGCCTCTGCACGGCCACGACTCACCAGGGCACTCCGCGCACATCCGGGTCGGTCCGGTCGCTCGGGGCGTGCGAAGCGAGCTGCGGGGCCGCGACACCGAGCGCCCACCTCTCACCCTCAGGCAGGCTCCGGTCGGTGCTTCCCGCCCGGTGCACGGCCTGGTCATACGCGGCGAGGGCCTGGTGCAGCTCGTCAGAAGTCATGACGGGAGCCTACGGGGCCGGTCCGACAACTCCCGCTGCCAGTGCGGAAGTCAGGCGGCAGCTCCCTCCGGTGCTCGAACACAGGAGGGACCCATGGGCGCCGCCTGACTTCCTGACCGAGACCCCCTGCTCTAACCAGGAGGACCTCGGCCATGCCGAAGTCTATGCGCGCCCGATCACACCCGAGCCCGGTAGAACCCCACGTGCGAGCGGGACGCGGTCGGACCCTGCTGCCCCTGATACCGCGACCCCAGCCCCGCCGACCCGTACGGGAACTCCGCCGGCCCCGAGAGCTGGAAGAAGCAGAGTTGCCCGATCTTCATGCCCGGCCAGAGGAGCAGGGGCAAAGGCGCCACGTTGCTGAGCTCCAGCGTGACGTGCCCGGTGAACCCGGGGTCGATGAACCCCGCGGTCGAGTGCGTGACGAGCCCGAGGCGCCCGAGACTCGACTTCCCCTCCAGGCGGGCCGCGAGAACGTCGGGCAGCGACACCTCTTCCAGGGTGGTGGCGAGGACGAACTCCCCGGGGTGCAGCACGAACGGGTCGTCACCATCGGGTTCCACGAGGCGTGTGAGGTCGCCCTGGTCGGCGGAGGGGTCGATGCACGCCATGCGGTGGTTCTCGAAGACGCGGAAGGATCGTCCGAGGCGTACGTCGATGCTTGCGGGCTGGATGAGGGTGTCGTCGTGGGGGGTGATGCCGAGGCGGCCGGTGGTGATGTGGGCGCGGATGTCCGTGTCGGAGAGGAGCACGATCCGATCGTAAGCAGGGCGGGGCCGGGACATTCCCCCGCTCACGCGATCGTTCTTGAACAACCCCCTTGACGCCCCATCAAGGAGCTGTATCTTGGAGTCATGACCAAGAACGAACTCCCCCGCCTCATCCCCACCGGAACCTGCTGGTGCGGCTGCGGCACCGAAGTCGGAATCGGCAGCTTCTTCGCACGCGGCCACGACAAGGTCGCCGAAGCCGCCCTCCTCGCCGCCGAGTACGGCGGATCCGTACCCCAGTTGCTCCACAAGCACGGCTACGGCCCCGGCCACTCCATCTCCGCTGCCGCTGTCGACAGCGGCGCCTGGGCGAAGTGCCCGAAGTGCACGTACGTCGGAGCGCCGGCCAGCATCCGCAACCACTCCAAGACCCACGGGAAGTGAGGAGCCCGACCATGGCCAAGCCGACGAAGGTGTACGGCGTCTGGGAGCCCGTGAAGACCGAGCCCGCCAACGGGGTGGCGTGGATGGAGTGGTGGCCGTCGATGCGCGCCGCCCACCAGTCCATGCGCAACCGGATCCCCCAAGGCTTCGGGCTGCCGAACGTGGACCCGGCACGCCACGTCACCCGGCCCGACCGGGACGACGCCCAGTGGTACGGGAGCGAAGACCAGTGCGTCATCTTCCTGTACGAGACGCCCGACTCCGACCAGCCGTACGCGACGCTGGAGTTCGGACCGCGAGGCGGCATCCGCCAGCGCGACCTCACCACCGCAGGAGCCTGACATGGGGCAGCAGATCATCCGGCAACCAGACGGGAAGCTCGCCGTGTTCTCAAGCATCACGGACACGTTCATCGTCGTCGACGCCACCCCGGAGGAACTTGTCGAGTGGCGAGCCGAAGAGGCGGCCGAGCGGGCACGCGAGCAGACGAGGAAGGAACTGGAGAAGGTGCTCGCTGGCAACTCGCATGTCGTCTATCGCCAGTCTGCGATGACGTGGGAGGAAGCCATGCAGTCCGACCGCGAGCACGGCGGGGACTTGTAGGAACACCGCGCAACGCACTGTCCTCGATCAAGGTGAAGTTGATCGAGGACAGTGGCGCGTCAAGAGTACCTAACCTCACGCTGCTGCCTTTTGGTGGTGAACCCGCAGGTCAGAGGCTTGGCGTAGCGCCGGAGCGGAGCGCTCCAGATGAGCAAGATCACGTTATTTGGTGTGAGTTTTTATAGGACACGAGCCCTCCCCGGCTCACGACCTCAGCAGGTCCACCACCGGCGCCGCCATGACCTCGAACCCCGCATCCGACAGATGCACCGAGTCCGAACCAGCCGCGCCCGTCCCCGCGTTTGTCCCCCACAGGCCCTGGCCGTTCCAGAACTCCCAGCTGTTCCGGCCGATCGTCCACCAGTTCACGACCGCCGCCCCGTGCGCATCCGCGAGCGACCGCAACCGGGCCGCGTACTCCGCATACCGGGCCGTCGAACCGGTGTGCTTCCCGTAGTGCGGCAGGCCGATCACAATGTCCGTCGCCCCCACGGACGCCCCCGTGTCGCGTACGCCCTTCAGCCACGCCGCGAGGTTGTCGACCCACACGTCCGGCAGCACGTCGCTGGACGCGTCGTTCGGCCCGGCCGTGTAGATGCACAGGTCCGCCGGGTACGACACGCCGCCGTTCCACGTCGCGTTGAGAGCCGACTCCGGGAGCGTCGCGTACGAGCCCGACCCGGCACCCGCACGCGCCAAGTTGTGCACGATCACCCCGGACGCGTTCTCCCCCGAAACCCCCGCAACCGTCAGATACTGGCCCGTCGTCGTCGTGCCGCACGTCAGGACCACCGTGTGATTCCCCGCCGTAAGGCCGGTGACCGTGGTGACCTGTACGGCCGCCGACCCTGCCGGGACCGTCACCGTCACCGCGCTCGCACCGTCGATCGCGTACGTGAAACTCGGTCTCGTGCCACCGGAGATCGTGAAGATCCGCACCGTCGCCCCGCGCACCACGTACGTCATCGTCGCGCCCGCAGCCTCCGTATACACGCCGGTGATGCCCGGCCCGTAGCGGTTCGCCGACAGCGACCACGTGCCGGTCTGCCCGACGATCGCCCCTGCCGACTGCCACGCCGCAAGGGCCGTCGCATCGCCCGACGCCAGGACTGTTGAGGACATGGACGACGACTTGAACCCGCCGCCACCATCCCCGAACTCCGCCTGAAGCGCTGCACGCACAACGCCCGGCCACGACGCGGTGTGCGGATTCGACGCGTAGAACCCCTGCGTCGCGCTGCCTCCCAGGGTCACGATCCGCGCCAGCCCGGTGCCCGCCACAGCCTGCGCGCGGGCCGCACGCCAATGCTCACCCCACCCCGCCGGCACGTACACGCCCTTCGCATCCGGGGCGCTCGCGTCCACCGCCAGCCCGTACGACGCCAGGGCGGCCACCACCGACGCCAGGGTGCTGCTCGTCGTCGACCCGGTGACAGTCTGCTGCCCGACCGGGGGCTCCTCGAAGAAGCCGATCTGGTTGGCGTCGGGGTCGATGACGTGCCGGGTCGTCCCGTACAGCCCGGACACGAACTCGCGCTTCCCGGCATGCTGAACGTTCAGGGCATCAGCGGAGTACCGGTCGTACGACCGCTGCGTCCCGTCGTAGTCCGGCCCGCTCCAGTTGGACACGATCAGGTCGGCGCCCGTCGCCTCCAAGTCCAGGGCGCCACCGCCGCGGCGGAAGCGGTAGCCCTTGCCGTCGCCGTGGACGGACAGGTCAGCGTCGACAACGTTCACCGGGCCGGTGAAGTCCGCGCCCGCCTTGTCGGCCTTCAGCGGCAGCGCGTCCTCCACCCCGTCAAGGCGCGTATCGAGCGGGCTCACCGCGGCGGTTGCCGTGCCGGCGGGGTCGGCGCCCACGTCTGCCGCGTCCAGGACGACAACACCCTGCTGCCCGTTGACCGACGTCACCAAGTTCGTGGCCGGGTCACCGGGCTCACCCTGCGGACCTTCCGGCCCCATGGCGCCGTCAGCTCCCGGGGCTCCTGGGGAACCGTCCGCTCCGTCGGCACCCGGAGGCCCCTGGGGTCCGGTCTCTCCGGTCTCGCCCTGCGGGCCCGCTTCGCCATCGGCACCTGCCGCGCCGGCGGTGCCCTGAGCTCCAGCCGGGCCGGGTTCTCCTGCCGGTCCCGCGGGGCCAGTCTCGCCCGGAGCGCCATCAGCGCCGTCCGTACCGTCGACGCCCGGCTCGCCCTGGGGTCCTGGTGCTCCGTCACTGCCCGCCGGGCCGGCCGGCCCGGTCGCGCCCGCAGGGCCAGGCACGTACACCACCGCGTCCGGCTCGCCCGGAGGTGTGCCCGGCAGGACAACCCGCAGATCCCCCATCCACCATTCGGTGTCGCCCTCCGGCACCACGATATGCGTCAGGTTCGGAACGCCCACCAGAGTGCGGCCCTCCGTCACCGCCCACAACGTGTCCCCGGCCACCGAAGCGACAAGGGCGTTCGGTACCAGGTCCAGCTCCCACGCCCCGTCCTCATCCGGGCGGGTCACAGACCGCTGAACAATCTCCCCCTCCATCGAGGACACGTAGCCCAGCACCTGCTCGCCGGCCGTGTTGACGAGCGTCGCTGACACCTCCACCCGCGTCGGAGACGCCACTCCGATCAACTCACCGCGCACCACCGCCATGTCAGACTCCAGTCCGGTTGTATTCGGTGATCCGGTCCGGCGGCGCCGGGGGCTCGATCCGGTGAATCCGCATCTGCGTCGTCAAGTCGGTGACGTACCCGGCAAACGCCCCGACGAGGGAACGAAGCGACCGAAGCTCGGACTTGGTCTCGCGAAGCTCCGCTTTCGTCTCGGTGATCTCACCCTGCATGTCGTCCCGAATCGCCTGGAAGGCCGCCAGGTCAGCGGCTCGCTGATTCGGCTCAGCTTGCGCTCGGGCCGCAGCCCGGGTTGCGTCAGCAGTGGCATCGGCCGCCGCCCTTGTGGCGCGGGCCGCAAACAGGCCGGCAAGAACCATGCCGACCGTACCGAAGGCTGCCACCAACCCAGCCAAGATGCTCACGATGGCGCCTTGCCTTTCCTTGTGCGCCTCGGTGGTGGGGGGACCGAATGCTCGGGCACCGCGGACGCCCACAAAATGACCCCGACGTGCGAGGTGAGGTACCAGAGTGCGACGAACCCGCCGCGGGAGTATTCGCCGCTGACTGCGGCGGATGTGTAGGCGATCGCCCACACGGTGGGGGGAATGAGGGCGGCGACGAACCCCCACTTGTCTCTGCCGATCCTCAGGAATGCGGAGCTGAGGGTAATCATCCCGGCGATGATCCACAGCCAGGACCAGTGCCTCAGTGAGCAGAACGTCGTGAGGAGCTGAAGGCCGTCCGGGCTGGGTGGGTCGACGAGGAACGAAACTCCCCAGCAGGTCTTCCCAATCCCGATGATGGCCAGGAACACGCCGCGGCGGCCCAGGTGCCGGGTGAGCCACCGGGCCGCCACGCACACGTCAGACGCCCCGTACGGCGGACGCCTTGACCGGGCTGGACTTCTCCAGCCGGGTCTCCGCGACCGGGGCCGTCACCTCGCGCCGTTCGACGACCGCGAGGACCGCCGACACGAACGCCATCCACCCGGCCTGCTGCTCCGTGCTCATGTCCAGTCCGAAGCCCACGAACAAGGCCAGAGCTGCGGATGAGAACTGGAGCAGGGCCGCGTACACGGCACCGTTCTTCAGAACGACGGCGGACGCGACCGCGACCGCGCAGGCGAGGAACGCGTTGATGAGGGTCTGCTGCGTCTCGGAGACGTTGACGCCATTGCCCGCGAGGAGCTTGAGGAACACCGCGACAGCGCCGAGGACGACGACAGGTTCCCGACCGAAAAGCTTCATGTTGATCTCCTTGTGAGGGTGGGGCGTTGAGGGTTCAGAGGAGCTTGGGAATCTTGAGAAGTTCCCAGGTCTTGGGGCCGGGGATGCCGTCGGCGTCTCCGGCGAGCTCGGGCTTGGAGCGCTGAAAGTCCTGGACGTTGCGCTTGTCGGCGTTCGTCCATGACGGACCGGGCCCGCTGCTGTAGTGCCTGCCGAAACCGAGGGCCACGAGGCGCCGCCCGAGCGCGGTGATGATCGGGCTGGTGCGGCCGGTGTGGAAGTACGAGGCGCCGGGGAACGGCTCATACACCGGCTTCGCCGGCGCGGCCGCGCCGGGCAGCTTGATGATCTGCCCGAGATCCAGCTCGTCCGGGTCCGCCAGCTTGTTCAGCTTCACGAGCGCGGCGACGGTCGTCTTGTACTTCTTCGCGATCGACGTCAGGGTGTCGCCGTCTACGACCTTGTGCTCCTTCGCGGCAGGAGCCGGAGGCTTCGGCGGGGTCGTGCTGCCACCACCGGGTCGCGGGGCGCCCTTCTTGACCCACTCGTACAGCGGGCCGCCGGGGCAGGCGGTCGCGTAGCCGTCGCGGTGGCCCTTGATCTCCGAGCCCGCGCCGTTCTTCCGCAGCAGCTCGATGCCGTCGCGGATCGCGGAGAGCATCGCGTCGGTGGGCTCGGTCAGGCCAGACGATCCGACCAGGCCGAGGATCGCGTAGTGCCCCTGGTTGAGCGTCTGGTTGCCGTTGGCGCCGGTTCGCTTCCGGAGGCCCCGGCCCTCCATCAGGTAGCCGTGCGGGCAGGCCGCGTAGTTGTAGGCGACATCGCTGTAGCCCTCGGCCTTGTTCGCAAGGTGGGACTTCCGGATGGCCTTCCACTCTGCGAGGCAGGCGGCGTGATCCGTCAGCAGCTTCGTACTGACGGCGGTCCCCTCGTAGTGGACCTTCACGCCCTTGGCGGTCGCCTGCGAGGGTGCGGCCGAGGCGGGCCAGCCGAGTTCGGACCGGGTGATGAGCTTCATGGGGTGACTCCGTCTTTTCGGGGCTGAATGACGTCTGCGTCGTCGCGCAGCGCAAGGTAGGTGGACAAGCGCATGCGGCCGTCTCCGTGGTCCCCCCAGGAGGAACCCCAAGATTGACGAAAACGCAGGACGGTGTGTTCGGGCATCAGTACGCCGTCATTGAGGGCGATGGCCTCGAGCGCGGTGACGCACACCTCGTGGCCGCCCTCGAGCGGGGAGTCTGCCCACTCCGGGTCAGTGTCGATGAAGCCGTCTCGGTCGGGCTCGCTGAAAGCGGCGTGCCACCTTGTCCCAAGAAGTACCGGTCCGGATTGGAGGAGCGCGCACAACTCGAGGGCGGTGGTCGCGTGCCCGTATTGGTCGACCAGGCCGCGGGCGTGCAGGGCCTTGGCGACACCGAGGCCGGAGGATCCGACGTCGTCCGTAGGCCACGCTTCCTGGCGCCACTGGTCCCGCTGGGAGGCGTCTGCGTACAGGCCGATCGCGAAGTGTTCGGCCGCAGCAGCGTTGTCGGTGTCGAGACCGGCGGCGGTTGCCTGGTCCTTCGTCAGGAGGACGGAGAGGAGGGCCGCGCCGGCGTTGCCGGTGCAGGAGCTGAGGGCATCCAGGTCGTCGACCAGGCCGTACGCCTGGGAGGTGTAGATGCCCTGGGAGCGCAGGTTCTGCTGGTCGAGGACGGGGATACGGGGTTCCCACTCGGTGGCCCGCAGTGGTTCCCCGGAGTACGGCCGCCGGTAGGCGAGGCTGCGCGGGTCCAGCACGAGATGCCGACCGAGGTGTTCCGGGGTCTCGTACATGCGAACGGTGAGATCGGTGGGCACTTGCCCGCGCTCCGTGACTCCCCGCGCCCAGAGCTGACGTCGTGTGCTGCTCCGGCCGGTGGCCGGGTGGCAGTCCCTCGGGGCGGTGCGGGGCGGAGGGTCGCCCTACTGATCAGCGTACGGGTCGTTGGGGCTGGTGTTGCCCCCGGTTTCCTGCTGGCCGGTCAAGAGCCGGGGGCGGGCGCGGGGGTGAGGCGGCGGATCGTGAGAAGGCAGTACGCCTGATCGACCCGCAGCGTCTCCCCGGGAAGAGGAGTAGTGCGGAAAGCCGCGGCTTGAAGGACGACCATCGCCCGGTGGCCGGCGGGCCAGTCCGGCGGCACTTCCCACAGAGCGTCGGTGATCATCGGCATGTGGTGGCGGGTCGGGTCCACGTTGTCCGCCGTCCACGGGGCGATCTGCGTCCACGGCCGCTTCGCCACGGGGATCGCGGGCTGGAGGTCGATGTCGTACACCCACAGGTGCCAGCCGGCGCCGACGTTCTTCCCGGTGTCGTTCGTGACTTGCATGCGGGCGGTGACGTCGAGAATGTCCCCTGGGTTGGCCAGTACGGGTGCGCGGAGGACGGTGCGCATGGTGGTTGAGGTGGCGACAGGCAGCGTGGTTGTCGCGGGTTCGTCTGTCTGGACGAGACGTTCCGTGAGCAGGGGGCCTGTGGTGGTGGTGAGCATGGGGTGCCTTCCGGTGAGTGCTGGGCTGACGCTGCCCCTCAGTCGGTGAAGAACTGATAGCCGTTGAGGCTGATGTACCCGTTGCCGGTGGAGAGGTAGGTGATGGCGCCGGAACTCAGGTTGCTGATGGTGATGGTGCCGGTGGTGTTGATGTTCACGGAGATGGAGCCGCCGGTGGAGCCGCCGACGAAGGCGTTCTGTTGCACAGTGGTGGTGGGGCGGTAGCCCACGGGAAGCGTTGCGACGACTTCGCCGGTGGTGGCGGTGGTGGACGCGGTGCGGTTGATGAGGTCTCGGAGGAAGACGCTGCCGTCGGGCATGCGCCGGTAGCGCCCGGATCCAAATGCGCCGCCGTACCCGGCCCAGCCAGTGTTGGTGCTGAGGGTGGACCAGGTGGCGTCTTTGGTGATCTGCCCGGAAACGGTGACGTCGGCGGCGCCGAGGGTTCCGCCGATGGTGGCGTTGCCGGTGGTGCTCAAGCTGGGCGCGCTGACCGCCCCGGCTGCCGTGATGGCGCCGGCGGCCGAGACGGCGAACTTGTCGACCCCGTCGACTTGGCCTCGGAAGAGATTTCCCGTGTGACCGGTCGCGGCGTTCAGAAACAGACCAGAGTTCGCGGAGGCAGGTGGGTCGATACTGAGACGGGCTGCGCCGACACGGCAGAGTCCGGTTTGGATCTGCACCACTGCGTTCGCGCTCGTGTTTTCAGTGTCGATGTAACCGAGCTGAGCGAAGACGGGGCCGGCGAAGACCAGGCCGCCGAGCGCAGTTGTCACGTTGGACTCTCGTACGCGTCGGACCCGCCAGAAGCTCCCGTCCGGCCCGTTTGAGCGGCCCATGTACATGAGCCACCGCCAGTCGGATATCGCCCCGTCAGCGAACGGGCCACTGGAGATGTTCAGGGCAGGTCGCCCGTCCTCGCCTGACCCGTTGATGACGCCCGCAGTTTCGCCACCGGGCTCGATGAAGGCAATCAGCGGGAGTTCGTCGGTGGGGTCGACAAGGATTTTCCAGTCGGTGGCCGAGGTCGCTTCGACCCTGCCGCCTTCAATGTCGACGGTTCCACCAGCCCCGTCGTCGCTGTGGAATTCTGCGCCGTTGATGATGCCGCCGGTGATGGTCTTACCGGTGATCGCATCCGCCTTCAGGGCGGTCGCGTCTACTGAGCCGACGTCCAGCTTCGCCGTGGTGATCGCGTTGGCGAAGACCTTCGGCGTGGTGATGCTGCCGTCGGCGATGAGCGTTTCGGTGATCTCCCCGATGCCTATCTCCCCGGCGACGGGGCGGGGCGCGTACGGGCCGACCGTGTCCGTCGGAGTGGACGCGGCCCCGCTGGTGTTGCGGGCCACGAGGCGCACGTACTGCGGGACTGTGGCGGGGATGTACGCGATGCCGCCCTGCGCGGTCTCGATCGTCGCGACCAGAGTGTCGGCGGTGGGGGTGAAGTCGTCGCCGGGTGCGGCGTGCACCTCAACACGCGACCAGTCCATGGGGATGATCGCCCCGTCGGCGAACGTGCCGTCCCACCCTGCGGCAATCCCTCCGAGCGCGGGGGCGACAGTCGGCGTCGCCGGTGAGGGCGGGGGGCCGCC
>NZ_JBHXDC010000023.1:0-98613 GCF_042725135.1 Streptomyces sp. NPDC060366 | reverse complement strand
TCCTCGCCGACGGCCGCCTCGCCGGACACATCGACCACCCCACCGTCGACACCGTCGCCGAACGCCTCGCCCACCTCGGCGACACCATCCACCAGAGCGTCGCCTCGGGGGTGTGAGTCGTGTCGGGCGAGGGCACCGCCTGCCGGGTCCCGCGCACACCGGCCGTCGAGGCGGGGGGACTTGCCGCGTGACCTGACCCGTCAGCCGGCGATCTCGGCGCGAAGTGCCGTGACCAGCCAGGCGAACTCGTCGGTGTACGCGGGCTGCGGCTCGCGCCCGCGCACCCGCGCGACGAGTTGCCGGTACCGAACGGCGCCCGCCGCCGAACCGGCCTCCAGACGCAGCAGCACCTCGGCCGGGTCTGCGTCCCCGAACAGGTCGTGGAGCACCCGGGAGGCCTCCGGTCCGGTCGGTTCGACCCCGCGTTCCCGCGCCTCGCCGACGACCTCGACGACCTGCTTCGCGAACCAGATGGAGGCGCCCGGCGCCGGTTCACCGCTGCCGGGCAGCGGCGAGTTGAGCCGCATCATCGTCCGCATCCCGGTACGGAATTCGGGGTCCTGGAGCAGTTCCGCCAGCTCGATCCAGGCGTCCACCTGGTCGGGGGTCGGATCGTCCGGCAGGTCGATGGAGGCGCGCCGTACCCGGTCGCGCAGTTCGGCGTCGATGTCAAGATCACCGAAGACCTCCTCCGTGAAGTCCTCGATGATTCGCCTGCGTTCGTCGGCGGAGAGCCTGGCCAGTCTGTTCATGAGTGCTGTCTCCTCGGTCGTGGAACCACGTTTGGCGACGGACGACAGGACGGCTCTGCTCACCCTGAGGGCACGGATCTGCGCGTCGAGGGCGGCCACATGCACCGCTGCGACCTCGGCGACGCTCGTCTCGCCCGCGAGGACCCGCCGCACGTCGTCGAGTCCGAGGCCCAACTCGCGCAGTGTTCGCACGAGTTCGAGCCGGGCCACGGATTCGGCGTCGTACAGCCGGTAGCCACCGGGCGAGCGGCCGACCGGGGGCAGCACCCCGAGGTCGGACCAGTAGCGGATGGTCCGTACCGACATGCCGGTACGGCGGGCCAGCCGCCCGATGGTGAGCTGGTCGTTCAGACCGTCGTTGTTCGGACCGTCGTCGTTCATGCGACCGAGTCTGCTGCTTCCAGCGGGTGGAGACTCAAGCCGATTCGGGCCCGTTGATCTTCTCTATCGCCTGCCGGGCGTGTTCGCCCGGTGTGCGGCCCGCGAGCGACGACACCGGGGCCGGTGGCGCCCCGACGGGCCGGCCCGGCTCCTGCGCGGGCTTGGCGTGTGTGGCCGAGCGAGTGCGCAGCCGGTGGCTGACCGCCTCGTCGAGACTCACGGGGCGCTGCATCTGGTGCGCCAGTCGGCCGGCCTCCTGCCCGAGCGCGGCGACGTCCTCCCACTGAAGACGGACGACGAGGCGGAGTTCGGCCTCACCGTCGGGGAGGGCTTGCAGATTGATGTACTCGTTCATGGGCTGGTCTCCTCGGCATGGCGGGGACGGAGGTGCACAGAGGGATACGGGCGTCTTCGCCGGCATGTTCAGGACCCCGGCCACCCGGCCGCTCCGGTCGGCGCCCCGGCGGACGCGCGCGGGGCCCGCCGTACCCGCCCCGGTACGCTGACCTGTCTATGCGCCGTCTCCCCCACTTCGATCCCTCGCATCTCGGGCGGCCCGTCGTCCTCGCCGCTCTTGCCGCAGCCGCGGCCCTCATGGGTGTCGCGGGCTGCGCCGCCGAGACCGGGGCACGGGACGACGGTCCGGCGCCCCGGCTGTCGCCGCCGGTCAGATCGGCGCCGCTGTGGCCGGACTACGCGCCGCCGGTGCCGCCCACGGACGGGAACGCCGATCTGGCCTTCGAGCCGTATCTGCCGGTGAGTGACGTCAGTGTGCCGGCGGGCGGGCTGAAGGATGTGCCGGTGCGGAAGTTGCTGGCGAAGGACCCCAACGTGCCGGAGTTCGTGCGCGTCGCGCTCCGGAACTGCCCGGGGGCCGAGTGTGGTCTGCGCGACGCCGTGTACCGCGATCTGACGGCCGACGGCCGGGACGAGTTGGTGGTGGCGCTGGACGAACCCTCCTCCGGGCTGACCCTCATTCAGGTCTACCGGGCGTCGGGCGACACCGTGCGGCCGGTGCTGATCAACTGGGGTCCCGAGGGTCTCACCGGCGAGACCTTCGGCACGGACCTGATCCTGACCTCGACGGGCCAGAACGGCCGCGTGACCACCCGCTATCGGTGGAACGGCGAGGTGATGACCGTCGAGAACCCGTGGAAGTCGTCGGACGACGGGACGCGGGCGCCCGACCCGCTGGCTCCCGAGAAGGCGGTGCCGCGACAACACGCCGGGCCCGTTCCCAAGCCGCGGACAGGTATTGACGCCGGGGAGCGGACACCGTGATGAGGTCGTCGGCACATTCCTCCCCGCCCGCCACGGCGGCCGAGGCGCGTCTGCTGCTGGTCGAGGACGACGAGGTGATCCGCAACACCGTACGGATGCTCCTGGAGCGCTACGGATTCACCGTGTCCACGGCGGAGGACGGACTCACCGGGCTCGAGATGTTCCGGGAGACCGACCCCGATCTGTTGCTGCTCGACATCATGCTGCCCGACCTCGACGGCATCGGACTGTGCCGCCGGGTGAGGGAGTTGAGCCTGGCGCCGATCCTGATGATGTCCGCGCGCGGTGACGCGCTGGACGTCGTGGCGGGTCTGGAGGCGGGGGCCGACGACTACGTGGTCAAACCGTGCGAGAGCGCGGTGCTCGTCGCCCGTATCCGGTCACTGCTGCGGCGGGCGTCGTTCACCCCTGCCGCCGCCGGAACGGGTGCGGGCAACGGCGGGCAAGTGGATTCCGCCGTGCTGGCGTTCGGCGACCTGACGGTCGACACCCGTGGCATGGAGGTACGCCGCGCGGGCGAGATCGTCGCGCTGACGCCCACCGAGCTGCGGATGCTCCTGGAGTTCGCGGGTTCACCCGGAGTCGTACTGGAGCGCCGGACCCTGCTCAGCCGGGTGTGGGACCACGCCTGGCACGGCGACACCCGGGTGGTCGATCTCCATGTGCAGCGCCTGAGGGCGAAAATAGGCGCCGACCGGATCGAGACGGTCCGCGGCTTCGGCTACAAACTGCGGCGCTGACGGTGGCCCTGAGATGGCGCATCGCCGCTCTGGTGGCGGCTGCCGCCTGCGCGGTCGCCGCGGCGGTCGGTGTGCTGGTGCACCAGTTCTCGCGGGACCGTGAGCTGTCGCAGGCGCGTGAGGCCGCCCGTGTCACCCTCGACCGGGCCGCGGTGACCTACGCCCGGACCGGCGATGTCGAGGGGTCGGGAGCGGTCCTCGACGCGCCGGGGCTGCCCGGCGGTCTGCGGGAGCTGGTCGCGGAGGGGCACCGGGGAACGGAGTTCACCAGCGGCTCCACCGGGCCCGCGATGTGGGCGGCCAGGCCCGCCGGCGGCCGGGTCCTGTCCGTACGGGTCGACCTCACCACCACGATGCGGGACATCGGCGCGCTCGACGCGAGCATCGTCGTGGCGGGTCTGATCACCACCGTCGTGGTGGTGCCACTGGGGGTGCTGACCGCCGGCCGGATGAGCCGCAGGCTGCGTACCGCCGCCGGCACCGCGCGCCGTATCGCCGCCGGGGACCTGGACGCGCGGATCGCGGCGGGAGCGCGTCCGCGCGACGAGATCGCCGACATCTCGACGGCCGTGGACTCGATGGCCGGCGCGCTCCAGAAACGGCTGCTCGGCGAGCAGCGCTTCACCGCCGACGTCGCGCACGAGTTGCGTACGCCGCTGATGGGTCTGGTGACCTCGGCCGAACTGCTGCCGGAGGGTGAGGCCGCCGGATATGTGCGCGACCGGGTGCGGGTGCTGAGCACGCTGGTCGAGGAGTTGCTGGAGATTTCCCGGCTGGACGCGGGGGCGGAGCACGCGGATCTGTCACCGTGTCCCGTGGAGCCGCTGGTCAGGGATGTCGTGGCGCGCGCCGGGCTGGACGCGAAGATCCTCTCGGCGGGTCAGGAAACCGAGGCGGCGACGGTACGGACGGACTCGCGACGGCTGGAGCGCATCCTCACCAACCTGGTGGTCAACGCGCACCGGCACGGCCGGGCCCCCGTCGAGATCACGGTGTCCGACGACGGCAGGACCGTGGACGTACGCGATCACGGCCCCGGCTACCCGGCCACGCTGCTCGACGACGGCCCGCAGCGCTTCCGGACCGGCGCGCGCGAGCGCGGTACGGGCCATGGGCTCGGCCTCACGATCGCGCTGGGCCAGGCCCATGTCATCGGCGCCGCACTGTCGTTCGCCAACGCGCCCGACGGCGGGGCGCAGGCCACTCTCCGGCTGCCGCAGGGCACGTCCGGCGATTGACCACAACACGCCTGCCCTGCCCGGCAGTTGAGGACGAACCGCCCATCACGGCCGCCCCGCGGACCGCTGATACACGGCCGATACATCTCCGCGCGCCAGTCGACACGTTCCTTCTCCTTGACGAAGATCTTCGGCGCCGAGGATCACACCATGCGTATGCGTATCCGTCGCCTTTTCACCTGGCGCAAGGCTCTGGCCGCCTGCGTCACCGCGTGCCTCCTGCTCATCGCGGCATTCACCGTGATGTATCTGGTCATCGACATCCCGAGAGCCAATGAGCAGGCGAAGGCCCAGAGCAATGTCTATCTGTTCGCCGACGGCACCAGACTCGCCCGCACCGGAGAGGTCAACCGCGAGTCCGTACCGCTCGGCAGAGTCCCCGAGGACGTGCGCCAGGCATTCGTCGCCGCCGAGAACAAGGACTTCTACAGCGACTCCGGTGTCTCACTCTCCGGCACGGCGCGCGGCATCTTCAGCACGGTGACCGGCGGCGGCAAGCAGGGCGGCTCGACCATCACCCAGCAGTACGTGAAGAACTACTACCTCAGCCAGGAGCAGACGGTCACCCGGAAGGTGAAGGAGCTGTTCATCTCCCTCAAGGTCGACCGGCACAACTCGAAGGACGACATTCTCGCGGGATATCTCAACAGCAGCTACTACGGCCGCCTCGCGTACGGCGTCCAGGCGGCCGCGCGTTCGTACTACGACAAGGAGGTCGAGGACCTCACCGTCGAGGAGGGCGCGTATCTCGCCGCACTGCTCCAGGCGCCCAGCCAGTACGACTGGGCCGTCGCCTCCCCCGCCGACAAGAGGAACGCGAAGGCGCGTTGGGGCTATGTGCTGGACAACATGGTCGGCGAGGGATGGCTCGACGAGAACGACCGGTCGGCGATGCGTTTCCCGGTGCCCCTGGAGCCGAAGGCCTCGGCGGAGCTGGCCGGGCAGGCCGGCTATCTGGTGGACACCGCTCGGCGTGAGCTGATCGCCGCGGGCGTCGGTGAGCAGGAACTGGCGGGCGGCGGCTGGCGGATCACGCTGAACATCGAACCGAAGAGGCAGCAGGCGCTGCGCGAGGCGGTGGCCGCCGGGCTGGGCGCGTCGGGCCCCGCCCCTCGGTCGAAAGCGCCGAAGGAGTCGAAGGCGGATCCGGACCGGCAGGTGGGCGCCGCGTCCGTGAATCCGAGGACCGGCCGCATCGTGGCGCTGTACGGCGGCGACGACTATCTGCGGCACTACCTGAACAACGCGACACGCGCCGACTACCAGGCGGGGCCCACCTTCGCGCCCGTGGCTCTCGCGGCACGGATGGAGGCCGAGCGGGGCCACGGTGCGGTGGACGCGAGTGCGATCAGGCGGACCGCGAAGCGGCTGGGAATGACCGCGGACAAGGCCGGCTTCGCCGCACCACAGGCGACGTCCCTCGGGCTGATGGGCGCGAGTCCGCTGGAGATGGCCGGGGTCCACGCCACCCTGGCCAACGACGGCGAGAAGGTCACCCCGTCGATCGTGAAGTCCGCGCGGCGCGGCGACCGGACCGTCGAGCTGCCCGACGCGACCGGCGACCGGGTGATCGGCAGCGTGGCCGCGAAATTCGCCCACGCGTCTGTCTCGGGGAAGGGCCCGGCGGGAGAGACCCGTTGGCCGGACGAGTCCGTGCCGCCGCTGTCGGAAGCGGCGGACGTGGGTGTCGGTACGGGGGCCTCGGGCCGCACCGACGACGGGAAGGCGAGATGGTTCATCGGTGCCACCCCGGACCTGGTGTCCTCGATCGGACTGTTCGGCGAGAGCGCGAAGACGGGCAAGCAGGTCGCGCTCAAGAACGTCGGGGACGACCCGACAGCGCTGATCTGGAGCGCCTATCTGGTGACCTCGGCGGCCGAACCGGTTGCCGTGAAAGGTTCCTGACGGTACGTCAGGAAAGGAGTGCGCCGCCCCGCCCCACCCCCGTTCGGGCGGGACGGCGCACTCGATCCCCCTGTCCCGGACGTCAGTCACCGGCCCCGGGCCGCTCGTCCAGTTCGTCGGGAAACTCACGGTCGCCGGCCCGGGGGGTCTGCGGCCCGTGACCCGTCATGATGACCGTCTGCTCGACCCGTACCATCCGGAAGACGTCCTCCGCGATGATCACCTGGTCCTCACCACGTTCCACCGCGTCGGCCGCCCGGCCGAAACGGCCGGCGAACTCCCCCGCGTGCGCGCCCCGCGCGCGCAGCACGGCGCCGAGATCGAGCCGCGCCTCCTCCTCGAAGGGCACGGCCGGGAACAACTGCCGCCAGCCGCCCTCCTCGTGAATCATTGCGGCGTAGGCCGTGTAGTGGGAGACGGACATCCGCTCCCACTCGGGGCCGTCCACCCGGAACTCCTCGCGGAGTTCCTCCTCACGCTTCCCGACCTCCAGCAGCCGCCGGGCCGCCGCGTCGTCGAATGCATCGTCTGAGCTCGCGTCCATACCCCCAGCGTGCCGCACCCCGCGCCTACCGGCGCGCGGAATCATCGATATGGCCGGGTCAGGGCCGCCAGACGCCGGTGCGCGCGACGTCCGCGGCGAAGTCGGTGAAGTCCTTGGGCTCACGGCCGAGGGCTTCTTCGACGCCGTGCACGAGATGCGCGTTGCGCCCGTCGTTGATCAGCTCGAACAGTTCGGCGAAGGCGGCGGGAGCGCCCACCGAGAGAAGGAAGTCGCGGTACGCATCGAGCGTGACCGGTGCGTACGTGATCTCCCGGCCGGTGGCCCGGGACAGTACGCCGGCGATCTCCGCGAAGCCGAGCAGCCGGGGGCCGGACAGCTCGTACGTCCTGCCGATGTGCCGGTCGTCGGTGAGCGCCGCCACGGCGACATCCGCCACGTCGTCGACATCGACGAAGGGCTCGACCGCGTCCCCGGTCGGCAGCGCCAGCTCCCCGGCGAGCACGGACTCCAGGAAGAAGCCCTCGTCGAAGTTCTGGTTGAACCAGCTCGCCCGGACGACGGTCACATCCGCTCCGCTGCTCCGCACCTTGCCCTCGGAGATCAGGGCACCTTCCTCACCACGCCCGGAGAGCAGCACCAGGCGGCGTACGCCCCTGGCGACGGCGCGCTCCGCGAAGGCTCCGACTGTCTCGGCGGCGCCGGGGAAGGCGAGGTCCGGGTAGTAGCTGATGTAGACGGCTCCGACACCGTCCAGTGCGTCGTCCCAGGTGTCGGGCTCCTCCCACACGAAGGGGATCTCGCTGCCGCGTGAGGCGATACGCACCGGCAGTCCGCGCTCCGTGAGCCGGGCGGCCACGCGCCGTCCGGTCTTGCCCGTGCCACCGGTGACCAGGGTCGTCCTCTCCGCCGCTGCCCGCGTGTTCTCTGTGTTGTGCGTGTTCTGTGTCATGCGTTCAGTCAAGTACGGGGCGGCCCCGCCGGACATGGCCGTGAAGCTCACTCGCATAAGCGTGCGTCTACGCCGGTGGTAGCACTTTCGTCCCCGCGCTCCCCCGGTACTCCCCGCGCAGTAGTCGCGGGCCATCCGGCGAGCGGATGCGCCCTGAGCCGTACCGGTGGAGTCTGGGGCGACGACGGAGCACGTGTGGCGGACGGGGAGAGAGCGGATGGACAGGGATCTGGCCGAGTTCGGCCGACGGTGGGCGAAGGCCGAACTCAACGGCGACATCGACACGTTGGACCGGCTGCTCGCGGACGACTTCCGCGGGGTCGGTCCGCGCGGATTCATCCTCGACAAGGCGCGGTGGCTGGAGCGGTACGCCTCGGGCGACCTCATCCATGACTCGTTCGACTGGACGGAGGTCGAGGTGCGCCGGCACGGCGACGCGGCCGTGGCCATCGGTGTGCAGTGCCAGCAGAGCATCGTCGACGGCCGGGACGCCGACGGACGCTTCCGCGCGACCCAGTTCCTGGCGAAGGCCGGAACCGCCGTAGATGGAGACGGGGACGGAGACGGAGACGGGTGGCGGCTCGTCGGCATCCATCTGAGCGCCATGGCCGAACCGCTGCCCTGAGCAGCCCCCGCCCGGTCCGGGCGCCGGGCTGTCAGTCGCGTACGGCGATCAGCCCTGTACGGCGGCCAGTTCGCGCACGGTCGCCATGTCGCTGAACGGGATCAGCGTGTCGCCGACGGTCTGATACGGCTCGCTCCCCTTGCCCGCGATCAGGACGATGTCCCTCTCGCCCGCCACGGACAGTGCGAACTCGATGGCGGCGCGGCGGTCGGCGTATCGCTCGAAGCGGGTGCCGGTGGCCGCGATCCCGGGCGTGATCTGGTCGAGGATCGCCTCGGGGTCCTCGTGGCGGGGGTTGTCGGAGGTGAGCACGCACAGGTCGGAGTGGGTGCCCGCGATCTCGCCCATCTCCGCGCGCTTGGTGATGTCACGGTCGCCGCCGCAGCCGAACACGGTGATGACCTGCCCGGTGGCGAAGTCGCGGATGGTGCTCAGCACCTTGTCGAGCGAGTCCGGGGAGTGCGCGTAGTCCACGATGACCGAAGTGCCGCGCGGGGTCTCGAAGCGCTCGAAGCGCCCGGGGACCGGCGGCATCGTGTCGAGCGCCGCGACCAGCCCGCGCAGGTCGTGCCCGAGGAGATGGCAGGCGGCGACGGTGGCGAGCGCGTTGGCGACGGAGAACCGGCCGGGTACGGGAATCGCCGCAGGGTACTTGCGCCCCGCGTGGTGCAGGGTGAAGCGCGTACCGAAGGCGTCCATCGTGAGGTCGGTCGCCCGGTAGTCGGCGTCGGTGTCCAGCGCGTACGTGGTCACCGCGCCCGGCATGAGCGCACCGATCCCGGCGCCCACCGCGTCGTCCACGTTCACCACGGCCCGCCGGCAGAGCCCCTGGAACAGCCGGAGTTTGGCGTCCCGGTAGTTCGCCATCGTGCCGTGGTCGTCCAGGTGGTCCTGGGTGAGGTTGGTGAAGATGCCGACGTCGATGTACGAGTGGTCGATCCGGTGCGTCAACAGCCCCATGGACGTGGCCTCCAGGACCACGGTGCTCACGTCGCGGTCTCGCATGACACCGAGCAGGTACTGGAAGTCGGGGGACTCCGGGGTGGTGAGAACCGAGCGGGGCATGGGGATCAGTTCGTCCCCGATGCGGCTGCCCGCCGTGCCGATGACACCGACGACGGCCTGCTCGGCGATCCGCAGCACGGACTCGACCATGTACGAGACGGAGGTCTTGCCGTTGGTACCGGTGATGGCGACCATGTCCATCGCGAGGCCGGGATCGCCGTGATAGCGGGAGGCGACGACGGCGGCCGCGGTACGGGTGTCCGGGACCCGTACGACGCAGACGGCCGGGTCGGACATCCATGCCGCGGTCGGCAGATCGGCCGTCGCCCCGTCGATGAGCACGGCGACGGCGCCGCGCGCGATCGCGGGGCCGACGGCTTCGGGGCCGCCCTCGCGGTGGCCGGGAACCGCGATGAACAGGGAGCCGGGTGACACCCGGTGGGCGTCGAAGCAGGTTCCGGCGGTGATGACCGTACCGGGGTCGCCCTGCAGAATCTCGTGGTCGTGCCCGACGAGCAATTCGCTCAGCTTCACAGGGGGATCCTCTCGAAGGTACGGCTCGGTCGCCGCCCGGCGGCCACCTTGGAGGCGCCGACGGCACGCCGAGACGTCGCGGGGGTGCGGCGCGGGCGCGAGTTGCGAAGTGCGGGTGTCGCTGGGGAGAGTGGTGCGGCTCTGGGAGCGGGCGGCTCAGCGCGAAGGCGCGGACAGCGGAAGGACGCCTCGGGGAGGAGTCCCACCGGGCGCCGGAGGCCGAGAATCGGCGGCGAAGTTGCTAGCCGTGACCGTGCAGGGCATGACACTGCGCGCACGAGGAACGCCGAAGGCTCTCCGTCGCGGCGTGTGTATTACCCATGAGTGGAGTGTACGTCCCACGAGAGTGTCCCGGCTCCGTCGTCCCGCGCGTGCGGCCCGTCCGGCGATCGGGGACAGGCGCGGCCCACCTGCCGCGCGACCCGGCCGAAGCACCGGAGGCGTGCCGCGAGAACGCCGGAGGCCGGTGTCCGGTCGTGACGACCGGACACCGGCCTTGGGTTGGATCCGTACGCCCTGCCCGGCCCCCGCCGCTCGGACGGGGTCCGGTCTCAGACCTTCTCGCCCGCGCCGGCGCCGCCGCCCGCCGCGACCTTGATGCCGCCGGTGATCTCGTCCATCACGGGCAGCTTGGGCGCCTTGTCGTTGATGTCGAATCCGGAGCGCACGATGATCAGCATGTCCTGTGCGCCGGGGGCGGGTGACGGGAAGGCGAGCGACTGTACGTACCCGTCGTCGCCCTTGCCGGTGACGACCTTCCACCGCACGAGATAGCCCTTCTTGCCCGCGACGGTCACCGCCTCGGACTTCAGTTCCTCGTGCGAGGAGATCTCTCCGTAGCTCTCGCCGCCGTAGGACTCCTCGGCGTTCTTCTTGATGTCGGCCTCGGCCGCCGCCTTGGCGGTGGTGGCCTTGATCTCCAGTGCGATCGCCGGGACGGAGTTCACCCCGCCGCGTACGCAGGACTCGTCCGGGTTACCCGGGCACGGGTGCTCCCCGGTGCTCACTCCGGCGCCGACGGGCCCCGATTGGCCGCTCCAGCCGTCCGGCACGGGGATGCTGATGCCGCTGGCCATGTCGGTGGCGTAGCCGTCCTCGGTCGGGATCTCCTGCTGGGGTCCGCCGTCCTCGCCACCACCGCCGCCTCCGTCGGGCGCGTCGGGGCCGCCGGGCGGCTGCGATTCGCCCGGCGCCGGCCGCTCCTGACCCGGCTTGCTGGGTGCGGTCGACGGCGTCGAACTCGCGTTGTCCGGCGAGCTGTCGCCGTCGTCCTGGAGGAGCAGGAAGCCTCCGACGACGGCCAGCACCACGACGGCCGCGGTGGCGGCGAGGGCGATCCGCCGGCCGCGCCCGCCGGCGCCCGGTGGCGGCGCCGCCGGGTAGGGCGGCAGGCCGGGCGCGCCGGGGCCGGAAGGTGCGCCAGGTCCGGAAGGCGCGCTCCAGGCCGTCGCCGAGTCGGCGCGGACCATGTCGGTCCAGGCCGACCCGTCCCACCACCGTTCCTGAAGCGGGCCTTCACCTTCATGTCCTGGGTCCGGATACCAGCCGGGCGGAGTCGTCTGCGTCACCCACTCACCATAGGCATATGGTCCGACAAACCTGGTGAGAGGCCCATGAGAAATCGGCGGACTTCACTTCTCCGCCGGTGGGACGATCCCCCGGATCACCCCCAGCGACAGCAGGTCCTGGGGGCGCAGTTTCAGTTCGTCGGCCGTCGCGCGGGTCTCCTCGGGAGGCCGCTTGAGGATGGCCGTCGCCAGTTCGGGCGCGATGACGGAGAAGTAACTGTCCGGCGTGGCCCATGTGTTGCCCGGCGCCGCCAGCGCCAGCGCTCCGCCGGAACCACCTTCGCCGATCAGCAGACTGGTGACGGGTACGCGCGCCGTGGCCACTGCGGCGAACAGATCCGCGATCGCGCCCCCCGCTCCGGAGCGCTCCGCCTCGGCGTCGTTGGCGGCGCCGGGGGTGTCGACGAGCGTGAGGACGGGCAGCCCCAGCCGGTCCGCGAGCCTGATCAGTCTGGCCGCGGTGCGGTAGCCGGCCGGGAGGGTCGCGGTGCCGCACTGAGCGGCGTAGGCGACCGTACGGCCTTGGTGTACGCCGAACCCGCACAGCATTCCGGGGTCGGTGCCACCGCCGCGGTCGCCGTGGATGGCTTCGCGGTGGGTGAAGTACGCGGCCAAGTACGCCTCGGCGCGGGGGCGTCGGGGGTCACGGGCCAGGCTCACCGCTTCCCAGCCGGTGGCGGGCGGTGCGGCGTGACCGAGTCCGGCGGGGGGCTCGGCGGGCGTTACGGAAGCGGGCCCGTTGGCACCGCCCGTCAGCAGCGCCAGCCAGCGGGCGACGGCGCCCCGCAGGTCCTCCTGCCTTACCACCGCGTCGATATGACCGGCCGTCAGTTGTGCCTCGGCGGTGTACGCGTACGGGTCGGCGTCCGGCGGCCGTACCCGCGAACCCGCGAATCCGATCTGGGCGCCCGGCAGGGCCAGGATCACATCGGCGCCGGCGCCGAGGGTGGCCCAGCCACCGCCCGCCGTCGGGTCGCGCACCACCGCGATCTGGGGCAGACCCGCCGCCCTCGTCAGCGCCGACTGCCGTGCCACACGCTGGAGTTGGAGCAGGGCGAGCATGCCTTCCTGCATACGGCTGCCGCCGGTGGCGATCAACGAGACGACGGGCAGCCGCCGTTCGCGGGCGTGGGTGTACGCGGCCTCCAGCCGGTCGCCGGTGCGCTCCCCCAGCGATCCGCCGAGGAATCCGAACTCGAAGGAGATCAGGACCGTTTCGGTGTCGCCGACGCGTGCGGTGCCGCAGATGACCGACTCGTCCTCGCCGGTGCGCCTCGCCGCGCGGGCGCGGGACTCGTCGTACCCCTGCCAGGCCAGGGGGCCGTCCGGGGCCGATGTGTCCTTCGGCGTGGGCAGTTCGGTGAAGCCGACCGGAGCGCCCTGCGGGGTCGCTCCGGTGAGGGAGGCGACCGCCTGGCGCGCGCTCATCCGCTCAGCCACGGAGGGCCCGCTTCATGATCTTGCCCATGTCGTT
The DNA here is from genome assembly GCF_042725135.1 of Streptomyces sp. NPDC060366. Taxonomy (NCBI): domain Bacteria; kingdom Bacillati; phylum Actinomycetota; class Actinomycetes; order Kitasatosporales; family Streptomycetaceae; genus Streptomyces; species Streptomyces sp. NPDC060366. The sequence goes on along the minus strand of NZ_JBHXDC010000023.1, from coordinate 85,656 downwards.
GCGGGGCAGCGCGTCCAGATACCGCACGGTGCGCGGCCTCTTGTGCGAAGCCAGCTGAGCCCCGACGTGCGCCGCCAACTCCTCGGCCGACGGCGGGGCGTCGGCCTGCGCGGGGACGATCCAGGCGACGATCCGCTCCCCCAGGTCCTCGTCGGGCTCCCCGGTGACGGCCGCCTCACGTACCCCCGGATGCTCCAGGAGCACGTTCTCGATCTCACCGGCGCCGATCTTGTAACCGCCGCTCTTGATCAGGTCGGTGGCCTTGCGGCCGACGATGCGGACGTAGCCGTCGGGGTCGCGGATCGCCATGTCGCCGGTCCGGAACCAGCCGTCGTCGAAGGCGGCCTCGGTGGCGTCAGGGCGGTTCAGGTACTCGGTGAAGAGGTTCGAGCCGCGCACCTGGATCTCGCCCACGGTCTCGCCGTCGTACGCGGCGATCGCGGCGCCCGTCTCGTCGACCAGCCGCAGCTCCACCCCGGCCAGCGGTACGCCGACGGCGCCGGCCCGCGGTTCGCCGTCCGCCCGCACGCTGGTGTTCATCAGGGTCTCGGTCATGCCGTAGCGCTCGATGACGCGGCGTCCGGTGGCCGCCGCGATGCGCTCGTGGTCATGGACGGGCAGCGCGGCCGATCCCGACACCAGCAGACGCGCGCCGGTCAGCGCCTTCGCGAGCGCGGGATCGTCGGCGAGCGCCTCGGCGATGCGGTGGTACATCGTCGGTACGCCGAAGAGCATCGTGGCTCCCGAGGACAGCTCGCGCGCGACGCCGTCCGTGGCGAACCTGCCGAGATGGCGTACCGAGCCGCCGCGTCGCAGCGGACCGAGGATGCCGAGGATCAGGCCGTGGACGTGGAACAGCGGCAGCGCGTGGACGAGGACGTCGGACTCGGTCCACTGCCAGGCGTCCTCCAGCGCGTCCAGCGTGGCGGCGACGGCGCGGCGGGGCAGGACGACGCCCTTGGGGGGTCCGGTGGTGCCCGAGGTGTAGACGATCAGCGCGGGTGCTTCCGGGGAGGGCTCGGCGGGCAGCGGTGTGGCGGGACCCGCCGCGCCCGGGACACCGGTGACGTCGGTGTCCAGGCGCGCCAACCCGGCCAGGATCGGCGGCAGTTCGACCCCGCGTTCGGCGAGCACGAGGGCCGGCGAACTGTCCGTCACGATGTGCGTCAGCTCCCGTTCGCCCGTCTTGGGGTTCACCGGCACGACGGGCACTCCCGCCAGCAGCGCGGCCACCACGCCCACGGCCGTACCGAGGGTGGGCGTGGCCCAGACGGCGACCCGTGGCGCACCGGCGATACGGGCGGCCAGGGCGCCCGCCACCGTGGCCAGTTCGGCGTGGCTCAGCGCCTGGTCGCCGAATTGGAGTGCGGGCCGGGTGGAACCCGCGGCGAGGGCCGGGAAGAGAGGGGACACGCGTCGTTCTCCTTGCTGTCGACGAGTCTGACCGGTCGTCCGGGTGACCTGATCATCCGAAGCCTGGCACCACCAGTACGAGCCACACGGCCGCGGGTACCACCGCCACCACGATGCCTCCGTACACCATCAACTGCCGGAAGAAACGCTCCCGGTCGACATCGGGTGCGGCGGCCAGTACGAGGGCGCCGTTGGTGGAGAAGGGGCTGACGTCCACGACGGTCGCCGAGACGGCGAGCGCGGCGATCATGCCGACCGCCCCGATCTCGCCCTGGGCGAGGAAGGGCACGGCGAGCGGGATGAGCGCGCCCATGATGCCGACGGAGGACGCGAAGGCGGAGATGACGGCGGCGATGTAGCAGAGCAGGACGGCGGCGAGCAGGGGGACGCCGATGTCGCCGACGGCGTTGCCCGCGTAGTCGATGGTGCCCATCTCTTCCAGGACGCCGACGTAGGTGAGGACACCGCAGATGAGCAGCACGGTCGGCCAGGCGACCTCGCTGACGGCCTTGCGGCTCGCGTCCGGCCAGAAGGCGCTGAGGATGACGGCGAGGGTGATGGAGGAGAGTCCGGCGTCGAGGTCGAACACGAGGACGGCGACGACGAGTGCCGCGAGGGCGGTCAGGGTGGCGATACGGGCGGGGGTGAGGTGCGCGGAGTCGGCCGCCAGGGTGCCGTCGCTGTCCTTGGCCTCGGCTTCCCTGCCCTCGGTGGCGAGGTCACGGCCTTTCAGTTTCAGCCCGCCGAACAGGACGAACACGACACTCGCGATGATCAGGTTGACGACGAGCGAGGCGAAGAAGAGTACGAGTTCGTTGCCGGGCAGGTTCTCGCGTTCCACCACACCGTTGACGATCGAGCCGTAGATGCTGATGGGTGAGAAGCCGCCGGCCTGGGCGCCGTGCACGACGAGCGCGCCCATCAGCAGGGGGCTGATCCCGTACCGCGCGGCGAAGCTCAGCGCGATGGGCGCGACGATCGCGACGGCCGCCGGGCTGACGGCGCCTATCGCGGTCAGTGCTCCGGTGATCGCGAACATCACCCAGGGGATCAGCACTATTCGGCCGCGTACGAGCCGGATCGCGGCATGCACCAGCCAGTCTGTGGTGCCGTTGGCCCGCGCGATGGCGAAGAGGTAGGTGACGCCGACGAGCACGACGAACAGGTCACCGGGAAATCCGGCGAAGATACCGTCCGCGTCCAGGTCGGCGACGAGTTCGCCGACCCCGAAGGCGGCGGCGAAGGCGAGCGCGCCCATGTTGATCGAGCGGGTCGTGGCGATCACGAAGACGACCACAAGTACAAGGATCGAGATCAGTTCGGCGGACATCGGGGGGCTCCCGTCCCTGGGGCCGTTGATTACTGGCCAAGCGGTATTGGCCAAGTGGCTGGACCACTTTGAACACCGGTCCACCGAGGCGTCAAGGGATTCGACAGGAATTGGCTCAGCCACTTGGCCGCCCGGTGTTAGGCTGCGAACGACCAGTTATGGGGGGTTCGTGTGTCCGACGCACTGCGGCCGATGACCCGGCCACGACTGTACGAACAGGTCCTCGACAGGCTCCGCCACCATGTGGCGGAAGGCGATCTGCGGGCCGGCGACCGACTGCCGCCCGAGCGTGAACTCGCGGCGCGACTGGGCGTCAGCCGCGCGTCGGTGAAGCAGGCGATCGTCGTCCTCGAAGTACAGGGACTGGTCGAGGTACGGCACGGCGGCGGTACGTATCTCGTCCGCGACAGCCTCGACGCCGAACCGGTCGAACAGCTCGTGGAACGCAAGCGCCGGCTGCCCGACGTCCTTGAGGCGCGCGAGGCGCTGGAGACCAAACTCGCCGAACTGGCCGCCGAGCGACGTACCGCTGACGATCTGACCGCCATGCGGGGCGCGCTCGATCACATGGCCGAGGAGATCGAGGCGGGCGGTCCCGGCGTTGAGGGCGACCGGCTCTTCCACGCCGCCGTGACGGCGGCGGCCCACAGCGGTCTGCTGGCCGAGTTCATGCGCTCCATCGCCGAGCAGATCACCGAGAGCCGTAACGAGTCGCTGCGCCAGCCGGGCCGCCCGCACCGCTCGCTCACCCAGCACCGGGCGATTCTCGAAGCGATCGAGTCGCAGCGCGGCAAGGCGGCGGCGACGGCGATGCGCCGTCATGTGCGGACGGTGGCGAAGGTGCGCCTGCTGGACTGGAATCCGGGCGACGACGCCTGAGCCGTACGGCCCCGACTCCGCCCCTGGGCCGGGACGGCGAGAGCCCCGGCTGGTTCGGGGGATGGACCAGCCGGGGCTCGTTCAGGGTGGCCGCGGAGCCGTCACTTCTACCTCCGCGACCACATATGGATGAACGCTCAACCACGGCACGGTGTTCCCTCCGCCTGGTGGGGGCCTGTGAGTCGCACCACGGGCACGCGCTCCCGCGCCGGGCGCGCCCCCGGGCGCACGGAGCCCGGCGTGATGGGATCGTGGAGCCGGACCGGCCCGAAGATCGGCTCAGCCGCACGAGGGCCCGCGCATCAGAGCTCCAAGTACTCCTCAGTACGCCCCAGTACGAACGAACGGACAGCACCCATGGGCGAGTTGATCCTCATCAGACACGGCGAGACCGAGTGGTCGCTGTCCGGGCAGCACACCAGCCACACGGATCTGCCACTGACCGCCCACGGTGAGAACCAGGCCCGCGCCCTGGTCCCCCTGCTGGCCGACCGGCGGATCGGTGTGACCCTCGTCAGCCCCCTCGCGCGGGCCCGTCGCACCGCCGAACTCGCCGGGCTGCGGTCCACCCGCATCAGTCCCGATCTGCACGAATGGAACTACGGCGGATACGAGGGCGTGACCACCGAGGAGATCCGCCGAACGCTCCCGGACTGGAACCTCTGGACGGACGGGACGAAGCCGGGACCCGGCGACCATCCGGGCGAGAGCCCTTCGGACGTCAGCGACCGCGCCGACCGCGTGCTCACAGAGGTCCGTGCCGCCGCCGAACGCGCGGGCGACGAGGACATCGCGCTCGTGGCCCACTCACACTTCCTGCGGGTGCTCACCGCTCGCTATCTCGGGCTCACCGCGGCCGAGGGAGCGCTGTTCCAACTGGAGACCGGAACGGTGTCCAGGCTCGGTACGGAACACGGCAACCCGGTCATCACCGCATGGAATCTGGCGCTCCCCGAGACTCTGCTGCGCACCGTCCAGGACCTGCCGCACAGCGCCTGACGACGGGCCGCACCCGGAAAACTCGTTCATATACATAGCCCCGCCGGTCGCATATGACCGGCGGGGCGTTGCTATATGCACCTTTCATTACCAATGCACTTTCATGAACATGAACCTTGTGAAGTTCCGCTGAATCTCTTGTTGCTTGACGTGGACACTTCTACTCTGATGCGACTCCAGCGCGATGCCCCCACCGAAACGGAGAAACGAGACGTGCCCAGAATCAAGCGCACCGTCACTGTTCTCTCGGCCGCCACAGCGATGCTGCTGACGGCGCCGAACGCATACGCGGAAGTCGAACCCGGAGGGTGGACCTCGACGTCACCCTCCTTCACCGTCCAGGAGAGGGGCTGCGGCCAGGTCGACAACCTGACCTTCACGCTCACCTGTTCAACCGGCAGCGGCGACCAGCGCGCCGAGCGGCGGTACGCCACCTACACCGGAGGGACCCGGCAGTTCGAGGGCTACTTCCGGATCGCGAGCATGGGCGGCACCCGTATCAGCCTGAAGCAGACGTTCAACGAATCGGCCTCCGGGCCGTTCTTCATGCTGGCCGGCGAGCGCGGCGGACGCCTGTACGCGGTCCACGGCGGCGCCACCTTGTCCAACGCGGGCACGGTCGGCGCGACCGTGCGGGTGAACACCGTGCACCAGGTCGGCAGCGAGCACCGTACGTACATCAACGGCTCGCTGAAGCACAATTACGCGAGTCCTGGCGGCAGCTTCTACGACAAGTTCGGTGCCTATCGCACGAACAGCGGCAGCGGACCGGCCACCGTGGTGTGGAGCGGCGTCAAGTTCTGGCGCAAGTAAGGCGGTCGAGGCACCTCCCGGCCCGGTGACCGCGCGGCGCGACGCCCCGCTAGCGCATGCCGCGCGGTCACCGGGCACTCCCACACGCGCCACAGCCCGGAAGGACGGACACCGTGCCTCTTCGACTCCGCGCCGCCAACGCCGCGGCCCTCACCGTCCTGACGCTGGCGGGCTGTTCCTCGTCCCCGGAGGAGAGGAGCGAGCCGGATGCCTCGGCGCCGCTCGCGGCGACGCTCGACTCCCCCATCGACATCACACTGCGCTGGAAGGACGACGAGCCCGCGGTGGCGGGGCGGGCGGTGGAGTTCGCGACGGAGAAGGCGGGCCCGTACACGGTGCTGGAGTTCATGCCGCCGGGCCGTACGACGTACCGGCATCCGGATCTGATGCCCGAGACGCCCTTCTACTACCGGCTGCGCCCCTACTTCGGTCCGGCGTCCGCGGCGGTCGAGGTGTCCCTGCCACCGGGTGAGCCCTCGGAGAAGGAACTCACCGACAACCAGGAGTGGATGACTCCCCGCACGGTCAAAGGTCCCAAGGTGCGGACGGCGCCGCTGACGGCGCGTGGCGCGGGCGGCGCCGACGCTAACGCGTCAGCCGCCCCGACGGACTTCGAACCGACCGTCAAGCACGCGACCGGCATCCACTTCACCTGGACGGACCGCGCCGCCGGCGAGGACGGTTACCTCCTGGAAGTACGACAGGCCGGCAGCGAGGGCTACCGGCCTGTGGCACTACTGAATCCGGACATCAATTCGTTCGGACTGATCACCCTGCCCGAGGAGAAGCGGGCGTCGTACCGCGTACGCGCCTTCGCCTACGGCGAGCAGTCCAACGTCGTCCATCTCACGACGGGTCCGGACCCCGAAGCCTAGGCGTCGACCTTGACCTCGGCCTTGGTCTCGGGCTCGATGTCGACCTCGACGTCCGCCTTGGCGGCCGCCGACTCCCTGATCGGGGCGCCCGCGTCGTGCAGGCTCCGCAGGGCCTGGCTGTACGAGGTGATCAGGCTGGTCTCCAGATAGCTGATGCCCAGCTCCTCGCAGTGCTGCCGGACGATCGGCTGCGCCTCGCGCAGCTGCGGCGACGGCATGTTCGGGAACAGGTGGTGCTCGATCTGGTAGTTGAGCCCGCCGAGCGCGATGTCGGTGAACCAGCCGCCGCGCACGTTGCGGGAGGTGAGCACCTGACGCCGCAGGAAGTCCGGGCGGTCGTCGCCGGACAGGGTGGGCATTCCCTTGTGGTTGGGCGCGAAGATCGAGCCCAGGTAGAGACCGAACAGGCACTGGTGGACGGCGAGGAAGGCGATGGCCTTGCCGGGCGGCAGCACCACGAACAGCGCGCCGAGGTAGAGCGCGAAGTGCGTGAAGAGCAGGATGCCCTCCGAAGTCCGCTGCTTCAGCGAGCGGTTGGCCAGCGCGCGCACACCGGCGACATGCAGGTTGAAGCCCTCGAGCGTGAGGAGCGGGAAGAACAGGAAGGCCTGCGAGCGGCCGATGAGGCGGGGAAGCCCCTTGGCGGCCCTGGCCTGCCCCTGCGTCCAGACGAGGATGTCGGGGACGACGTCCGGGTCCAACTCCTCGTGGTTCGGGTTTGCGTGGTGCCTGGAGTGCTTGTCCTGCCACCATCCGTAGCCCATGCCGATGCCGAGGTTTCCGGCGATCTTCCCGGCGCGCACACTTGCCTTGCGCAGCCGGAACACCTGACGGTGGCCCACGTCGTGAGCGACGAGCGCGACTTGGCCGAAGACCACGGCGAGGTAGGTGGCGACGGCGAGCGTCCACCAGCTGTCGCCGACGAGCGCGAAGGCGACCCAGCCGGCGGCGAAGAGGGCGGTGATGATGCCGATGCGCAAGGCGTAGTACCAGGGCCGGCGCCGCATCAGACCGGCCGCGATGATCTTCTTGGAGAGTCGCGCGAAGTCGCTGCCCGTCTCCTTGCACGCCTGTTCCGCGGCCTCACCCGCGGCATCCGCGCCTGGCTCCGTTACCGCGGAATCCTCCACGGTACCGGCGGTGTTGACTGACATACGGCCACGCCTTTCGAAATGGGTCACGACCGTGTGCCGGTGTATGACGGCGCGGCAGGCAGGTTGGCAGGTGGGGACACAAGCCAGGGGGGACGGCGCTGCCGGTCGTGGACGGGTGGGCGACTGCATCACGCAGTTCGATCACTGCGTGCGGTTGGACGTGGACCACTCCGGCGACGCGACAACTGGGTATGGCCGCTGCGAATGCCGCTGACATCCTCACCGAGGACCAGTGCTGCTGCCCACACTCATGGGGCAGCGGGAAGTCAGGGGCTGGGGCCTCCTGATCTCCAGTGTAGCCTGCGCGGGAATTGTGATTCTTACACCGCACGGACAATGGGCCGCAAACGGTTTCTGAACAGCGCCAATACCATTCCGAGCGCCGACCGGCACAGCCGCGCCCTTTATTAATTTTGCAGAGACTGCACATTTGCATACCATGCAAAGTGTGACGACCAAGGGTGCCGGAGCGGGTCTCCGGGAGCGCAAGAAACAGGCCACGCGTGCGGCGCTGAGTGAGGCGGCCGTACGGCTCGCCGCCGAGCACGGCGCGGAGAACGTCACTGTCGAGGCCATCAGCAACGCCGCCGGTGTCTCCCCGCGGACGTTCTTCAACTACTTCGACAGCCACGACGACGCGTTCGTCATGATGGACACGCAGATCGGGGAACGGATCCGGTGCGCCGTAAGGGACGCCCCGGCCGAACTGTCCCCCCTCGACGCGGTACGCGAGGCCATGGCCGCCGAGCTGGCCGACGTCGAGCAGCGGCACGAGGTGTGGAGCCTGCGCGCCAAGGTCCTCCAGAAGTCCCCGCATCTGCTGGCCCGCGGTCTCGGCCTGCACATGGCCGAGGAACTCGACCTGGCGCGGACCATCGCGAATCGGCTCGACGCCGGCGGCGGTTCGCGGGGCGACCTCGGCGCCGGGAGCGACACCGGGGCCTCTGACACCGGGGCCTCCGACGGCGACACCTGTGGCGGCGCCGACATCGGGCTGTATCCGCGGCTGCTCGCCGCCGTCGCCGGCACGGCCGTACGAGTCTCCGTCGAGCACTGGTACGCGCAGTCTCCGCCGGTCGCGTTCCCCGACATCTTCCGGGACGTCTTCACGCATCTCTCCGCCGGGCTGAGTCAACCGCCCGCACAGACCGACGACGGTCCCTCCGACCGTCGTTCCACGGAATCATAAGAAGGCCACCTTGACCGCAATCGAGGCGCCCGACCAGGCGCCCACCTCCATGACCAACCGGCAGATACTCCAGGCGATGTCCGGGCTGATGGCCGGCATGTTCGTCGCCATCCTGGCGGGCACCGTGGTGGCGAACGCGCTGCCGCGCATCATCGCCGACCTGGGCGCCAGCCAGTCCGCGTACACCTGGGTCGTCACCTCCGAACTGCTCGCGATGACCGCGACGGTGCCCCTGTGGGGCAAGCTCTCCGACCTCTACAACAAGAAGCTGCTGCTCCAGCTCTCGCTCGGCATGTTCGTCGTCGGCTCCCTGCTGGCCGGGTTCTCACAGGGCGTCGAACTGCTCATCTTCAGCCGTGTGATGCAGGGCATCGGCGCCGGCGGTCTGACCGCGCTCGCACAGGTCGTGATGGCGGCCGTGATCCCGCCGCGCCGACTGGGCAAGTACGCGGGCATGTTCGGCGCGGTCTTCGCCGTCGGCACCGTCGCGGGACCGCTGGTCGGCGGTGTCATGGTCGACACCTCGTGGCTGGGCTGGCGCTGGTGCTTCTTCATCGGTGTGCCCTTCGCGCTGATCGCGATCGCGCTGCTCCAGCGCACGCTGCACCTGCCGACCGTCCGCAGGGACGTGAAGATCGACTACCTGGGCGCGTTCCTGATCGTCGCCGGCGTCTCCGCGATCCTCATCTGGACCTCCCTGGCGGGCAACCAGTTCGACTGGGCGTCCTGGCAGACGGCCACGCTGACCGGTGGCGGTGTGCTGCTGCTCGTCGCCGCGGTCTATGTGGAGGCGCGGGTGCCGGAACCGGTCATCCCGCTCACCATCTTCCGCAACCGCACCGTCACGCTCACCACGATCGCGAGCCTGCTCGTCGGTGTCGCTATGTTCGGCGGCACCGTCTTCCTCTCGCAGTACTTCCAGATCGCGCTCGGCAAGTCCCCGACCGTGGCGGGGCTGATGGGCCTGCCGATGATCCTGGGCCTGCTCGTCTCGTCCACCGTCGCGGGCCAGCTCATCAGCTCCACCGGCAAGTGGAAGGTCTATCTGGTCGCGGGCGGCATCATCATGACCGCCGGTCTGGCCATGCTGTCGACCATCGACGCCGACACCGGCTTCGGACTACTCAGCCTCTATATGGCCGTTCTCGGTGTCGGCGTCGGCCTGCTGATGCAGAACCTGGTCCTCGCGGCCCAGAACGACGTCCCGGCCTCCGAGTTGGGCGCCGCCACCTCCGTACTGTCGTTCTTCCGCAGCATGGGCGGCACGATCGGCACCAGCGTCCTGGGCGCCATCCTCGCCAACCGGGTGGCCTCGGAGATGGCCAAGAGCCTGGGAACGGGCGACGGAGCGGCGGCCGGCGGATCGAGCGACGCCGTGCCGGACGTGACGAAACTCCCCGCGCCGATGCGGGAGATCGTGGAGAACGCGTACGGTCTGGCGACCGCGGACCTGTTCCTGGTCGCCGCCCCGTTCGCCGCGCTCGCGCTGGTGGCCGTGGTGTTCATCAAGGAGAAGCCGCTGAAGACGACCAGCGGCATGGAACGGCTCGCCGAGGAGGCCAAGCAGGCGGCGGAAGGCGACAAGCCGTCCGCGCCGACGCCGGTGAGCTGAGCCGGGGCCGAGGAGGCCCGAAGCCGAAGTACCGTTCCCCCCACCGCCGTTCGGCGGTGGGGGGAACTTCTGTGTCACGCACTCCCGCCGGGCCCCGTCGCACGCCGGATTCGGACCGCGGTCGTGCGATCACGGGCCGAATGTCGTCTGGCGCGCGGCGCGCGTGGCGGCTTTGCTGATGCCGTACGGAACATCGGTACGCCGCCTCCAGCGCCTAGGACTTCAGATGACCACGGGTACGTCCTCCCCCACCGGCCACGACACGCCCGGACCAGAGCTCTCCGCCACACCGGTGCCCGGCCCCCGGCAACTGCCGCTGATCGGCAATCTCCCGGCCTTCTCCCGTGACCCGCTCGGTTTCTTCGCCCGGCTGCGCGCTCACGGCGACGTCGTCTCCTGGCGGCTCGGCCCGCAGCGGGCGCTGTTCCTGTCCCAGCCGGAACACATCGGGGAGCTGCTCAAGAAGGTCGAGACCGACTACCGCCACCCCGAACTCGGCTGGGCGTTCAAGCTGGTGCTCGGCGACGGCGTCGTCACCTCGGAGGGCGCCGCGTGGCGGCGCAAGCGCGCACTGGTGCAGCCGGTGGTCCGCCCCCGCCAGGTCCGCAGCTACGCGGTCACCATGACCGACTGCGCGTCCGCGCTGGCCGACACCTGGCAGCCGGGCCGGCACATCGACGTACGGCGGGACATGCTGGGCCTCACGCAGCGCATCGCCGTACGGACCCTCTTCGGCACGGACACGGCGGGCCGTGAGGACACCATCGGCCCGGCCATGGACATCGCGCAGCAGGCCATCGGCGACGAGTTCAGGGGCCTGACCCTGTTCCTCCCTTCGTGGATCCCGACGCCGGGACGGCAACGGCTCAAGAAGGCCGTCGCGGTCATCGACAGCGAGGTGAACCGGGTGACCGAGGAGCGGCACCTGAGCGGCGCGGACCGTGACGACCTCCTCAGCAGGCTGCTCGCCGCGCGCGACGAGCAGGGCGACCGGCTGAGCGACAAGGAGATCCGGGACGAGGCCGTCACCCTCTACATCGGCGGCCATGAGACGACCGGGACGACGCTGACCTGGGCCTGGTATCTGCTCTCGCGCAATCCGCAGGCGCGGGAGCGGCTCGCCGAGGAGCTGGCCGACGTCCTGGACGGCCGTACGCCGGGCTTCGACGACTTCAAGGATCTTCGCTGGACCGAGCAGATCATCAAGGAGACCCTGCGCCTCTACCCGCCCGTGTGGCTGATGACGGCGATCGCGAAGGACGGCTCCACGCTGGGCGGGCGGCCCGTTCCGGAGGGGACGGTGCTGTGGGCGAGTCAGTGGAGCGCGCAGCGCGACGAGCGGTGGTTCCCCGAGCCCGACGAGTTCCGCCCCGAGCGGTGGGACGAGGAGGCGCGGCCCGCGCCCGACCACGCCTGGTTCCCGTTCGGTGGCGGCGCCAGGGCGTGTCTGGGCGCGCGCTTCGCGACGGTCGAGGCCGTTCTTGTTCTGGCCACGCTCGCGCAGCGGTTCCGTCTCGACCTGGACCCGGGTGAGATCACGCCGAAGACGGGCCTGACGCTCCAGCCGAGTGTCCCGGTACGCGCGACGCTGCGGAGCGCCTGACCGGGGGCTCTCCTCGGCGTCCCCCATCGCCCTCGATCGCGGGCCGGGCCCGGCACGGCACTACGATCGGCCGTATGACCAGTGCGGGTGACACCCCCGGCGGCGACCCCGGTCGGGACTACTTCGCCGCCGACCCGACCTCGCGGAGCCTCGGCATCGCTCTCGTGGGGACCGGTCCCGGCTGGGCCACCCTGCGGATGAGCGTGCGCGCCGACATGGTGAACGGGCACGGGACGGTCCACGGCGGCTATCTCTTCCTCCTCGCCGACAGCGCCTTCGCGTGCGCCTGCAACAGCCACGGTCCGGTGACCGTCGCGGCGGGCGCCGACATCGACTTCGTACGTCCGGCCCACGAGGGCGACGTCCTGACCGCGACCGCGCGGGAGCGGACCCGGCTCGGGCGTGGCGGCATCTACGACGTCACGGTCATGCGCGGGGACGACGTACTGGCAGAGTTCCGTGGCCGCAGCCGTGCCCTCCGCAACGACCGGAACTGACCCGCCCGACAGCGACCGACGAGGGCCCGCACCCGGTACCGGGTGCGGGCCCTCGTCATCGCGTACGGCCGGCCTATCCGGCGGCCGTGATCCGGATCTCCGCGCGCTCCGTGACGCCGTTGACCGTCACGGCGAGGGTGGCCGCCCCGCGCCGCAGCGCCGTGAGCGTCCCGGTGACCGGGTCGAACGCCGCCACGTCGCGGCGGCTCGCCCGGTCCGGGTCACCGATGTACACGTTCGGCGACGCCGTCCAGTCCGCGCTCAGCGGGAAGCCGACCGGTACCTCTCTGGTCCCCTGGACGACGGTCGCGGCGACCGGCGCCTCGTGTCCGGCCGCCAGTGTCCCGGGCGCGTCCAACTTCAGCGCGTCGGTATGCGCACGCGTCTGTACGGAGACCCAGTCGGGTCCGCCTTCCCAGGGCTCGCGCCGGGCCTCGGACTGCTCGCTCCTGGAGACCTTGTCGACGCCGACGAGCGACCAGCCAGTGAACCCGCCCTCGTCCGCCGGGGCCGCCGGGTTCTTCCCGGAGTTGCCGTTGATCAGATACGGGACACCGTCGACGCGCGAGGCATCGAAGACCCCTACGTGGCTGCCGATGAAGCCGGCGCCCTTGCCGGTCGTACGGCGGAACTCGGCGAGCCAGTCCTCCAGCAGCGCCGCCTCCTTGCGGTCCCCGAGCTGGCTCCCCTTCTGCACGGTCGGGTCGCGCGGCGGCACATGCTCGATGACCATCACCGAGCTGACTCGGGAGTCGTCGGCCGCCGCGTCCAACTGGGCGCGCAGGGCCTTGATCTGGGCGAAGCCGCCGCCGCGCAGGGAGAGGCTGGAGGTGTCGAGCGTGACGAAACGTGTCCCGCCGTGGTCGAACACCCGCTGCGCGGGGCCGAATTCGCCGACGAAGTTGTCGATCTTCCCGCCCATCACCTCGTGGTTGCCCGGCACGTAGTACCAGGGCACCTCGTCGCCAAGCTCCTCGGTGAGCACCCGCCGCGCGAACGCGAGGTCCGCGGGCGAACCCTCGTCGACCAGGTCACCGTTGACGACGAGGAAGTCGGGCTTCGCCGCCTTGATCTCGCGCAGCGTGCGGCGGGCCTGGACCACGATCGCGCTGTCCGGCTCGCGGGCCACGAACTGCGCGTCGGACATCACGGCGAACTGCCAGTCCCGGCCCCCGGTCTCGGCGGCCGGGTCGATCAACGGGTCGGCGGCGGGCCGCTGTTCGGGCAGGTCGACGGTGGGCGGCACCTGTGCCGTCAGCCCGTCGATGACGATCTCGCCGGTGTACTGCTTGTCGGCGGCGGTCTCCGCGAGATAGAAGCGGAACACGGACAGCGGCATCGCGGCCCCCTGCGGCACCGCGAACGTCACCTGCCGCCAGCCGGTCCAGGTGACGTACGGCCCCCGGAGCAACTGGTCGGATCCGGCGACGTCCTTGAGGTGCAGGGTCGGCCAGGCCCCCTTCCCGTCTCCCTTGATCCACATCGTGAATGACTGCGGCTGGCCGGGCACGGTGATCTGCTGCGGCGGGCTCGCGTACGCGGCGCGGGTCGCCGTCGAGAGTGAGAAGTCGTAGGTGAGCTTCAGGCCGGTGCCGGTCTGTCCCTCGGGTGTCGCCGCGACCGAACCGGCGGCGCGGGCGTGGCTGAACTTCCAGGCCGCGGCGTCGTCGAAGGCCGAGACCGGCTGTTCCTCGAGTCCGACGCTCACCGCGAGGGCGGTGGTGACGCCGTTCACGGTGGCCGTGATCCGTCCGGCGCCGCCGCCGGTCCTGGAGGTGACGGTGAAGGCACCCTTGCCGTCGTCGGCGATGGCGAAGAGGACGCGGTCGTAGGCCAGTTCCACGTCGCGCGGCTCCACCGGCGCGGACGCGCCGTGCGCGTCGAGACCGACGATGCCGAACGTGCCGGTGGCCTCGCCGTCGGCGAGGCCGACGCGGCTGGTGGTCGGGCGGATCCGCGCGAGGTCGTCGAGGACCGTCAACTCGATGGATCCGTCGGCGCGTCCGCGCTCCGCGCGCACCTCGGTGGTGCCGCTGCGGCGGGCGGTGAACAGGCCGTCGTCGCCGACCCGGCCGACCGACGACCGTTCGGTCCGCCAGCGCGGTTCGCCCTGCGCGGGACCGTACGTCTCGTCGTAACCGGCCGCTGTGAGGGCTCGCGTCAGTCCGGGGAAGACGCGTTCGGGGTGGCCGCCCCTGACGGGGTCGTCGCCGGGCGCGGTTCCGGCGGGCGTACGGGTCTCGACCCAGAAGCCGTCGAGACGTCCGCTGCCGTCGGGCGCGGTGAGGGCGAGGCCGTTGGGCACGGTGCGCTCGCTGCCGTCGGACGGGGCGTTCTCCACCTGGAGGGCGTCGCTGCCGGGTTCGCGGGCGACGAGTGTCGAGGAGCCTCCGCCGTCGAGGTTGAGCGCGCTGTAGGCGCCGGCCCGCTTCATCATCACGGCCAGCTCGGTGAGGGTGACGCCGCCGCTGTCGGCCTGCCGGCCGTCGACGGTGATCACCCGCATCTCGCCGCCGTCCTTGGTGAATCCGACGGCGGTGCGGGGCGCGGCGGTGTTGTTGCCCTGTCCCTCGTGGTTCTGCGCCACGCCGTCCACGACGAGGAGTTCGCGTCCGCCGACGGCGGTGCGCGGCAGGGGTCCGCCGTTGGTGCGCGGGCTGTACTCCATCGCCACCGGGTCGCCGGGGCGCAGCTCCTTGAGCTGTACGGCGCCGGCCTCCCGGCCGACCAG
The DNA here is from genome assembly GCF_042725135.1 of Streptomyces sp. NPDC060366. Lineage (NCBI taxonomy): Bacteria > Bacillati > Actinomycetota > Actinomycetes > Kitasatosporales > Streptomycetaceae > Streptomyces > Streptomyces sp. NPDC060366. The sequence continues at coordinate 70,561 of NZ_JBHXDC010000023.1, read as the reverse complement.
CACGGTGGTGCCGGGCTCGATCGGACCTGTGCCGGGTGTGCCGGTGACGGTGACGACCTTGCCGTCCCGTACGGCCACCTCGGCGGTGGGCGTCGCGGTGTCCACGGTGAGCGCGCGGTTGGCCTGGCCCCAGGCGGCGGTGTAGGCGCCGATTCCGCCGGCCGGCACGTTCGCGGCGTTGTACGCGGCGAGGGGGTGCGGTCCGGTGGGCAGTGTCAGGGTGCCGTCGAAGTACAGCTCCAGGACGCGCCCGGCGTTCTCGGGGCCGATGCCGACGGCCCGGTTGGCACCGGCGGCGGGCGACTGTGTGAGTGCGCCGTCCTTGATGCCGGCTCCCTGGGGGGCGCCGGTCTCGTTGATGTCGAAGAAGTCGGCGTTGATGGCGGCGACGGTGCGGCGGCCCTTGCCGGGGTCGTGCGCGGCGGCGAGTTCGGAGACGCTGCGGCGGTCGGCGACCTTGCCCGACGAGAGGTAGTCGGCCCGTGCGCCGCCGTCGAGGTCGACCGACAGCGCGTCGACGCGCAGCCATTTGTCGGATTCGAGGCGGTCGTACGAGGTGAGGCTGACGCCCGGCGCGATGGGGCGGGTGCCGCGCGCGGTCTCGATGCCGTCGCCGTCCACGACGGATCTGGGGGTTCCGGCCGGTCTGCCGGCCGGCGGTGGCGCGACGGGGCGCAGCACCTCGGCGGCGTTGCGGGGACGGGGGTCGGGGGTGGAGTCGGCGACGGACGGGGTGATGGCTCCCGTTGTCAGTGCGGTGACCGCCGCGAGCAGCACGACGGACCGGCGGGCAATGCCTGGGCCCACAAGTTCTCCTGTAGTACGGGGGGTTGGCGCGGGTAGTAAGCGCTGTCAGCCGCCCAGCATCGCCGTGTGTGCCCCGGTTCGCCAGGGGTTCACGGACACGTCGGGGAGAACAGGGGGCACCGTGGAAGTGACGTGGGGTGCCTGCCGAGGTGCCCGCGCACACCAACCGGATCAACTGATGAAGCGTCAGAAGAACGCGGGGGACGCTCAGATCCGCCGACGGGCGTTCACGTGCCACGGGCGGCGCACGGCGCCCGTCTGCCACCCGTCAGATGCCGTTCGGCGCGGGGTCCCTGCGCATGAGCAGCAGGGCCATGTCGTCGCCGCCACCACCGTGCTCCCCCACCATCTCGCCCAGACGGTCCGCCAGTTCCTGAATATCGGCGGGGCCGTCCTGTACGGCACGTGCCAGGCGTTCGAGTCCGTCGTCGAGGGTGGCGCCCGGCCGCTCCACCAGTCCGTCGGTGTAGATCAGCAGCGTCTCGCCGGGAGCGAGGGTCGTCAGGGTGACCGGATAGTCGGCGCCGCCGCGCCTGCGGGAAGTGTTCGTGATCCCGAGCGGCAGTCCGCCCTCGGTGTCGATGGTCACGCATCTGCCGTCGCCGTCGCGCACCATCGGTTCGAGGTGTCCGGCCCGGACGATCTGGAGCGCTCCCGTCGCCAGATCGGCTTCCACGTATGTGCAGGTCGCGAAGCGGTCCGTGTCCAGCTCATGGAGGAGGGTGGAGGCGCGTGCCATGGCCGTCGCGGGCGAGTGGCCCTCGGAGACGTACGCCCACAGCACGATCCGCAGCTGCCCCATCACTGCGGCGGCGTCCGTGTCGTGCCCCTGGACGTCGCCGATCATCAGTCCGACCCGGCCGCCGGGCAGCGGGACCACGTCGTACCAGTCGCCGCCGATGTCACGTCCGGCCCTGGCCGCCCGGTAGCGGACCGCGATGCGGGCGCCGGGGACCTCGGGGATGTGGTGCGGCAGCATGGCCCGTTGCAGGCTGTCGGCGATATCGTGCTCCTGCTCGAAGAGCATCGCGCGCTGGAGGCTCTGGGCGATGCTGCTGCTGAGCGTGACCAGCAGGTTGCGTTCCTCGCCGGTGAAACCGCCGTGCCGGGAGTACAGCATTCCGAGCGCGCCGATCGTTCTGCCCTGCACGATCAGCGGCAGATAGGCACCCGAGGCCACCGGGAGATGCTGGATGTGGTGCCACAGCGGGGGGAAGGAGCGCCGGAACTCCTCACGCGACGTGATGTATCGGGGCTGTAGCGTGCGGACGACCTCGCTCATCGGGAACCGCGCGTCGATGCGTGTGTACTGGAGTTCAGGGACGTACAGACCCAGCCGCCCCTCGGTGACCGTATGCACGTGCCCGTTCTCGACGACGCCGAGCATCACGCTCACCGCGCCGAGGTTGCTCAGCGCCTCGGCGTCCTTGAGCGCGTCGGTGACGTCCTGCACGGTGGTCGCACGGGCCAGCAGGGCGGTGACCCGGCGGACCATGCCGGTGAGCCGGCGGCGGGTCTCGACCAGCTCCGTGCGCTTGGCGGCGTCGTCCAGTTCCCGGGTGGCGTCGCGCACGATGCCGATGGCCCGGCGGAGGTTGCCCTTCGAGTCGCGCAGGACATGGCCCTGGGTGTGGAGCCAGCGGCGTGATCCGTCGCGGCAGCGGATCCAGAAGTACGCGCCGTAGACGCTGCTGCCCTTGTCCAGCGTCCGCCGGATCAGCGTGTCCAGGCGCTCCAGTTCCTCGGGCGGCACCCGGTTGGCGACCTCCATGCTGCCGTCGTATTCGTCGGGGCGGAGATCGAACACCTCCAGCGCACCGGGGTCGAGATGCATGTACTCGCGGACGAGATCGATGTCGAAGCTGCCCATGCGGTTGTACGCGAGGGTGAGGTCGGGGCCGGCGGGCCAGTCCGGCTCGGACCCTCCGGGGAGTGGAAGGCCGGATGGCGGTTCGACACTCACGGGCCCCTCTTCCCAGTCGCGGGCACGGCCGGTCGGTTCGTTCTGTGCCTTCTGGTGTCAATTGTGTGCGCGGTACCGGCGCGGACCGCAAGCGGACGGGCGGCCGGGTTCGCGCCGACGCTCAGCGGCCGGCCCGTCCGGGCTCCTGGTCGGGGTGTTCGGGCTGCCCGGTGATCAACCGCTGGAGCGCGGGGGCGTACAGGTCCGCGAGCAGCTCGGGAGTGGCCTCCTCACCCGCACCGGGGCGGTGGAGGCTGAGGGTCGCGCCCAGCCCGAGGAGCTGGCCGGTGATCAGCTCCGCCCTCAGCTCGCTCCGCTCCCCGCCGATGAGACCGGCCAGCCGGGCGGTGACCTGCTCGCGGAAGCGCTCGCGCAGCAGGGTCCGCTCGTCCATGTTGCCGAGGGAGAAGACCACGCGCAGCAGGGGGTCGGAGTGGTTCTCGCGCCGCAGCCGGACCATGGTCAGCACCAGGTGCCTGCCGAGGACGGCGGGCGGTGCGGCGAAGAGTTTGTCGGCGGCGGGGCCGAAGTCGGCGACGGTGTTGAACAGCCGTTCCTTCGTGCCGAAGCGTTTGACGATGAGCGAGGCGCTGACGCCGGCGTCGGCGGCGATGCCGCGCATGGTCACCTCGGCGTACGGGCGCTGGGTGAACGCGCGGCGCGCGGCCCGCAGAATCGCGAGACGGCCGGTGCCGGGGTCGGCGCCGGTGTCTTTCCCGGGGTCGGCGCCCGTGTCCGACCTTGGATCGGCGCCTTTGTCCGCCACCGCGTCCGTCGTCTCGTCCGCCGCATGTCCGGTCGTCACGCGCCCTCCTCGGCGAACGTACGGCTTGCTGTCTGCTCCTTGCCGACGGTACCCGCCTCGGCCGCCGCCGCGCGGCCCGGCAGGCACAGTGTGACCGCCAGGGCGAGCAGGGCCGCGCCGGCCGCGATGAGGAAGACCAGCAGATAGGCGTGGAGGGTGGGCGCGGTGCGGCCGCCGGCCTGGAAGGTGATGTTGGCCAGCACGGCGGCGACCACCGCGCTGCAGAAGGCCTGCCCCACGGACCGCATCAGGGTGTTGAGGCCGTTGGCCGCGCCGGTCTCGCCCGCCGGTACCGCGCGCATGACGAGCGCGGGCAGGGCCGAATAGGCGATCGCGGTGCCCGCCGCGACGACGGTCGCGCCGCCGATGATCGGCCACAGGCTGTGACTGGTGAAGAAACGCACCACGTACCCGACGGCCATCACGCCGGCGGCGAGCGCCAGGGCCGTCTTGGGGCCGTACTTGGCGGAGATCCGTGCCGACACCGGCGACAGCGCCACCATCGCGAGACCGCCGGGCAGCAGACACAGTCCGCCCACGACGATGGAGGCCCCGATCCCGTAACCGGTACTTGTGGGCTCCTGCACCATCTGCGCTGTGACCAGGGAGTTCGCGTAGAAGGCGAAGCCGATGAGGAGGGCGGCGATATTCGTGAGCAGCACGGCGGGGCGCGCGGAGACCCGCAGGTCGACCATGGGGGATGTGGTGCGCAGCTCGTAAGCGCCCCAGAGCAGACCGACGGCGAGCGCGGCGACGAGCAGGCCGACCGTGCGCACGGAGGTCCAGCCCCAGTCCGCGCCCTGGGTGACGGCGATGAGCAGGCTGACGAGCGTGGCGGACAGGCCGAGGGTGCCGATGACGTCGAACCGGCCTCGGGAGCGCAGGGGTGACTCCGGGACGCAGCACAGGACGAGCACGATGTCGACCAGTCCCAGCACGGCGGAGGCCCAGAACATGGTGTGCCAGTCGAAGTTCTGGACGACCAGGGCGGCGACCGGCAGGCCGACGGCGGCGCCGATCCCAAGGGTCGAGCTCATGAGGGCGACGGAGGACAGCAGCCGTGCGGGCGGCAGTTCGTCGCGCATGATGCTGATGCCGAGCGGTACGACGGCGAGCGCGGCGCCTTGGAGTGCCCGGCCTGCGATCAGCACACCGATGTGGGAGCTGACGGCGCACATGACCGAACCGGCGACGAGTACGCCCAGCGAGGCGATGAGGACCTTGCGCTTGCCGTACATGTCGCCGACGCGGCCGAGTACGGGGGTGAAGACCGCGCCCGTCAGGAGCGTGATCGTGACGAGCCAGCTCGCGGCCGCGGGGGTGCTGCCGGTCAGGGCGGGGACGTGCGGCAGCAGCGGTACGACCAGCGTCTGCATCACGGCGACCACGACGCCGCAGAAGGCGAGGACCGTGACGAGGAGTCGGCGGCGCCGGCCTTCCACGGGTTCGAGTCCCGGTGCCGGTGCCGACGCGGGCTCCGGTATGGGTGCTGCGGACATCTGCTCTCCGGTCGTCTGTGATGGCGGGGGTGCACAAGCGTTCACCCCGAGGGTAAACACGCGTGCACCCCTTTGTCACATGACAGTTCCTCACCGATTGGCTCAATTTCGTTACCGAGGGTGAGTTTGCGCGTTGAACGTGCGTGAAGGCCGCACATCGTGCGGCTGTGTTCGAAACGTTCAAGGAGAAACTTGATGTCGCGTATTGCGAAGGCAGCTGCTGTTCTCGCCGGCACGGGCGCCGTGCTGGCCGGCGGTGCCGGTATGGCCGCTGCCGACGCCGGCGCCGAGGCCGCGGCCGTCGGTTCGCCCGGAGTCCTTTCCGGCAACGTGGTCCAGGTGCCGGTGCACGTCCCGGTGAACCTCTGCGGCAACACCATCGACGTGGTCGGTCTGCTGAACCCGGCGTTCGGCAACCAGTGCGTCAACGCCGACGGCAAGCAGCACGGCGGTGGCTACGGCCGCTGAGCCTCCACCGCCCGGGGACATGGGTCCCCGTCCGCGATTGAGGCATGAGGCATGAGGCAGCGGCCTCCCGCATCCGATGCGGGAGGCCGCTGTGCGTCCGGGTCGGGGCGTGCGTGCGGACCGGGTGTGCGCGAGGCGCCGGGGAGGCGCACTCGCGCGAGCCCGATCAGGCGTCGTACCGGTACAGACTCCGGTGGCTGAGCATCTCCGACGGCTTCGTCCGCCACGGCGGCATCGGCTCGTCCGCGCTGATCGCCTGCCCTCGCTGCGGATCGTTCCCGCCCAGCTTCCGCTGCGGAAGATAGGTCGACTTCGGGTGCTTCTTCTGCCAGCGGTCCCAGAGGAGGTCGACGAAGGCGTGGTGGAGCCAGAAGACCGGGTCGTGCGGCGCTGTCGCGCCCAGCATCTGGCCGCCCACCCATCGATGGACGCGGTTGTGATTGCGCCATCGCGTCTTGTCGCTGCCCGCCGTCCAGCCTTCGAGGCGATTACGGAAGCCGCGCGGGGCCGTCGAGTCCCAGGGCGCGGCGTCGTAGACCGACTCGTCCATCGCCCAGGCCAGTTCGTCCTTGGTGGGCAGCGCGATCGGGGAGGTGGGACGGCCGAAGGCACGGACGAGGAACTTCCGCTCCAACACACCGTCGTTGATGGTCCAGTTACCCGCCCCGTAGGCGAACGCCCCGGTCGTGACCTGCCCGTCGGAGGAACGGCCGTCGCCGCCGAGGAAGTCCTCGGACCACAGGGACGCGGCGGGTGTGTTGTCCGTCGTCCAGTCCCAGTACGGCACGGTCACCTTGGGGTCGATGCGCTGAAGCGCCCGCTCGAACTCCAGCAGGTACTTGCGGTGCCACGGCAGGAACGACGGTGCCATGTGCGCGGCGCGCAGCCCGTCGTCACCGTCGGCCCGGTAGTACTGGACATGCTGGCGTACGAACTCGTCGTAGCCGCCCTGGCGTTTGAGCTCAAGGACAGTGGCGACGAAGCGCTTCTTCTCCGCGCCGGTGAGGTTCCGCTGATTCTTTCTGATGTGCACCGTGGAGGGTCCTCCCTGCGGTCAGTGGGATGCCGGTCCGGCGAGCGAGAGCTGGGCACCGCCGAGGTCGTCGACCGCCGCGCGGGCGGTCGCGAGGGCGGTCGGGAACGACTCGTAGTGGTTGACCACGCTGAGATAGCCGCCGTCGGCGCGCCGCATGACGTGCAGCGGTCGGCCGTCGATACAGACGCCCGCGTCCGTCCCCTGGATGTGCCGGCCGCCGTACATCTCGTCGAACAGCTCGATCGGCTCGGCCGGTTCCGCCGGCGGGCCCGCGGCCTCGACGGGCGGGGCGCCGGCTGTGCGGGGGTCCGCCCGGAGGACGGGCAGCAGGGCGGTCGCCGTACCGCCGATCACTCCGACGGCGAACGCCGCACGCAGAAAGAGACGCCGGGAGCGGCTGGGCGGGGGTGGGGGCGACGGCATGGGCGCGCGCGATACGGGCGGCTCATGGCGCCGAAGCGGCCGGGGTGGCGCGAGGGCCACAGGTTCCGCAGGACGGGCCTCGACGGGCCGCGCCTGCAACTGGGTACCGCCTGGCATGGCGAACCTCCACTCGTCCGCCGTGCCCCACCGCTCGCGGGCGGCGGGGCACGGACACTGATCCGGTTCGGGGCAGACGGGTCTCTGCCCCGAACCGGTCAACGAGGAGGTCGCAGAACAGTTCTCTGAACTACGTCCGATTGTCGTAGTGACGCCCCGGACTCAGCAGCTGAGGTTGCCGCCGGGGGTGGTGCCGAGGATCTGGACGAAGCTCTGGTACTTGGCGATCCGGCTCTGGACCTGTCCGGGGTTGCCTCCGTTGCACTCAAGGCTGCCGTTGATGCTGCGGATGGTCTCGCCGAATCCGCGGCTGTTGACCATCGCGTTGTGCGGGGTCATGGTGCCGGGACCGTTCTGGGTGTTCCAGTACCAGAGACCGGTCTTCCAGGCGACGGCCGCGTCGTTCTGGACGAGCCAGGGGTTGCCCAGCAGGTCGATGCCGAGGGCGTCGCCCGCGGCCTTGTAGTTGAAGTTCCAGCTGAGCTGGATGGGACCGCGGCCGTAGTACGCGGCCTGGCCGGCCGGGCAGCCGTACCACTGCGAACTGTCGCAGTAGTGCGGGTAGTTGGCCGTGTTCTGCTCCACGATGTGGACCAGACCGCCGGTCTCGTGGCTGACGTTGGCGAGGAAGGCCGCGGCCTCCTGGCGCTTGATGGTGTCGCTGCCGGTGGTCGCGAAGGCCGGGTAGGCGCTCAGCGCGGCTTTGAGACCGTTGTAGGTGTAGAAACCGTTGCGGCTCGGGAACATCTGGTTGAACTGCGCCTCGCTGACCACGAAGCCACCGGTGGGCGGCGGGTCGGTCGGGCCGCCACCACAGGCGCCGTTGTCGGCCCAGACGTCGACCGTGCCGGGTCTCTCGTTCTGGGTCCACCACTTCGCCGTCCAATTGCGGCCGTTGTACGAGGCGGTGTCGCCACCCCAGTAGACGGTGGACGCGTTCCATCCGGTGGTACACGCGGCGGCCGACGTGGCCGCCGCCGAGGTCGAGGCGGGCAGGAATACCGCGAGAGCCATGGCCGAGACCAGCGCGGTGAACAGTGCAAGAATCCGCTGTCGCAAGCGACTCACTCCTTCGCGCGGCCGTCGTTGAGCGACGGCCGCCATGGGGGTGAGGGAACCAAACCGGAACTCACACTACCTGTCAAGGTCTAGACCAACCCTCGAGTTTCGGCCGGTCGCTCGACCGACCGGCCGTCACCCCCCGTCCCCGGCGGTGGGGATGAGCAGGACTTGTCGGCCGCGCGGTTCGCGGCCGAGCCGTCCCACCTCACAGAACTCACGGCGGTTGTCGGTGGTGTCGACCCCGTCGCACGGCGGATCTGACGCGATCTCGCCCCTGGCCCGCCTACGGCGTAGTCGGCCTGGACATGACCGTCCTGGTCAAGTACGCCGTGATCCCGGTGACTTCACTCGCGCTCACCGTGGTCGCGTACGACGCTCCGGTACGCCGCACACGCGTCACCCGGTTCATGTTCGGCATGCGGGCGCGGCCGTAGTACGCCCGCGTCAGTGGGCCGCCGGATCCGGCTCCTTGGCGGGCGCGGGGATGCCACCTTCGCCGGGCTCGGGGTGCCAGCTGTAGCGCACGTCCGGTTCGTTCTCCTCGTTGCTCCGGCCGTCGGTCTTCTCCACCGGGACGAAGCCGTGGCGCTCGTAGAAGCGCCGTGCGGGCCCGTTCACCTGGAACGTCCACAGCGACAGTCCGCCGGGCCGGCGCCGCTTCGCCAGGTCGAGCAGGCGATCACCGATACCGCAGCCCCGATGGTCCGGATCGAGGTACAGCTGGTCGATGTCCCCGCCCTCGATCACCATCATGCCGACCACCGTCTCCTCGACGGTCGCCACCCAGGTCTCCTGGGTGGGCAGGACGATGTCACGGATCCAGGCGTGTACCTGCTGTTCGCTGTGGGGGCGTGTGACATTCGGGAGGGCGGCCGCGAACGATCTCAGCCAAACTCCGGAGATGCCGGACGCGTCGGCAGGCGCCGCGCGACGGACGACAAGCGTGTTGGTCTGCACAGCGACCCATCCTGTCATCAATGAGAAATCATGGAACGATCGAGTCGATGTATCCACCGTCGACGCGCACCGCGGCCCCGGTGGTCGCGGACGCGAGCGGCGAGCTGAGGTAGACGACCATGTTCGCGATCTCCTCGGGTTCGATGAGCCGCTGGAGGAGCGACTGCGGCCGGTGCTGGCGCATGAACTCGCGCTGGGCCTCCTCCCAGGGAAGGGACTTGTCGACGAGTTCGTAGACGAAGTCCTCGACGCCACCGGTGTGCGTGGGTCCCGCGAGCACGGAGTTCACGGTGACGCCGCTGCCCGCCGCCGCCTTCGCGAAGCCGCGCGAGACCCCCAGCAGCGCGGTCTTGGAGACGCCGTAGTGGATCATCTCGGCGGGGACGACGATCGCGGAGTCGCTGGCGATGTACTGGACCCGGCCCCAGCCACGCTCGGTCATCCCGCCGAGACAGGCGCGCGTGAGCCGGACCGCGGCGAGGACATTGACCTCGAAGTAGCGCCGCCACTCGTCGTCGCTGATCTCCAGCGCGGGCCGGGACCCGAAGATGCCCAGGTTGTTGATGAGGATGTCCACCCGTGGCACGGCTTCGAGAACCCGCTCGGTGCCGCTCTCGGTGGAGACGTCCCCCGGCGCGGCCAGGAACTCGGCGTCCGGACACTCGGCGCGCCGGCTGTCGAGGGCCGCGGCCACGGATTCCTCCGAGCGCCCGTTCACCGCGACACGGGCTCCCGCGCGGGCGAGTCCGGTCGCGATGGCCGCCCCGATGCCCTGTGTGGAGCCGGTGACCAGGGCGGTCTTGCCTGCGAGATCGATCTGCACGTTCAGTTCCTTCCATCTGCCGGTGCATCAGGGTCATTGTGCGTGGGGGTCCGTGTACGGCCCGGTCCGCGGGCCGGGCGGAGTGTCGGCTTCCCCTGATTTCGCATTCCAACTGGCACCAGCTCTTGAAGTGAACCCGACACTGTGTCATATATGTCTAGACCATTGCCCCTCGCCTTGGACGGAGGAGACGATCGTGCGACGGACCCCCACCCAGGTCGCGCTCGTTACCGCTACCGCTCTCACTCTCGTCGCCTGCGGCGGCGGCGGTGACGACAAGGACTCACAGCCGCCATCCGCACCGACCGGCCTCAGCGTTGAGGCCGGCAGCGCCCTGTCCGCGCACGTCATGTGGGAAGCGGCCAAGGACAATGTCGCGGTCAGCGGCTATGTGGTCTACCGAGGCGACACCAAGGTCAAGGACGTTCCCCCCGAGAAGCTGATGATCGACGTCACCGATCTGAAGCCGTCCACCGCCTACTCATTCTCGGTGCGTGCCAAGGACGCGGCCGGAAACCTCTCGCCGCACAGCGAGAAGAAGCCGGTCACCACGCCCGCGGTGGTCGCCGAGGACAAGGAAGCTCCGGCGAAGCCCACGAAACTGCGCGGCAAGCACGACGGTTCGCACGCCGCCGAACTGACCTGGAGCGCACCGGGCAAGGGCCAGGGCATCACGTCGTACGACATCCTCCAGGGCGGCTCGAAGATCCACAGTGTGGGCGGCGACGCGACCACGACCAAGGTCACGGGGCTGCGCCCCGGCACCGACTACTCGTTCACCCTCCAGGCCCGTGACGCCGCCGACAACACCTCACCGGCGAGCGCCCCCGTGAAGATCAGCACCCCGAAGGGGCCCGGCGACGACCCCGACACGGCGCCCCTCAGCTTCGAGGTCGCACGGCACAAGAGCGCCGAGGATGGTGCCTACTACCTCGATCTGTCCTGGCTGCCTCCGAAGGTCGACGGCGAGGTGCCCTCGTACGAGATCCATCTCAACGGGAAGCTGACCACCACGCTGGTCTGGGGCAACAAGGCGCCCGTGGGCAAGACCACCGAGAGCGTCTTCGCGGGCAAGAAGCCCGGCGTCAGCTACAAGGTGAAGATCCGCGCGAAGCTGCCGGACGGGGAGTGGGGCAGCTTCTCCCCCGAAATCACCATGGTCACCGGTGAAGCCAAGTCCTGACCGGGCCAGGCCGGTCAAGACTCATCGGTAGGAGCCGCCGCCTCGGGACAGGGCGACCTCCCGGTCCCGCACTCGCACTCTCCTGATCCTCAGCCGGGTCAGCAACGGACGCCCGCGTCCGACGCCGTACGGGACCGGTTCGGACGTCACGGCCGAACCGGTCACCCGCACCAACTCGGGTGTCGGCGCCGACTCCGCCGCGGACACCACTTCCGGTGTGCGCGTCGGCGCGGGAGCCGTTCCGCTCGGGCGCGGCGCCTGTCGGTCCCGTCGGGCGTCGGCCAGCAGCGCGGTCAGGCTGGAGCGGTGCCAGCTGATCTCGTCCGGATCGTCTGCGATCAGCTGCCGCCCCATGACCTCGCGCCCCGCCTCCGACGCCGGACGGCCCGGCGCGAGGTCCGGCCGCAATCGGTTCAGACACGCGCGCTCGTACGGATCCGGTACGAGCTCGGCCAGTTGGACCGGATCCAGCACGGAACCGACGATCGCGGCGCGCTCCCACCGGTCGTCGCTCTCGTGCAGCAGGAGACCGATACGGCGACCACGCCAGTTGCGCGGACGGCAGTCCTCCTCCCCCGACGCCCTCGCCTCGACCACCTCTGCCGCCTCGGCGTCGAGCGCCGCGTCCGTGTCCGCATCCGTGGCTGTGCCGGAGCGGGAGCCGGAGTCGGCGCGGGCGGTCCGCGTCCGCGTCCGTGGCTCCGTACACGTTCCGGATCGCGGCAACCGGCCCGCCAGCAGGCCCGGTTCACTGCTCGCGAACGCCCGTAGCTCCTCGGCGAGATAGAGCCAGACGACCGCTCGGTAGCGATTCAGATAGAAGCGCACCGGCACCAGATACCCCGCACGCGCGAGCCGGGTGAAGCGGCCGGGACTGATGTCCATCAGCTCCGCCCCCTCGGCCGTGCCCACCGTCCGCACCCGCTCGCGCAGCGCGTCGGGAAAACCCGCCGCCCTCCGCAGCCGCTCGACCTCGCCTCGCGCGACCCGGCGGCGGCCACTCAGGGCCCCACCGACGGTACGCACATGCCCCATCTGCGTCGCCAGCTCGAACTCGCCCCGCTTCAGGCGCAGTTCCTGGGCCGCTCGGCCGGCCGCGAGTGTCTCCGAGACTTCCTTGACGGACATCTACGTCCTCCCCCGTGAGTCGAATACTACTCTCGGTGACGACCGTAGCCCAGCGTCAAATTCCTCGCTCACCCTGTGGATAACTCTCGGAGGCCCTCAGGCGTCGGTGACCGCCGTGTGGCCCGACTGCCGCACCGCGATGCCGAGATGCTCGCCGACCCGGTTGACCATCAGCGTCATCTCGTAGGCGATCTGACCCACATCGGCTTCCGCCTCGCTCAGCACGCACAGACAACTGCCGTCCCCCGCCGCGGTGACGAACAGCAGCGCGTCGTCGAACTCGATCATGGTCTGGCGCGCCTTGCCGGCGTTGAAGTGCCGACCGGATCCCCGGGCGAGACTGTGCAGACCCGACGAGACCGCCGCCAGATGCTCGGCGTCCTCGCGCGCCAGACCGGAACTCGCACCGGTCACCAGCCCGTCGTTGGACAGCACGAGCGCGTGCCGTATGGGCTCGACCCGACCGGTCAGATCCTCCAGAAGCCAGTCAAGTCCGTCTTCCAGCGCCATTGGTGACCACTCTCCCCGTTCAGACAGGTACCGCGCCCTGTGCCCCGTATCTCCCCCGTCACTCGCAAGCCTCGCGCACCGACCTGCTCACGGGCAAGCGATCCAGCGACCCGGCAAGGTCACACGGAACCGGCCGTTCCCGTAACTGAAACGATCAATATTCGGCCTGGCCGTATGCCTTCGCAACGCCTCGCCCTCCCGTCGGCGGCAGACCGCGCCCCTTGCGCAGCCTCCGGCGCCGGGACACCACTTCCGTCAATTCACCACCGCAACGCAATCCCTCGATCGGGTCACCCGTCACTCCGGAGTGAAACGAACACAGGATTACGGTCACTTACCGGGACGTCTGCCCATGTCTGCCGTCAACTCGAACTTTCCGCCGGGAATTCGCGCGATGCTCCCCGTTACGGCCACTTGATCAGCGGCGTTCATCAAACACCGTGCACATCGACGTCGCCTCCGGGAGGAACCATGAAGCCCATCACCCCGCCCTTGGACGTTCACCGCGCGTTCGAGAGACCGCCGATCACCGACAGGTCCCCGATCGGGCCCCCGATGCGTCAGGTTGACGCCGGGGGTGGCGCCGCATGAGGTTACTGAAGCGTCCCAGGCCCGCCGAGAACGTGGTGTCGGACAGCGAACGCGAGTTGTTCGGCGGCCCGCTGCGCTACGACACCGGCTGGTCCGACCACGAGTGGGCACCGCTCGAACTCGGGCTGCTCTCCTCGGTGCGCGCCATGCCCAGAATGGTCACGGGCACCCTGCGCCTCGCCTGGCGGACGGACCGGCCGGCGCTGGTGACCGTCGGCATCGCCGAGGCCGGCCAGGGACTGACAGCCGCGCTGAGCCTGCTGGTGGTCAACTCCGTACTCGGCTCGCTCCTCAGCGGCGGGAGCGCCGCCGACCGGGTCTCCGACGCGCTGCCCGCGCTCGTGGTCGGCGCGGTCGTCGCGGTGGTGGGCGCCCTCCTGGCTTCGTGGTCCACGTCGGCGGCAGGGCGGCTGGAGCCGAAGGTGGAACGGGCCGCGAACGAGGAGTACTTGCGCGCCGCGGTCCGGGTGGAGCTGGAGGCGATCGAGGACGGCGAGTTCCGTCGGCTGATCGACACCGCCCAGTACGGACCACCGTCTGCACGCAACATGATCGGCGCCTGCGTCGCCACCATGAACGGGCTCATCTCGCTGCTCGCCGTCGGCGGTGTACTGACCGTGCTGCACCCACTGTTGCTGCCGATGCTCCTGCTGATCGCGGCGCCGCGCGGCTGGGGCGCGATGCGCGTGTCCCAGCGGCGGTATCTGTCGGTGATGTCCTGGGTGGAGCATCTGCGCGCCAGCCGCCTGATCGCCGGGCTGCTCACCTCCCGCTCCGCCGCGCACGAGGTGCGCGTGCACGGCGTGGGCCGCTTCCTCCTCCGGCACTACCGCAACATGGCCGAGAGCGCGGAGACCGAGGCGACGCGGCTGGCCAAGGACAAGGCGGCCACCGAACTGCTCGCCGCCGCGCTGTCGGGGGTGGCCGCGCTCATCACGTACGGAACGATGGCCGCTCTCATCATGTCCGGGCGGATGGACCTGGCCGTGGCGGGCACGGCCGTGGTCGCGGTCCGGTCGGGCTCGGCGAGTCTGTCCGCTCTCGTGGTGACCACGAACTCGCTGCACGAGGAGTCCCTGTACGTACGTGACATGGAGAGGTTCCTCGCGGAGGCCGGCGACAGGTCCATTCCGTACGGAGGCCGCCCGATCCCCGAGCCCACGAAGGTGATCACCCTGGAGGACGTCTCCTTCAGCTATCCGGACCGGGAGACGCCCGCGCTCACCGGGTTGTCCCTGACGATTCCGATGGGCTCGGTGGTCGCCCTGGTCGGTGAGAACGGCTCCGGCAAGAGCACGCTCGTGAAGCTGCTCGCCGGGCTCCATCTGCCCGACGGCGGGCGGTTGGCCTGGGACGGCGTCGACATCGCGGAGGCGGACCGCGACCAGATCTTCGACCGGGTGTCGCTGCTCACCCAGGATTTCGAGCGCTGGCCGGTGACCGCCCGGACGAACATCGAGATCGGCCGGCCCGATGCCGCCGGGGGCGATCTGGACGCGGCGGCCGGGTACTCGGGCGCGGACCGGATCGCCGAGAGTCTGCCGAAGGGGTTCCACACGCTGCTGGCCCGCGTGTTCCGCGGGGCGTCCGAGCTGTCCGGCGGACAGTGGCAGAAGTTCGGCCTGGCCCGCGCCCACTACCGGGACGCGCAGGTGATCGTGGTGGACGAGCCCACGTCCGCCCTGGATCCGGAGTCGGAGATCGAGGCCTTCGACCGGATCCGGGGGCTGGCCGGCGAGGGCAGAGCGGTCGTACTGGTCACGCACCGCATGTCCGGTGTGCGGCACGCGGACCTCATCTACGTGCTGCACGAGGGCAGGCTGGTCGAACAGGGTGACCACGAGAGCCTGTTGGCGGCCGAGGGCAGATACGCCTCGATGTTCCACATGCAGGCGGAGCAGTACGGCCACGGGGCGGGCGCAGGGACCGGTGGTGTGCCGCGACAGGCGGATGTCGCCGGGCGCGGCGGCCGACCCGTCGACACAACCGCCGAAGAGTCCGTGTGACACCGCCCTGACCGGCCGGTCCGCCTCAGGGTGCCGGACGGGCTCCAAGCCTGTCCGGTGCCTGCGGACCGACCGGCCGGCCCGTACGGCGCTCGAGGAGACGCCCCTACGCGGCGTCGCGCATCACATCCCTACGGATGCGCGCGCAGCAGTCGTTGATCAGCCGTGAGACGTGCATCTGCGATATGCCGAGGTCCTCGGCGATGCTGCTCTGCGTCATCCCGCGGAAGAACCTCAGGTAGAGGATCCGCCTCTCCCGGTCGGGCAGCCGGCGCAGCCGCGGCTTGACCGACTCGCGATCGATCACGGCGTCCAGCGCCTCGTCCCAAGCTCCCAGGGAGTCGCCGAGCGTGGGGCCCTCGTCCGGGGAGGACAGGCTCGCGTCGAGCGACAGCACGTTGAAACAGTCCATCGCCTCGACTCCCATGACCACTTCGTTCCGCGTCATCCCCGCGTGGAAGGCGAGCTCGTCGACCGTCGGCGCCAGAATGCCGTGCCGCTGGGCCAGTTCGTCGCGTGCGTCGCGCACACGGGCCCGCAGCTCCTGCACCCGCCGTGGCACATGGACGGACCAGAGGCGGTCGCGGAAGTGCCGCTTGAGCTCCCCGGTGATCGTGGGCACGGCGAAGCTCTCGAACGCGGTGCCCCGGTGCGGGTCGTACCGCTCCACGGCCTTCACCAGTCCGATCGCCGCGACCTGCCGCAGATCCTCCAGCGCCTCGCCCCGGTGCCGGAACCGCCCGGCCAGCCTGTCGGCCATCGGGAGCCAGGCGCACACGATCTCCCCGCGAGTCCGGTCCTTCTCTGGGCCGTCCGGCAGTCCGGCGGCCCGCTCGAAGGCCGCGGAGGTGTCAGGGACGTCCTCGTGCCTCACCCGGTAGGCCATCACCCGAGGGGTCATGCTCTTCAGCTCCTCGCTCGACGCGGCCGTCGTCACCGGAGGAGCACACAGCGGCCACCGGGCGACGCCCGGAGCGGTACGCCGCTCCACGGACGTGCCTCCTGTCCGAAGCACGACCAGCGTGTGCCCCTGAACACCCTCGGCAAACAAGGGTGCTCAGGGACGGAGGTCCGGCTTCGAGGAGCGCGGGCGCGCGCCTGTCAGCCGTTGCCGTCCGGTTCGGCGCCGTGCCAGACGGTCGTGATGTTGCAGAATTCGCGGATCCCGTGGTCCGACAGTTCCCGTCCGTACCCGGAGCGCTTGACGCCGCCGAAGGGGAGCGCGGGATGGGACGCGGTCATGCCGTTGAAGAAGACACCGCCGGCCTGGAGGTCGCGTACGCAGCGCCGCACATCCTCGTCATCGCGCGTCCACACGTTGGAACTCAAACCGAACGGGGTGTCGTTGGCAACGTTCACCGCCTCGTCGAGATCGGTCACCCGGTACAGGGTGGCGACCGGGCCGAACGCCTCTTCGTGGTGGATGCGCATGTCGGGGGAGACATCCGTGAGGACGGTGGGTTCGTAGTACCAGCCGCGGTCCAGCCCGTCGGGGCGGCGCCCGCCGCAGCGGGCGGTGGCACCGCGGTTGACCGCGTCGTCGACCAGCTCCTCCAGGTCGGCGCGGCCCTGTTCGCTCGCGAGCGGGCCGACGTCGGTCGACTCGTCCATCGGATCGCCGACGGTCAGCTTCCGCATCCCGTGGACGAAACGTTCACCGAAGGCGTCGTAGACGTCGGCGTGCACGATGAAGCGCTTGGCCGCGATGCAGGACTGGCCGTTGTTCTGCACCCGGGCGGTCACCGCGGTCCGCGCGGCGCGGTCGATGTCGGCCGACGGCATCACGATGTACGGGTCGCTGCCGCCGAGTTCGAGTACGGTCGGCTTCACCTCGTCACCGGCGATCGCGGCCACGGAGCGCCCGGCGGGCTCGCTGCCCGTCAGGGTCGCGGCGGCCACCCTGCGGTCGCGCAGGATGCCCTCGATCGCGTCGGACCCCACGAGCAGCGTCTGGAAGCAGCCCTCGGGAAAACCCGCCCTCCTGAAGAGGTCGCCCAGATACAGGGCGGTCTGAGGGACGTTCGACGCGTGCTTGAGCAGACCGACATTGCCCGCCATGAGGGCGGGGGCGGCGAATCGTACGACCTGCCAGAGGGGGAAGTTCCACGGCATGACCGCGAGCACGACGCCGAGCGGGCGGTAGCGGACATACGCGCGTGCGGCGCCCGAGTCCTGG
Organism: Streptomyces sp. NPDC060366; assembly: GCF_042725135.1. Lineage (NCBI taxonomy): Bacteria > Bacillati > Actinomycetota > Actinomycetes > Kitasatosporales > Streptomycetaceae > Streptomyces > Streptomyces sp. NPDC060366. The sequence goes on along the minus strand of NZ_JBHXDC010000023.1, from coordinate 53,007 downwards.
ACGTCGGCGGCCGACGGGTGCTCGTCGGCGAGCAGCTCCGCCGCGTGCAGTGCGTACCAGCGCATCGACTTGGCGCACTTCGCCGCCTCCGCGCGTGCCGCGCCGATCGGCTTGCCCATCTCGGTGGTCATGGTGCGGGCGATCTCGTCCCGGTCCTCTTCGAGGAGGTCGGCGGCGCGGTTCAGCAGCGTGGCCCGGTGGTCGAAGTCCGTGGTGCGGTGCTGTTCGAACGCGGCGGCGGCCACGGCCAGCCGCCGCTCGATCTCGTCGGACCCCAGGGCGTCGAACGTCTTCAGGGTCTCGCCGGTGGCGGGATCGACCGTGGCGATGGGCATGGGACAGTCCTCCTCCGATTCGGTTCTTCGACACTCGCGCGGTACGCACGGGCTCGCAACGCGGACGGGACGCGGCGATACGCGACGGGGGATCATGTGCCCATGGCCCATGACCACACGCACGTACAGGAATTCTTCGGCGTCCGGGCGGCGGACTGGGACGCTCGCTTCCCCGACGACGGCCCGGCCTATGCCGCAGCGGTGGCCGAGATGGGGCTGCGTCCCGGCGACAGCGTCCTGGACGCGGGCTGCGGCACCGGACGGGCGCTGACCGCCCTGCGGGCGGCTGTGGGGCCACGGGGCTCGGTGCTCGGCGCCGATCTCACCCCCGAGATGCTCGCAGCGGCCGCAAGGAGCGGTCGCGACGCGGTCGGCGCCCTGCTGCTCGCCGATGTGGCGCGCCTGCCGCTGCTCCCGCGCTCCTTGGACGCGGTCTTCGCCGCCGGGCTGATCGCCCATCTGCCCGAGCCCGCCACGAATCTGCGGGAGCTGGCCAGGGTCGTACGGAGCGGTGGGCGGCTGGCGCTCTTCCACCCCGTCGGGCGGGCCGCGCTGGCCGCCCGGCAGGGCCGGCAAATCACACCGGACGACCTGCGCGCCGAGGGCATGCTCCGTCCGCTGCTGGCGGGGGCGGGATGGCGGCTGCGGTCGTACGTGGACGAGGACGACCGTTTCCTCGCGCTCGCGGTGCGTGAGGGCTGATTCACCGGGGAGGGCCCGTACCGAGTGCACTGTCGCGTCAACGGGTATCGAACCTGTGTAGGAGGCGGGGGCCCGAAGGATGTGCGGAAGGTGGACGGACGATGTTCGACAAGCTGCGCGGACTCTTCGTATCGAACCGGACCGCTCCGCCGGTCGCCGAGCCGGCCGCGTCGTCCAAGAGCCGGACACGGCAGCACAACCTGTTCGAGGCCGCGGCGACGTATGTCGCGGCGACCGCCGACGACGACCAGGACCGGATGGACGAGGCGTCCGGCTGGGTCTCGCCCGAGGCGCTGTCCTTCGGGGTCAGCGAGCTGGCGTGCCGGGCTGTGATAGCGCTGGCGCGCGAGCGGGACGAGTCGCCCCAGACGGTGGCACGCAGCCTCCTCGGGCTGCCCGCGGCCTGACGGCGGGGCACGGAACGGTGTGGGCGGCCGTCGACCTCTCGACGGCCGGGTGGCCGACTGGCTAAGGTGCGCCGACAACCGATCGGACACGACCGATCGGATCGGGAGGTGCCGTGTCAGGTACGGACAAATCCGCCGATGAGGACGCGCTGTTTGTGCTGTCGGCCGTACTGCTGACACCGGCGCAGTTCCCCAGCGTGCTCGGGGACGATTTTCCCGAGGCGTGCGCGGCTCTCGGGCTGGAGCCGTACGACCGCGGGTACGGGCTGGTGCTCGGCCAGGACGGCACCGGCGGGCGCTGGACGGTCGCTGTCGACGACGTGTCGCTGGTCGCGGTCGCCATCGCCGCGTGGGACTGCGGTATGGAGTACGACCTGTCTCCCGGCGAACGTACGGTGGTCGCGGCCATTCCCGGTTGGCCGCTGGCCCTCGCGGTGGCTGCGCCGGGAATCCCCGCGCCCCACGATCCCGATCCGGAGCCGGACGAGGAAGCCGACGGGGCGAGACCGTCGCTCGCACCGCCCGACACGACGAGCTGGGGGCCCGCGCAGCGGCGCCTCGGCGCGGACGAGATCGCGCTTCAGTGGGAGGCGTGGCGTGATCAGTTCGATCACGAGGACGAGCGGCAGCGGGCTGAGACGGGCACCGAAGCAGACGCGGACACAGGCGCGAAGCCGGACGCGGATTCCGCCGCCGCCGCGGCTGCCACCGACGGCGGCGGCCCGGAGATCCTTCACGACGGGGTGAGGCGCGTGCTGAAGGAGCTGCACGGCTATCTGGAGTCGTCGCCACCGCTGGGCAGGGTCCGCTCCCGTTTCGCGCCCGCCGGCGCGCGGATGCTGCGGGCCGACGGCCCCGGCTGGTCCCTCGTCGCGAGGACCGACGACATCGCCTACATCCTGCTGGACGACGAACCGAACGAAGTACTGCCGGTCGGCCGCGGGCCCGAGCTGCCCAAACTCCTCGAAGCGCTCGACAGGATCGCTGTCCGCCCGTCCTGACCGACGCCGCGGCTGACGAAGCCCCCGTACGCGTCCTGGACCCTGCCAAGGGTCCGGCGTGGCATACGGGGGCTGTTTTCGCAGGTCAGCGCAGGGTCAGCGGCCGATCTCCTTGCGCGTGATGCGCTTGAGCCGACGGCGCTGCGACGGGTCGAGCATCAGATAGGCCACCGCGGGCACGCCGAGCACCACCAGCAGCGACATCCAGAATCCGATGAATGGAATCAGGAGAAGACCGACGGCCACTCCCCCGACAGCGATCTTTGCCCTAGTCGACATTTTCGACGCCTCCTTCAGCGGCCGAGGCCGCTCCCTGCTGATTGAACGCTCACGGGCGTCCGCCAGTTCCACTATGCAGCGCTCGCGTGCGCGGCGCTGCGATGGAACGGCGCTCCGTCGTGCGGATCAGGCCGCGGCGCGCAGCGGCGCTCCGACCTCGTGCAGATGCCCGAGCGCCTGCCGGTAGGAGTCGACCAGGCCCGTCTCCACGTAGGAGACGTCCGTCTCGCGGCAGTGCGCGCGAACGAGCGGCTGGGCGAGCTTCAGGTGGGGACGCGGCATGCTCGGGAAGAGGTGGTGTTCGATCTGGTAGTTCAGGCCACCGAGGAACCAGTCGGTGAAGAAGCCGCCCCGGATGTTGCGGGAGGTGAGGACCTGCCTGCGCAGGTGTCCCCAGCTCGCGAACTCCTCCTCGGTCGGGATCTTCATGCCCTTGTGGTTCGGGGCGAACGCCATGCCGAGGTGGAGGCCGTACATCATCTGGTGGATCAGCAGGAAGACGACTGCCTGGCCGACGCTGAGCGTCGTGAAGAGCAGGGCGAGGTAGGCGACGACGTGCGTGATGAGCAGCGAGCCTTCCAGGAAGCGCTCACGCGGCGTCTGGCGGCTGACGCCGCGGGAGAAGACGCTCCGGAATCCGTAGACCTTGAGGGCGATGCCCTCCAGGGTCGTCAGCGGGAAGAACATCGCGGCCTGGTGACGGGTGAGCCAGCGGCGCAGTCCCTTGCGGCCCTCGGTCTGGTGCTGCGCGAAGACGAGGATGTCCGCGCCGACGTCGGGGTCCTTCTCCAGGTGATTGGGGTTGGCGTGGTGCCGGTTGTGCTTGTCGTTCCACCAGTCCTGGCTCATTCCGAGCAGAAGATTGGCGTGGAAAAGCTGGACGAGACGGTTCCGTCCGCGGGTGGCACATATCTGGGCGTGCCCCGCGTCGTGCGCGACGAACGACATCCGGGCCGACAGGAGCGCCAGCGGCGGAGCCAGCAGGAGCGCCCACCAGGACGCTCCGATCAGCACCATGCCGGTCACGACCGCGGCGAGCCCGAGCAGGTTGACGGCGATACCGCGGGCGTACCAGGCGGTTCGCCGTTCGAGGAGGCCCTGCTCCCTGACCGTCCGCAGAAGGGGCGCGAAGTCGCTGCCGCCTGTGCGGGCGGCGGCGGGGCCGGGGGTGGTGGTCTCCGCGACTGCTGCGGGGGCCTGGGGCATGTCGGTCTCCGGTCTGTAGGCCGACGATCGTGTAGATCGTTTAGGTGTGAAATGGGAGGTCTGAGAGGCCGTTCGAGTGGCGCCGCTGGAGCTTGATCGCGGCGACCGGATGAAAACTACGCGGAGTTGGCCCTCCAAGGCCATGCGGCCAACACCCCGAGGTGACGGGGGTTATTCCCGACCGAGGGGGTGGGGCTGCCTACACCCCCGCCGTGGCCCATGATTCTTGTCACCGTCGGGCGCCACCCATCGGCGTCGCGAGCGAGGTAGCCTCGGCCGCTCCACCTTCACTAGTCAAACTTGAGGAATGTGTCATCGCCGTACACAGGCCCCCTGCGGCTACGCCCTCCCAGATCACCGAACTCGCCCGCTGCGACGCGCTCTTCCTGCCGGCCGACCCGGCCCGAGCCGGCCGGATCGCCTTCTGGCACCCGGACGGCGCCGCTCCGCCTGAGTGGCCCACCCCGCCGGACACCTCGGGCCCGACCGACCCGACAGACCTGACGGAGTCAGCGGCCTCGGCGGCCTCGTTCGACGACCTGACCGTCGTCGGCGACGACGTGCGGCTCCGTACGGTTCCGGCCCTGCTGCTGCCCGTACGGGACGCCCTGCCCGTGCTGACCCGAGCGAGGGCGTCGGCACACGCCTCGCCCGCCGCGGCCTTCTGGGGAGCCGCGTCGCTGCTCGCCCTGCAACTCGCCGCGCGCGGCAAGCTGTTGCCCGGACTCTCGGCGGCCGGCCACGACGCCTGGCGGGCCGGCCCCGTCGCCGCCGACGACCTGGAGCGCGTCCGCGCGCTCGCCGCCTCGATGCCGCCCGCCTCACACGCCGTACCTCTCGACCCCGAGGCGACCGGTCCGCTCCTGCTCGCCGATCCGGAACGGTTGTTGCGGCAGTTCCTCGACGCGGTCGCCGACGGTCTCGTGCGCACGCCCGCCGCGCGGATCGCCGCCGGGTCGCCCGCCTTCGCCGCGCCGGAGCCGCGCCGGCTGCCCGAACTGCGCGGCTGGGCCGCCGACGTGGCGGCCGGGCACGACGCGGGCGTACGGCTGTCGCTCCGGATCGAACTGCCCGGCCTGGCAGCCTCGCCGGACGGCTCTTCCGAGGAAGACGGCTCCCCGGACGGTGACGCTTTCGGATCCGCCCCCGCGTTCCGCGCCGTCCTACAGATGCACAGCGTGAGTGACCCGACGGTCGTCGCCGACGCCGCCGAGGTGTGGGCCGGTACGGGGGCCACGCAGGCCACGGGCGAGGCGTTCGGCCCCCGGGCCCGGATGGACGCCCTGCTGGCCCTGAGGCGCGCCGCGCGCGCCTGGCCGCCGCTGGCACCACTCCTGTCGGCCACCGTGCCCGACGTGATCGACCTCGCCGACGAGGAGGTCACCGAACTGCTCGGGGAGTCCTCCCGCGCGCTGGCCGCCACCGGCGTCCAGGTGCACTGGCCGAAGTCACTGGCACGCAAGCTGACGGCGCGCGCCGTCATCGGCCCGCCGGACGACGCGCAGAGCTCCGGCCCGTACGGAACTCGGCGCGACACGCCGCACGACACGCCGGGCGCAGGCCATGACGACCAGGACGACACGCGCGGGAACGGGCGCTCGGACGCGAGCGGTTCGGGCCTGCCTTCCTTCCTGTCCGCCGACTCCCTCCTCGCCTTCAACTGGCGGTTCGCGCTGGGCGACCAGGAACTCACCCGCGCCGAACTGGACCGGCTCGCCGAGGCGACCCGCCCCGTCGTACGGCTGCGCGACCAGTGGGTCCTCATCGATCCGGAGGAGGCCAGGCGCGCCCGGGAGAGCCAGGACCGCAAGCTCACGCCCGTCGACGCGCTGGGAGCCGTTCTCACGGGGTCCACCGAGGTGGACGGGCGCCGGGTCGAGGTGCAGGCAACGGGATGGCTGGAGGCGCTGCGCGAGCGCCTGGCCGACCCGGAGGGCACGGACCAGGAGATCGGCCAGCCGGCGGCTCTCACGGCCACGCTGCGCGACTACCAGCTGCGGGGGCTCAACTGGCTGCACCGGATGACCTCGCTCGGCCTCGGCGGCTGTCTCGCCGACGACATGGGGCTCGGCAAGACCATCACGGTCATCGCGCTCCACCTGCACCGCCAGACCGAGGAGTCGGCGGCGGGCCCCACCCTGGTGATCTGCCCGACGTCGCTGATGGGCAACTGGCAGCGCGAGATCGAGCGGTTCGCACCCGGCACACCGGTGCGCCGCTTCCACGGCGCGTCGCGCGGCCTGGACGCCCTGGCGGACGGCGAGTTCGTCCTCACGACCTACGGCACGATGCGGCTGGACGCGCGGAAACTGGCCGGCGCCGAGTGGGGCATGGTCGTCGCCGACGAGGCGCAGCACGTGAAGAATCCGTACTCGTCGACCGCCGGTCAGCTGCGCACCATCGGCGCCAAGGCGCGCGTCGCGCTGTCCGGTACTCCGGTGGAGAACAATCTCTCCGAGCTCTGGGCGATCCTCGACTGGACGACGCCGGGCCTTCTCGGCCGGCTCGCCACCTTCCGCACGCGCTACGCGCAGGCGGTCGAGGGCGGTGACCCGGGGGCGGCGGAGCGGCTGTCCGCGCTCGTACGGCCGTTCCTGCTGCGGCGGCGCAAGTCGGATCCCGGTATCGCGCCCGAGCTGCCCCCGAAGACGGAGACCGACCGCGCGGTGTCGCTGACGACGGAGCAGGCGGGTCTCTACGAGGCCGTCGTACGCGAGACCCTCGCGGCGATCTCGGAGGCCGGCGGCATGGAACGCCGCGGCCTCGTCATGAAGCTGCTGACGTCGCTCAAACAGATCTGCAACCACCCCGCGCAGTTTCTCAAGGAGGACGACTCGGCACGCGTCGCGGGGCGTTCGGGGAAGGTGGAACTGCTCGACGAGCTGCTCGAGACGATCCTCGCCGAGGAGGCGAGCGTCCTCGTCTTCACTCAGTACGTACAGATGGCGCGCCTGCTCGAACAGCATCTGGCGGCGCGCGGCGTCCCGACACAGTTCCTGCACGGCGGCACACCGGTGCGGCAGCGCGAGGACATGGTGCGGCGGTTCCAGGAGGGCGAAGTGCCCGTCTTCCTGCTGTCGTTGAAGGCGGCGGGCACCGGTCTGAATCTGACCCGCGCAGAGCATGTCGTGCACTTCGACCGCTGGTGGAACCCGGCCGTCGAGGCCCAGGCGACGGACCGCGCGTACCGCATCGGCCAGAACCGGCCGGTGCAGGTGCACCGGATGATCGCCGAGGGCACGATCGAGGACCGGATCGCCGACATGCTGGCGCGCAAGCAGCAACTGGCGGACTCGGTCCTCGGCGCCGGCGGCGAGGCGGCCCTGACCGAACTGACGGACGACGAGCTGGCCGATCTGGTCGAGCTGCGAGGGAGTGCGCGATGACCGGAGCCGACAGCGGTAACAGCGGCGGTCGCGGTACGGGTCGGGGTACGGAAGGGGCCGAGCGCACCTTCGCCGCCCTGCCGCCCGCGCGGGGCCGCGGCTTCGCGCAGACCTGGTGGGGACAGGCATGGCTGAAGGCCCTTGAGGACACGGCGCTCGACTCACAACAGCTCAAGAAGGGACGCAAGCAGGCGCGTGACGGCGCGGTCGGCGCGGTGTCCGTGCGGCCCGGCAGGATCACGGCCGTCGTACGGGACAGGGACGGCACGGCGCAGCGCAGCGACGTGCTGTTGCAGCAGCTCAGTACGGAGGAGTGGGACCGGTTCCTGGACATGGCGGTCGAGCGTGCGGGGCACATCGCCGCGCTGCTGGACCGGGACATGCCGCCGCATCTTGTGGAGGACGCGGCGGGCGCCGGGGTCGAACTGCTTCCCGGCATCGGCGACCTGGAGCCGGAGTGTGCCTGCGACGCCTGGGACCTGTGTCCGCACACGGCGGCACTGTGCTACCAGGTGGCGCGGCTGTTGGACGAGGATCCTTTCGTCCTCCTACTGATGCGCGGCCGGGGTGAGCGCCAGCTGCTCGACGAGTTGCAGGTGCGCTCCGCGCGGGCCGCGCGGACGCGCCAGAGCCCGACCGAGGGCACGGCCACAGACGCGGGTGGAGGGACGGCCGAGGAGCCGGCGGGCATACGCGCGGACGAGGCGTTCGCGGCACGGGGCATCCTCCCGCCGCTGCCCCCTCCCCCGCCGGTCCCGGAGGAGCCCGGCCTGCCACCGTCGCTCGACACGGAGGCGGAGCCACCGCCCGGGATCGACGCGGACGCTCTGGAGTTCCTGGCGGCCGACGCGGCGGGACGCGCGCTGTGGCTGCTGATCGACGCGCTGTCCTCCGGGCACGAACGGCAGCCGATCGAACCGGAGTTGACACCGGGTCAGGACGCCGTGCGGCTGGCGGCCTCGACCGACGATCCACTGATCGCGGTGCGGCTCGCCGGGGGCACGGGCCGACAGCGGGCCGAACTGGACCTGGCGGTCGGCGCGTGGCGCTACGGCGGTGCGGCGGCTCTCGCCGTACTGGAGGAGGAGTGGCAACCGGAGCCCGAGGCCCTGGCACGCGCGAAGGCGGACCTGGCGGGGGCGTGGGAGGACAGCGAACGCCCACGGCTGCGCGCGGGCGCGGGCGCGGCGGGCCGCTGGACGGTCGTGGGGGCGGACACACAGCTGCGCTACGGGCGCGACGGGCGCTGGTGGCCGTACCGCAAGGCGGGGGTCCGCTGGGCCGCTTCGGGTCCGCCGGCCGCCGATCCGGCGGCGGCGCTGGCGAGCCTCGGGGCGGAGGTCTGACGATCCGGCACGGCTGACGCGGGGCGGGGGCAGTGAGAGGCGCGGTGCGCGGGGACCGGCGGTGCGGCCTCCGTACGAATGGGACGCCGTACGGCCACCGCACCGCCGCCCCGCCCCACTGCCGCCCGCCCCGCGGTCGTTTCGCCCCGACACGACCGGCTCGCCCCGTGTGTGACCGGAGCCTTGCCCGGTGGCGCACGCGGGGCGACCATGGTGGAGGCCGGTGCAGTAGTGGCCTCGGGAGGCCGAGTTGACCGACACATGGGTGGCCCTGGAAGAAGGAGCGGATCCGGCGGAGCGACGCGGCGCGCTGCGTCGCGCGTACGAGTCGTTCGCGACCGCGGGCCGGGTCGACCGCCCCGTACGCCCCGTGGTGGCCGATTCCTGGCAGCGTTCCGCCCGCGCGCACGTCCGTCCCGAAGGGACGGCCAGTGTCGAGCTGTCCGACGACGACCTCGGCGCCTACAGGGACGCGCACCCGCTCACACGCGTGATGCCCCTCTTCCGCGAACTGATGGGCGCCTACGCGTCGGACGGCGAACATCTGATCGCGGTGTGCGACGCGCACGGACGGCTCCTGTGGGTCGAGGGCCACACCGCGACCCGCGCGCAGGCGGGCGGGATGAACTTCGTACCGGGCGCCCGCTGGTCCGAGGCCGCGGCGGGAACGAACGCTCCGGGCACCGCCATCGCCGTCGACAGGCCCGTCCAGGTGTTCGCCGCCGAACACTTCCTGCGGCCCGTGCACCCCTGGACCTGCGCCGCCGCGCCCATCCACGATCCGCGCACCGGACGGCTGCTCGGCGCCGTGGACATCACCGGCGGCGACCGGCTGGCCCATCCGCACAGCCTCGCGTTCGTGGGAGCCGTCGCCAGGGCGGCCGAGTCGCAGCTCGCCCTGCTGGCCCCGCCGCAGGCGTCCGGGGCCGTACAGCTGTCGGTCCTCGGACGGGACGAGGCGCTGCTCGTCGTGGACGGCCGCAAGACGCGGCTCAGCCGCCGCCACAGCGAAATCCTGACGGTGCTCTCGAACCGCCCGGAGGGCATCTGCGGCGACGAACTGCTCATGGAGCTGTACGAGGACGAGTCCGTCACGCCGGTCACCCTGCGCGCGGAGTTGTTCCGGCTGCGCGGACTGCTCGGCCCCGACCTGCTGCGGTCACGCCCGTACCGGCTGACGGCTCCCGTCGACACGGACTTCGACACCGTCACCAGGAAACTGGCGTCCGGTGCGGTCACGGGCGCCATGAGCGCCTACGCGGGACCGCTGCTGCCCGCTTCCCTGTCCCCCGCCGTCGTACGGCTGCGGCGCAGACTCGCCGACCAGCTCAGGGCGGCCCTGATCGCGCGTGGGGATCCGGGGCTGCTGGCCGACTGGGCGTACAGCCCCTGGGGTGAGGACGACCTCGCGGTGTGGCGCACCCTCGCCGACGCGCTCCCCGCGCGGCAGCGCCCGGCCGCCCTCGCGCGCGTGCGCGAAATCGACGCGTGGCAGGGAATGAGCCCGTCCGGCGCTTGAGGAAACACCGCCGCTTGAGCCCGTCCGGCGCTTGAGGGGCGGCTCGCGCCTGAGGAAACACCGCCGCTCGAGCCCGTCCGGCCCTGAGGACCGGCTCGCGCCTGAGGACGATCCGGCCGCCGCCGTCGTAGGGGCCCGGCTGAGCCCTCCGGGCGCTCCCGAAAGGCGGACCCGGCCTCTGCTCCTTACTCTCTGTTGATGGAGCACCACAGTCGACTCTCGCGGTGCCCGCTCATCCGAACCCGAGGAGTCCGCCATGCCGGAGCTGTTCATCGGTGGCAAGTGGACCACCGCCGTGGGCCGTCAGGTCCGCGAGATCCGCTGCCCGGCGGACGGCACGCTCGTCGCGACCGTTGACGAGGCGGGCGCCAAGGACGCGGCCGCCGCGATCGAGGCGGCCCGTGACGCGTTCGACAGCGGTCCCTGGCCCGGCACACCGACCGCCGAGCGCGGTCGGCTGCTGCTGCGCGTCGCCGAACTGCTGGAGCGCGACAAGGCCGCGTTCGCGCGGGCCGAGTCCCTGGACACGGGGAAGCGGCTCGTCGAGAGCGAGTACGACATGGACGACATCGCGAACTGCTTCCGCTACTTCGGCAACCTGACGGCCGCCGGCGGCACCGACCGTGTCGTCCACACCGGTGACCCCGGCGTCGACAGCCGCGTGGTGCACGAACCGGTCGGCGTCTGCGCGCTCATCACCCCGTGGAACTATCCGCTCCTCCAGACCTCCTGGAAGGTGGCCCCCGCGCTCGGCGCCGGCAACACCTTTGTACTGAAGCCGAGCGAGCTGACCCCGCACACCGCGATCATGCTGATGCGGCTGCTGACCGAGGCAGGTCTGCCGGACGGCGTGGCGAATCTCGTCCTGGGCGCCGGTCCGACGGCGGGCGCGCCGCTGACCGAGGACCCGCGCGTCGACATGGTGTCCTTCACCGGCGGTCTCGTCACGGGGCGCCGCATCATGGCGGCCGCAGCACCGACGGTGAAGAAGGTCGCGCTGGAGCTGGGCGGCAAGAATCCCAACATCGTCTTCGCGGACGCCGACTTCGAGAGCGCGGTCGACTACGCGCTGACGGCGGTGTTCCTGCACTCCGGGCAGGTCTGCTCGGCCGGCGCGCGGCTGCTGATCCAGGACGAGCTGCACGATGCGTTCGTGGACGAGCTGGTGCGCCGGGCCAAGGCGATCCCGATGGGCGGCCCGTTCGACGAGCACGCCCGCACCGGGCCGCTGATCTCGGCGGCGCACCGCGAGAAGGTCGAGGCGTACGTGGCGGCGGGGCTCGCCGAAGGCGCCGTACTGCGCTGCGGCGGTAAACGCCCCACCGACCCGGAGCTGCGCGACGGGTTCTACTACCCGCCGACCGTGCTGGACGACTGCGCTCCGGGGATGTCGGTGGTGCGTGACGAATCGTTCGGTCCCGTGCTGACCGTCGAACGCTTCAGGGACGAGGACGAGGCGGTCGCGCTCGCCAACGACACCGTCTACGGCCTGACCGGGGCGGTCTGGTCGCAGGACACCGGGCGCGGGCAGCGCGTGGCGTCGCGGATGCGGGCGGGCACCGTATGGATCAACGACTTCCACCCGTACGTCCCCCAGGCCGAATGGGGCGGGATGAAGCAGTCCGGCTTCGGGCGCGAGCTGGGGCCGGCCGGGCTGGCCGAGTACCAGGAGGCCAAGCACGTGTGGCGCAATCTCTCGCCGAGTCCTCAGGGGTGGTTCGAGTGAGCACGCCAGACACGCCGAACGGCCGCGGGGACGGGCAGGGCGCGAACGGTTCCGGCGCCGCGGGCCCCGCGGACCGGGAAGCCGCCGCGAGGACCCAGCTCCAGGACGACGACGACGCGCTCGGCGCGCTCGGCTACCGTCCCGAACTCAAGCGGACCCTCGGCAACTTCCACACCTTCGCCGCCGGGATCAGCTACATCTCGATCCTGACCGGCACCTTCCAGCTGTTCTACTTCGGTGTCAGCTTCGGCGGCCCGGCGTACTGGTGGTCCTGGCCGATGGTCTTCATCGGCCAGCTGATGGTGGCCCTGTGCTTCTGCGAGCTCGCCGCCCGCTACCCGGTCGCCGGCTCCGTGTACAACTGGGCCAAGAACATGGGCGGTCCGCACATCGGCTGGCTCGGCGGCTGGATGATGATGACGGCGACCATGGTGACGCTGTCGGCCGTGGCGCTGGCGTACCAGATCACGTTGCCGCAGATCGACAGCCGGTTCCAGTTCATCGGGGACGGCAGCGGCAAGTACGACGCCGCGGGCAACGCCGTACTCCTCGGCTCCGTCCTGATCCTCTTCTCCACCACGGTCAACGCCTTCGGCGTCAAGCTCATGGCGCGGATCAACTCCGCCGGGGTCTTCATCGAACTGATCGCCGCCGTCGCGCTGATCATCTTCCTGGCCGTGCACATCACCCGCGGCCCCAGCACCGTGCTGACCGACACCCAGGGGCACGGCACGGGCGAGACGCTCGGGTACTTCGGCGCGTTCCTCACCGCGTCACTGGCGTCCGCGTACGTCATGTACGGCTTCGACACCGCTTCGTCGCTCGGCGAGGAGTCGCACAACCCGAGCCGCAACGCGCCTCGCGCGATCCTGCGCGCGCTCGTCGCGTCGTTCCTGATCGGCGGACTGATCCTGCTGTTCGCCCTGCTGGCGGTGCCGAATCTGGCGGACAAGCGGCTGGCCACGGACGGCCTGCAGTTCGTCGTACTCGACACGCTCGGGTCGACCATCGGCGAGATCTTCCTGTGGTGCGTGGTCATCGCGATCACCGTCTGCGTGCTGGCGGTTCAGGCGGCGGGCATCCGGCTGATGTTCGCCATGGCACGCGACAACAACCTGCCGGCGGGCTCCGTGCTCGCCCGGGTCAGTCCGCGTTTCCACACGCCGGTCGTGCCCGCCATGCTGATCGGTGTCGTGGGTGTCGTCATCCTGGTCATCAACATCAACCAGCCGCAGATCTTCTCGGTGATCACGAGCATCGCGATCATCATGATCTATGTGGCGTATCTGATGGTCACCGCGCCGATGCTGGTCAAGCGGCTGCGTGGCCAGTGGCATCCGGTGAAGGGCAGCTTCACGCTGGGCCGGTTCGGGCTGCCCGTCAACATCATCGCCGTGTTCTGGGGCGCCGCGATGTCGCTCAACCTCGCCTGGCCGCGCGCCGCGGTGTACAACGCGACCGGTCCGCAGCACTGGTATCTGCGCTGGGGCGCGTTCCTGTTCGTCGGCGTCGTCGCCGCCGGCGGCTTCGCCTACTACTGGTTCGTCCAGCGGCACAAGACGGGGGTGCTCGCAGAACACCGGGTGCAGGTGACCGACCCGACGTCACCCACCAAGCCGCCGCCCAACACCCCCGCCGAGTAGCCGCCGCACACTCCCCCGCCCCCAACGCCTCCCGCCCCCGCGCCCCCACACCCTCTGCACCTGGAGAAGCGATGTCCGCAGCACGCCCCGTGGCCGAGTTCGACTACGTGGTCGTCGGCGGTGGTACCGCCGGCGCCGTCGTGGCCGCTCGCCTCACCGAGGACCCCGATGTCACGGTCTGCGTACTGGAAGCCGGCCCCTCGGACGTGGGCGACGACAACGTCCTCAAGCTCGACCGGTGGATGGCGCTGCTGGAGTCGGGTTACGACTGGGACTACCCCATCGAACCGCAGGAGAACGGCAACGACTTCATGCGGCACGCCCGCGCCAAGGTCCTCGGCGGGTGCTCCTCGCACAATTCGTGCATCGCCTTCTGGGCGCCCGCCGAGGATCTCGACGAGTGGGGCGCGCTCGGCTGCACCGGCTGGAGTGCGGCGGACTGTTTCCCGCTCTACCAGCGGCTGGAGACCAACGACGCGCCCGGCGACCACCACGGCCGCTCGGGCCCGGTGAACATCATGACGGTACCGCCGAACGACCCTTGCGGCAGCGCCCTGTTGGAGGCGTGCGCGGCGGCGGGGATCCCCACCACACCGTTCAACACGGGTCGCACGGTGCTACGGGGAGCACACTGGTTCCAGATCAACTCCCGTCCGGACGGCACCCGTTCGTCCGCCTCGGTGTCCTATCTGCACCCGATTCTCGGCAAGCGGCCCAATCTCGAGGTGCGCACCGGGCTCCAGGCCAAGCGGCTGCTGTTCGACGACACCGCCGATCGGCGCCGCTGTACGGGAGTTGAGTATCTCGAGCCGGACACCGTGCACAGCGGCGCCGTCTCCGCGCGCCGCGAGGTCGTTGTCAGTTGCGGCTCGATCGACTCGCCGAAACTCCTCATGCTGTCGGGCATCGGCCCGGCCGATCATCTGAGGGCGAGCGGGGTCGACGTACGGGTCGACTCCCCCGGCGTCGGCTCCCACCTCCAGGACCATCCGGAGGGCGTGATCATGTGGGAGGCGAAGCGGCCCATGGTCACCAGCTCCACCCAGTGGTGGGAGATCGGGATCTTCGCCGACACCGAGCCGGGCCTCGACCGGCCCGACCTGATGTTCCACTACGGCTCGGTGCCCTTCGACATGAACACCTACCGACGCGGCTACCCGACCACCGACAACGCCTTCTGTCTGACGCCGAACGTCACCCGCGCGCGGTCGCTCGGCACGGTCCGGCTGCGTTCGCGCGACTTCAGGGACAAGCCGAAGGTCGATCCGCGCTACTTCACCCACGAGCACGACATCCGGGTGATGACGTACGGGCTGCGCCTCGCCCGCGAGATCGCCGAACAGGAGCCCATGGCGGGGTGGCGGGGCCGGGAGCTGGCACCGGGGCCGGACGCGCGGTCGGACGAGGAACTGCTGGACTACATCCGTAAGACGCACAACACCGTCTACCACCCGGCGGGCACGGTGCGGATGGGGGCGGCGGACGACGCCGACTCACCGCTCGACCCGCGGTTGCGGGTGAAGGGCGTGACGGGGCTGAGGGTGGCCGACGCGTCGGTGATGCCGTTCCTGCCGACGGTCAATCCGTGCATCACGACGATGATGATCGGCGAGAAGTGCGCGGACATGATCAAGGCGACCTGAGCGGCGGGGCGTTGAGGGCTGCGGGACTGGGCCGTACGGCGCGCAACCTGGTCGCAACGTCCGCGCTCCTAGCCTCGCGGTGAGCGCCGTCCAAAGGCGGGCGGCACCCTCACCGGGAGGCCACAGAGATGACCCGATACGCAGCGCCGGGCACCGATGGCGCGATCGTCTCGTACGAGTCCCGCTACGACCACTGGATCGGCGGCGAGTACGTACCGCCGGCCCAGGGCAAGTACTTCGAGAACCCGAGCCCGGTCAACGGCCGCCCCTTCACCGAGATCGCCCGAGGCACCGCCGCCGACGTCGAACGCGCGCTGGACGCGGCCCACGGCGCCGCTCCGGCCTGGGGCAAGACGTCGGCCGAGACGCGCGCGGGCATCCTCAACAGGATCGCCGACCGCATGGAGGCGCATCTGGAGGAGCTGGCCGTCGCCGAGACCTGGGAGAACGGCAAGCCGGTACGCGAGACGCTCGCCGCCGACATCCCGCTCGCCATCGACCACTTCCGCTACTTCGCGGGCGCGCTGCGGGCCCAGGAGGGCTCGCTGAGCGAGCTCGACGACGACACCGTCGCGTACCACTTCCACGAGCCGCTCGGCGTGGTCGCGCAGATCATCCCGTGGAACTTCCCCATCCTGATGGCGACATGGAAGCTGGCACCCGCGCTGGCGGCCGGCAACGCCGTCGTCATCAAACCGGCCGAACAGACCCCGGCGTCGATCCATCTCTGGATGAGCCTGGTCGCCGATCTGCTGCCGCCGGGTGTCGTCAACATCGTCAACGGCTTCGGAGCCGAGGCGGGCAAACCGCTCGCCTCCAGCGCACGGGTGGCGAAGGTCGCGTTCACGGGCGAGACCACGACGGGGCGGCTGATCATGCAGTACGCCTCCGAGAACATCAAGCCTGTCACGCTGGAGCTGGGCGGCAAGAGCCCGAACCTCTTCTTCGACGACGTCTGGGCCTCGGACGACGACTTCCGTGACAAGGCACTTGAGGGCTTCACGATGTTCGCCCTCAACCAGGGCGAGGTGTGTACGTGTCCCTCGCGCGCGCTGATACAGCGCGGGCACTACAGCGAGTTCCTGGAGGCGGGCATCGCCCGCACCGAGGCGATCGTGCCGGGCCACCCGCTGGACACGGACACGATGATCGGCGCCCAGGCGTCCAACGACCAGCTCCAGAAGATCCTTTCGTATCTGGACATCGGTCAGCAGGAGGGCGCAAAAGTCCTGACGGGAGGTCAGCGAATTGAGCACGAGGGCGAGTTGGCCGGGGGCTACTACGTCCAGCCCACGATCTTCGAGGGCGACAACAGGATGCGGGTCTTCCAGGAGGAGATCTTCGGCCCGGTGCTCGCGGTGACGTCCTTCAGCGACTTCGACGACGCGATCAAGACGGCGAACGACACGCTGTACGGCCTCGGCGCGGGAGTCTGGACCCGCGACATGAACACCGCGTACCGCGCGGGCCGCGCGATCCAGGCGGGCCGGGTCTGGACGAACTGCTACCACGCCTACCCGGCCCACGCCGCGTTCGGCGGCTACAAGCAGTCGGGCATCGGCCGCGAGAACCACCGCATGATGCTGGACCACTACCAACAGACGAAGAACTTGCTGGTGTCGTACTCACCGAAGAAGCTGGGCTTCTTCTAGACGCTGAGAAAGGGCACCTGACCTGGGCGAATGTCGGTCAGGTGCCCTGGTCACACACGCCTCAGCCGCAAGTCGAAAAGCCCCCTTACTCCCACTGGTATCCCAGCTCTGACCAGCAGTTACGGGGCATTTCCGGGCCAGGATGCCGATGAGGCGCCCTCCTCGTCGTCCGCGGGCTCCTCCCACCGCCGCATCGACGTCTCGATCAAGTGGTTGGCATGATCCCGCGCCTACGCCAAGAACTTCGCATAGTGGCATAAGAGGACCTGAATGCTCTGCCCGGCCCGGCGCGCACACTCTGCAGGATCGACGCCAGAAGCAAGCCAGAACGAGATGCCGGCGTGCCGTAGGTCGTAGGGGCGCTTTGCCAGCTCAAGGAGATGTCGTCGAGAGTGAGAGCAGTCTCGCGCGCTCGCCCCCACGTGATGCCGTACGCAGAGGCATCGATGTACTTTCCCGCGGCGTTCCGGAAGAGCCGGCCATCCGGTGCGACGCCGAACTGTCGCATATGGTCACGCAACATGAAGACGAGCACCGGAGGGATGGGCACCGCCCGTGTGGCTTTGGCCGCCCGCCTCTTGAGCGAGTGGGTCTCGTGAACGACGCCGTTGTCGGTCCACTGCTTGCCCGCAGTCACGACACCGCCCTTCAGGTTCAGGAGCCCCCACCCACTCGCCGGGAGGCGGCACTGGGATTTCTGCAGATGGATGACCTCAGCTGGGCGCATACCGGCGTAGTACATGCAGCCGAAAAACGCGTAGAGATGTGGACGCGACCGGGTAGTGCCCTGACGGCGGCAAGCAGTCTGGCGACTTGGGCGGGGTTAGGCACACAGTCCGGGTCGACTTCCTCCGCGACTTCCGGTGCCGTCCAGCGAAGCCCGTTGAGCGGGTTCTGTGTGAAGTACCCGCGTTCAACAGCTGCGCCGAACACCTCGTTGGCCGCGGCCTTCTTCCGCTTCACGGTCTGACCGGCAGCGAGTGACGCTGCAGCCAGTCCAGTGCGACCTGCCACTCCTCGGGTGGGTCGGTGGCACAGGCTTTTTTGTTGAACGCCCATGGGTACAGGGCGCGGCGCAGCACGCGGGGTCCCGGGGTGCTGCGCCGGGCTCAACGAAGGCCGGCGTGATCGTGGCCAGAGCGTCGGCAAGAGTGCGGCGTGTGTTTCCCGGCGTTCGGTCCCAGCGCTGCTCGATATACTCACCTGCCAGGGCATACCAAGTGGTTCGCTGCTTCAGATCCCGGAGCTCAGCAGCGGGCAGACCAGTCTGCGGGTCGAACGGTTCGCCGTCGCGGGCGGCAATAATCAGCTTCCCCCGCCGGCTCTCCGCGAGTCCCTTAGTGAGGTAGGACTCAGATTTCTCCCGGCCACCAACGGTCCATCGGACCTCAAAACCCTTGCGGCGGTCGGGGCGTTAATGCCCCGTCCTCCCGCACTGAAGCTCTCCGAAGTTCTGGCGGAGATTCGCATGAGTCCATCGGCCTTCTACCGGCTGCGCGCTCGTGGTCAGGCTCCCCGAATGATCAAGCTGCCCAATGGTGAACTGCGCTGCCGCCGATCCGATCTGGACGCATGGTGGGAAGCGTGTGAAAGGGATACGCCTGCATGGCGACGAGCTACAAGGTTCGGTTCTGGGAAATCCGTGACTATCGCCGGTTTGGCTAACCGGCGATAGCGGTCTCTGTTGCTCGCCGCATCAGATGAATCCGGCAGCTTCTCAGCTCGCTGCCAGGAAGCCAGCCGGTATGAGCGCAGGGCCCGGGTCGCGCCGTCCGTGACAAGCACCAGCAGGCCGTCACGTGTCAGGCGGTCAAGGTCTCGCACTGCGATGCGCTCGGGTGCCCCAATGGCGTGAGCCACGTGGCGAGTTGAAGCTCAGGGTATGCCGCGACGTGTGCAAGGACAGCTCCGTCGTGCGGTAACCGTGTTGCAGCAGGTCCTCGCCGAACAGTCCAACTGCGCAGACGCAGACGCACAACCCGGTGGGCACAGCACTGTAGTCACCCGCCACCTGGCCGGACCAAGCGCTCAGCGCGCCGAGCACAAAGAGAGCGGAAGAAGTGAAGCGGGCAGATCGAATCCAGCAGAGGGGGCCTCCTACTCAGCGACCATGCCAGCCAAGAAGTCTGATGTGCCGCGAGACTGCGAATCACGCGCAGCCCTAGTCGCAGCGAATTACTGCACCGTCCGACCTGGCGTGCTGGTGTAGGGCTTCCAGGACGGTCATCTGGAGGGATTCGTCGGCGACTTCACGGTCACCGACACGATCACCTGGACCGTGCCGGTGCTGCTGTTCTGCATCGCGTTCGGCATGTCGATGGACTACGAGGTCTTCCTGCTCTCCCGTATCAAGGAGGAGTGGGACCGCTCGGGCGACAACCAACTCGCCGTGGCGCGCGGGCTGGAGCGCACCGGTGCGATGGTGACCGCCGCGGCGGGACTGATCGCCATCGTGTGGCTGGGCTTCGTCCTGTCGGGGATCTCGTACCTCAAGGCCATCGGTCTGGGCCTGGCGGTCGCGGTCCTGATGGACGCGACGCTCGTACGCGGCGCGCTGGTGCCCGCGTTCATGCGCCTCGCGGGGCGCGCCAACTGGTGGGCGCCGGGGCCGCTGGCCCGCTTCCACCGCCGCTTCGGACTGCGGGACGCCGGGCACACGTGACGAGAAGCCGACGGGCGAAAGCGGAGTTAGAAGTCCTAACGAAATGATCTTCAAGGTGGTTCGATCGCTCCAGGACTGATGATCTGGGAGTGTGGGATGGCACGGCCGAAACCGTGGGAAGTCGACGACGAGTTGTGGGCGGCGATCGAGCCGCTGCTGCCGAAGGTGGAGCGTCGGGCCCGGCACCCCGGGCGCAAGCGGCATCCGGACCGGCTCGTGTTCCACGGCATCCTGTTCGTACTGCACACGGGGATCTCCTGGGAGTACCTGCCGCAGGAACTCGGCTTCGGCTCGGGCATGACCTGCTGGCGCCGCCTGGCCGAGTGGACCAAGGCCAGGGTGTGGCCCCGACCGTGCTTGCAATGCTCAGGACCGGGGCCTCCGATCACGGATGAACAGCCCTTGATTCGGGCGCCGCTGCACGAATACGCATCCGGAGTGTCGGGATACCCGCGAGACTCTGGCGCGGCAGTCGTGACAGCTTGCGGACATGCCAGAGTTGCACGTTCACTCAAGCCGTCAAGTCAATAGGAGTAGCGCCTGCGGGGGACCAACGCCCCGAGCGCGAAACCCGCAAGCCCCACCCCGGCACCGGCCCAGCCGAGCCATGCGGGGATCCTACCGAGCGCCACCGAGCCGGCGGGCTGCGCGCCGTATTCGAGGCTGGTGGCCCGGTCGCCCATGATGTGTGCGTCCACCGAGGCCGGCATCGCGGCCTCGTCGCGATCCAGGACACCGTCGCCACGGTAGCTCTGAAGCTGCTCCTCCGACAGGCGGACAACGACGGACACCCCCTCCTCGGACGCCCGGTGACCGCTGCACTCATTCATGATCACGTCGCAGAACAGCGGGCGGCTCATTTCGACCTGCCCCGGCTCGCCGTACCTCCAGACGTACTCCGGCTCGTTGCGCTCGATCGATCCCATGGTCGCCAGCGCCCCGGCCGTCAGACCGACCCAGGCCAGGAGCAGCGCCCAGACGGGGGCCTTGCGAAAGGCGGGCATCCTACCTTCGGAATGGGCGTAAAAAATTGCGGGGATCACGAACACCCCGGCGAAGCCCACCAGCGCGGCGAGCAGGATCATCCCGGTCAGCCGCGTCTGTGGGTCATCGAGCAGTTCCCACACAGCGAAAGGCAGCGCCAACACGGGCGGCAGGGCCCACAAGGCGATGGTCCGTTTCGACACGCCTCTACCCTGGCACGCTCGCCCCGTACGCATTACCCCCGTACGAGACAGAAAGAGGGGTGCCGTTTACGCCGTGGTAGCTGCTGCCACGTGCTTCGCGCGGACGCCGTCCAACCGCCCCTCAGCAGCCGCCGCGCCGGATGGAGGGTGCCAACCCGGGACGACCTGTACGTCATCCTGGATGCTCACCAGGACGTCGCCCTCCAGGTCCTCACATGACCGCGCGCAGGGCTGCGGTAGCCCCACCGCGGCACTCGAACAGGTCGTGGTTCGTGGAGGTACATCGGCAGCGCACGCCGATCGAACGGATCCATCAAACCGACCTGGAGGCCGACCCATCGTTCTCCTCGGCTGTCAACTCATCGGTTCCTCTACCTACAGCCACAGCGGTCAAATGCCGCCCGGAGCGGCCGTCGTCATGCGACGCGAGGCGGTCCTCCATCACAAGTGCCAAAGTGATCCGCGTCGGATGTAAACGGCCGCCCCGGGGCTCATTTGACCCCGATGGCTGAAGGCGGGGAGTGCGCTGACCGCCGACGTGTACGACCGGCCGGCTTCTGCGACCGTCGGCCTGGCCGAGCGCGCTGTGAGCGCTGCTCAGATGTGCAGGGTGATCCGGTGGGTGGTGAGCCAGGTGTTGAGGTCAAGGGCGAGTTCGGCGGCGTGGCGCAGGGCGGATCCGGGTGCGTGGGTGACCAGTTGGCCGGCGGTGGGGAGGTCGAGGAGGGGGCGGACCGGTGCGTGCGGGTCGGTGAGCAGTTCTTTCATGGTCTGACGCAGGGCGTTGGTGTAATGAGGGTCTTGTGTGGCGGGGTAGGGGCTCTTGACGCGGTGGGTGACGGAGGCGGGCAGGATGTCGGATGTTGCCGCGCGGAGCAGGGACTTCTCCCGGCCGTCGAAGGTCTTCATGGCCCACGGGGTGTTGAAGACGTACTGGAGGATCCGGTGGTCGCAGAAGGGAACGCGGACCTCAAGGCCGGTGGCCATGCTGGTGCGGTCCTTGCGGTCGAGGGCGATTTGCAGGCAGCGGGTCAGGTGCAGATGACTGACCTCCCGCATCCGCCGTTCCGTGCCACTCTCGCCCGGCAGGGCGGGTACGTGGGCGAGTGCTTCGTGGTAGCGGGCCTGGGTGTATCCGGGGAGGTCGACCGCGTGGAGCAGGGCGGGTGCGAGGATGCTCTCGCGCGCGTCGAGGGCGGGGCGTACGGCGTGGAGCCAGGGGAACGTGCCTGCGTGGACGGCCTTCTCGTCGTGGAACCAGGGGTAGCCGCCGAAGACCTCGTCGGCGCACTCACCGGACAGCGCCACCGTGGCGTGCTCGCGTACAGCCTTGAAAAGCAGGTGCAGGGAGGTGTCCGTGTCGCCGAAACCGTGGGGAAGGTCGCGGGCGGCCAGGACGCGGTGCCGGGTAGCCGTGTCGAGCAGTTGGGCGGTGTCCAGGGTGATGTCGCGGTGGTCGGCGCCGACGTGCGCGGCCAGGGTGTGGGCGTAGGGCCGGTCGCGGGTGGGGCGCAGGTCGTCGGGCCGGAAGTCGTTGTCGTGGCCGGTGAAGTCCACGCAGAAGGAGCGCACCGGTCCGCGTCCCGCCTTGGTCAGGGACCTGGCGGCGAGGGCGGTGATCGCGGAGGAGTCGAGGCCGCCGGAGAGCAGGGTGCCCAGGGGCACGTCCGCGATGAGCTGGCGTTCGACGGTGTCTTCGAGCAGGTCGCGTACCCGCGTGATGGTCGTGGGCAGGTCGTCGGTGTGCTCGTGCGACTCCAGGGCCCAGTAGCGGTGTTCGGTGCTGCCGGTGCGGCGTAGGCGCAGGGTGTGGCCGGGGCGCAGCTCGCGCATGCCGCGGTAGACGGCGTGGCCGGGGGTTTTTGTCAGGGTGAGAAGTTCGGCCATGCCGTCGGCGTCGACCACCGCGGGGATCTGCGGGTGGGCCAGGATCGCCTTGGGTTCGGAGCCGAAGACGATGCCGTCGCAGGTCAGGTGGTAGTAGAGCGGTTTGATGCCCATGCGGTCGCGTACCAGGAGCAGTTCCTGCCGGCGTACGTCCCACAGGGCGAAGGCGTACATGCCGTTCAGCCGCAGGATGGACTCCTCGCCCCACCGGAGGTAGGCGTGCAGGACGACCTCGGTGTCGCTGCCGGTACGGAAGGAGTGCCCGAGCCCGCTCAGTTCGGCGCGCAGTTCTTGGTGGTTGTAGATCTCGCCGCTGTAGGTGGTGACGAGCAGGGGCTGTCCGCCGGTGTCCACCGTCATGGGCTGGGCGCCGCCGACGAGGTCGATCACGGCCAGTCGCCGGTGGCCGAGAGCGACGTGGACGTCCGCCCACATTCCCTCGTCGTCGGGCCCTCGGCAGGCCATGGTCCTGCTCATCGCCGCCACCGTGGCGCCCTCGCGCCTCAGGTCGCGCCCGTAGGAGATCCAGCCGGCAATTCCGCACATGAGACCGCGCGTGCCCCTCACGATCGTCGGTGAGCAACCGAGGGCTTCCCGGTTACGACACCTTCATGGCACGGGCGGCACGCGCAGGGGGCCGTTCGGGCGGGGAAAACGCCGGCTCTCACCCGGACGGCGCACGTTCGGCGAGGTGGTGGATTCCCGGCGAAGCCGTTCGATCTCGGCGTACTGGGCCGCGATCCGGGAGGCAGCCTGCTGCTGGGACCTCATGAGGTCTGCCACTTCAGCGTCACGTTCGGCCAGCCGCCGCTTCAGGGTGGCCTGGTCGGCTTTCAGGCGCTCGATCTGGGCTTCGCGGGGGTCGGCCTCTCCCAGTTCGCGCTGAGTGGCCAGGCGCCGCTCGAACTCGTGGGCCAGCTACGCAGCAGCCTGGAGCGGTCAGTCCGAGCCCTCGGCCGCAGATGCGAGGCGGTGCTCGGATGACCGCGCCGCCCAGTGCTTCTTCGTCATATTTGGTGTGGTCACGCGGCTTCGAGATGCTTGGTGATCAGCGATCGCAGCTGTTCGGAGTCCTGCGGGTCACCCAGACCGCGTTTGGGGAGGATCAGTACTCCGGTTCCCCAGATGTCCGGCGTGAGCAGCACGAATACCCGGCGGCTCTCGACGCTGCGCCCGTAGAACCCCCAGTTGGTCTGATTCGAATGCCGCTCGGAAATGGTACTGATCCCGTCCGCGTCGATTGTTACGCGGTGTTCGCCCAAGTGCCGGGCGTAGGCGAGCAGGGCGAGAGCTGTAAGCCAGCGGAGGACTATGAAGATGAGGCAGAGAGTCAGAAGGAGCTTCCACACCGCCCAACCCATGGCATCAACACCTCTGGTCAACAGGTTGGCTGTGCTCAGCAGGCCGAGCAGTGCGACCAGTACCCACAGAGCGCGGAAGAGCCATCGTCCGACCGGGCTGTGGCGCATCTGAATCTTCAGCCCGTCAGATATCTCGCGCCATGTCACTACATAGGTCAGTTTCACAGAGCCGTCGA
Source organism: Streptomyces sp. NPDC060366 (assembly GCF_042725135.1). NCBI lineage: Bacteria > Bacillati > Actinomycetota > Actinomycetes > Kitasatosporales > Streptomycetaceae > Streptomyces > Streptomyces sp. NPDC060366. The sequence goes on along the minus strand of NZ_JBHXDC010000023.1, from coordinate 28,889 downwards.
CAGTCATACGCCGTCCCTCTCGCATCGGTGTCAGGTGGTTCCCAGCCCGACCGGGTGCGAACCAGCGCGGTGACGCGCGAGCAGGCTTTCGTTCGGTGCGCCTTCGAGGGGCGAATGCGTCTGGTGGGAACTGGGCGGTTATACACCATCAGATTTGACGCGGTCGAGCGGGCGGACATAGCGGGTGAACCGTCGAGGTCCCCATGCCACCCGACGATAAAGGAGCACACCCGCCGCCCGTGCGGGCTTCGCCAGGAACGGCAGCAGCCCAGGTGCCGCCCGCGAAGCCCCAGGGCGGCGTAAGGGATCATTCCCGCCGCGGAGATTCCGGCGTCGACCCGGTTGCCCTCGGCCGCGTACCAGATCGCGTTCGCACCGTCGGCGACCTCACCGATCACCGGCACCTGACCCGCGACGTCCAGCACCGCGTGCCCGATGTCCGAGATGTCGACGCCGAAGAGGTGACCGTCCAGCTCCACGAACGCGATCGGGTTGCCGCCCGCGAACGCGTACCGGTTGCCCGTGTACGGGTCGCTGCCCAGCGTCATGTCCGCCAGCGCGCCGTTGCACATGTCCCGCGTCAGGAACCGGTTCAGCCCCGGGTCGTAGTTGCGGAACCCCATGTCGTACGTACCCGACGCGGCGTCGTAGCGCTTCCCGTTGTACCGGTACTCGTTGTACGGATCCGCCGCCGGGTTCTGGGCGTCCGGCTTGTCCGCTCCGGTGAAGAGACCCGACTCGTCCGAGCCGTACGCGGTGTAGCCGTACGTCGCCCGGGTCGTGCCGTCGTCCTTGTGTTTGATCTGCGTCAGCTACTAACCCCACGGCGACCACTGGTAGGACTTCGTGGCCTTGCCTGCGACCTCCTCGCGCAGGACCCTTACTGTCCATGCCCAGATAGGTGAAGGCCGTGGTCTTGCCGCTCGTCCTCGCGTGGTCTGTGACTGCGTACGGTCGAAGGCGTCGTAGACGTACGAGGTCCTCGTCTGCGAACCGCCGCTGCCCGCGGTGTGCTTGGCCATCCGGTCGAAGCCGTCGTAGGTGTACACCTCCTGCGTCGACCCGTTGGAGGACACCGTGTCCAGGCGGCCCAGCGGGTCGTAGTTGTACGTCGCCGCCACTCCACCCGTGGTGTTCTTCAGCAGGCGGTTGCGGTCGTACGCCGAGGACGTGGTCACGCCGCCGACCGTCTGGTTGGCGACATCCCGTCGAGTCGACGAGCGCGACCTGGTTGCCCGCCGGGACACCGTCGTCGGAGTGAGTTCGATGGTCCATCGCGGCGCCCTCTTGCGGGCGATGCGGTCAAACGAGCCGCACCTGAACTGCGACCGCCCGCTGGATGTGCCAGGGGGCGGTCGCGTGCCAGGGGAACGGCTCAGCCGTCAAGCCCCAGCACCTGGGGGTCATCACCCGGGAAGTTCTTCGGCATGCCTGGCACATGGATGGTGCGCCGATACACGCCGACCAGGAATTCCACGGCGCCGACCGGGAACTCCGACCAGTCGCCGTTGTCGCCGCGGACGACCACCGGCCACGCGTCCGGGTCCGCGGGGCTCGTCCTCCAGTAGAAGCCGTCCCCCGAATAGGACTCCGCCCAGCAGATCAGGCCTCCCGGCTGCGGGTAGGGAACGTAGTCCTCGGTGTCGCCCATCTCGTACAGATCCTGAAGGATCTCGTTCTCCCTGGACCCGGACGCCCACGACGCCTCGGCGCCGGGCCGGGGAAGGGACACCATGAGGAAATCGTCGACGACCAGCGTCGGGTACGCCTCGGTCAAGGAGCGGTAATCCGCAGGCAGCCCGGTACCCAGGCCGCTCTCGAGGGCGGCCCAGTCCACGTCGCGGCGCGAAGCCGCACGCCACCGCGCCATCGACGGGAGTGCCGCCTCCAGCTCTGCGATCCTCAACATGTCGTCTGTCATTCCGTGATGTTCTTGACCGTTACGTTATCGAACAGTACTCCATTCTCGGTGCGGGCGGACATGGTAATACTGTCCGGAATACCCTCGGTATGGCTGTAGTTGACCTTTCCGGTGTATTGCACCCAGTTCCCTGCCGCGAGCTGTCTTTCCATCTTGATCTCGCAGCGTCGCATTCCACTGGTGTTCATCCGCTGGAATCCGGTGAACAGATTGCGCTCGGTCCAGTCACCGCTCATCTTGTCGCCCACGATGTGCACGCGGTTGAAGATGACCTTGTCCTTGAGGTCCTTGTTCTGGGCAGGGTCCGGGAATCCGTACACGTTCACCGTCCCGCCGTCGTCGCGCGGCGTGCCCGACGCCTTGAGGTCGCTCGGGCAGATAAGCGCCGTCGCGCCTTGGGCACGGCCCTCGCCGTCCAGCTCGTCGTACTGGAACCGTGACGACTTCGGATCGGAGCCACAGCGCTCCTCCTCGTCGTCGCTGCCAGTGTCGCCGCCCGTGTCGCCGCCCGGGCGGCCCCTGGGAGCAGGGGCGGGCGTCGGTTCGTCGTCCTGGCCGGCCTCTTCGGCGGCCTCGCGAATGGCTGTGCCGGCCTCCTGAGCCGCCGTGACCACTACCGCGGTCGTGACCGTAGCCACCACCGCTACGGCTACGACCTTGACGACGGGGATCGCGACCAGGATGAGCGGGAAGATGTGACCGTCGATCTCGACGTTGCTCACTGGGTTGCCGCCGGTGAAGGCGTAGCGGTTACCGGTGAAGGGGTCGGACCCGAGCCGCATGTCGGCGAGAGCGCCGTTGTACATGTCCCGCGAGGTGAAGCGGTTCAGGCCCGGGCTGTAGTCACGGAAGCCCATGTCGTAGGTTCCCTGGCGGCGTCCCAGCGCTTCGCGTTGAAGCGGTAGGAATTGTGCATCTCCTTTTCGGGCTGGGCGGCGTCGGGCTTGTCGATGCCGGTGAACTCGGAGGAGTCGTTGCTGCCGTAGGCCGTGTACCCGTACGTGGAAGCGGTGTTGCCGTCCTTGTCGGTGAGAGTCTCGGTGTCGGTGTGGCCGTTGTAGCCGTAGACGCCCAGGTCTTCGGTGCCGTCGCTGTTGCGCTTGATCTGCGACAGGCGCTCGCCCCACGGGCTGTACTGGTACGACTTGGTGATCTCACCGGCGACACGCTCGTCGAGTATCTCCTCGGACATTCCGAGGTAGTTGAAGTCGGTGGTCTCTGTGCCCTCCGTCTTGGCGGTGGTGCGGTCCAACGGGTCGTAGACGTACTTGGCGCCCTGGGCCTGGCCGAGGGGTGAACCACCGCGGCGGCTTGACCGCGATCCCCCATTCCGACGGATCCGTACTCGCCATCCGACTGCTGCCGGGCCAGCCTCGTCCGCGCCGCTGATGGCCGGACCCGCACCCAGACTCGAAGCCGCTCGGCACAGACGCGCCCGACCTGGCCCCTCTGGCGTTCCGCTGCCCACCACTTCGGTCAGGTCGGCGAAAGCAGCGTGCCGCCGTCGGTGATCGGCGGCGGCACGCTGTTCGGGTGGGCGCAGGGTCGGCGACGCCGACCCGGGGATCAGCGGCGCCCGACGGAGGGGATCGTGAACGACGCGGGGCCGGCCGGCAGGTCCACCGTGTACTGGCGCAGGTAGGTGTCCAGGAACGGTGAGCGGGCGCCGGCGGTGGGGCGGTCGTCGGCCGGGGCGTCCAGGGCCAGTTCGAGCCGCGCGTTCTTGATCTTGATCGTCTCGCCGGAGGGTGTGTCGCGCCATGAACCGGTCTGGATGGAGCCGATCTCCACCGCCAGGACGTGCCCGGAGGCCAGGGTCCAGTCGGTCGCCTTGAGGTCAACGGTCAGCTTGCCGGAGTCCAGCAGGGAGACCTGCTCGTCGAACATGACGGCGGTGCCGTCCGGCGCGACGCCGTACAGCTTGACCATGACGTTGCCCGTGCCCTTGGCGGCCAGGGAGACCTGCGGGGTGCCGGTGACACGCACGGCACGCTTGACCGGCTTGGACCACACGAAGAAGCTGGAGGTGATCTCACCGGCTGTCTGGCGCTTCGCCTGCCCCTTGGCCAGGCCCTTCGGCGCGGCCGGGTCGAGCGCGGGAGCGTTCTCCATGTCCCACTCGCCGGAAGGCTGTTCGCGGGGCTGCGGCGTCGCCTCGCCCGACGGGGCAAGGCCTACGCGTGCGGAGGCACCGCCGTCATCAACGTACGAGCCGTCGCCGAGCGGGAGGGCGGCGGACCGTTCCACGACAGGCCAGATCTTCTGGGCACGCCAGGTGCCGGTGGAGTCCTGGACCGAGTAGGCCGGGTAGTCGACCTTCGGTTTGATGCCCTTGAGGTACTGGTCGTAGAAGGAGAGCGTCTCCTCGTACCAGCCCTCGCGCCCCATGGCCAGGCGCCCGTCGCTGGTGCGGTCGCCGCCACGCACGTGGTCCCACTGGCCCAGCCATCCGCGCTCGGGGCCCTTGTGATTGGCGAGGTACTCCTGCATCTCCTCGGGCTTGGTGTTGTTCTCGATAAAGCCCTGCGTGACGAACAGCGGGGTGTCGGTGCCCTTGGCCATCCTGGCCAGGTCGCGGGAGGTCCAGTGCTTGTCCCGCTGGTCGGCTATTCGGTATCCGGCCGAGTTCTCGGTGAGGCACTCCGGGTGGGTCTCCTCCCACCGGGAGTTGGCCAGGTAGCGCGGGTCGTCGTCCGCCATCTGGTCAACGGTGGCTATGGAGTTGTAGGCGTTGGCGGTGCCGGTGACGTTCGGGCGGGGCACACCGTTGGAGTAGATGTACTGGTACATGTCCCACACGGGCTCCTGGGCGACGACGGCCTTGAGCGCCCGCTGGTCCAGGTTGTTGCCGATGAGGCCGGTGACGGCGTCGTACGACTTGCCGTACATGCCGACCGCTCCGGTGGACCACGGCTGCTTGGCCGCCCAGTCGATGGCGGCCTTGACGTCGGCCTGCTCGCCCGGTCCGCCCCAGTCGAGGCAGCCGGTGGAGCCGCCGAAGCCTCGCAGGTCCACCATGACGAAGGCGTACCCCTCGTCGAACAGGTCCGTGCCCTCGATGAAGTCCTGGAAGCGGTTCGAGGGACCGGTGTGCGTCCAGTCCTCGGGGCCGGTCTGCCCCGAGTGGCCGAAGTACGGGCCGACCGACAGGATGACGGGCACGCGCTTCTTCTTCTTCGCCAATGCCTCCGGGAGCAGGACGTCGGCGTGCAGCTCGGTGCCGGAGTTGTCGGAGGACGGGAAGTAGCTCTGCGTCCAGACGGAGCCCTCGGGGACGCGGTCGTTCTCCGCGTGCGTGACGGGGTCGGCCGCGGTGGCGACCTCACCCGCCCGATCCTGCGCCGCGGCCACGGGGCCCGTGAGCGTACCGGTCAACGCGAGAGCTGCGACGATTGATGAGGCGGCCCAAGTGGTCGCGCGACGTCTTTTCACATGCGTCTCCCAGAGTTGTGGGTGCGGAGCAGTGCGGGTGTCACAGTTGGGCGGTGGCTCTGACCTGCGATGGAGTGGGCGACGGCAAATCCCCTGCGGTCGCAGGGGGTTACGCCGTGGACATGGCCGGAACTGACGGCGAGGCAGCTTACGATCATCGCTAAATCACGTCAACGGGGCGGCGCACTTTCAGGTATGGGCGAAAGCCCGCCCGGATCGCATGGTGGGCAGCAGGCGTACGAGATGTCGTGGGTCCCGGAAGACTGGCCCCAGGAGGCTCTCCCGGACGAGCTGGGGCGGACTCGGTCCGCAGACCGGCAAAGGGTGCATCAGGCCTGACGGCAGGACTCGCAGACGTGGCTGCCGATCGCGGTCACCAGATTCGCAGCCGCCGCCCGCACGGCGGCGTCCTCGTCACCGAGCCACAGACCAGATCGCTCAACGCCGAAGCACTCTTCCGCGCGCCACCGAAAGCCACCAGCGAGAGCCGGCCCGGAACCTCGGCCGCCACACCCGGATCACCCAGATCGAGATGCGCTACGACCGGATGAGCGAGTTCGCCCGGCTGGCCGACGAAGGCGTCCTCGCCGTATCGGTGGCCCGCACCTACACGCTCGACGAGATCCAGGAGGCGGCCAAGCTCAGCCAGTCCCGTCGGCCCGGCGGCAAGCTCATGCTCGTCCTGTGATCGGGCGGTCAGCGGACGTAAAGGCGTGCTGCCTCCGCATGTTCCCCCGCCTGCTCAAGTTCCCGGGCGCGATTGCGGTCGTTGACGTGGTTACGGCCAAGTGGTCTGTATGGCGAGGGCGTTGAGTTCATGAGGATGGTCACAGCGCGGGGTGGGTGGAGATCAGGTCGGCGGGGTCTGGCTCTGCGAACGGACAAGCTTGCCATCCTGTACCGGGCAGCGCTCTACTTGGCTGCCATTCTCATCTGGGCCCGGGGGTAGGGCCGTCGGGCCGCATAATTTGGAGGGGCGCCTCCTCAGTCCAGCGTGGCAGCATGCGGCAATGGTCTTTCGACACCCCGGCGGCGACTACGCGATCACCACGATGTACTCCGTGCCCGATGACGCCTGGTATCTGGAACTGGATCTCGTGGCCGGGCAACGGACTCTCGTGACCGCAATCGTCCCCGACGAGGATCCGGCACGGGAGCCGACGGTGTGCTTCAACCCGCACGTAGGGCACGCCGACGTCCCTTACGAAGTCATGCGCTGGTTCATGCACCAGGTCGATGAAGAGATCCGTACCTCCCGTGCCTGGATGCGGCTGGGACCGAACCTCGTCGAGATCATCTACCAACTCCGTCAGGAGCACATGGGCGTCATCGATGATGACGACTTTCCTCAAGTTCTGGCGGACGTGCGCACCACGGTCCCCGAGGAAGACCTCCCAGCCGTTCCAGAGGCCGCCTTCGGGCGGAATCCTGACAGCACCACCATGGACCACCCGCAAACGCCCCAGCCTGTAGACGGTCAAAAAGACAGGGCCTAGCTGTCTATGAAGCCTCTTGTTGAAGGGCGTCCTTCTGGGTTTGGTCCGCCTTTTGTTGTCGGTTCGAATTCCAGGGTCTCGACACCCGTGGTCAGAAGCGCAGCCCGACCGATTATCCACCGTGCCGTTGCCAAGGCTTGGGTGCTCGCCATCTGACCAGCACCGTCGGCACAGCTGTCCGCGAGAAGCCGCCAGCATCGTTCCAATGACCGTACGGCATCAAGCATGACCACGTGCCGATGGCAGGACCTGACTACTCATCAGTGAGTCGGGAAAGAGTAAGCAAGTTTCAGGAGCCGGTAGGCGGGCGCCGGCGTAGTTCCCATCGCAACGCAACCAAAACGCGGACGGCCGGAAGCAAGATCCGGCCCATGCACGGGCCGGCGTTGCCCCGATCGCGCCATCAACCGCTATCTCCGCTGGTCGCCACCAGCGCGACAGCTGTACCACCAGCAGACGAAGAACTTGCTGGTGTCGTACTCACCGAAGAAGCTGGGCGGCTTCTTCCAGGCACCAAAAAAGGGCACCTGACCAAGGCAGACAGCCATCAGGTGCCCTTTCCTGCCCTCACCTGAGCAGTGGTCCTCCCATGCCGTGTTCGACGAACGAAGGACACGCTCGTCCTCGGACGCGAACAGCGTTGCAGGCCAGAGGAGTTCGTAGTTGCTCAGGTCCAGACTCACCGCGACATCATCGCCCACCTGGGCAGGCTTCAACTGGTCAACAGGACATGAGCATTCGGCCGGGAAATGGTCCTTGGTGCTCGGGCTGCTCGTGCCCCCGCCGTCTCCGCGCACGTCACTTGGGTCCTCCAGTCCATTCGTGCCGCAGCAGTCCGAAGACCAGCTCGTCGATGCGTCGCCCGTCGCGGTGGATGCTCTCGCGCATGACGCCCTCGCGCACGAAGCCGGCGCCTTCGAGTAGCCGCACGGACCGCGTGTTGTCGGCGAAAACCTCCGCGGTGATCCGCTCGAGATCGAGCACATCGAAGGCGTGGTCGACCGCTTTCACCACCGCCAGGTGCCCGTAGCCGTGCCCCCACAGGTCCTTCTCACCGATGACGATGCCCAGCCGGCACCGTCGGTGCTCCCGTTCGATGAGCGCCAGGTGGAGGAACCCGATGGGTTCCGCGCGGTCGGCGAGCCCGATCGCGAGGTGAACGGTGTCTTCGCTGGGACGCATCCACCGCTCCAGCGTCGCGGCCACCTGTTCGCGGCTGTACGTGTGTGTCTCGTGGTCGCTGAGCCGCTGGATCTCGATGTCGTTCTTCCAGCGCAGCAAGGGTTCAAGACTCGCCGGTGTGTGGGACCGCAGCTCGACGTCGTCGTCGCCTACAGGGGACGTCGGTCTGTCGTCCATCGGGTCTTTCGCTCCTTGATGAGTTCGTGGGCGCATCGCATCGCGATCTCGTCGGTCGTGCCATGAGCGGGATCGATTAGCTGAGCGGATGTGCTCGACGGGCACGTGGTCAGGCAAGTTGGACCATGGTCAGGAGGTGATCCGTGGGAACGTAGTCGATCTTCCGGTCGGCGTAAACGCCCACGGCGCCGTCCTTCTGGCATCGCAGCCCAACCGTCACCCAGCGGACCGACCCGTCGCCGGCGGCCACGACGTTGTACAGCAGGTTCGTCAGTGTCACTGCCGGACTCGGCACGCCTAGGACACTGACTTGCACGGGCAGGAGGAAGACCGCTCCGGAAAACGCCCACGGGCGAGGTGGCCACCGAAATCAGAAGCCCGGCGACGAACCCGAGCAACTCCGTCGGCCCCGGCCCGATCCAACCGCCTCCCGAAGTGATGAACAACTGCGGTCCAGGCTCAGACTTGTGAACGAGGCCAAGTGTCCGCTGTCATCCAATCGAGGCGTCTGACAGCGAACCCAGTCGTCCCGGCTTCCTTACCGGCGAGTCCGCTTTTTTTCGTGAGCGTGGCAACCTGATCACGGAGCGAACCGGGATACAGCTTCAAGGGGGAGCGACGCGAACATGGGCCAGACTCTGGCGGAGATACTGGATGCGGCGGCACGCGGGAAGTTCCCACCGCCCGACGGCACCACAACGGTGGTGCCGCAGCCGAGCCACCGCGACGCCGGAGTGATCGCGTTCACCGCGCACTCCGTGGTGTTCACCGACGAGGACTCGCTGTGGGTGCGTGAAACGCTGGCGTCCCTGGACTGCGACGAGTTGGCGGGCACCATGAACCCGCGTTTCCTGGCCGCCCTTTTGGGCCGTACCGGTCGGTCAACCGACACGATCGACCTGCTGACGGTGGCCGCCTCCCTGCCGGGCGAACTCCCGCTGGAACTGCGCGAGATCGCGGACCCGGACCATCCGCGGGTGTTGAGGGCACGCAAACGCAGGGATGACGTGCGCGTCTGGGCGGCCGACGGCGGGGTGGTCATTCTCGGCCGGGGCGTGGCGGGCCGCTGGGAGACGGCGATCGAGGTGGACGAGGAGGTACGCCACCGGGGCCTGGGTCGGGCGCTGGCGACGGCCGCGCGGCATCTCGTGCCCGCCGGGGAGCCGGTCTGGTCGCAGCAGGCTGCGGGCAACGCGCGCAGCGTACGCGCCTTCCAGGCCGCCGGATTCCGGCCAGTCGGCGCGGAGGCGCTCCTTATCGCGTCATAGGGGTGCCGCTGATCGGCAAACTCCACGAGCGCGGGCCGGGTTCACCTCGCTGAGAAGAACAACTGACGGGACCGTCCTCGGGGTCCTTGCCACGCAACTTGGTCCGCCGAGGTGAGACGGCACTTCAACTGGCTTACTTCGCTGACAAAGAACACCAAGCTGGGCGGTGTGGTGGGACCGGAGGCAGTGGTGTCCGGCCCCACCTGTCGTGTCTTCCGCAGTGGCGTCAGCGACGGCCTCCGCGACCGCCGCGTGAAGGTAGGTGTCCGTCACAGCCTCCTCCCGCGCCGCGAGGATGAGGGCCGCGTGGGAGGGCGACACGGTGATGCTGAGGTCCCGTACCGGCGCGTCATCGGAGGACCCGTTCGCGGTGAAGCCGAGGATGGCCCGGAAGCTGACGACGAGCCCGCCCGAGGCAGTCGCGCGCTGCCTCGCATGTGCTCTGAACTGCGGTTGCCACGCGGTCGATCCGGGCCGAACGACAGACCGCCGGCTGACCTCGCCTCATCGGCCGGCAGGGGCGTTGTCAGACGTGTGGGGCAGGATGGGCGCCATGGCACAGCTGATCTTGCCCCCGTCGGAATCCTGGCGCCTGATCGATGCCTGGCTGGAGACGCACGTGGCCGCCGATTTCGCACTCCTCAATCCACCAGCGACACCGGACGAGATTCGACATGCGGAGCGGATCCTCGGCGCACGGGTCCCCGGTGATCTCGTTGAGTCTCTGCAATGCCACAACGGCGTGAGCACCTGGACAACCATCCTGCCGGAGCAGTCCCCACTCGCCTTGAACGGCATCGTGGAGCATTGGCAGACCTGCATGGAGGTCGCGGCAAAGAACGACGGACTGACCCCGCGCCCTTGGGAAGACGAGCCTTGGTGGCACCCACTCTGGGTTCCCTGGGCTGAGAGCGCCGATGGCGCGGCACAGATCATCGACCAACGTCCCGGCCCTGACACGGGGCGCCTCGGCTGGGCGGGCCACAGCGGTGGCGGCGACTTCACCGAATCCTGGCCTGACCTGGCGAGCCTTCTCCACACAGTCGCACAAGCGCTTCATCAAGGCGGAGACGTCCGCGGGCTGCACCCCTACCTCACCACGCATGGTGGGATGTGGTGGGACGAAGAGGGCTGCCGCGAGGTGAACGGTCACCCGCTGAAAGCCGCCCCGATCGGGCTGCCCTGACCACCAGCCATCGCAGACCGCTACCGGAGCGTCGAACAGAGAGTCGTCGCTCTCATCGAAGAGGTTGATCAGGCGAAGAACCTCCGCGCCGAAATACCGCGCAGCAACGGATCCACCCGGTCATGCAAGGCGGCGGCTGCATCCCAGACGGTGCGGTCGCGCCGCTGCTGGAGCGTGTAGACCGGAACCCGGACAGGCCTAGGCCGTGTCTTCAAAGTCCCGCCTGGCCCGCGACGCCTGGCACGGCACCTCGCCGCGTTGTCGGAGTCGGCCAAGTACGGCCGGTCCATCCACAAGACCGATCCTCCGCCTTGCGATGCACCGCACCAGCCGCCACGCGCCCCGCCCTGCGGACGGACGGCGCTACTTTGAAGACACGACCTAGTCGGTCGCGAGGTTAGTGGCTCACACAGCCAGGACCTGGGGAGTCACGGGCTCTGGTGAAGATCGCGATCGTTGGCGGGGCGAGACTGCGGCCTCGGCGTCAGCCATCAAGACCCGGTGTCAACAATCAAGACCAGGATCCACCTTCCGTGTCACGGCTCACGACACAGCACACTCCAGTCGCCAACTGGAGCGCTCATGAGCCGAAGCTCAGTGGTTGTCACCGGCAGAGCCGGATGAGCTGGCGAATAGGATCGGTCGAAGCAGCTTGGTTGTCACAAACGAGGCGCACGGCTTGTCACAAGTGCTCGTTCAGCAGCCTTTCCGTCACGAGAAAGGATCCGGATCAGGAGTCGTTCGCCGCAGCCGCCGAGGTCGCCGTCGCCTGGCGCTGCATGGTTGCCGCCCGTTGGCGGGAGCACGCCTTCGCGGGGCGGGACGCGCTGGTCCTGCGGCGCCGGCTGGGCGAAACCGCTCCGGCCCGCGCCGTCAGACCATCGAGACCGCGGACTCCCACTCACGACCAGCACGAGCACCCCAACCGAGCCTCACACCAGAGCCTCCTAGCAGCACGTTCGAAGATGACGAAGACGCCTTGTGGGCCAAACGACCGGCACGCTCAGCGACCGATCCGGGCTACCGTGCCCGTCGTACGGGGCTGACACCCGCCCGTGGCGGGCGCGCATGACCTCACTTTCACGTTTCCGTTCATGACCCGGGCCACGGTGCGTGCTGCGTACCGGGCCCCTTGTGTCATCTCCAACATTGGCCCCTCGCGGGACGCTGACACACGCTCACACCAACCCACCTGATCTGCACGTTGATGCACGGCACTCACTGGAGAAACCATGTCATCGTCCCGCACCCGCAGCCTCCGCCGAGCCGCCGCTCCCCTCACCGCCGCAGCCCTCGTTCTCGGCATCAGCGCCGCCCTCACCACCCCCGCAGCTGCCAGCGGCACCTACCATGGCGGCGCCTACGTCAACGGCTCGGGCAGCATGACGAACGGCGACTGGAACAACGAGGGCGTCGTCAACGTCAGCACCCACCGGAACTCCAACGTCGCCTGCCTGTGGCAGACCGTACTCTGGGCGGACGGCTACATGTCCGCCTCTGACATCGACGGCATATTCGGCGATCAGACCCATGCCGCCACGGTCCGGTGGCAGCGGGACCGCGGGCTGGTCGCCGACGGCTCGGCCGGCAGGAACACCTGGACCAAGGCAGGCCAAAGGCTCAACAACAGCAACACCGAACGCAGCCCCGACGGGTTCTGGTACGGCGGCTACGCCGGCAAGAACACGAGTTTCATGGTGCGCAGCAGCTCCGCCGGCAACTGGGGGTTCGCGGAGCCCGGCAGCAGCATCCGGTGGGCCTCCTACAACACCAGGACCTGTAGCTGACCCCTGCCCGTGCGCGTGCCTGACTGCGGCGAAGCCCCGCCAGACCGACGGCGGGGCTTCGGCAGCGTAAGGCGTCGCCCTTGACGGCCGATACGAACGCCGACCACTGGTCAGCACCGAGGAAGTCCGGCCAAGGGCGATCACGACACCGCTACTCCCCAGAAGTTCGCCCAGGCGCTCACCGATCTCGCCGACCGTCTGGATGTCGCCTGCATCGAGTACAGCGCCGACAAGAGTGGCACACGACCTCAAGATCCCCATCTGTTCCGTCCTGAGGAACGCGCCGCGCTCAGCGGAGCTCAGAGTTCTGTCGGAACGGTCAGCCTTCCGTGCACCTACGGCCTCGCTGGTGGCAACAAGCCTGCCTTGGTGACAACTACCGCGCTTCGGCTCAGCTCAGTCGCGGCGGGCATTCGATGGTCTTGCAGATGTACGGTGAGTCGCCGGAAGCGCCCGTCGTCGGTCGTACCGACCGCCGCGGTGTACCCGAACCGGGCACCGGGATGCCGCCGGGCGCGGCGGCTTGGCGCTGCCGGCTCGCTCGCGCAGATACGCGGTTGTGACGGCCGGCGCGGTGAGGATGTCGTCGACGGTGACGGGGAACCCCGCCCCGGCCAGGCGCTCGGCGATCGAGGCGCGAGTCCGCGAGGTCGGGTTGGTGACCAGGGCGAAGGGGCGCCCCGAGCTGCGGAACACCGCGAACAGAGCTGATCCGAGAGCACGGATGCGCCTGCCGTCTCTTCCGAGAGGGGGCGAGGACTGTGTTGTTCGCCGACCATGTGGACGCCGGACGACGTCTCGCTGGAGCAGTGGAGCACCTGCGGGAGGAAAGGCCCAAGGCCATCCCCGCGCCCGCGGGGATGGCCCCCACCGCCAGGCGTGCATCGCCCCCTCGGCAGAGTGCTCCCCGCACGAGCTGGGATGGTCCCTCCAACACCGAGCTGGGCATCGTCAACTCGGAAGAGAGGCCCGCTCCCCCGGGTTCGCTTCGGGCCAGCCATACGGGTGATGGCCGCGTTGTCGGCCGGCGGCCATTGACGGCGTTACCGCGCACTCTTACGTTGCCCTCACCCGTACGCCGGACATGTGCCGGTCATGACGGATCCCGAGGACATGGGGGCAGGGCGATGAAGGCAGTGCTCCAGGAGCGGTTCGGGCCGCCGGACATCCTGCAGCTGAAGGAAGTCGACCGGCCCCAGGCCGGGGCCGGCCAGGTGCTGGTACGTGTGCACGCTGCCGCGCTCAACCCCTACGACTGGCACATGATGCGCGGCGATCCCTACGCGGCGCGACTGATGGGCGGCATAGGGCTGACCCGTCCCAAGTACCGCGTGGCCGGCATCGACGCAGCCGGAGTGGTGGAGGCTGTCGGCGCCGGCGCGGGAGGGCTCCGGCCCGGCACCCCGGTACTGGGTTTCTGCGCGGGGGCGTTCGCCGAATACGCATGCGCTCCGGTGGAGTTGCTGGTACCGAAGCCCGAGCGTCTGTCCTTCGAGCAGGCAGCAGCCACGCCGATGGCAGCGGTGACCGCCCTGCGCGGCATCCGGACGGTGAGCCGGGTCCGGGCCGGGCAACGGGTACTGGTCAACGGGGCGGGCGGCGGTGTGGGCACCTTCGCCGTACAGATCGCGGCCGGCCTGGACGCGGAGGTCACCGGGGTGTGCAGCGCCGGCAGCACCGAGATGGTGCGCTCGCTGGGCGCCACGCACGTCATCGACTACCACCGCGAGGACTTCACCGAAAGACACGCTCGCTACGACGTGATCCTGGACAACGTGGGCAACCTGCCCCTCGGTCGCCTGCGTCGGGCGCTCACCCCTACCGGAGTCCTGGTGGCCAACGGCGGCGGCTCACCCGGCCGGGTGTTCGGGGCAATCGGCTCCATGCTGAAACTGACCGCGGTCAACACAGTCACCCGGCACAGCCTGCGCCCGATCATCCCGGCAACCCCGAGCGGTCCGGCCCAGGAAGATCTACTTGCCGTGACCGCGCTCATCAACGCCGGTCAGGTCACCCCCGTAGTCGGCCGGACCTACCCCCTGACCGACACGGCCGAGGCCATGCGGCATGTGGAGGAAGGCCACTCCCGCGGCAAGACCGTGATCACTGTGCACTGACGGACGACCACTCCCTACCCCTGCGGGCCCGGGTCGCCGCCGCGTTCGTCCTCCTCTACGCCCAACCCGTCACCCGCATCGTCCGCCTCACGGTCGATGACGTCCTCGACGACGGGGCTACCGTCGCCGTCCGGCTGGAAGATCCGCCGTCCCCCCTGCCGGCGCCCGTCGCTGAGTTCATGCGGGCCTACATCCAGTCCCGCCAGCACTTGCCCTACGCCAGCAGCAGAAGCTCACAGTGGCTCTTCACTGACGTCTCGCGAACGCGAGCGCCGCGTCGCACGGTTCAATTGGCGGATTGCGCCGGAGCGATCGGGGGGTTCCCGGGAACTCCTCGTGAGTCATCTGCGGACGGGTCGGTGACCACGGGCGCTACTCGGCGATCCGCGACTGGAACCTGAGCGACGTGCACCGACGCGACCTGCGGTCGGCACCACGACCAGGCGTGCGGGGATGATGTCCCGGTTGGTCCACGGCGTTGTCCCGGTTGGTTCACGGCATCCCCCGTAGCGCCCGGCGGTGACTAACGTTCATGGTCGCAGGGCCGTAGGACGGTATGGCATCGGTCTGTGCATGTTTCTGCTTTTACGACTCAACGGGGGTACGGCGAGATGGCCATGGGAATCAGTGCGTCAGGTGGCAGGTCTTCTCGGCGGCAAGTATTGAGGCTGGCCGGGGGCGGTCTCACGCTGGCAGTCCTGACGGCCGGGACGGCAGGCTGCCGCGAGGACGCGGCGGAGGCGGGGGGCTCAGAAGTATCCGAGGGTGACAAGCCTTCCGGGGGCGACGCCCGCGGGGCCGGACAGGCTCCCGAGCCGCAGTGGACGAAGTCGACCTCGGCACAGACCTACGGTGACAACGACGAACTCGTGGCCGTGGGAGGCGTGGTGATCGCGAGCGGTGATCCGCTCGTCGCCTTCGACGCGGCAACCGGCAAGGAGCGGTGGGCGCTGGAGAGCGGTGCGGTCCCCGGTGCGCCGATGCTGGTCGGCAACGGCACGCTGTACCTGGCCAGCGGCAAGTACGACGGCTCCGTCGCCGGTTACGACCCGGCTTCGGGCAGGGAGACCTGGCGCAGCCACCTGGGCAAGGGCTACCGGCAGCCGAAGCCGATGGCGGTGGACGACAAGCAGGTGTATGTGATCGCCGAGATACTGGAGGACGACGGCTCGTCCCGGACCAACGTGATCGCCGCGCTGAACAGTTCCACGGGCAAGGTGGCGTGGAGTGAACAGCGCGACCTCGGCACCATGGAGATGGGGATCCACGCCGCCGTCAAGGGCCGCTATCTCGTGTACACCGACTTCAAGAAGAACCTCACGGTGCGCGACACGGCCACCGGTTCGCAGGTGTGGACACACAAGACGACAAAGACGAACTACGGCTTCTTCGCTGTGCACGAGGATCTGGTGATCGTCCCGCAGGGACAGACGCTTCAGGCCTTCAACCTGTCTGACGGCAGAGAGAAGTGGTCCATGAAGACCGAGCGCCTCACCACGTTCAAGGAGCCGGCCGTCGTGGAGGGCGTGCTCTACATCGCCGACAGCGACCGCACTCTGCGGGCCCTCGAGCCGGGTACCGGCAAGGAGATCTGGCAGTCCAAGGCCCTCGCGAAGGGCGAGGTCCAGGTGCCCAGGCAGTACGTCAAGGTGGGTGGCGTCCTTTACGGAGCGACGAGCCTCGACGAACAGGGCGGTGTCGTCGCCATCGACGCCAAGACCGGTGAGCTGCGCTGGACCTTCAACGACAAGTCCGGTGACTTTCACGCGTGGTTGGTGGCCACCGACGGTAAGCGTGTCTTCGCGCTGCATGGCAAGAAGCTGCATGCCCTGCCCGCATAGGGGATACGTCCCCGACACGGCGGCGTTGTGATCACCTCGCCGACCGAGCCGGAGGCCCCAGGCCGGCATGCGCTGTTTCGGGTGCCGGCCACCACCACCGGGGCGGGGGGCTGCGGGCCGGAGGAACAGGCCTCGATCCCCCGCCGCGTGCGCGAGATGCACAACCGGCCTCTTGCTGGAACCGTTTGGCCGTTGCCGAGAAACCGGGTTCGAGCCGGCGAAACCGAGCGTTGTCCAAGGCGGGTCACCGCGTGGAGCGCGCTCAGGCGTGAACGATCCTAGGGAAGGCCTTGTCCGTCTCGACGTAGTACTTGCGGACCAGCGGGCCGAATCCGTCCTGCGAGTCACCGAGGATCATGGCCTTGACGACCTGAAGGCTTTTCGCTTCATCGAACTTCTGTGCCCTCGCCTCGGTGCCACCGAGGACCAACGGTTTCCACTTCGCTCGAGACTCCGCAGTGGCGCTGACGTCCGGGTCGAAGCCCAGATAGTAACGGCGTCCGGAGGGCTCCTGCCCGACGGCCAAGAAGACGATCACATGAAAACCGGTGTTGCGCTTGTTGTTGAACTTGCTCTCGCTCCCGCCCACGTGTCCGGTCGAACCGTTGATGATTACGGCACGGTCGGCCTTCACAGCTTCGTCGACAGCGGCCCATTTGCCTGCGATCTCCAACGGCACCGAGAGATCCGAGGACTCGTACAGCCCCCTTGCTCCAGGGCTCAACAGAGCGCCGACCCTTTGAGCGCGCACCTGGCAGTCGTTGTCCAACATCCCCATGAACATGGAATCGGTCGGCATCTGCAACCAGAACTTGAGGCGATCGAGGGCGGGGCCCGTCGTCGCGTCCACCGCCTGCGAGATCCGAGCCCTGATGGCCTGGATCGTCGGTGTGGTCTGGTCGACGGCTTGAACGTACGCCTGCTCGATCATGAAAGATCCCCCCGCTCGACTCCCTTGTTCAACTATGGCGTACGGAATGTGCCTCCGGTAGAGCGGAGAGTGAAGAGCGGAGGCCGAGGAACGCACCGCCGTGGCCGTCAGCCAGGTCCTCCTCGTGAGGCCCATTTCGAGCTCGGCGATGTGCTTCTCGGCGAACCGCAGGTTTGAGCGGGCGCCCTCAAGACGCTCGGTCAGCGTGCGGTGTTCCCGGGTCAGCTGCTGGACGCGGTGCTTGAGGGTGGCTTCTCGGTGGTCAGGGCCTGGACGGACTCGCCTGGGACCATCTGGTCGAAGTCGCGCATTTTTCCCATCAGTTCCCCGATCTGCCGCCGCGCCGACCGGCAGGCCGCCGACGACTGACCGGGCAGCGTGTGGTGGGGGCCGACGCGGTACTGTCCGGCCCCAGCCCACTGCGTCATCCGCAGTGGTTCGCGATCTCGTGGAGGTTTCGGTCGCCGGGTGCGGGGCGGGCGGGGAGGGTGTCGGAGACATCGGGCCGGTTGGCCGCGGCGGCGATGAGCCCTTCGACGCGTTGGCGAAGTCGGGTGCAGGGCCGGGCCCGGGTACGGACGAACCAGGCCACGAAGGGGGCCGGTTCGGTCATGGTGACCACCCGGTGCGGCGAGGCCCCGGAGACCATGGGGGCAGCCGCAGCGACCACCGTTGACGACACCCGCTACCTGCTGCCGACCCTGACCTGGCAGATTGCCGCCGAGGTGGCAAGAGCCGCGCCACCACCGACCGCTGTCCCGGGCACCTGCGGGTCATGTCCCTGCCCGCATACGCGCTGGACGGCCACTGACCTCGGAATCAATCATCTGGGCGCCTCGCCCGGGGCGATCAGCCCCGTCTCGTAGGCGAAGACGACGGCCTGGACACGGTCGCGGAGGTCCAGCTTCGACAGGATGCGTCCGACGTGGCTCTTGACCGTGGTCGGGCTGAGGAACAGCCTGGAGGCAAGTTCGGCATTACTGAGGCCCGTCGCGAGGAGGCGGAGCACCTCGAGCTCGCGCGGGGTCAGGCCGGACAGATCGCGGTGGGGGGCGATGGTCTGCGGTTCGTCGCGATGGGCGAAGCGCTCGATCAGCCGGCGAGTGATCGTGGGCGCGAGGAGAGCGTCGCCGGTCCGCACCAGGCGTAGGGCGGCAACCAGATGTTCGGGGGTGACGTCCTTGAGCAGGAAGCCGCTGGCGCCGGCCGTGAGCGCGGCGTAGACGTAGTGGTCGAGGTCGTACGTGGTGAGGATGATGACCCGCGTTCCGGCCGGGCCGGCGTCGCCGATGATGCGCCTGGTGGCTTCGATGCCGTCCATCTCCGGCATCCGGATGTCCATGAGGACGACGTCGGGCCGCGTACGGCGAACCGCTGCGACAGCCTCGGCCCCGTCGGCGGCCTCGGCCGTCACTTCGATGCCGTCCGCCGCCAGGATCATCTTGAAACCGGTGCGTACGAGGGCTTGATCGTCGGCGATGACGGCGCGCAGAGGTGGCTGGTCCGCGGTCATACCGCGCTCCGTGGGATGCGGGCCGTCACCCGGTAGCCGCCGGCCGGCGTCGGTCCGGCCGTCAGCTCGCCCTTGTAGACGGCCAACCGCTCGCGCAGCCCCATGTGGCCACGGCCGTTGCTCTGCACCGGCGGAGAATCCTCGGCGCCACCGGTGTCCGTGATCTCGATCTCCAGACAGGCGTCGGTGTAGCCGATGGCGACGGACGCCTGCGCACCACGCGCATGTTTGATCGTGTTGGTCAGCGCCTCCTGTACGACGCGATACGCCGCGAGGTCCACCCCCGGTGGCAGCGGATCCGGCGGCAGCGACACCCCGACGCTCACAGGCGTACCGGCGGCGCGTACTCGTGCGACGAGCGCGTCGAGCTGCGCGAGCCCGGGCTGGGGTTCCAGGCTGTCGGGCCTCTCGTGGTCCGGGGCGGCCAACAGGCCCATCACGTGGCGGAGTTCGGACATGGCGGCCCGACCGCCCGCCTCGACGGCCAGTAGTGCCTCCTTGGACTGCTCGGGCGCCATGTCCATCACTTTGCGGGCCGCGCCGGCCTGGATCACCATCACGCTCACATTGTGGGTCACCACGTCGTGCAGTTCGGCGGCAATGCGGGCACGCTCCTCCTCGACGGCGCGGCGCGTGGCCTCCTCCTGAGCGGCCCGCAGTTCTGTCATCCGGTCCCGGCTGGAGGCCAGCCGCAGTTGCAGAAAGCGGACGAGGCTGGCCAGCATCCCTGCCACCAGGAGCACGAATCCTGGGCTGGACCATCCGGGCAGCACGGGTTCCGCGTCGCGGAAAGCGAAGCCGGACAGCGCGGCGGCGAGTACCAGGACGGCTATCGCGGTTATCCGGTAACGGCTGTATACGACGGCGCTGTAGGCGCCGATGACACAGGCCAGGACGGTGATCCAGGAGGCGGAGCCGCCGATGACCAGTGCTGCTCCCAGCACCACCACGAACAAGGTCAGCGGATACCGGCGCCGGGCTGCCAGCGGCAGCGTCGAGAGGACGACCAGGGACCAGGGCACGGAGGAGGGTTCTTCCTCCACGGGCACCTGGCCAGGGTCGGGCGGCGAGGGTGGGGCCGGGACACCGGTCCCGACGTCCACCGTAGGCGGGTTGATATTCACCGGCCCGTCGCCGGGATAGCGCACCGCCACGAACAGGGCGATGACGGTCAGTACGACCGCCAGCACCACATCGGCGCGGACCGCTCGCCGGGACAGCGGGGCGGCCTTCGTCTCCGGGCGTAGCGCGTCGACGAGTTGCTGATGCCGGCTGCGCCGGTCTTCCGTCTCCACCCGTGCATTGTGCTGCGCTCTGCGCCTGGCCCGCGTCCGCCTGTCTGACCAGGGCATTGCCCAAGAGGCCTACTTCTCAGGTATGACTCCGCGGCCGAATCCTCCGCAGGAAGGGCCTGATGTCGGTTCCGCGGCCGACGCGCCCCATACGCGGCGCTTCTAGGTTCGCAGGACCGACAACGGCATGTGCCTCTCACGACCGCAAGGACGGACTACTCGTATGCAGCAAGTGATCGAACTGGAGCGTGTGGCGAAGCGCTACGACAGCGCCGACGCGCCGGCGCTCGGACCGCTCACGCTCGGCGTCGCCAAGGGTGAGGCCCTTGCCGTGACGGGCCCTTCCGGCAGCGGCAAGTCCACGCTGCTGAACCTCGTCGCCGGCCTGGACAAGCCGACCGACGGCGCCGTGATCGTGGCCGGGCGACGGATCGACCAGTTGAGCGAGCACGCCCTCGCCAAGTTCCGTCGCGAGTACATCGGCATGGCCTTCCAGTTCTTCAATCTTCTCGACGACCTCACCGTCACCGACAACATCCAGCTCCCGGCCCAGCTGACCGGGACCGGTCGGCGCAAGGCCGCGGCCCGCGCGGGTGAGCTGATGGAGATGATGGGCATTCAGAACCACGCCCGCGCCTACCCGGGCCGACTGTCCGGAGGTGAACGCCAGCGGGTCGCGGTCGCCCGGGCGTTGGTCAACCGGCCCGCGCTGCTGCTCGCCGACGAGCCCACCGGTGCGCTCGACACCGCCTCGGGCCACGACGTCCGCGATCTGCTGATGGATCTGCACCGCGCCGGACAGACCATCGTGCTGGTGACACATGATCTGACGCTGGCGGAGGCGTGCGCGAGCCGCACGATCCACCTGGTCGACGGTCACGTCGACCTCGACACGTACGCGCAGGCCGTCCGATGAGCCTGTTCGGCACCGGCGCGCTGGGCCGGGTTGTACGTTCCGGCGTCGGCCGGCGGCGGGTGCAGACCGTGGTGATCGCCGTGGCCACCATGATGGCCGTGGCCTCGGCCGTGGTCGCCGGGTCGCTGATGGTCGCCGCGGCCGCACCCTTTGACAAGGCCTTCAAGAAGCAGCAGGGCTCGCACATCACCGCGCAGTTCGATCCGGCCAAGGCGAGTGCGGCGCAGCTGGCGAAGACCGGGAAGCTGCCCGGCGTCACCGCGAGCGCGGGACCGTACCCGTCCACGGCGGTCCGCCCGGTGGACCGGTCGGGCTTCCAGCTGCCGACGCTGACTTTGGTCGGGCGGTTGGCACCGGACGGCGCCGTGGACCGGGTGGATCTGAAGTCCGGCCGGTGGGCGCAGAAGCCCGGAGAGATCGTACTCGACGCGTCTTTCGAGGGGCCCGCCTTCGGGATCGGCGCCCCCATGAAGACGTCGAACGCCAAGGACGCTCCGACCCTTTCGATCGTCGGCTTCGCCGTGTCGGTCAGCAAGACCGCCGACGCCTGGGCGGCCCCCGCGCAGGTCGACGCGCTGGCGTCGGAGGGAAACCCGGTCACGAGTCAAATGCTCTACCGCTTCGACCCCGCGAGCACGAAGCAGCAGATCCTCGCCGACCGGAAGAAGCTCGCCGCCTCCGTGGAGTCCGGGGCGCTGCTCGGGACCCAGTCCTGGCTGGACACCAAGCGCGCCGCTGATCAGGGTGCGGCGGCGACCGTCCCGTTCGTGATGGCTTTCGGCGCGCTCGGCATAGTGATGTCGGTGATCATCGTCAGCAGTGTGATCAGTGGCGCGGTCGGCACCAGCCTGCGCAGGATCGGCATTCTCAAGGCGATCGGCTTCACTCCGCGCGAGGTCGTACGCGCCTACGTGGCCCAGGCGCTGATCCCGGCCGGTGCCGGCATCACGCTGGGTGTCGTCCTGGGGAACCTCCTGGCAGTGCCGCTGCTGGCCGACACCGAGTCGGTGTACGGCGGCGTCTCGTTCTCGGTGGCCTGGTGGGTGGACGTCGCCGTGTCGGCCGCCGCCCTGGTCGTCGTGTGGCTGGCGGCGCTGATTCCCGCGTTGCGGGCCGGCAGGCTGAGCACGGTCGAGGCCATCGCGGTCGGCCGGGCGCCGCGCACGGGGCGCGGCCGGTGGGCGCACCGGGCGCTGGGGATGCTGCCGCTGCCGCGGCCGGTGACCTACGGTCTCGCCGCCCCCTTCACACATCCGGTACGTACCCTCGCGATGCTGCTCGCGGTGGCGTTCGGCACCGTCGCGGCGACGTTCGCGGTGGGGCTGACCTCGTCCCTGAACGCGATCGGCACCTCGCAGGACCCCGAGAACCGTGCCGCGGTCACGGTCACGACGACCAAGGCGATGGAAGTCGCTCCCCCTCCGCCGCCTCCTGTGGGGGGTGACGCGGGAGATCCGCCTCCCCCCGGCGGCAGCGAGTCGGGCCCGCCTCCCGTGGAAAACAGCGCGGCGAGCACGCCCAAAAAGCCCAAGGTCGCCGACCCGGCGAAGGTGCGGTCCGCCGTCACGTCGCAGCCGGGCATGAAGTCGTACTACGGCAAGGCCCAGACCGAGGTCGCCGTGGCCGGGGTCTCGGGATCGATCCAGGCCAGCCTCTACGAGGGCGATTCGCGCCCCGGCAGCTACGAGATGCTCTCCGGGCACTGGATCACCGGTAAGGGGCAGGTCGTGGTGCCCTCACGCTTCCTGGAAAGGACCAGCACCAGGCTCGGTGACACGGTGCGGGTGACCTACGGGAAGGAGAGCGCGAACCTGCGGATCGTGGGCGAGTCCTTCGACACGTCTGGCAGCCAACTGGAGATCCACGCGGACATGGCCGACTTCAAGTCGGCCGAGCCCAGCACCTTCCTCGTCGAGACGAAGTCCGGCGTCTCCGCCGACGAGTACGCCCAGAAGGTCGCCGCGGTCGTACAGCCACTGGGGGGCGAGGCCACGACCGGCTCCGAGCCGGGGCAGGACGGCGTCATCCTCATCATGGCCGCGATGGCGGTGCTGCTCACCCTCATGCTGATCACCGTGGCCGGTCTCGGCGTCCTCAACTCCGTGGTCCTCGACACCCGGGAACGCATCCACGACCTGGGCGTCTGCAAGGCGATCGGCATGACGCCACGCCAGACCCTGAGCCTCGTGCTCGCCTCGGTGACCGCGACCGGCGTGATCGGCGGGCTGCTCGGCGTCCCGGCGGGATACGCCCTGCACGGCCTCGTCATGCCGGTGATGGGGCGTGCCGCAGGCACCAGTCTGCCGTCGCCGGTCCTCGATGTGTACGAGCCTGTTGAGCTGCTCCTGCTGGGGCTGGGCGGGGTCGTTATCGCGGTACTGGGCGCGCTGATCCCGGCCGGCTGGGCGGCCGGGGCGCGTACGGCCACGGCACTGCGCACCGAGTAGCGCCCGGCGGAGGGCGAGCTGCTGGGGCGGATCCGCCAGGTCTGCGGGGTCGGGCTGCCCATACAGGCACAGGTGCCGAAGTCCCCGTCCAGGCAGGCCCTCTTGAGAGGGACTCGCCGCACCGGCACCAGCGCCGGCCTGCTGCGGCCCGGGTGTCCCGGGCCGCAGCTTTCGGGCTGGGTGTGTGGGCGGGGTGTGTCAGGTCAGCACGCCGGAACCCGAGCAGGAGGTCGCCGTCACCCACTGGTGCGAGGTGATGCGGTCGTTGACCCCGTAGCCGTTGTGGAACTGGTTGTCGGTCACGTCGTCGGCGTACAGCTCCTCCGGGTAGAGGCAGGTGTGACCGCCCCTGTGGTTGATGTCCTCGTAGAACTTGACGATGTCCTTGCCGCCCAGGAAGCCGCGGTTCATGACGGATGTCGCCTTGTCGGTCGCCGAGGCTCCCCAGTAGGAGCTGTTCCCTGAGGTCCTGATCAACAGGGCGCCCTCGCAGTCCAGGTTCTGCCAGGCGTACATGTTGCCGTCACGCGGGCCCCACTCGCTGTCGCAGCCGCGGCCCGCGACGGTGCTTTCGGCCGCGTGGGCGGCGGTGGTCGGTGCGGCGATGCCCAGGGCGGTGAGGCCGGTGAGCGCCGCCGCGACGATGAATTCACGCATGATGGTTTCCCCTCGTTGGTGATGCGGTGACGGTGTGCTGGTGGTGCCTTGGTGGTCAGGTGCGCTCCGGGACGACGTGCACCGCCCGGTCGTACGCGCGGCGGCCGAGGTGGCGGTAGGTGTCGAGCGCCTCGCCGAACCGGTCGCGCAGGAGGTCCTGGTAGTACGTCTCCCGGGCCTTGGCCACGGCCCGCAGGGAGGTCTCGCGGGCGCAGGCCGCGTCCGCGACGGCCGTCTTCCGCTCGGCGGCGAACGCCTCGTCGGCGCGGGCCGCGCCCAGCCGGGCGGTGTTGACCCGGACGGCGTCGCGCGCAGCCTGGGGGTCCTTGTAGGGCTGCCCGGCGCTCTTCATGCACCGGGCCCACGCCCGTACGGACGCGGTGAGCTGACGGTCTTTCATGAGGTCTGCGGAGTAGAGGGAGTTGAGACCCATGGCGATCTTGCTCGTACGGAACCATTCGGCCGGGTCGCCGTACAGCCAACGCTCGGCCTCCTCCGTACAGCCGCCGAGCCGTTTCTGGATCTCTCCGCCGCCCGGCAGCGGCGCCGTGAGCAGGCGGGCGCTGTCGCCGCCGTCGAGTGCGATGTCGAAGGCGGTGCGGTGGGCCGCGGAAAGCCCTTGCCGGTAGCTGCCGTTGGGGTTGCGCTCACGAACGCGCTCGCTCTTCGCGTCGATACGGCCGCCGTACCCGTACGTACGGGCCCACGCCAGGTCGTCCTGGACGTAGCGGACCGGGCGGCTCTCCCGGAGCGTCAGGGTGCGGTCCTCCCAGTAGCTGAAGCCATGGCGGTTCATGCACCGACTGGTCAGGCGTTGCCGTGCGTCGGCGACGCGCAAGTCCTGCTGCCAGGTGAGCGCTTGAGGTCGTGAGTGCGGGCGGGGGTCGTCCTCCGCCGCCCGCACTCCGTCACTGCCGCCGGCGTATCCGATCGTCGCCGCCGCGGTGGCCGCCGCGACGACACACAGGGACACGACCACACGTCCGCGTATACCTGGCACGAGAGATTCCCCCTTCGTTCGTGCCACATTCCTTCCTCACAAGAGGGTGCAGGCGGTCGGCCGGGCTTGTCGTTGTCGGTGCGCGCACAGGTCTTTAGTCAGCGCGCACAGTCGCCCCCGGCGCCGCTGTCGCGCACCGCTCTCGGAACTGGCGCGGCGAGAGGCCGTGCGCGCTGCGGAACGCCTGGCTGAAGTGCGCGGCGTTGGCGAACCCCCACCGGGCCGCGATCGCGTTGATCGGGCGGGCGGCCAGCCGGGGGTCGGCGAGGTCCCGCCGGCACTGCTCAAGTCGGCGCTCGCGGACCCAGGCTGCGACGGTGTGCCCTTCCTCCTGGAACAGCTTGTGCAGGTATCGCAGCGAGATGTGGTGCGCCGCTGCGATCGCGTCCGGGGTCAGCCGCGTATCGCCCAGGTTGTCCCGGATGAAGGCGTGGATCCGGGCCATCAGCGCTCGCCGTCTGGTGTGGGGCGGTACCGTGCGCTCGGCGTCCAGCGCGGTGGCCAGCGCCATGGTCAGCACGTCGAGCGTCAGGGTGGACAGCCGGGCGGCGTCGGACGGGCTGAGTTCGTCCATGTGGCGGGCGAGTTGCAGCATGAACTGCGCGGACAGCCCTCCGATTCCCCCAGCGCCGGGGATGCGTACCCCGCTCAGGCTTCGCAGGTCGCGGGTCGGCAGGGGCAGCAGCGAGCGCGGGAAGCGCAGGAGAAGCAGCCGGCTTACGGGAACGTCCCGCTGGAACTCGGCCTCGTAGGGGCGTGAGGTGTCGAACAGGATCAGATCCCCCACGCCGAACTCCGTGTACCGGCCGTCCTGCGTCATCCCGCCGCCGCCGCGCTCGACGCAGGCCAGTTTGAACACCTCGGGGTCGGACTGGCGGATGAGCTTGGGCGTGCGGTGGACCGTGTGCCGCGCGCTGGTCATCAGGGCCGCCTGCACCGGGCCGAAGTCACTGATACCGGCCTGCGCCCGGAACTCGCTCTCCAACTCCCTTTCGCAGCGCAGTTCGTAGGGCGCGCAGAGCTTCGAACTCATCTCGCGCCAGTACGCCATCCGTTCTCCCGCCGAGACGTCGGCGGTGCTGATCACGTCCATGACTCACCACCTGCTGTCGCTGCTGGGGCAAAGTTTCTGCCGTTCTACCGTCTCCGGGGGCCGCGAAGCGAGGAGTTTGAGTTGGAGCAGGAGTTGTGTCGGGCGGACGGCCGCGTACAGGGGCGCACTCGTCGTGGGGGCGGGCGCTGGGCTGGTCCGCGCGGCGGCTCGGGGCGTCGACGGCCCTAGGGTCTGTCGTTCGGATCAGGCCGGATCAGGGAGCGGGGTCTGGTGCGTGCGGTCGCAAGGCGGAGGAGGGAGACAACGCGGAGCGTTGGCGACCGACGACAACGCGGCGGGCGTGCGTGCCAGGGACCGCGACCCCGGCAAGATCCGAACGACAGACCCTAGGTCGTGTCTTGACCCGGAGGGTTGTTGACGCGGGTGATGGGCGGGTGTCCGTCGAGTGCGGTTTGGCAGCGGTGGTGGTTGTAGGTGTGGAGGAATTTACCGCTCCGTGACGTGTTCTTGACAAGGGCTGCGAGTAAGGCCACTCTCATGCCTCTCCAACCAGTGCCACGAATGAGGAGAGGCAGCCCCCCACATGAGTTCACGTACTGTCAGAGTGCTGGTGTCGGTACTGACGGGTGCCGGCTTGATGCTCGCCGCCCCCACAGCCCTGCCCGCGGTCGCGAACGCCTCGCCGGCCACCGTAGCCGAGGTGTCCGCCGCCGACGGCTGCTACACCTGGAGCGGGACGCTCAGCGAGGGCTCGTCCGGCGAAGCCGTGCGACAGCTCCAGATCCGGGTCGCCGGATACCCCGGCTCGGGCAGCCAGCTCGCCATCGACGGCCAGTTCGGCCCGGCTACCAAGGCCGCGGTGCAACGCTTCCAGTCGGCTTACGGTCTCGGCGCCGACGGTGTCGCGGGCCCGGCCACCTTCGGCAAAATCTACGAGCTTCAGGACGACGACTGTTCCCCGGTCAACTTCGAGTACGGCGAGCTGAACAACTGCAACTCCGACTGGTCCGGCGGCAAGGTCAGCGCGGCCACGGCCCGCGCCAACGCCCTGGTCACCATGTGGAAGCTCCAGGCCATGCGCCACGCCATGGGCGACAGGCCGATCACCGTCAACGGCGGCTTCCGCAGCGTCGCCTGCAACAGCAACGTCGGCGGCGCGGCCAACAGCCGTCACCTGTACGGCCACGCGGCCGACCTCGGCGCGGGCTCGCAGGGCTTCTGCGCCCTGGCTCTGGCGGCCCGCAACCACGGCTTCACGGAGATCCTCGGCCCGGGCTACCCGGGTCACGACGATCACACGCACGTCGCCGGTGGCGACGGCCGCTTCTGGTCGGCCCCGAGCTGCGGTATGTGATCCATCGGTCCGCGCACTGCGCGTGCCTGCGACGCCCGCTCCGGTGCTTCGGCCCGGGGCGGGCACCCGCCGCGCCGTGCGGCTGCTTCCCGCGACGAGCGGTCTCAGTCCAGCACGCGGCAGGCACCCGAGCAGCACGAAGCCCCCCGTCCAAACGGTCGGGGGCCTGTTCCGCGCGGGCTACGAGCGCCAAGCCTCGGAAACCACCGAAAGCTCTAGGGCCTGTCGTTCGGATCTTGCCGGGCTCGCGGTCCCTGGCACGCACGCCCGCCGCGTTGTCGTCGGTCGCCAACGCTCCGCGTTGTCTCCCTCCTCCGCCTCGCGACCGCACGCACCAGACCCCGCTCCCTGATCCGGCCTGATCCAAACGACAGACCCTAGCCCTGGTGACGAGGCGCCTCGGAGAGACCTGCCTCTTCCAGTGCGAGGCGCAGCACCTCGGTCATGGGGACGGTGACGTAGTCGGGGGTGAGGTGGGGCGCGGGCGCGCGGGCGTACCAGACGTTGCCCATGTCGACCCCGTCGACTCTCAGTGCACGAATCGGGTTGTGACTCGTCCCGATCTTCGTGACCTCGATGGTCTGCTCGATGGCAGGTTCGAGGTGCTTACGGACCAGGGCGATGAGTGGGAACTTCAGCTTGGTGTGGTCGATCCCGTTGGTCTCGCACCAGTCGAGCCACGACTCGGGAGTGTCGCCGTCGTTGAAGCCCCACTTGGACAGCAGGCAGGAGCTGAACAGGGTGATGTGCGACTCGGTCACGGGCGCCACACCTCCAGGTGGTCGGGATCGGCGGCGAGCCGGGCCCGGAGGAACCGCGTCAGGTCATGCACCGTCAGCTTCCTTCTTCGGTCGACTCTTCCCCGAACCCTAGTAGCCCTCTATCGGATGATGGACCGCTTCGAAGACTCCCTCACCGACCTCATCCGCGCCACCGAAATCAGTCCCGACGACGCCTGGGGGCACTACGAGAAGGCGGTCGTCCTACGCTCCCTGCAGAATCCGGAGGCCGAAGCGCATCTGGCGCGTGTGTCGAACTTCTTGCTCCCCGTCAAGCCGGAACCGACCCCGGGACGATCGCGGACATAGGGAATCTCTTCCTCGTCCACTGTGCGACGCCTCGCTGGGAGGAGGCAAGACGGCATTTCGCACGCTTCCTGGGGAGCAGTCCGGGACGCGGACAGCTCGATGAACTGCTCTCAGCCGGGAGGAGCTTGGTAAGTGTTAGACCGTGTCCTATGTGGTGAGTTTGAGTAGTCGTTTGTAGCAGCAGAGGGCGGCGGCGAGTCCGAGAAAGGCCAGGTAGTTGCGGGGGTGGC
>NZ_JBHXDC010000022.1:38115-103217 GCF_042725135.1 Streptomyces sp. NPDC060366 | reverse complement strand
TCCCTGGCACGCACGCCCGCCGCGTTGTCGTCGGTCGCCAACGCTCCGCGTTGTCTCCCTCCTCCGCCTTGCGCTCGCACGCACCAGACCCCACTTCCTGATCCGGCCTGATCCAAACGACAGGCCCCAGGCCCTGTCCTCACCCCGTCACCCCTGACGGCACTGCGGACGGGTCCGGCCGGGGGAGGCGGGGTCCCGTGCGGGCGGCAAACGTGTTACCAAGAGCCATGCCCGCACTCTCCTCTCCCGCCCGCACCTCGTACGACGCCGTGATCGTCGGCGGTGGCCACAACGGACTGGTCGCCGCCGCCTATCTCGCCGGAGCCGGCCGCACCGTGCTGGTCCTGGAGCGCCTCGGCCACACCGGCGGCGCCGCCGTCTCCACCCGACCCTTCGCCGGTGTCGACGCGCGCCTCTCGCGCTACTCGTACCTGGTCTCCCTGCTGCCCCGGAAGATCGTGGACGAGCTGGGCCTGCGGTTCGCCGTAAGAAAGCGGACCGTCTCCTCGTACACGCCGGCCGAGCGCGGCGGGGGGCCGACCGGACTGCTCGTCGGCGGCGGCGCCGACCGTACGAGGGAGTCCTTCGCCGCCCTGACCGGAGGCGACGCCGAGTACGCGGCCTGGCAGTCCTTCTACGCCTCGACCCTCCGGGTCGCCGAGCGCGTCTTCCCGACCCTCACCGAACCGCTGCCCGAGCGCGCCGAGTTGCGCTCCCGGATCGATGACGAGGCCGCCTGGCGCATGCTCTTCGAGGAACCGATCGGAGTCGCGATCGAGGAACGGTTCGCCGACGACCTCGTACAAGGCGTCGTCCTGACGGACGCGCTGATCGGCACCTTCGCCGATGCCCACGACCCGACCCTCCTACAGAACCGCTGCTTCCTGTACCACGTGGTGGGCGGCGGCACCGGCGACTGGGACGTGCCCGTCGGCGGCATGGGCGCGCTCACCGACGCACTCGCCGACGCGGCACGCGCGGCGGGCGCCGAGATCGTCACCGGGCACGAGGCGACCCGCGTCGAGACGGACGGCGCCCGCGCCGAGGTCACCTTCCGTACGGAGGCCGGCGACACCGGGACCGTCGCCGCCCGCCACGTCCTCGTCAACGCCTCACCCCAGGCGCTCGCCACTCTGCTCGGCGACGCGCCGCCCGCCCCCGCCGCCGAGGGCGCCCAGCTGAAGGTCAACATGCTGCTGCGCCGCCTGCCGAGGCTGCGCGACCGGAGCGTCGACCCGCGCGACGCGTTCGCCGGGACGTTCCACATCGCCGAGGGATACCGGCAGTTGGCGACGGCGTACGAGGAGGCGGCCGGCGGCACGCTCCCGTCCGCGCCGCCCTCCGAGATCTACTGCCACTCCCTGACCGACCCGTCGATCCTGGCGCCCGAGCTCGCGGAGCAGGGCTATCAGACCCTCACCCTCTTCGGACTGCACACGCCCGCAAGGCTGTTCGCCGAGGACAACGACGCCGTACGCGACGAACTGCTCAAGGCGACCCTGGACCAGCTCGACGCGCATCTCGCCGAGCCGATCGCCGACTGTCTCGCCGTGGACGGCGACGGCCGGCCCTGCATCGAGGCGAAGACACCACTGGATCTGGAACGTGAACTGCGGCTGCCCGGCGGCCATATCTTCCACCGCGATCTCGCCTTCCCCTACGCCACGGCCGACACGGGCCGCTGGGGCGTGGAGACGGCCCACGCGAACGTGCTGCTGTGCGGCGCGGGCGCCGTACGCGGCGGCGGCGTCAGCGGCGTACCCGGACACAACGCGGCGATGGCGGTGCTGGAGGCGGGCCGGACCCCGGCCGGCTGAGCCGGGCTCCGGCGCACGCGGTCTACCGGGAGACGTTCTTCATCTCGACGGACGCGACACGTTCGGCGGCGTCGAACAGGACGTCGACCGTGGAGCCGCCGGGCAGATCGGCGCTGATCCGGTCCGCCTCCTGACGCCGAGGCACCCCGTGGTGGTCGAAGTACCCGGCCACCACGGCGCGGGCCGAACTCCCGCCGAGCAGGCCCGTGCCCGTCAGCAGCACGCGCGGCAACGTGATGGCGTCGGGCACGGCGCGCGGCACCTGCGGGTCGTCCGGCACCATGTACAGACGGCCCTCGGGGGAGGCCTGGACGCCGATGTAGCCGGACGCGCCGAGCGCGCCCATCGCCCCGAACGCGAGGGTCTCCACCGCGAAGCGGGGGTCGTCGAACGCCGACAGGTCGACCAGGTCGTTCGTGAACTCCGCAATGCCGTGCGCCTGACCCAGCCGCCGTATCTCGTCCGCCGCGCCGACGACGGGCGTTCCACCGAAGCCGGGGTTCGCCCAGCCCCACAGCCACGAGCCGTCCGACGTGTCGAAGCTCCCCAGCACCGAGATCCGCAGATCGCGTTCGGCCTGACGGTAGAGGCGCTGGTCGAGATCGGCCGTCCACGGCCCGGTCGGCATGAACTCGTTGAACGCTTCGAGCTGTTGCGCGCCCCAGGCGGCGTGCCGCTCGGTCATCCGGAGGAAGGCGTCGCTGAAGGTGGTGGTCGCAGTCACCCCGGAAACCCTAGTGCGTGGACGTTCGAGCGCCCGACCTGGGTTCAGTCGGCCGACACGCTCCAGCCGTCCAACTCGACGCGGGCCGCGTCCCCGTGGCGCGAGTCGTCGAACACGGTACGGCCGCCGTCCTCGACCCGCAGCGAGTCCACATAGGCGCCACGGCCGACGTACGGGCCGCCGGTCGCGTAACGCCAGCGCAGCCGCACCGGATGGCCGCTCCAGGCGGCGAGGTCGGCGTGGAGCCGGTGCCAGCCGCGCCCCGACCAGCCCGAGACCGAGCCCGCCGGACGCGGCGCGCCCGCCTCCTGACCGGACGGCGTCGTCGTGAAGGGCACCGGCCGCCACTCGGCGCCGTCCCCGGACGCCTCCAGGACCAGTTCGTCCGTCACCGGCTCCGTGTCCCACCACAGGGAGCAGCGCAACCGCCCCTGCCCGGTGGCGATACGCAGCGCGGGCAGCGTGAGCGTGGCGTTGGAGTCGGCGGCCATGCCCGAGAACCACGCGGTCCGGCCCTTCTCCGGGGTGACGGGCACGGCGCGCGCCAGATGGTCGGCCGCCGCGACCCGCGGCGCACTGCCGGACCGCCAACTACGCACCGGATGAACGGAGTTGCCGAGCACGACCAGGAACGAGTCGGTCGTCGGATCGAGGACGAGACTGGTGCCGGTGAAGCCGGTGTGACCCGCCGTACGCGGCGTGGCCATGGCCCCCATGTACCAGTGCTGGTAGAGCTCGAAGCCCAGTCCGTGCTCGTCACCGGGGAAGTCCGTGTTGAAGTCGGTGAACATCAGATCCACCGACGCCGGACGCAGGATCCTCGCCCGGCCGTACGCGCCGCCGCTCAGCAGCGTGCGGCCCAGGACCGCCAGGTCCCACGCGCACGAGAAGATCCCGGCGTGGCCTGCGACCCCGTCGAAGCCGAACGCGTTCTCGTCGTGCACCTCACCCCACACGAGACCGCGGTCGAGCCCCGACCACGGCTGCCGGCAGTCCTCGGTGGCCGCGATCTTGGGCTTCCAGGAAGCGGGCGGGTTGAAGCGGGTGCGGTGCATGCCGAGGGGAGCGGTGATCTCCTCCCGCAGCAGCACGTCCAGCGCGCGCCCGGTGATCCTCTCCAGCACGAGCTGAAGGGAGATCAGATTGAGGTCGGAGTACCGGTAGACGCTCCCCGGCGGGCTCGTGGGCGCCTCGTCCCACAGCCTCTGGAGCATCCTCTCCCGCGTCGGCTCCCGGTAGAGCGGGATCCAGGCGGCGAACCCCGAAGTGTGCGTAAGCAGTTGACGGACCGTCATGTCCTGCTTGCCCGCGCCGCCGAAGTCCGGGAGATACGACGCGACACGCTCCTCCAGGGCCAGTGCCCCGCGCTCGATCTGCTGCACGGCGAGGATCGACGTGAACAGCTTCGAGACCGACGCCAGATCGAAGACGGTGTCCTCGGCCATCGCGATCTGCCGGTCGGCCGGGAACTCGACACCGGTGTCGGTCGCCTCGTCGTACGCTGAGTAACGCACCGCCTTGCCGATGGGCCGGTGCAGCGCGACCGTGCCACCGCGCCCGGCGAGCAGCACGGCGCCCGCGTACCAGGGGTGCGCCGGTGAGGGCTCCAGGAACCGCTCCGCGTCGCTCACCAGCCGCTCCAGCGGCCCCAGCAGCAGCCCGGCGCGCGCGGGGGAGCCCCGCCGCAGCGTCGGGGCCGGCCGTCCGGAACCCGAGCCCGCGGGGCCGGAAGACCCCGCCTCCGCACCTATGGCGGTCGCCGCGTCGGCGAACGGGACCGGCGCCAGCGCGAGCGCGCCGCCCAGCGCCAGCATGCCCCCGCCCAGCCTCCGCCGGCTGATCCCGCCGCCCGCCGAGTCCCCAGTCATCCGGCCACCCCTCTGACGTGACGCTCCGTCCGAACCTGTCCGCCGCACGAGGCTACTGCCCCGCCTCCGTACGGACCATGACGCCGCGGCTCGCCGCGCGGGCGCCGGACACCTCTGGCAGCGTGAGGCGCATGACGACGCGTACCGGGGTCCGATCGCTGTGGTCCCGCTGGACCGTGGTCGTACCGCTGCTCGCCCTGGTGGCCCTGGTGCTCAGCTGGGGCCGCGACCTGCCGGGGTACGCGGTCTCCCTGGTGGCCCTGTTGCTCGGGGGCGCCGTACTCGCCGCCGTGCACCACGCCGAGGTCGTCGCACACCGGGTCGGCGAGCCGTTCGGGTCCCTCGTGCTCGCCGTCGCCGTCACCGTCATCGAAGTGGCGCTCATCGTCACCCTGATGGTCGACGGCGGTGCCAAGAGCGCCACCCTCGCCCGCGACACCGTCTTCGCCGCCGTCATGATCACCTGCAACGGCATCGTAGGCATATCCCTGCTCGTCGGCGCCCTCCGCAGCCGGGTCGCCGTCTTCAACGCCGAGGGTTCGGGCGGCGCGCTCGCCACGGTGGCGACGCTCGCCACACTCAGCCTGGTCTTCCCGACCTTCACCACCAGCAAGCCCGGCCCCGAGTTCTCCACGGCACAGCTCACGTTCGCCGCGATCGCCTCCCTGGCGCTCTACGGGCTGTTCGTCGCCATGCAGACGCTGCGTCACCGCGAGTACTTCCTGCCCGTGACCCAGGAGGGCGAGATCAAGGAGGTGGACGAGCACGCGCCGCCGCCCACCCGCCGCGCGACGACGCTGAGCGCGGTCATGCTCGTCGTCGCCCTGGTCGCGGTCGTCGGCGACGCGAAGGCGGTGTCCCCGACCATCGAGTCGGGCGTCGAGTCGGCCGGGATGCCGCACGCCGTGGTGGGTGTCATCATCGCCCTGCTCGTCCTCGCGCCCGAGACCCTGGCCGCCGTCCGGGCCGCGCGCCGCGAGCGGGTGCAGACCAGTCTCAACCTCGCGCTCGGCTCGGCCATGGCCAGCATCGGCCTGACGATCCCCGCGATCGCGCTCGCCACCATCTGGCTGGAAGGCCCGCTCGTCCTCGGGCTGAGCGCCACCCACATGGTCCTGCTCACGCTCACCGTCGTCGTGGGCGCGCTCACCGTCGTGCCGGGCCGCGCCACGCTGCTCCAGGGCGGCGTCCACATGGCGATCTTCGCGGCGTTCGTGTTCCTCGCGGTGAGTCCGTGAGGCGTGTGGAAACACCCCCGGATCCTCCGCCCCCGATCACCGGCGGAGGGCTTGACCCGCTCCGTGACGGCACGGAGTATCACGCCATGAACGCCGAGGAACGCGCCGTCAGGGAACTGCTCCACAGCACCGTCGACGGCGTCGTACGCCGCAGCGCCCGACGCGTCCCCGACCGCACCGCGGTCAGATACGGGGACCGGACCTGGACCTACGCCGAACTCGACACCGCCGTCTCGACGGCGGCCGCGGCCCTGCGCGGGCACGGACTCCAGGACGGCGACCGTGTCGCCACCTACGGCCACAACTCCGACGCCTATCTGATCGCCTTCCTCGCCTGCGCACGGGCGGGGCTCGTCCACGTACCGGTCAACCAGCACCTCACCGGCGACGACCTCGCGTACATCCTGGAGCAGTCCGCGAGCGCCCTCGTGCTCACCGACCCGGCGCTCGCCGACCGAGTCCCGCCGGGCATCGCCGTCCGAGCACTCCGGGACGCCGATGACTCGCTGCTCGCCGCGCTGGCCGACCCGCGACCGTACGACCCCGACCGGGACTCCGACGATCTGGCGCAACTGCTCTACACCTCGGGCACCACCGCGCTGCCCAAGGGCGCGATGATGACGCACCGGGCGCTCGTGCACGAGTACGCCAGCGCCATCGACGCGCTGGACCTGCGGGAGAGCGACCGGCCCATCCACTCACTGCCGCTGTACCACTCGGCGCAGATGCATGTGTTCCTGCTGCCGTACCTGGCCGTGGGCGCGGAGAGCATCATTCTCGACGGGCCCGACCCGGCGGCCGTCTTCGATCTCGTGGAGACGGGAGGCGCCGACAGTCTCTTCGCGCCGCCCACGGTGTGGATCGGTCTGTCCAACCATCCGGACTTCGCGACCCGCGAACTCGGCGGGCTGCGCAAGGCCTACTACGGCGCCTCGATCATGCCGGTGCCCGTGCTGGAGCGACTGCGCGAACGGCTCCCGTCACTCGCCTTCTACAACTGTTTCGGCCAGAGCGAGATCGGCCCGCTCGCCACCGTCCTCGGCCCCGAGGAGCACGAGGGCCGGATGGACTCCTGCGGGCGCCCCGTGCGCTTCGTGGAGGCGCGGGTCGTCGACGAGGACGGCAAGGAGGTCCGCGACGGCACGGCGGGCGAGGTCGTGTACCGCTCCCCGCAGCTGTGCGCCGGTTACTGGCACAAGCCCGAGGAGACGGCGGAGGCCTTCCGCGACGGGTGGTTCCACTCCGGCGACCTCGCGGTGCGCGACGCACAGGGCTTCTACACGGTGGTCGACCGGGTCAAGGACGTCATCAACTCCGGTGGTGTGCTGGTCGCCTCACGCCAGGTCGAGGACGCGCTGTACACACACCCGGGCGTCGCCGAGACCGCGGTGATCGGTCTGCCGGACGACCGCTGGATCGAGGCCGTCACCGCGGTCGTGGTGCCGCGGGGTGAGGTCACGGAGGACGAACTCCTGGACCACGCACGGGAGAAGCTCGCCCACTTCAAGGCGCCGAAGAAGGTCCTGTTCGTGACGGAGCTGCCGCGCAACGCGAGCGGCAAGATCCTGAAGCGCGAGCTGCGGGACCGGTTCTCGGGCTGAGCGCCGCCGGCGCCGTGGCGGGGTTCGTCCTCGGCGTGATCCGTCCTCAGCCGCCGGACGGGCTGCGCTTGTCCTCAGGCGTCGGACGGGTTGCGCTTGTTCTCAGTCGCCGGACGGGCTCGGGTCGGTCCTGAGGTCCACGATGCGCTTGATCTTGCCCACCGAGCGCTCCAGCGTCTCCGGGTCCACCACCTCGACCGCCACCGAGACCCCGATCCCGTCCTTCACGGCCGTCGCGATCGACCGCGCGGCGGCCGCGCGCTGATCCGGCGTCGCCCCCGCCCGCGCCTCGGCCCGTACGGTCAGCGCGTCCATCCGGCCGTCGCGGGTGAGCCGCAGCTGGAAGTGCGGGGCCACCCCCGCCGTACGCAGCACGATCTCCTCGATCTGCGTCGGGAAGAGATTCACCCCGCGCAGGATCACCATGTCGTCACTGCGCCCGGTGACCTTCTCCATCCGCCGGAACACCCGCGCCGTGCCCGGCAGCAGCCGCGTCAGATCACGGGTGCGATAGCGGATCACCGGCATCGCCTCCTTGGTGAGGGAGGTGAAGACCAGCTCGCCCTCCTCGCCCTCGGGCAGCACCTCACCGGTGAACGGGTCGACGACCTCCGGATAGAAGTGGTCCTCCCAGATGTGCAGCCCGTCCTTCGTCCCGACGCACTCCTGCGCCACGCCGGGGCCCATGACCTCGGAGAGGCCGTATATGTCCACGGCGTCGATCGCGAACCGCTCCTCGATCTCCCGCCGCATCTCCTCCGTCCACGGTTCGGCCCCGAAGATCCCCACCTTCAGGGAAGTCGTCCGGGGATCGACGCCCTGGCGCTCGAACTCGTCCAGCAGCGTCAGCATGTACGACGGCGTCACCATGATGATCTCGGGCCGGAAGTCGGTGATCAGCTGGACCTGCCGCGCGGTCATGCCTCCGGACGCCGGGATGACGGTGCAGCCGAGCCGCTCGGCGCCGTAGTGGGCGCCCAGACCGCCGGTGAACAGGCCGTATCCGTACGCCACATGGACCTTGTGACCGGGCCGGCCGCCGGCCGCCCGGATGGAGCGGGCCACGACATCGGCCCAGGTGTCCAGATCTCCCTGCGTGTAGCCGACGACGGTCGGGCGGCCCGTGGTGCCGCTGGAGGCGTGGATACGCCGCACGTCCGCCTGATCGACGGCGAACATCCCGAACGGATAGTTGTCCCGCAGATCGGTCTTGGCGGTGAAGGGGAAGCGGGCGAGGTCGGCGAGAGAGCGGCAGTCGTCCGGCCGCAGTCCTGCGGTGTCGAACGACTCCCGGTAGAACGGCACGTTGTCGTAACTGTGCCGCAGTGTCGCCCGCAGCCGCGTGAGCTGCAACGCTTCGAGCTCGTCCCGGCCGAGCAGTTCCCCGGCGTCCAGCAGATCCGTCATGGCCGACTCCCCGATTCTCCGACTCTTCCCGCACCGACCGGGCACCCGGACGGCCGGGCGACCGATCATTCGGTTGATCTTCTTCCCGCCCAGTAATCCAGCCGTCCGGACCGGCGTCAAGGCACGGGGCGCGCCGGGACCCGGATCCGAAACCGGTCGGTCCAGTCCCCGCCCGCCCGTCCGTCCGGCGTACGGCAGCAACTCGGCGCCACCTCAAGGGGGTTGGGGACAGCCCGTGCAGCGGCCTGTCCGGGACCCGAAACGATCGATAGTCTGGCCCCGGACGACGAACCGGAAGGAGCGGGACGTGGCTGAGAGCACCACCACCCAGCAGCCGTTGGCGGGCTGGGACAAGCCGGAACTGGACCTGAGCAAGGCCGACTGGCGTTCGAGCAGCCAGGGCACGGGGGACGTCCAGATCGCCTTCGTCGAAGGGTTCATCGCGATGCGCAACGGCCGCAAACCGGAGAATCCCTCGCTGATCTTCAGCCCCGCGGAGTGGCGGGCCTTCGTACTGAACGCCCGCGACGGGGAGTTCGACCTCACCTGACCACGGCGGTGTCCCGGCGCTTCCGGCGTGCTCCGGGTCCCGCGTCGCCGGGGTCCCGCGGAGACGTACCATGGCGGCATGTCCTTCCTCCGCCGCCGCAGCTCCGCCACACCCGCGGGCCCGGACTTCGACGTCCTGGCCATGGACCCGGGTGACTGGCCCGGAAATCTGGGCGCCGGTCTGCTGCCCGCACCCGACGGCAGCTGTCAGGGCGTCTTCCTGCGGTACGACCTCTTCGGCGGCCGCGGCCCGGCGATGATCATCGGCAATCTGCCCGAGGGATCACCGGCCCGCGAGGTGGAGGACGGCCAGATCCCCTTCGAGGTGGCGCAACTGCTGCTCGCCCTGGAGAACGAGGAGCAGGTCGACGTCGTCAGCACCGAGGACGTGCCGGTCATGCAGGGGGACAACCTGCTGATCGTGCGCCGGCTGAAGCTCTCCGAAAGCCGTATCGCCTGCGTGCAGTTCGACCGCAGCGACAACGTCCTCGTCACCATCGCGAGCTGGGACCGGCCGATCACCGACGATCTCTACGCGCTGCTGAAGCCGCTCCCCGCGGAGCTCTTCCAGCAGGGCTGAGCAGGCCGGGGCCGCGAGCGGCCCCGGCTCCCGGACCCCGCGCGAGACCGATCGGATCCCGACGCGGTCCGGGCGGCGATCCGGGGGGTGTTCGCCACAACGATCCCGACTCCGTTCCGGACGTGTTCCGGACGCGAACTCCCGTGCGCCGCCCGGCGCGTCCCCGTCCCACCGCCTCGCGGCAGGAAAATTGCCTGCCGCGAGGTTTTGTCATGTGCCTTGCCAATTCAGTCATCGGACTTTTAACGTCTGCCGCATGACTCAGGGCATCAGCCGCAGAACCACGATGAAGTCCGCACTCGGCGTAACCAGTGCCCTCGCGCTGGGTGTACCCGCTCTGGCCGGCCGGGCCGCAGCAGCCGACCCCTCCGATGAATTGACGCTTTGGTACACCAAGCCCGCCGCCAACTGGGAGCGCGAAAGCCTCCCCATCGGCAGCGGCGCCCTCGGTGCCGGCATCTACGGAACCCTC
Source organism: Streptomyces sp. NPDC060366 (assembly GCF_042725135.1). Taxonomy (NCBI): domain Bacteria; kingdom Bacillati; phylum Actinomycetota; class Actinomycetes; order Kitasatosporales; family Streptomycetaceae; genus Streptomyces; species Streptomyces sp. NPDC060366. The sequence continues at coordinate 92,961 of NZ_JBHXDC010000022.1, read as the reverse complement.
GCTTCCGAGCGACTGGTCCTCAACGAGAAGACCCTGTGGACCGGCGGCCCCGGTTCCCCCGGCTACGACCACGGCAACTGGACCAGCCCCCGACCCGGCGTGCTGCGCGGCGTCCAGGAGCGCATCGACGCCGAGGGGTCCATGACCCCGGAGGCCGTCGCGGCCGAGCTGGGCCAGCCCAAGCACAACTTCGGCTCCTACAACGTCTTCGGCGACCTGCTGCTCGACGTCCCCGGAGCGCCCGGTGCCCCCGACTCCACCTACCGGCGCGCCCTCGACATCGGCACGGCCCTAGCCTCGGTCTCGTACGCCCATCAAGGCGCCACGTACACACGGGAGTTCTTCGCCTCCCACCCCGGCAAGGTCATCGCGGGCCGGTTCGCCGCCGACCAGCCGGGCAAGATCGGCTTCACCCTCCGGTACACCTCCCCCCGCAACGACTTCACCGCCACCGCGTCCGGCGACCGGCTCACCATCCGGGGCAAGCTCCAGAACAACGGGCTGCTCTTCGAGGGCCAGATCCGCGTACGGACGCAAGGCGGCAGCGTCACCGCCGGGAACGGCACCCTCACCGTCAGCGGCGCCGACAGCGCCTGGTTCGTCCTCGCGGCCGGCACGGACTACGCCGACACCTACCCCGACTACCGCACCGACGACCCGCACGGCGCGGTCACCGACGCCGTCGACCGGGCGGCCGACCGCTCCTACGACGACCTGCGCACCGAGCATGTCGCCGACTACCAGGGGCTGTTCGACCGGGTGTCGCTCGACATCGGCCAGCAACTGCCCGACCTGCCGACCGACCAACTCCTCGCCCGGTACACCGGCGGCACCAGCACCGCCGACAAGGCGCTCGAAGCGCTGTACTTCCAGTACGGCCGGTATCTGCTCATCGCCTCGTCACGGGCCGGGTCGCTGCCCGCGAACCTCCAGGGTGTCTGGAACAACGTCACCAACCCGCCCTGGGACGCGGACTACCACGTCAACATCAACCTCCAGATGAACTACTGGCTCGCCGAGGTCACCAACCTCGCCGAGACCACCGTGCCGTACGACAAGTACGTCGACTCGATGCGCGCTCCGGGCCGCGTCACCGCGCGGGAGATCTTCGAGACGGCCGGCTGGGTGGTGAACAACGAGACCAATCCGTACGGCTTCACGGGGCTGCACCAGTACCCGCAGTCGTTCTGGTTCCCCGAGGCGGGCGCCTGGCTCACCCAGCAGATGTACGACCACTACCGCTTCAACGCCTCCACGGACTATCTGCGCTCCACCGCCTTCCCGGTGATGAAGGAGACCGCGGAGTTCTGGCTCGGCTTCCTGCGGACCGACCCGCGCGACGGCAAGCTCGTGGTCACCCCCAGCTACTCGCCCGAGAACGGCGACTTCACGGCCGGCGCGGCGATGTCGCAGCAGATCGTGCACGACCTGTTCACCAACACACTGGAGGCCTCGGAGATCCTGGGCGACGACCCCCGGTTCCGCAGGCGGCTGCGGCTGGCGCTGCGCGAACTCGACCCCGGACTGCGTATCGGGTCGTGGGGCCAGCTCCAGGAGTGGAAGGAGGACCTGGACGATCCGAACAACGACCACCGGCATGTCTCGCACCTCTTCGGTCTGCACCCGGGCCGGCAGATCGAGGTCGGCACCGAATGGGCGGAGGCCGCCAAGGTCTCGCTGACCGCGCGCGGCGACGGCGGCACGGGCTGGAGCAAGGCCTGGAAGATCAACTTCTGGGCGCGGCTGCGCGACGGGAACCACGCGCACAAGATGCTCACCGAGCAGCTCAAGAGCTCCACCCTGCCGAACCTCTGGGACACCCACCCGCCGTTCCAGATCGACGGCAACTTCGGCGCCTCCTCCGGTGTCGCCGAGATGCTGCTCCAGAGCCAGCACGGCCCGATCGAGGTCCTGCCGGCCCTGCCCGCCTCCTGGCCCGACGGCTCGGTCACCGGGCTGCGGGCACGCGGCGGCGCCACGCTCGACATCACCTGGGCCGGGGGGAAGGCGAGCCGGATCGTCCTCACGGCGAGCCGGACCGGCGACGTGACCCTGCGAAGCACCCTGCTGCCCGGCGGCGAGAAGAAGTTCCGCGCCACCGCGGGCCGGGTCTACGAGTTCCCAGCGCGCCGCGGCCGGCACTGACGGCCGCGGTACGAGGGGTCCCGTCCCGGCAGCGGCGGCAGCCGGGACGGGACCCCGCCGCGTCCGGCGGCTCCGCGCCCCTGCGGATGTCGGCGACGTCCCGCAAGATGGAAGCAGGTCCGGGGTACTCCAGCCGGCCGCTCGCCGGTGCGGGACCCCCGCCGAGCGAAGGGGCAGCATGGACAGTAACGATCTGACGCCCGAAGTCCTGCGGAGGCTGCGCAGGCCGAGGCCGTATCCGGCGGTGTCCCTGACAATGCCCACGCATCGGCACGAGCCGCTGAACGATCAGGACCCGGTGCGCCTGCGCAACGTCCTCGCCGAAGCCGTACACCGGATGGAGGGCGATCCGGACGTGCCCAAGTCCGCGCGCCAGGCGGTCAGGGTGCAGCTCGACCGGGCGGTGGCCGAGGTGGACCTGCGGCACAAGCTCGACGGGCTGGTGATCCTCGCCGACGCCCGGGAGCACCAGGTCTGGTACCTGCCCCGTGACACGCCCGAGTCGGTCGTCATCAGCGACACCTATCTCACCCGGAACCTGGTGGCCGCCACCGCCCAGCTGCACCGCTACTGGGTGCTGAGCGTGGCCGCCGACCGCGCGACGCTGTGGAACGGCGTCGGGGACTCCCTGCACGAGCACCGCGCCGACGGCTTCCCGATGACGCCTCCCGAGGAGACGTGGGACGTCGAGCGCGAGGAGCGGATAGGTGACACCCCGAGCACCTTCATGGACGAGGAGACCCGTAAGTTCCTGAGGTCGGTCGACGACACCTTCGCGGCCGTGCTCGCCGCCCGCCCGCGCCCGTTCCATCTGGTCGGTGTCGCCCCCGCGCTCGCCCTGCTGGAGGACGCGGGCAGCACCTCCAGATCCGCCGCGGGCCGGCTGGCCAAGGGCGGTCTGTCCGAGGGCCCGGCGCATGTGCTGGGCAAGGCGGTCCGGCCCGTCGTCCAGGAGTACGCGCGGGGCGAGGAGCGGGAGGCCCTGGTCCGGCTGGACGACGCCAAGGGCAGGCGTACCTTCGCCGCCGGTCTGGACGAGGTGTGGGACGCGGTCCGCGAGCGGCGGGCCGCTCTGGTGGCGGTGGAGGAGCACTTCCAGCGGTCCGCCAGGGTCAGCGAAGGGCATCTGATCCCGGTCGACGGCGACGACGGGGAGGCCCTCGGCCGTGAGGTGCAGGACGACATCGTCGACGAACTCGTCGAGACCGCCCTCGACGGCGGCGCACAGGTCGTCTTCCTCGACGACGACGTACTCGACGACCACCACCGGATCGCGGCGGTGCTGCGCTACTGACGGACCGCCGCGCGCGGGGCGGACGTGAAAGCGGCGCCGGCGCCACCGGCCCCCCACAGGCCGGTGGCGCCCGTCGCCCTACGAGGGCCGCGTCTCAGCGGCCCGAGGGCAGGACCCGGACGTCGGACGCCTTCACATAGGCGACCCGGTGTCCGAACTGGATCTCGTAGTACTCCTCCTCGCCGCTCACCACGCGGTGCCCGGTCGTGTCGAAGGTGGGTGCGAAGTAGTACGCGCCCGGCACCCGGTCACCGACCACGTACTTCTGGCCGGCGAGCAGCTTGTACGGGAACGGCGAGATCGCCTGCACCGGGATGTCGGCCGGGTACGCCGACGCCTCCGGGTAGGCCCTGCCGTACACCGGTACCTCCGCGAGACCGTCCTTCGGTGTCAGCACCCGCTCCTCGGCGCTCACGGCCGTGGGCGCCGTGCGCGGGTTGTGGAACCAGGCCTTCTGGCCGAGGTACCAGATCGCCGTCCAGTCGCCCTCGCGCCCGGCGACGGCGAACTGCTGGCCCGTCGACGCCCGTGCGCCCAGGTCGTTGACCCCGGTCGTGGAGTCCCCGCCGCCCGGCCGCAGACCGATGTCCTTGACCAGCGGCGACGTGGCGTCCGGCGCCGTGTGCAGCCGTACCGCCCCCGAGCCGTGCGGGGCGCACGCCTGACCGGCCGTCACACAGCCGGTGTAGAGGGGCTGGTTGGACGCGTAGTCGGGACGGATCGTCACCGCGCCCGCGTTGCGCCCGCCGTCCGCCTTGAACGGCTTGCCCAGCAGCTCGAAGTAGTGCGCCCAGTCCCAGTAGGGGCCCGGATCGGTGTGCATACCGGCGATGGTCGCCGCGGTCGTGCCGGGCACGTTGTCGTGGCCGATGATGTGCTGCCGGTCCAGCGGGATGTCGTACCGGTCGGCGAGGTAGCGCACCAGCCGTGACGACGTCCGGTACATCGCCTCGGTGTACCAGGCGTCGGGGGAGACGAGGAAACCCTCGTGCTCCAGACCCACCGAGGTGGAGTTGACGTACCAGTTGCCCGCGTGCCAGCCGACGTCCTTCAGCGGGACGTGCTGCGCGATGTGTCCGTCGGACGAGCGCAGCGAGTAGTGCCAGGAGACATACGTGGGGTCCTGGACCAGCTTGAGCGTGGTGTCCCAGGTCGCCTCGGTGTCATGGATGACGATCGAGTTGATGGAGGGGGACTTCGCCTTGGGGCGGTCGGCCTTGTCGTGGTTGCCGTAGTCGCCCTCGCCGAACTCCTCGTACGGCGCTGGGATCCACTCGCAGGCCACGCTGCGCGGGCACTCGGCCTTGCCGACGTCGGCCTCGCGCAGCCCGAGCTTCGACACCTGCGAGGTGTCGGGGGAGAGGCCGGGCGTCGCCGGCAGCGCCACCCGCTGCCCGCTGTCGGTGGTCCGGCGCTGGCCGTCCCTGATCACCGCGTAGACGTCGTTCGCGTACGTGGCGGCGGTGGCCGAGTCGTCGGCGCCGGAGAAGCGGGCGACGGCGGCGTACCAGTCGGCGGGGTCGGCGCTCAGCGGTTTCCCGAGAGCGCGCTGGGCGTCGGCCAGCAGGGCCGCGCCGCCGCGGATGTTGGCGGTGGTGTCCTGCCTGAGCCGTTCCGGGGACTGCCCGGTGAGCTTCGCCGCGCGCTCGACGGTGCGCAGCCGGTCCGGCAGTTCGGAGTTCTCCGGCACGACCACTTCGCGGACCGAGTCCGGGGCGCCCGTCTTCACCGCGCGGGAGGTGTCGCCGCGGGCGTCCTCCGTACCGTGCGAGTGGTGGGGCGCCTCGGCGATCGCGGTCCTGGCGTCGGTGAGATGCATGGGGCCGTAGCCGCCGGTCACGCTGGCCGCGCCGCCGTGCGTGTCCCACCTCGACTGGAGGTAGGAGACGCCGAGCAGGACGCTCGCCGGTACGTCGTACCGTTCCGCCGCCGCGGCGAAGTCACGCTGGAGCGCGCCGGCGGTGGGCTGTTCGGCGGTGGCGGAGGGAGAGGCCGACACCAGGGGCAGCAACAGGGCGGCCGAGGCGACGGCGCCCGCCGTTCGCGTCGCACGTCTGCGGACGGTTCTGACGGATGTGGGGGCGGAACCTTGCAATGCGGCCTCCAGTGACGTGGTGCGCGAAGCGCCCGCGGAGCCGTACCCGACACCTGGCACGTCGTGCGGGCCGGAGGTGCGGAGTACAGGGCAGGGGTACAGGGGTATCGGCTCGGAGGCGATCCGTCAATCAGGTGTGACGGCAAGGATTTCGCACGTCAGCGCGCGTGTCGGGGAGTTTCGCGGGCCGCAGGCCACGGGCCTGCGGCGCGTCAGTGGTGTGAACCAATGTGCGGACTCGACCGGCCTGGAACGATGTTGGTCGGACCTTGACGTTTCTTGTACCTGACGGTCCGTCAGGTTCGTCCGGTGGACGTCCGCCGGGGAGCCCGGCCGCCGCTCATGACGTGACGTCGCGCGCCAGCTGCCGGTCCACCTGCGCCGGCGACAGGGCGTGCTCGATCGCGAGGATCCCCGCACCGAACGCCGCCGCGTTCTCACCCGTACGGCTCGGCTCGATCCGCAGCACATGAGTGGCCAGCGGGTGCGATCGCCGGTACACCGCCTCGCGCACCCCCGCGAGCAGCTGGTCGTGCACGGCCGCCAGCGCGCCGCCGAGCACCACCGTGTCGGGGTTGAAGAAGTTCACCAGCCCCGCCAGGACCTCGCCGACCGCGCGGCCCGCCTCGCGCACCATGCGCAGCGCGTCCCTGTTGCCGGACTTCACCAGCCGTACGACATCGCTGCCCGACGCCGCGTCAAGACCGAGGCCCGCGAGCTTCGCCGCGATCGCCGCCCCGCCGGCCACCGCCTCCAGACAGCCGAAATTCCCGCACCGGCAGGCGTCCTCCTGGTCGCCGACCTTGATGTGGCCGATGTCGCCCGCGCTGCCCTGCGCGCCCCGGTGCAGCCTGCCGTCGGCGACGATGCCGCAGCCGATGCCCGTACCCACCTTGATGTAGAGCAGGAAACGGGTGTCGGGGAACGCCCGCCGCTGTTCGGCCAGGGCCATCACATTCACGTCGTTGTCGACCAGCGCCCGCGCGCCGAAGCGCGAGGCGAAGAATTCGGGGATCGGATACTGGTGCCAGCCGGGCATGATCGGCGGATCGACGGGACGCCCGGTCGAGAACTCCACCGGCCCCGGCACCCCCACCCCGATCGACCGCAGTGTGCGCGGATCGCGCCCCGACTTCTCCAGCAGGGTGTGCAGTGTGCGCTCGACATGGCGCAGGACGGAGTCGGGGCCGTCCCCGATCGACAGCGGGTCCTCCTGCGTCGCCAGGGTCGTACCGCCGATGTCCATCAGCGCCACCCGGCAGTGCGAGGCGCCGAGGTCCACGCCCGCGACCGCGTGCTCGCGGGTACGGAGGCGGAGTCTGCGCGGCGGCCTGCCGCCCGTCGAGCCGCCGGCCTCGGGTCCCGACTCGTCGACGAAGCCGTGTGCGATGAGCGCGTCGACCCGCTGGGAGACCGTGGAGCGCGCGAGACCGGTCATCCGGGAGAGATCCGCGCGCGTCGCCGCGGCCCCGGAACTGATCAGCGTGAGCACCTCGCCCGGCGTGTGGGAGACGGCGTAACTGCTGTGATCCGGCAGCGCAGACATGGCATCACTTTAGGGACGACTTCCGCTGCTCACAAGACGCCATTAATTCGCCGACCGGCATAAGTCTCCGTCAACTCAGCGGAAATGAACGGTGCTTGGACCCTTGACAGGTCAAAGGTCAGTCACGACATTGCACAGCAGACCGCGACCGAGCCATCGAGGAGCCAGGGGATGCTGACGATGCAGGGCGTGTCCAAGAGCTTTCTCGGGGTGCGCGTGCTCCATGACGTGGGACTCGATCTTCAGCCCGGCGAAGTCCACGCCCTGGTGGGCGAGAACGGCGCGGGGAAGTCCACCCTGATGAAGGTCCTGGCCGGCGAGCACACCCCCGACACCGGGACGATCACCCTTGACGGAACGGCGCACACGTTCAGCCACCCCGGCCAGGCGCAGGCCGCCGGGATCGGCATCATCCACCAGGAGTTCGCGCTCCTGGCCCACCGCACCGTCGCCGAGAACGTGTTCCTCGGCCGGGAGCCGACCCGCTACGGCCTCGTCGACCGTACGGCCATGGAACGGCGTACCGCCGAACTGCTCGCCGAGATCGACGAGACGGGCATCACCCCGCGCACGCTCGTCCGGGACCTTTCCGTCGCCCGGCAGCAGACCGTCGAGATCGTCAAGGCGCTCGCCTCCGACGTGCGTGTGCTTGTCATGGACGAGCCAACCGCACCGCTCGCCGACCACGAGGTCGCGCTCCTGTCGGCCCTGGTGCGCCGGCTGACCGCACGGGGCCTCGGCATCCTGTACATCTCGCACCGGCTGGGGGAGGTCTTCGACCTCTCACGGCGCGTCACCGTCCTCAAGGACGGCCGCCATGTCACCACCGTGGCCACCGCCGACACCACCCCGGACGACATCGTCCGGGCGATGGTCGGCCGCGATCTGACCGCGTACTACCCGCCGCGCGCCCGGCACGACGAGATCGGCGACGTGACGCTCACCGTCACCGGCGGCGGCAACGCCCGCATCAGGGACATCGACCTGACACTGCGCGCCGGGGAGGTCGTCGGCATCGCGGGCCTCCAGGGCGCGGGGCGTACGTCGCTGGCCCGCGCCCTGTTCGGGGCGGCGCCCTTCACCACCGGCACCATGACCGTCGGCGGGAAGCCGCTGCGGCCGTCGAGACCGCGCGAGGCCATCCGCGCGGGCATCGCGCTGGTCACCGAGGACCGCAAGACCGAGGGGCTGGCCCTGCGCCAGTCGGTGCGGGACAACGCGCTGCTGGTCACCCGCGCCGTCGCCGTACGGGGCAGACCCCCGGCGGGACGCGAGGTCACCGCGCTCCTCGAACGGGTACGGCTCCAGTCGCGCGGTGAGGACCAGCAGGCCCAGTTCCTGTCCGGCGGCAACCAGCAGAAGGTCGTCATCGCCAAATGGCTGGCGGCGAGCCCTCAGGTGCTGCTCTTCGACGAGCCCACGCGGGGTGTCGACGTCGGGGCCAAGGCCGCCATCCACACCCTCGTACGCGAACTCGCCCGCGAGGGACTCGCGGTCCTGATCATCTCCTCCGAACTGCCGGAGCTGATCGGGATGAGCGACCGGCTCCTCGTGATGTCGGACGGGCGGCTCGTGGGTGAACTGCCCGCCGGGGCCACGGAGGAGAGCATCATGCGCCTCGCCACGAACGGACCGGGCCGGGGCGCCGGCGCGGAAACCGGCCCGCACACCACCGCCGCGCCCGCCGGACGGGAGGGCCCCGCGTGACCACGCTCGAACCCGCTCCCGCCCCCGCCGGCCCCCCGTCGAAACCGACATCGTTGTCCAAGAACCGGGCGTCGCGCTCCGCCCGGAAGTCCGTCGACCCCGTCGCCGGGGTCTGGCTCGCCGCGCTCGCCGTCACCGTTCTCGGCTGGATCGTCGTCACCGCCCAGGGCGGGAACTTCCTCACCACCACCAACGCCGTCGCGATCCTCCAGAACTGCGTCGCGCTCGGCCTGGTCGCCGTCGGCCAGTCCGCCGTGATCCTCACCGGCTCACTCGACCTCTCCGTCGCCTACCTCATCAGTCTCGGCACACTCGTCGCCGCCGAGACCATGGCGAGCGGCGGCGTCGTCACCGCCGTACTCGCGGTCCTCGCGCTCTCCGTCGCCGTCGGACTCGTCAACGGGCTGATCGTCACCGGGCTCAAGGTCAACGCCTTCATCGCGACCCTCGGCATGGCGTTCATCCTGCGCGGCTGGATCGAGGACAACTACACGGGACCCGCCGGGGAGGTGCCCGTCTCCTTCCAGCGGCTCGGCTACGACCGTGTCGGCCCGATCCCCGTCTCGGTGTTCCTGCTCATCGCCGTGGCCGCCCTGATGTGGCTCATCACCCGCCGTACCCGCCTCGGCCACCACATGTACGCCACCGGTGGTGACGAACACGCCGCCCGGCTCTCCGGCGTACGGACCGGGCGCACCGTCGTCCTCGCGCACGTCCTGTGCTCGCTGTGCGTCGGCGCCGCCGCGCTCTTCCTCGCGGCCCGGCTGGGCGCGGGCGCACCCTGGGCGGGCACCGAGGCGCGCTACGACCTGGAGTCGATCGCCGCCGTGGTCCTCGGCGGCACGGCGCTCGCCGGCGGCCGCGGGGGAGTGGCGGGCACCCTCGGCGGTGTGTTCGTCCTCGCCGTCCTGGACAGCGTGTTCAACCAGCTCTCGGTCGACCCGTTCTTCAAGAACGTCGTGCGCGGCGTCGTCATCATCGCCGCCGTCGCCATCTACGCCCGGCCGCGCCGGACCCCGAAGGCACCGAAGGCCCTGACGGAAGGGCGGACAGCGTGAGCGCCCCGACCAAGAGCGGATCCACGACCGCGTCCCGCGACGCCGCGACGGCCGCCCCCGGCAAACGACTCGTCCGCGCGCTCGGCACCGGCATCCCCGTCTATGTGCTCCTCGCCCTGCTGCTCCTCGCGCTCCTGATCACCGATCCCGGCTTCTACGAACCCGACAGCTTCCTCTCCTTCGTCAAACGGGCGGCGCCGCTGGTGATCCTGGCCGCCGGGCAGTATCTGGTCATCGTCAGCGGCGAGTTCGACCTCTCCGTCGGCGCGATCGTCACCGCGGGCGTGGTCGTCGCGGCCGAGCTGTACGGCTCCTTCCCGAACGCCCACTGGCTGGTGGTCACCGCCGTCCTGCTCGTCGCGGGCGGCCTGGCCGGGCTGGTCAGCGGACTGATCACCACCGTCCTGCGGGTGCCGTCCTTCATCACCACCCTCGGCATGATGCTCATCCTCGAAGGCGCCGTCTTCTTCTGGACCGGCGGCTCACCGCAGGGCGTACTGCCCACCGCCTTCCGCCAGTTGGGCCGCGGAACCGCCTTCGGCTGGCTGCCCTGGGCGGTCGTCGCGTGTCTGGTCGCCGGCACCGTCGCCGTCCTCGTCACACGCTCCGACTTCGGACGGACGCTCGTCGCCACCGGTGACAGCGACCGCGCCGCCGCGCTCTCCGGCGTACGGGTCGTCCGCGTACGGACCGTCGCGTTCATCCTCTCCGGCGCCGCGGCGGCGCTCGCCGCCGTCCTCGTCGGCGGGTTCTCCGGGGTCTCCGCGCAGGCGGGCCGGGGCTACGAGTTCGAGGCCATCACCGCCGTCGTACTCGGCGGTGTGGTCCTCGGCGGCGGACGGGGTTCGGTGGTGGCCGCGATGGCCGGCGCCTTCTCGCTCCAGGCGCTGTTCACCCTGCTCAACCTCCAAGGTGTCTCCGGGGCCCTGGAGTCCACCGTCCAAGGCGTCATCGTCATCGCCGCGGTCGGCCTCGGAGCCGCCGACTGGTCCCGCCTGCGCCGCCGTCGTACGCCACCCGGCACCGGGCCACCCCGCACCGGGCCACCGGGCCCCGTGCCACCGGACCGTACGCACCCCACCGGTACGCACCCCTCGGGAGGAACACCCTCATGACCGTCATCCGGCCCCTTCGCCGACGCGCCCTGGCCGCGGGCGCCGCCCTGCTCGGCGCCGTACTGATCACCTCCTGCACGAGCGACGCGCCACCCGAGTCGCCCCCGGCCGCGTCGGGCAGCTCAAGCACGGCCGATTCGGGCACCGGGAAACAGTCCACCTTCTTCGAACAGGCCGAGTACGACCGCCAGTTGGCGCTCGCCGGCGAGAAGCCCGAGGGGCCCGACGGCAGACCGTGGGAGCAGATGCTCAACCCGCAGATGGTCGACACCTCCCAGTACGAGATGGCCGACCCCAGCGGTATCGAGCTGTGCTTCTCCAACGCCGGCGTCTTCAACCCCTGGCGCCAGGTGGGGCTGAAGAACATGCGGGCCGAGGTGAAACTGCACAAGGAGATCACCAAGTTCACCGTCCTGGACGCCCAGGGCAAGGACGACAAGCAGATCTCCGACATCCAGGAACTGGCCGGAGGGAACTGCGACGCGCTGATCGTCTCGCCGAACACGACGGCGACCCTCACCCCCGCCGTGAAGCAGGCCTGCGGCAAGGTGCCCGTCATCGTCTTCGACCGGGGCGTCGAGACCGACTGCGCCGTCACCTTCGTCAACCCGATCGGCGGCTACGCGTACGGCGCGGTGGCCGCCGACTTCCTCGTCGAGAAGGTGAAACCGAAGGGCAAGATCCTCGCGCTGCGCATCTCGCCCGGCGTCGATGTCCTGGAGACCCGCTGGTCGGCCGCGAAGGTCGCCTTCGACAAGAGTGAACTCGACGTCGTGGACGTGAAGTTCACCGACGGGGACCCGGCCAAGGCCAAGTCGATCGTCACCGACGCGCTCACCCGGCACGGCGACATCGACGGTGTGTGGATGGACTCGGGCGCCACGGCCGTGGCCGCCGTCGAGGCGTTCGAGGACGCGGGCAAGGACGTACCGCCCATCACCGGCGAGGACCAGCAGGACTTCCTCCAGGCGTGGCAGGACAAGGACCTGACGGCGATCGCCCCCGCGTACCCGACGTTCCAGTGGCGTACGCCCGTCATCGCCGCGCTGGACATCCTCAAGGGCCAGGACGTGCCCAAGGAGTGGAAGCTCCCGCAGCCCACCATCACCCAGGACAACCTCGGCGACTACCTCAAGCCCGGCATGCCGCCGCTGCACTACGCGATGTGCGGGTGCGAGTCGATGCCCGGATTCCCGAAGGACTGGGGCGGCAAGTGAGCGCGCCGAAGCAGTCGTCCCAACCGCCCAAGCGCCAGCCGCCGTTCGCGCTCGGCGCCAACCCGTGGATCTGGCACTCACCGGTCGACTCCGACGCCCTCGCCGGGACGCTGCCGCGGCTGGCGGCCTGGGGCTTCGACTGCGTCGAACTCCCGCTGGAACAGGCCGACGACTGGGAGCCCGCGGCCGCGTCGAAACTGCTGGACGCGACCGGGCTCGCCCCGGCGGCCGTCGTCGCCGTCATGCCGCCCGGCCGCGATCTGGTGGCCACCGACCCGTCGACCGTACGCACCACCCAGGACTATCTGCGGCGCTGTGTCGACGCGGCCCACGCGATCGGGGCGCCCGTCGTGGCCGGTCCGGTCTACACGGCCGTGGGGCGCTCCTGGCGGATGACGGACACCGAGCGGGCGGCGGCGTGGGCCGAATGGCGTGAGCACATCGCGCCCGTCGTCACCCACGCCGGGGACGCGGGGGTGACGATCGCCGTCGAGCCGCTGAACCGGTACGAGACGAGTCTGCTCAACACCGTCGCCCAGTGCCTCGAAGCGCTGGACGGCCTCGACCCGGCGGCCATCGGTATCGCGCTCGACGTCTACCACCAGAACATCGAGGAGCGCGGACTGCCCGGCGCCGTACGGGAGGCGGGCGGCCGCATCGTCCATGTCCAGGTGTGTGCCAACGACCGCGGCGCGCCCGGCGCCGACCACCTCGACTGGCCCGGCTTCCTGACCGCGCTCGCGCAGGCCGGCTACCGGGGGCCGCTGTGCATCGAGTCCTTCACCGCCCACAACGACGCCATCGCGGTCGCCGCCTCCGTGTGGCGCCCGCTCGCACCCAGCCAGGACGCGCTGGCCACCGACGGGCTGGCGTTCCTGCGCCGGGTGCTCGCCGGTATCTAGAGCTGTGTCCGTGTGGTCTCACGGATCCCGTCCCCCCCAGAGAGGACCGGCACATGAAATGGCATGCGCATGACAGTAGGACCCGCGGGAGAGCGATCCGAAGAGCGTTCGTCGCCGTCGCCGGCGCCCTGCTGCTCGCCGTGACCGCCCTGCCCACCGGCGCCGGAGCCGCCGAGAAGGAAGAACCCGCCTTCAAGGCCCTGCTCTTCACCCGCGCCGTCGGCTACGTCCACGGATCCATCCCGAACGGCATCAAGATGTTCGAGGAGGAGGCCGCCGAGAACGGCTTCGAGATCGTCCAGAGCGACGACCCCACCGTCTTCAGCGACGACAACCTCGCGCAGTACGACGCCATCGTCATGCTCCAGAACTCCGGCATGGTCTGGGACACCGAGGACCAGCGCCAGGCGATGAAGACCTACGTCCAGAGCGGCAAGGGCGTCGTCGCCATCCACAACACCCTCGACATGGGAGTCGAGGAGGCGTTCCCCTGGTGGGACGAGACCATCAACGGCGGCGCGCACATGCCCACCCACTCGCCCGGCGTGCTCCAGGGCACGGCCAAGGTGGCCGACCAGGTCCACCCCTCCACCAAGGGACTTCCCGAGCGCTGGGAACGCCCCGAGGAGTGGTACAACTTCGACGAGAACCCCCGCGGTGACGTCCATGTCCTGGTCACCGCCGACGAGACGACGTACAACCCCGGCCCCGACGCCATGGGCGCCGACCACCCCATCTCCTGGTGCCGCAACACCGAGGGCGGCAAGGTCTGGGCCACCGCCATGGGCCATGACACCCCCGCGTACGACGAAGAGGCGTTCCGCGACCATGTCGTCGGCGGCCTCCAGTGGGCGGCCGGTGAGAAGGCGGGCGACTGCGGCGGCACCGACTGGGGCGCCTACGAGAAGGTCACCCTCGACGACAACACCGCCGACCCGATGGAGCTGGACGTCGCCGACGACGGCCGCGCGATCTACGCCCAGCGCAACGGCGAACTGAAGATCTTCGACCCCGCCTCCCACTCCACCGTCACCGCGGGCAAGCTCGACGTCTACACCGGCGGCGAGGACGGCCTGGTCGGCATGGAGCTGGACCCGGACTTCGCCAAGAACAACTGGGTCTATCTCTACTACGCGCCGGCCGCCGAGACCAAGGACGTCAGCCGGCTCTCCCGCTTCACCCTCAAGGGCAACACCCTCGACCTGAAGAGCGAGAAGAAACTCCTCGACGTCCCGGCCTACCGCTCCCGCACCTTCACCGAGCCCGGACACACCGGCGGCGCCGTCGAGTTCGGCCCCGACGGCACCCTGTACCTCGGCGTCGGCGACGACGTACCGCCCAACCTCGACCCCGACTGGCAGGGTTACGCGCCGATCGACTGGCGCGCGGGCAAGGAGATGCTCGACGCCGCGCGCACCGCCGGCAACACCAACGACCTGCGCGGCAAGCTGCTGCGCATCAAGCCGACGAAGAGCGGCGGCTACACCATCCCCAAGGGCAATCTCTTCGCCAAGGGCAAGGCCAAGACCAGGCCCGAGATCTACGCGATGGGCTTCCGCAACCCCTTCCGCTTCACCGTCGACCAGGAGACCGGCTACGTCCACCTCGCCGACTACGGCCCCGACCGCGGACTGCCCACCACCGACCGCGGACCCGAGGGCCTGGTCGAGTACAACGTCGTCAAGAAGCCCGCGAACTTCGGCTGGCCGTTCTGCCACGGCGACAACCAGGCGTACGCGCCGTACAACCCGGACACCGGGGTGATCGGCGCGAAATTCGACTGCGCCAACCCCACCAACCCCTCGCCGAACAACACCGGACTGACGAAACTGCCGCCGATCCAGCAGCCCGAACTCTGGTACGGCTACGGCGAGTCCGAGAAGTTCCCGGAGATGGGCGAAGGGGGCTCGGCCCCGATGGCCGGACCCGTCTACCGCTACGACGCCGACAACCCCTCCGAGACGAAGTTCCCCGAGTACTTCGACGGCGCGAGCTTCCTCTACGAATGGTCACGCAACTACATCAAGGAAGTCCGCTTCGACCAGGACGAGAAGCTCCTCAAGATCAACGACTTCATGGACTCGGTGGCCTTCAAGAGCCCCATGGACATGACCTTCGGGCCCGACGGCTCGCTGTACGTCCTCGAGTGGGGCAGCGAGTTCGGCGGCGGCAACAACGACTCGGGCCTCTACCGCGTCGACTACGCCCAGGGACGGCGCAGCCCGGTCGCCAAGGCCGCCGCATCCGTCACCAACGGACCGCTCCCGCTGAAAGTCGACTTCTCCAGCGAGGGCAGCGTCGACCCGGACGGCGACGCGCTGACCTTCGAATGGGACTTCGACGGTGACGGCACCTACGACTCCACCGACGAGAACGCCACTCACACCTACACCGAAGGAGGCGAGTTCAGCGCCCAGTTGAAGGTCACCGACTCCAGCGGGAAGTCCGGCTTCGCCAACGTGCCCATCACCGCGGGCAACACGGCCCCGAAGGTGACCATCGACGTTCCCGTCAACGGCAAACTCATCGAGTTCGGCGACAAGATCCCGTACAGGATCACTGTCACCGACCCGGAGGACGGCACCGTCGACTGCTCCAAGGTCACCATCAACCCGGCACTCGGGCACGACGACCACGAGCACCCGACCAACGACATCCCCGGCTGCGAGGGCACGGTCGACACCGGTGACCTGGGCGGCCATCCCGAGGGCGCGGACCTCACCTACGTACTCAACGCCAAGTACACCGACGGCGGCGGCGCCGGAGCACCGGCACTGACCGGCTACGGGCGGTCCGTCCTGCAACCGAAGCTCAAGCAGGCCGAATACCACGACGACCAGTCGGGCACGCGCATCGTCGACCAGGCCGGTGCCGCGAACGGCAAACGCATCGGCGACATCAGCGACGGCGACTGGGTGGCCTTCGAACCGATGAGCATGGAAGGCGTCGACTCGGTGAGCTACCAGGTCTCCTCACCGTACGGAGTCGGCGCGATCGAACTACGGGCCGGCGCCCCGGACGGTGAACTGCTCGCCACCACTCCCATCCCCAACACCGGGGACTGGGACGTCTACCGGCCCACCGATCCGGTCCCGGTGAAGGCCCACGACGGCACGCACAAGCTCTATCTCGTCTTCACGTCACCGCAGAACAACGCGTTCGACGTGGACACGGTGGAGTTCAGCGGGCCGTAGCAAAACGACTGTCCTCGATCGCCGGACGGCTTGATGAGCCCGTCCGGCGATCGGGGAACACCCGCGGGTGATCAACGCGTCCCGACCGCGGCGCGCACGGCCCTGCGGGCCATCGCGCAGTCGTCGTGCAGCCGTCGCAGCAACAGCCGCTGCTCCTCACCCGTCGGCGCCGCACCCGGCGGAGGCTGGTGCGCCCCTACGGCGGGCGCCTCGCGCATGGTGCGCTGCACCGCCGTCTCGTACTTACGGATCTCCCCGGTCAGCACGAGCATCAGATTCACCAGGAAGGCATCGCGGTCCGCCGTACCCCTGACCTGCGCGAGCTTGCTGATCTGCTGGCGCGCCTGCGGGTTGTTGCCGAGCACCGTCCACAGCGTCGCCATGTCGTATCCCGGCAGATACCAGCCGGCGTGCTCCCAGTCGACGAGCACCGGCCCCGCGGGCGACAGCAGCATGTTGGAGAGCAGCGCGTCACCGTGGCAGAACTGCCGCATCCCCGGCCGCCCGAGACCGTGCAACAGCTTCTGCAGATCCCCCATATCCCGGTCGGTGAAGAGACCGAGCTCGTGGTAGCGGGTGATCCGGCGCGCGTAGTCGAGACCCGGACCGAACATGTCGCCCGGCGGACGCCAGGTGTTGAGCCGGGCCACCGCGCCCAGCACGGCCCGTACGTCGGCGCGCGGAGGAGCCTCGACCGGGTGGCGCGACAGGGCCGCCGCGCGACCCGGCATCCGCTCGACGACCAGCGTGCAGTTGTCGGGATCGGCCGCGATCAGCCGTGGCACCCGCACCGGCGGGCGGTGGCGCACGAACGAACGGTATGTGGCTATCTCGTGCCGGAAGCTCTCGGCCCACGCGGGTGACTGGTCCAGTAAACACTTGGCCACCGCCGTCGTCCGTCCGGTCGTCCCGACCAGCAGCACCGAACGCCCGCTGCGCCGCAGCACCTGCACGGGGTTGAACTCCGGACAGATCCGGTGCACCGAGGCGATGGCCATCCTCAACTGCGCGCCCTGCGCGCCCGACAGGTCCAGCCTGCCGCCGAGCGGCGCGTTGGCCGTCCCCGTCCAGCGCCTGCCCCGGCCGGCATGGGAGGGGTCGAGATACGGTCCGCCGCCGACCGCGGCCGGCCGCGGCTGCCGGGGCGGGGCGGACACGGAGGACGATGCTGTGTACGACGACGCTGTGTACATGGGCGAACGAGTCCCTTCGTGTACCGACGAGTTACCGCGCCTCCCGCCCCGGCGGCCGTTCCACACCCTGGGGAATGTGTCGGGCTGCCGGGCCGGGGTGGCGCGTTCCTAACACGACACCCCGCCACGGGTGGCACACCATCTGGCGCACCCTGGCGAAGCCTGGCGAATAGTCGCCAGGCATCTGACGGACGGTTACTGTCAACTCAGCCGAGAACCTGGGGGCTTGACGTGACCGGAGAACCCAACACCCGTCTGTCGGACCTGTTCGGCCTCGCCGGCTGGTCCAAGGGCGAACTCGCGCGGCTGGTGAACAGACAGGCGGCGGCCATGGGCCACCCCCAACTGGCCACCGACACCTCGCGGGTCAGACGCTGGATCGACATGGGGGAGATCCCACGCGATCCGGTACCCAGGGTGATGGCGTCCCTGTTCACCGAGCGGCTCGGCCGTGTCGTGACCATCGAGGACCTCGGGTTCGTACGACACGGACGCGCGGGGAGACGACGGGACGCCGGGGACACATCGAACCCCGACGGCCTGCCTTGGGCGCCCGACCGGACGGCTGCGGTCCTCACCGAATTCACGGGAATGGACCTCATGCTCAACCGACGCGGCTTGGTGGGCGCGGGCGCCGTGCTCACCGCAGGCACCGCACTCAGCAGTTCCATGCACGACTGGCTGCACTCCGACCCCGCACTGACCGCCGACGCTCCCCGGAGCGCCGATCCCCTGCACGCCGACCCCGTTGGGTACGACCGGTACGAGGCCGCCCCCATCGGGTCCCAGGAGATCGACGCGCTGGAACACTCGGTCGACGTGTTCCGGGCCTGGGACGCCGCCAGGGGCGGCGGCCTCCAGCGCAAGGCGGTGGTGGGCCAGCTCAACGAGGTGGGCGGCATGCTGTCGTACCGCCACCCTCCCCATCTCCAGCGGCGTCTGTGGGGCGTCGCCGCCAACCTGGCGGTC
The DNA here is from genome assembly GCF_042725135.1 of Streptomyces sp. NPDC060366. Taxonomy (NCBI): domain Bacteria; kingdom Bacillati; phylum Actinomycetota; class Actinomycetes; order Kitasatosporales; family Streptomycetaceae; genus Streptomyces; species Streptomyces sp. NPDC060366. The sequence goes on along the minus strand of NZ_JBHXDC010000022.1, from coordinate 74,526 downwards.
CTGGCCGGCTGGATGTCGCACGACGTCGGCCTCGAACCCACCGCCCAGAAGTACTTCGTCATCGCCACCCACGCGGCGCGCGAGGGCGGCGACCGTCCGCGCGCGGGTGAGGCGCTCTCCAGGGCCGCCCGTCAGATGGTTCATCTGGGCCGGCCGGACGAGGCGCTGGACCTGATGAAGCTGGCCAAGTCCGGTTCCGGGGACGAGGTGCTGCCGCGTACCCGCGCGATGCTCTGCACGATCGAGGCCTGGGCACAGGCGTCGATGGGTCGCGGTCAGGCCATGCGCCGGACCCTGGGCGAGGCGGAGGACCTGTTCGTCTCCGACAAGGGCGATGTGCCACCGCCGAGTTGGATGCAGATGTTCGACGAGGCGGATCTGCACGGCATGGAGGCACTGGCCTTCCGTACCCTCGCCGATCACGAGCCCTCGGCGGCGGCCATAGCTCAACGGCATGCCAAGCGGGCGATCGAGCTGCGGCAGAACGGCCGCCAGCGGTCGATGATCTTCGACTATCTCTCCCTGGCCTCCGCCTGTTTCATCGCGGACGATCCCGAACAGGCCGACCGTTACGCGCGGTTGGCGCTGGTGTCGATAAGGGAGACCTCGTCGCACCGGACCTGGGACCGGCTGCGGGAGATGTACCGGCTCACCGGTCAGTACAGGACGCACGCGGGGATCCAGGATCTGCGCGAGGAGATCGACGCGGTCCTGCCCAACCCCACGAAGAAGCCGAGGAGTTCGGAGATCTAGGACACGCCCCGGGCGCCGTCGTCGCCGATCCTGGCCACCAGTACACAGGCGTCGTCATCGCGTCCGGTCTCGCCGAACTCCTCGACGACCGTCCTGACACAGTCCTGCGCGTCACGTGCTCCGGTCAGGCGGGGCCCGAGCGCCAGGAGCCGGTCCACCCCGGTCCGGTCCGTCAGCCTGCCGGTGTGCAGCACCAGCAGATCACCGGGCAGCAGCTGGGTCTCGGCCTGTTCGTACGCGGCGCCCGATGTCGCGCCGAGCAGGACGCCGTCCAGCGGAGTCAGCGCGCGCCCCGTCCCGTCGCGGAACAGCAGCGGGGCGGGGTGTCCCGCCTGCGCCCAGACAAGGGTGCGGGTCTCGGGCCGGTAGCGGCAGCAGACGGCGCTGCCGAGCGCGGGCTGATCGGCCGTGTCGAGGAGCTGGTTGAGATGCCCCATCAGCGCGCCGGGCTGCACGCCCGCCACCGCCATACCGCGCTGGGCACCGAGGAGCATCGCCATCGTGGAGGCGGCCGTCACACCGTGGCCCGTGAGGTCGCCGACCGTCAGCAGGGTGCTCCCGTCGGGCAGCTTCAGCGCGTCGAACCAGTCGCCGCCGACGAGTCCGCCACCGGCCGGCGGCAGATAGTGTCCCGCCAGATCCAGCATCCCCGGCTCACCGCGCGGGGACTGGAGGGACCCGCGCCACGACGGCAGCACGGCTTCCCGCAACTCGACCACGAGCCTCTGTTCGGTCCTGGCGGTGCGCTCGCGGTGCCGGAGCGTGTCACCGGACTCATGCACGGCTCGCTGGCTGCGGCGTAATTCGCTGACGTCCCGCAGCACCGCCCACATGGAGGCGGTGCACCCGTCGGAGTCGAGCACGGGCTCGCCCGTCATGTGCAGCGTACGGACGCGCCTGTCGGTCCTGACGACGCGGAACTCGCTGTCGATGTGCTTGCCGTCGACGAGGCACTCGGTCACCAGCGTCTGGAGCAGGCCCTGGTCCTCGGGGACCATCACGGACGGCAGTTCGTCCAGCGTCATCGGGCCCTTCTCGGGCGCCCGGCCGAAGATCTCGTACAGCTCCGGCGACCAGACGACCCCGTCGGTGAGGAGATTCCACTCGGCGGTGCCGACCCGGTTCAGCAGCGAACCGTTCTCGTCCCCGGCGTCCGCCGCGACGGCCGCCGACTCGGCCTCGCCGTCGGGCAGTCCGTTCCTGAGCTGCCCCAAGTGGACGCCGAGATCGTCCAGTTGATGAACCGCCAGATCGCAGAGTGCGCGCTGCCAGCGCCACCGCGAGTCGTGCTCGTCCGCGACCGCGTCCCTGCGCACGGCGTCCACGTCACCGCGCAGGCTGCGGGTGCGCGTGATGAGGGACTCCACCACGCCCCGCTCCGGTGGCTGCGGGGCGGGACGGTCCGCGAACAGATGGGACGGCATCTCGAACTCCGATACAGGCGTGGCACTGCCAGGTCTGAAGGGTGGACCGTTACGACTGTTGCACAGGCTGCTATGGGCCGTAAGGGATTCGGCAACACTCGATCCGGTGGTGCTTCGGGCATATGCCACAGGCGGGGCAAGTGACCTACCGTCACCGGCGGATCGAGGCGGCGAGTTGACGCGGTCCCTCAGTCCGCCGCCGGGGGCCCCTCGACCACCCGCTTGAGGTTACTCAGCGTCCGGTGGATGTTCCTCGCCTGGAAGTCGGCGAAGGTGTGGCCGCGCGTCGCGACCCGGTCGAAGGCGTGGGCGACGGCGTCGGGCCACGAACGCCGGTCGTCCGTCCAGGTCTCGGTGACGCGCGTGCCGCCGTCCACCGCCTCCAGGCGGTACTCCCAGCTGGCGATGGGGCCGCGCAGCCGCGGCGTCCGGATCCCGATCGCGTGGACACGGAAGGCGAACCGCTCGTCCGCGTCGGCGGCGGTCACGGTGCAGCGCGTCGTCCACCGCATCGGACCGCGCTTGTTGTGGCCGTCGAAGACCATCCCCACGTATGTGTCCGGGTCGGCGCTCTCGCCGCCTCTCCGGGGACGGACGGTCGCCCCGAGATTCTCCGGACTCCACCGCCCCATCAGAACGGGCCGGCTGATCCGCCCGTAGACCATGGCGGGAGGCGCGGCGATGAGGACGCTGTCGGACACGGTGAACGTACGCGGCATGGAGTCTCCGATCCTGTACCCGGCTCCGTCGGTAGTCCGGAACCAGACTCTAGGGCGTAGTCGGCCGGTCGGGTGACCTGCCGTTCGGTCAGCGGGTGGGCGCGCGGTGGAGGACCATCAGCAGGCGCCAGACCTGGGCGGCGACCGTCTCGGGGGGCGCGTCGATCAGGCCGTGCAGCCAGTCCGCGAGTACGCCCGTGAAGGACGCCGCGACCGCCGAGGCGATCAACTCCGGCTCGGGCGCGCCCGCCAGCGCGCGTTCGCTGCGGCTGCGCTCCCGCAGCTCCCGGTGCAGCGACTCGCCCAGCGGACCGCCGCCGCCCGGCCGCAGCAGTGTGCGGTACAGGGCGGCGTGCGGCGTGAGACCGGTGAAGAACGCCGTCAGGGCGGGCGGCGGCGACGCGGGATCCGGCACCCCGCGCCACGCGTGCAGCGCGTCCACCGCCTCCCGGACGACCGTCGCGCACGCGTCGACGGCGAGCGCCCGGAGGTCCGCGTAGTGCAGATAGAACGTCGCCCGGCCGACCCCCGCCCTGCGCACCAGCGCGGCCACGCCCACCTGTTCGAGCGGGCGCAGGGCGCACTCGTCGAGGAGCGCCTGCCGGAGGGCTGCCCGGGTCCTGGCCGCCCTCGGATCGCCCGGGGTCCCGGAGCCGGGCGATCCGGGCGATCCGGAGGCGGATCCGGAGGCCGTAGAGCCGGTCATCCCGCCGCCAGCACGACGGCCAGCGCGAGCGCGCCCGGCAGCGCCTGGAAGAAGAGGATGCGGCGGTTGGCCGTGGCGGCGCCGTACACCCCGGCGACGACCACACAGCACAGGAAGAAGATCTGGGCGCGGTAGCCGGTCGGGTCGTCCGCTATCAGGCCCCAGACCAGGCCGGCCGCCAGGAACCCGTTGTACAGGCCCTGGTTGGCGGCCAGGGGCGCGGTGGCGCGCGCCATCTCCGCGTCGAAGCCCGACAGGCTCCGGCCGGGGCCGCGCTCCCAGAGGAACATCTCAAGCACCATGACGTAGACGTGGAAGGCGGCCACGAGGGCGACCAGGATGTGTGCGGCGGTATTCACGGGAGCGTCCTCCGGTACAGGTTCATGGACAGATGTCTGTGAACTATAGACACCTGTCCAGATCGCGCCTCGCCCCGGGGTCACCTTCAAGCACCGTCGCTGTCATCGCCGCCGTCGGAACGGGCCTGCCCCTTCTGCCGGTTGATGCCCGCCGACAACAGCGCGTCCTCGCAGCGGGCCACCGCCGTCTCACGGGACGGCACCTGCCGCCACACGCCCTCGCCACCGACAGCGGTCCCCTCGGCGTGCGGCGCGAGATCGCCGACCACCGTCACCTGATGCCCGGCCGACGACAGCCGGGTCAGCGCCTCCCGCAGCATGCCCTCGGCGAACGGCCTGATCTCCGACACGTCCTCCAGATCGAGCACAACCCAGCCGGGCTCCCCGGGGACGACGGTGCCCAGTTCGTACAGCAGCCGCTCCGCCTCAGTGAAGTCGAGGATCCCCTGCGCGGCGACGATCGCCACGTTGTCGCCCGCGCGCTCGATGACCTCGCGCTCGGCCTCGCTGCGCGGCCGGTCCGAGGGGGCGGTGCGCGCGGTCTCCGCCAGCTTCACGGTCGGCGCGGTCCGCGAGGACCGGCGCATCAGATGCAGACCGAACCTCTCCGACAGCTCGCGCAGCACGGCCACGCCTCGTACGGGAGTGCCCGTGGGATCCAGCGGCGGGCTGTGCACCGCGATGCCGAACCTGGCGGGACTCGCGGCGATCAGCCCGCCCGACACACCGCTCTTGGCCGGGAGTCCGACCCGCAGCAGCCAGTCGCCCGACGCGTTGTACATCCCGCAGGAGGCCATGAGTGCGAGCACCTGCACGGCCACCGGCTCGGGCACCACCGTCTCGCCGGTCGAGGGATTGACGCCGCCGTTGGCCAGCGTCGCGGCCATCACCGCCAGATCTACCGTCGTCACGCGCACCGAGCACTGGCGGAAGTACGTCTCCACGCCGTCCGGGCGGCCGGGCAGCGAACCCGCGCCGTGCATCAGATAGGTCAGGGCCCGGTTGCGGTCGCCGGTCTCGGACTCCGACGCGCGTACGGCCTCGTCCACGTCCAGCCGCCGTCCCGCGAACCGGCCGAGGCAGTCGAGGATCCGGGCGAACCGCTCCTCCTCGTCCGCTCCCGGGACGAGCGCGGTCGTCACGATCGCCCCGGCGTTGATCATCGCGTTCGCCGGCCGCCCGGTGCCCGGCTCCAGACTGATCGCGTTGTACGCCTCACCGCTTGGTTCGGCGCCCACCCACCGCGTCACCTCGTCGAGCCCCAACTCGGCCAGGACCAGCGCGTAGACGAACGGCTTCGACACCGACTGGAGGGTGAAGGGCGTGTCGACACCGCCCGACCAGTAGTGGTTGCCGCCCATGCTGGTCAGCGCGATACCGAAGGTGTGCGGGTCGGCGGTGGCCAACTGCGGGATGTACGAGGCGACTTCACCCTCGTCCATGGTGGCGGCCCGGCGCTGGAGCTCCACCAGCGCGTCGGTGATGACATCGGTGGCCGGGACGGCTGGCACGGAGACCTCCAGTGGGGCTGTCTGCGAAGTGCCCCCGGGCAGGCCGAAGCCCCCGGGCGAGGATTCGGTCATCCGCGCCCGGGGGCTCCGGCCGGCATTCCCCGAATGGGGCGCTCGGAGTTGACGCCGACCACTCAAGCATCCGGGACGATCACGTCCGGGGAGGGCGCGCCGTGTCGGCCGGGGGTGTCACCAGATGGACTCGGCCCACTCGGGGTGGTCGATGAACGGGTTGCGGTTGTGCTGGAACTGGTCGTGTATGACGTCGTTGCGGCGCTTCTCGAACGCGTCCGGCGGGTCCTCGTCGTTCCACTGCTTCAGCACGGAGAGCCGTCCCATCGCGGGGGCCGAGCCGTTGTTGACGCGGTCGTTGGGCTCGAGGTCCGCGAACGAGTCGGTGCCCTCGTAGCGCACCGCCATGTAGAGGATCATGCGGGCGACATCGCCCTTGACCGCGTCACGCGGCTCGTAGGAGTCGCTGTCCGTGAGGTTGCCGGGGGCGCCGCTGACCGGGCTGCCGCCGTTGTCGAAGTCCTTGTTCCCGCGGATCCCGTTGACCTGCACGTCCTCCGGACGCAGATGGTGGATGTCGGTGCCGGGGCCCTGCGACGTACCGAAGTCGCCGTGGGACTGGGCCCATACGTGCTCGCGGTTCCAGTCGCCGACGTTGCCGCCGTTCTGCGACTTGGACCGTGAGGCTCCGGTGTAGAGGAGGATGACGTTGGCGGAGTTGGCCGGGTCCTGGTCCGTGACCTTGAGGGCTTCCCAGACGGCGCTGTACGAGAGCTTCGTCTGGTCGCTGATGATGCCGTGCAGCGCGGTCTTGAGCGCGGGGCCGGTCTTGCCGATCGCGCCCTGGTAGTACGTGTCGTCCAGGGCGGCGGTTCCGGTCGCGGCCGGGGTACCGGCGGCGGTGGTGCCCGACGCGGTCGCCGGGGGTGTGGCGGCCGGGGCGGCGGCGGCGCTGCCGGCGAGCACCGCAGCGGCGGCGCACAGGGCCAGCACCGGCCGTACGGCGGGATGGTGACGACGGGACATGTGGGGAGTGTCCTCTCGATCAGGAGATCACCGCGCGTAGAACCGACGGGTGAGGCGCTGCGCACGGCGATCGTCGCGATGTGACGTTTCCGCAGGAGCCTTCCACAGCACCTGTGACGCTGGGGTGAATGCTCCGCGACCATCATGTGCAGGTCAAGAAGCCTGCCGACGTTGGGCGTTGACCTGGCCCGTCCTGCGCTGTGCGTTCACATGGATGGGCTGAAAACACACTGCTGATAATTTTGGTCCATACCAACTCCTTGACGGAGAGCGCGCGGCTGCCTTGAATCAAGCATTGAAATAAGTGCCACCGGCGCTTCGTCTCTCAGCAGTACCTGTCATACGCATGCCCCCCACGCAAAGCGATGTGATGACCGTGAGCATGTCCTGGCGGCGCCGAACGGCGCTGTACACCCTCGCACTTCTGTGCACCTCCGGAGCCGTGGCCGCCGTGCCCGCCGGAGCCTCGGCCGCGGGCGACCCCCACCCCGCCGCGGCACCCGCAGCCGTCAAGTTCGCCGACGAGTTCGACGGTCCGGCCGGATCGGGCGTCGACGGAAGCAAGTGGCAGATCGAGACCGGCGACAACGTCAACAACCACGAGCGGCAGTACTACACGTCCGGGAACAACAACGCCCAACTCGACGGGCAGGGCAATCTCGTCATCACCGCCCGCAAGGAGAACCCCGGCAACTACCAGTGCTGGTACGGGACGTGCGAGTACACCTCGTCCCGGCTGAACACCGCGGGCAAGTTCGACTCGGCCTACGGCCGGGTCGAGGCCCGTATGAAGATCCCGCGCGGCCAGGGCATCTGGCCCGCGTTCTGGATGCTCGGCAGCAACATGGGCGACGTCGGCTGGCCCAACAGCGGCGAGATCGACATCATGGAGAACGTCGGCTTCGAGCCGAACACCGTCCACGGCACGCTGCACGGCCCCGGCTACTCCGGCGAGGGCGGCATCGGCGCCGGCTACAGCCTGCCGAACGGCGAGGCGTTCGCGGACAACTTCCACACCTTCGCGGTCGACTGGGCGCCGGACTCCATCAAGTGGTCGGTCGACGGGCAGGTCTTCCAGACCCGTACACCCGCCGATCTCGGCGGCCGTGAATGGGTGTTCAACAAGCCGTTCTTCCTGATCCTCAACCTCGCGGTCGGCGGCTACTGGCCCGGCGACCCCGACGGCAGCACGGTCTTCCCGCAGCAACTCGTCGTCGACTACGTACGCGTCAGCGACTAGGAACCCCCGTCTGTCGTCAAGTCCCAGTGCCGGACGGGCTCAGTGCTCCGTTCCCGGGTGCCGGACAGGGCTGGTCCCAGCCTGTCCGGCGCCCGGGGGCGAACCGGCCACCGGGCGGACCCGGTGAGCCGCCCCCACCAGAAGTGGACGGTGACCACGCATGACCGCCTCGTTCAACCCCTGGAAGCACCTCAGACCTCTCGCCCTGCTCGCCATGCCCCTCGTGGCCGTCGCCTCGACCATGACCGTGACGCCCGCGAGCGCGGCCGTCTCCGCCGTCGGGACCATCACCGGTCTCGGCGGCAAGTGCGTGGACGTGGCCGGTGCCAGCACCGCCAACGGCGCGGCCGTACAGCTCTACGACTGCAACGGCAGCGGCGCCCAGCAGTGGGACGTCGCCTCCGACGGCACGATCCGGGCCCTCGGCAAGTGTCTTGACGTCAAGGACGCGGGCACCGCGAACGGCTCCGTCCTGCAACTCTGGTCGTGTACGGGCGCCGCCAACCAGAAGTGGACCGTCTCGGCGGCCCGCGACATCGTCAACACCCAGGCGGACAAGTGCCTGGACGCCACCGGCAACAGCTCCGCCAACGGCACCAGGCTCCAGCTGTGGACCTGCACCGGCGCCGCCAACCAGAAGTGGACCGCGCCCTCCGGCGGCGGCAACCCCGATCCCGGTGGCGCGCCCATGGCCGTCGCGCCGTACATCTACAACGGCTGGGGCAGCCCGCCCAGCCCCACCACCGTCCAGAACGCCACCGGCGTCAAGTGGTTCACCCTGGCGTTCGTCCTCAGCAACGGCTACTGCAACCCGCAGTGGGACGGCAGCCGACCGCTGACCGGCGGAGTGGACCAGCAGACCGTCAACACCGTGCGCGCGGGCGGCGGCGACGTCATCCCGTCCTTCGGCGGCTGGAGCGGCAACAAGCTGGAGAGCTCCTGCGGCAGCGCCGGTGAGCTGGCCGCCGCGTACCAGAAGGTCATCAACGCGTACGGCCTGAAGGCGATCGACATCGACATCGAGGCCGCCGCCTACGACAGCCCCACCGTCCAGCAGCGCACAGTGGACGCGCTCAAGACGATCCGCGCCAACAACCCCGGCATCAAGATCTACATCACCTTCGGCACCGGCCAGAACGGACCCGACACCAGCCTGATCAACCGCGCGGCCTCCTCCGGTCTCACGGTCGACAGCTGGACGATCATGCCGTTCAACTTCGGCGGCAACGGCCAGAACATGGGCACGCTGTCCGTCCGCGCGGCTGAGGGGCTGAAGACCGCTGTCAAGAACGCCTACGGCTACGGCGACGACGAGGCGTACCGTAAGACCGGCATCTCGTCGATGAACGGTGTCACGGACGTCGGCGAGACCATCACCGTCGCCGACTTCCGCACGATCCTCGCCTACGCCCAGCAGCGCCACCTCGCCCGGCTGACCTTCTGGTCGGTCAACCGCGACCGGCCCTGCACCGGTGGCGGGGCCGACACCTGCTCCGGCGTGAGCCAGGCGGCGTGGGACTTCACCCGCGTTCTGGCCCAGTACCGAGGCTGACCCGCCCGCTCCCGCCGGCCACCGCCCCGGACACCGTTCCCCCGACGGCGTCCGGGGCGGTTCGCCAACGGCATCGGTCGGCTCAGAGGGCCGGTTCCACTTCCAGGAAGCGGCGGCGGCGGGGGCCCCGGTAGAGCAGGGCCTCCCAGCCCAGAGGAGTCAGGGCGGCCGCGCAGAGGGTCAGTTGGTGTTCCTCGTCCTGCGCGGCGCCGCCGCCGGGCGGGCCGAGCCACTCCACCCGTACCGTCCCCGGCCGCGTCCCCGCGGCGACGCGGAATCCCGTGGCCGTACGCCGCTCCTCTCCGTCGACCGCGGAGGGTGCGAGACCCGCCGCCTCCAGGGCGAGGGCGATGGCGCGGACCGGCTGGTTCAGCTCCCAGGCGGCCGGCACGGCGGCGGGATCGGGAACGGTGTTGTTGGTGAGACGGCGGATCTGCAACAGGCCGCCGAAGGCGACCCGGACCTCGGCGGCGCGGACTTCCGGGGAGGTGGGGGACGGCGGACCGTCACCGGTCGCGGCGGCGAAACCGCCGGGCCGCCGCGCCTCGCCCTCAGCCGTCATGTCTGAACAGTAAAGGAGCCCCGACCGGACGGGGGAGACCGGTCGGGGCCGTATGTGCGGGGTGCGGACGGCGGTCGCCTCGCGGCGATAGGCTCCACAGGGCTTCAGCCGAACGATCTTCCCTGCAGGCATTTCTAGATGAGCCCGGGGACACTGTTCCATCCACACCCACAGTCATCACAACGGCCACCGTGCGCCGAATGTTCCCGCAATGCGCCGGTCGTCCCTGTTCTGCGGTGGAGCGGCCGAAGGGCCACTGTCAGTGGCGGGTGGTAGACCGGAACCAGTCCAGGAGTCCGGCCGCCCGGCCGCCCGCAGGAGGAGACCCCCATGGCCACGATTCCGACCCCGACCGGCAGGCTGCTGCGCACTTCCGGCGGAGTCGACCTCGTGCTCACGCGTGTGTTCCCCCTCCCGGTCGAAGAGGTATGGGCGGCCGTCACCGAGTCGGCGCGCACCGCCCTGTGGTTCGGCCCGTGGGAGGGGGACGGCGCCCCCGGCCGCACGGCGCGCGTCCGCATGGTCTTCGAGGAGGGCGAGCCCTGGATCGAGCTGCGTGTCGAGGCGTGCGAGGCACCTCACCGGCTCGTCGTCTCGACGGCCGACGAGGCGGGCAGCTGGAATCTCGAACTGAAGCTGTCGGGGGCGTCCGCGGGGGCGGCCGACGCGGGCGGTACGGAGCTCCACTTCATCCACCACCGCGACACGGAGGCCGGTCTCGGTGAGATCGGCGCGGGCTGGGAGTACTACCTGGACCTGCTCCGCGCCTCCCTGGACGGCACCCCGCGGCCCGTGTTCGAGGACTACTACCCGGCACAGAAGGCGTACTTCGAGGGGCTGACGGCCGAGTAGCCGACGGAGGGCGGCCCCGCCTCTGTCCGTTGCGGCATCACGGCGCCCAGTCGGCCGACGCCACCGACGTCCGTGTACGGCCGAACTCCAGCCTGGTCAGGGCGGCTTCGGCATGACGAGGCCCGTGCCGCCGCGCCCGCGTTGTTCCTCGCGTTGGCGTCCGCGACACGGGGCGCCTCGTTAGACGACGGACGTCACCGCCGGCGCCGGCATGGCCTCGTCGTGAGCGCCCGGATGGTTCACGAGCACGGTTTCACCCAGCAGTACGGCGGTCCGGGCGGGCTGTGCGGTCCGGGGAGGCCGCCCGTCGTCGGACTCGATGTCGTGCGACCCCGTCGCGCAGCCGGTGAGGGTGCACGCGGCACCGACGGCGACGGCGACAACCGTCCAGTTGAGAGGGCGGCGCCCCGATGAGCGTGTCATGACCGAATGATGGAGCGCCCGATCGTGTGCACGCCGCTCATCCACAGGTGTTTCTAGGACATCTTCTGTCCTAGAAGGTGCCTACGTTGGGGTCATCGCACCGAAGCCCCGGTGAAGGACACGAAGGAGCACATCATGAGCGAGCTGAGCGGCAACCAGCCCGAAGGCACTCCCACTTGGATCGACCTCAGGACTCCCGACCGTGAAGGTGCGCTCGCCTTCTACCGGGAGCTCTTCGGCTGGGAGTACAAGCCGTACCCCACCGGCGAGGACGAGGGCACCGTCTGTCTGCTGCGCGGCCGGCCGGTCGCCGGGATCGTCCCGGATCCGGACCGCACCGCCGCGGTGTGGACCATGTACTTCGCCACCGACGACTGCGACGGCACGGCCCGGCGTGCGACGGAGGCGGGCGGGCGGCTGATCGAGCCCCCGGCGGACCTGGCCGACCACGCCCGTACGGCCGTCGTGACGGACTCGGTCGGCGCCCGGTTCGGTCTGTGGCAGGGCCGAACCCGGCTCGGCAGCGAGATCGTGAACGAGCCCGACTCGCTGGTCCGCAACGACCTGATCACGCCCGACCCGGAACCGGCCCGCGCCTTCTACACCGAGCTGTTCGGCTTCACGCTGGACGGCAACAACGAGGTGCCGGAGCTGGACTTCACCTTCCTGCGCCGCCCCGACGGGCACGAGATCGGCGGGATCATCGGCAGTTCCGACGTTCCGGCGTCCGCCTGGGGAACGCTGTTCGCCGTGTCCGACACCGACGCGGTGGCGCGGCGCGCCACGGAGTCCGGCGGTTCGTCCACCGAGCCCGAGGACACCCCGTACGCGCGCATGGCCACCGTCACCGACCCGTCGGGCGCGGTCTTCTCGGTGGGTACGGCGCCGTAGCCGGGCCGAAGCGGGGCCATCCGGTGCCGATCCGCGGCGGACCCACGGACGACCGATGAGTCGCGGGCCCGCCACCGGTCACCAAGGGGGAACATTCACGGCCCGAGGCTCCCTTCGGGGAGCCGAGCGGTCACCACCCGGAGGAAAGCCATGTCTGCCACGATCCAGTCCTTGATCATCACCCCAGCGATCGACCGGTTGCTGGCCTTCTACCAGGGACTGCTCGGCGCGGTGGAGACATCGCGAACCCCCGACGAAGGCCCCGTGTTCTTCATCAATCTGCGGGTGGGCAACTCCGATCTCGGGCTCGTGTCGGACACGGACGTCGAGCTCGGCACGGTGCAGCGGATGCTGCTGAGCGTCGACGTCGCCGACGTGAACGACCTGGTGCGGCATGTCGAGGAGCTGGGCGGGCAGGTCCTCGGGCCCGCCAACGACATGCCGTGGGGCCAGCGGGTCGCCCACATCAAGGACCCGGACGGCAACACCGTCAACCTCACCCAGCAGCTCTGAGGATCGGGCCCTCGCAGTCCCGTCCGCCTCGCGGTCCCGTCCGCCCCGTCGTCCGTCCGACCCGCCCGATCGTGTCGCGAGGCCCGACGTAGCATCGTGCGTATGGAGAATCGCGTACTGGGCAGGACGGGCCGCGAGGCCTCCGTCGTCGGACTGGGCACCTGGCAGCTGGGAGCCGACTGGGGTGATGTCGCGGAGGCCGACGCCTTCGCGGTCCTCGACGCGGCGCTCGAAGCGGGGGTGACCTTCTTCGACACGGCGGACGTCTACGGCGACGGCCGCAGCGAACAGCTCATCGGCCGCTTCCTGAAGAACCGCCCCGACGCCGACGTCTTCGTCGCGACGAAGATGGGCCGCCGGGCCGAACAGCGCCCCGAGAACTACAGCCTGGACAACTTCCGCGCCTGGAACGACCGTTCACGCGCCAACCTCGGCGTGGACACCCTCGACCTGGTGCAACTGCACTGCCCGCCCACGGCCGTCTACTCCTCGGACGCCGTCTTCGACGCGCTCGACACCCTGGTCGCCGAGAAGCGCACGGCGGCCTACGCCGTGAGCGTCGAGACCTGCGCCGAGGCGCTGGCCGCCATCGCCAGGCCGGGTGTCGCCTCCGTCCAGATCATCCTCAACCCCTTCCGGCTCAAGCCGCTCGAAGAGGTGCTGCCCGCCGCCCGGGAGGCGGGGGTCGGCATCGTCGCACGTGTCCCGCTCGCCTCCGGCCTGCTGTCGGGCAAGTACACGAAGGACACGGTCTTCGCCGCCGACGACCACCGCAGCTTCAACCGGCACGGCGAGGCCTTCGACCAGGGCGAGACCTTCTCCGGCATCGACTACGACACGGGCCTCGCGGCGGCCGTCGAATTCTCCGAGCTGGCCCCCGAGGGCGCCACGCCGGCCCAGACCGCGCTGCGCTGGATCATTCAGCAGCCCGGTGTCAGCAGCGTGATCCCCGGCGCCCGCTCCGTCGAGCAGGCGCGGGCCAACGCCGCCGCGGCCGCCCTCCCGCCGCTGACCGGAGCCACGCTGGACGCCGTACGGGACCTGTACGACCGCCGCGTCCGAGCGGAGATCCACCACCGCTGGTAATGATGGCGGGACAGACCCCAAGTACTTCGTACGAAGGAGACATCCCGTGGCCCTGAACAGTGAAGAACGCGAGCGGTTCCTCGCCGAGCCGCACATCGCGGCCCTCGCCGTCGACTCCGGCGCCGGGGACCGGGCGCCGCTCGTCGTCCCCATCTGGTACCAGTACGCGCCCGGCGGCGATATCTGGATCCTGACGGGTGCCGAGTCCCGCAAGGACAAACTGATCATGGCCGCGGGGCGTTTCTCGCTGCTGGTCGAGCGCGTGGTGCCGACCGTGCGGTACGTCTCCGTCGAGGGCCCGGTGACGGAGCGGATCGACGGCACCCGGGACCATCTCGTGGAGCTGGCCACCCGCTATCTGCCCGCCGAGAAGGTCGAGGGGTACGTCGCCATGGCGAGCGGCGAGCACGGCGAACAGGTCGTCATCCGGATGCGGCCTCAGCGTTGGGTGTCGAGTGACCTCGGCGGACTCTGAGCCCACGCCGTGGACAAAGCCCGGAAATTCGAACCACTGATCTATTAGCGTGCCCTCATGGAGAAGACACTGAAGGGCGCTCTCGTGGTCCTGCGCCCCGCCGTCCCCGACGACATCCCCGCACTCGCCACCATCCGCGCCACGCCCGAGGTACACGCGACGTGGCGCGGCGGCGACGACCTGCTCGCGGCCGTGACCGAGGATCTCGACGAGCCCGGCATCACCTCACTGGTGATCGAACTGGACGGCGCCACGGTCGGCGCCGTCCAGTGGGGTGCCGAGGAGGACCCCGACTACCGGCACGCGAGCATCGACATCTATGTCGCCCCGGCCGCGCACGGCCGCGGCGTCGGCACCGACGCCGTCCGGACCCTGGCCAGGCATCTGATCGAGGACCTCGGCCACCACCGCCTGGTGATCGATCCGGCAGCCGACAACGCCGCCGCGATCAGGTGCTACGGCAAGGTCGGCTTCCGGCCCGTCGGAATCATGCGGGACTACGAACGCGGCTCCGACGGGACCTGGCACGACGGACTTCTGATGGATCTCCTCGCCGCCGACCTCACGGACTGAGACGGGGTCACGCACTGGGACGGAGTCACCGAGCGAGACGGCGTCACCTACCGGTGGCGCCACCGCGGTCGCACTCCAGCGATGTCAGGGCGACCGAGTCGGCCATCGCCTGCATCCCCTTGTCGTTGGGGTGCAGATGGTCGCCGCCGTCGAACGTGGGCAGGATGCGCTGCGCGTCGTACGGACTGCGCAGCACCTTGTCGAAGTCCGCGACGGCGTCGACCTCCCCGCTGGTGCGGATCCACTCGTTCACCTCGGCGCGCACGGCCTCCTCCTCGGGATCCCACTCCGACCAGCCCTTGAACGGCAGGACGGTGGCGCCGACGACACACAGGCCCGCCGCGTGCGACCGGTCGATGATCTCGCGGTACCCCGCCGTCAGGGCGGCGGCCGTGACACCGGTGTGCGACTTGATGTCGTTGACGCCCTCGAAGAGCACGACCGTCCGCACGCCCGGCAGCGACAGCACGTCGCGGTCGAGCCGCTTGAGCGCGCTCTGCGCGGCGCCGTCCGCCAGGATCTGGTTGCCCGAGATCCCCGCGTTCGCCACCCCCTTCACGGTGCTGTCCGGGGACGCGTGCAGCCGCCGGGCGAGAAAGTCCGGCCAGCGCAGATTCTTGTCCGTGCTGGACTGCCAGCCGTCCGTGATGGAGTCCCCGAGCGTCACGACCGCGCCGGCGCCCCGGTCCGCTTCGACGGTGACCGCGTCGAGGTAGAACCATGACCCCAGCCGTTCCGTGTACGCGCCGTCGCGTTCCTCCGCCGTGTGGTCCCCGCTCGTCGCGTACGACGTCGCGAGAGCCATCCCGTGCCCGGTGGCGGGACCGCCCGCGTCGCGTACGTACAGACTCAACGCCAGATCGCTCATCGCCGCGACCCGGCCGGACAGCGGGTCGCTGTAGCGGATCTCGCCCGGCGCCAGGGTCACGGACGCGGACCCGCCGAACGCGAGCTTCTTGTTGCTGCCGGGGCGCAGCCGGGCGCCGCTTTCGCTGAGCCCGGCGTACGCGCGGCCGATGACCAGGGGCCGGTCGCCGAACGCGTTGGACAGCCGGACCCGGAGCCCCGTGCCACCCACGCTCGTCCGCACGATCAGCCGGTAACTCCGGTCCGCGCCCGCCTCACCCGTCCGGTCCGCGCTCGCCGCCCAGGTGACGACGGACTTCGCGGGTGGCGCGGGCACGGTGCCGGTTCCGGCGGCGGTGGCCGTCGGGACGTGCGCCGGCCCCAACAGCGCCGCTCCGAGTGCCAGTACACCGATCAGAGCGAGGCGTACGGCACGACGTACGGCCCCGCTCATCCGAAGTTCCGCAGCGTGACGGATCTGCCGGACCGCAGGTCCACGTCGTGCGAGACACCGCCCGCCACGACCTTCGTCCGGCGCCCGCCGACACTGCGGATTTTCGCCTCCCGGACCTTCCCGTCACGCCAGCTCAGATCGACGACGAAGCCGCCGCGCGCCCCTATGCCGGTGACGGAGCCGGACCGGGCCCAGGCGTCCGGCAGCGCCGGAAGCAGCTCGATATGGCCGGGCCGCGAGTAGAGCAGCATCTCGATCATGGCCGCGGGAGTACCGAAGTTGGACTCGATCTGGAAGATCCCGCGGCCCTTCTCGACCTCATAGATGTCGAAGAGGTTCATCGCGGTGCCGTTGGTGCCGTCGACGGACGGCCGCAGATTGTTGACGACCAGCTCGTACGCCTTGTCCGCGTTCTTCAGCCGGGCCCAGCACAGGGAACGCCAGGCGTTCGCCCAGCCGAAGCTCTCCATCCCACGGGCGGTGAGGAGTTCGGTGACGCCCTTCACCAGCGCCGCGGGCGAGGCGTCGGGGCGGATCCGGTCACCGGGGAACAGGCTGATCAGCGGTGAGAGATGACGGTGCGTCGTCTCGCCGAGGTTGTCGGGGGACATCCACTCCTGGAGCCAGCCGGTCTTCGGGCTGACCTCGGGCATGTACAGCCGCTCCTGGAGTGCGGCCACGGTCTTCGCGAACTCCGCGTCCCTACCCAGCAGTTCGCAGGCCTCCCGGTAGTTGATGAACAGGTCGCGGACCACCTCCTGCGCGTAGGTGATGCCCTTCGCGTCCTGCGGCCCGTGCTCCGGGGACCAGTCGTTGTCGGCGACGAGGACTTCGCGGTCCTGGCCGGTCTCCGCGTCCTTGACCGTCATGGTCACCAGCCGCGTCTCCCAGAACTCGCAGGCACCCTTGAGCATCGGGTAGATCTTCTTCACATGCGCCAGGTCCTGCGTGTACTGGTAGTGCTCCCACAGTGAGTTGCACAGCCACGCGTTGCCCGGCGGGTGCCACCACCAGCCGAGTCCGCCGTAGATGTTCGTCGAGTACGCCACGGTCCAGCCGGCGACCTCGCCCGACGAGTTGCGGAACCGGTTGCGGGGGTCGTTGAAGTGAGTCCGCGTCAGCTCGGACCAGACCGGGAGCTGCGCGAGGCAGTAGTCGGTGAAGGCGTCGAAGTTGCGCGAGAGCGCGGCGCGGTCGGCGATCCAGTAGTTCATCTGGATGTTGATGTCGGTGTGGTAATCGCCCATCCAGTCCGGGTCGTTGCCGTCCAGCCACGGCCCCTGGAGGGCGACCGGCAGACCGTCCCGTGAACTGCTGATCATCAGATACCGGCCGAACTGGAGGTACAGCGCTTCGAGTTCGGGGTCGGGCACGTCCTGCTGCGTACGGTGCTTCAGCCGCTCCCAGGTGTCGAGGGCCCGCTGCTCGGCCGACGAGGGGCCCAGCGAGATACTCATCCCCTCGAACTGGTCGCGGTAGTCGGCGACATGGGTGTGCAGCAGCGTGGTGGGGGAGTGGCGTACGGCGTCCCGGACCTTGGTCCTGGCGAGCGCGGCCGGATCGAGGTCCGGGTCGCGGTAGCCGGTGGTGGAGTCGGGGGCGTAGTTCGATCCGCCGCTGATGACCACGGTCAGGTCGGCGCACCGGGTGAAGACGATCCGCGAGCCGCTCGTGGTGACCGAACCGCTTCTGCTGTGCGCGGTGACGGCCGCGCCGTACCGCAGCCCGTTCGCGAACTCCGCGCCGAGGAAAAGGCTGTCCGTCTTCGTGTCCGCCGAGGTCTTCTCGTCATGGGTGCCGTCGAGCGAGATCGTGCCGGTGTAGTGGCCGCCGCCGCGCTGCGTGAAGTGGACGACTATCGCGTCGTCGGGGTGGCTGGCGAAGACGCGGCGCTCATAGGTGACCCCCGACCGGACATAGCCGGAGGTGACCAGGCCCTGGTCGATGTCGAGTTCGCGGCGGAAGTCGTTGACCGCGCCGAGATCGTGGTCCGGGATGTCGATCGCCACATGGGCCAGCTGGGTGAAGCTGCCGAAGTCGGCGCGCCCGTAGGGGAATTGACCGTCGGCTTCCAGTTTGTCGTTGATCCCGCCGGTCCACATCGTGGCGTCGGAGACGAAGAGCAGTTCACGTCCGGGGTCGTTGCCGACGAGCGCGCCGAGCCGGCCGTTTCCGACCGGCAGGGCCCGCTCCAGCATCGTCGTGTCACCGGCCGGTGCGCGGTACCACATCCGGGTCGTGGAGCCCTCGCCGTCGGCGAGCATCGGGGAGACGGCCGGGCGCTTCGGTGGCGCGGAGGCGGCGAAGGCGGGCAGGGCGCCGAGTGCGGTGAGCGCGCCGACGCCGGCGGCGAGCGTGAGCGCGCGGCGCCGGGTGGGGCCTGCGGCGGACGGGTCGGGGATGTGCGGGTGCTGGTCGTTCACGGGACAACTCCATTCCTGCGGACAACGGGTACGCGGACAGGAGGTACGGGGGAGGGGGAGCCGTGGGCCGAGGGAGAGACGGGCCGGGGCAGAGACGGACCGGGGGCGCGCCGCTCAGGACGCGCCCCCGGAACGTGCCCGTACCGAGAGGCGTCAGAGGCGCGGCACGTCGATCTTGTCGATGTCCGGCGAGTAGCCCTCGCCGCTGTCGAAGGTGACCGTGTTGCTGCCAGCCTTCAGCGTGACCGGCACACTGATCGAATCGACGGCCTGCCAGCCGCCGGTGGCCGGGAAGGCCGTCGCGACGGGCGCCTTGCCGTTGGCCGAGACGCCGATCGACCGCGGATCGCCTGAGGTGTAGGCGACCTTGACCAGATAACGGCCCGCCTTCTGGACGACGACGTCCGTGAACTGGACCTTGCCGCCGACGTAGAGATTGCCGACCTTCTTCGTGCCCGAGCACTCGTCGCAGTCGGCGACGGAGGCGGAGCCGGACAGGACGTTGTCCGGGGACTCCGCCTCGTAGGCGGTCGTCTTCAGATCGCGGCCCTGCGGGGTGACGGTGAACAGCCGCGAACCGTGCGCCGGGACGGCCTGGGTGATGCCGTCCTTGTGCCTGCCGAGGCTCTCGCGGTTCCACACGTCACGTACGGACGCCTGGCCGGTGAAGCCGAGCGACTGCCAGTCGGCGGTCACCGGCGAGGGGGAGTCACCCTGGTTGAACAGGGCGACGGTGTAACTGCCGTCGGGGTTCTGAGACGCCCAGACCTGCTCGTCGCCGACCGAGGTGACGGGCTTGGCGGGCTTCCCCGGCTGCTGGTTGATCTTCAGCACGTCGCGGTTGGTCATCAGCGACAGGCCGTAGTCGTCCAGCTTCGTGAGGTCGTCGCCGCTGTAGAGCGGCGACTTGGCGACCGCCCACAGCGTCATGTAGCTCTGGCGCTCCGCCTTGGTCAGACCGCTCATGCCGGCGTTGCCGACATTGATCGCGTCCAGGTCGTTCCAGCCGCCCGGCCCGGCGTACCGCGTCCAGCCCGGTGTGTCACGCCACCGGTCCTCGACCGAGTTCTCCCACGACACGAGGGTGTTGCAGTAGCACTCGACGTCCGTGTCGACACGCCAGCCGTTGGACGTGGCCTTCCAGTCCTTGGCGTAGTTGATGTCGAGCGACCACGAGATCTCCAGATGGATGGGCCGTCCGGTGCTCTTGATGGCCTTCTGCCAGGCGGCGACGTCCGTCCTGTTGTCGTAGTTGTCACCGCTCTTGAAGGAGCCGGGCCCGACACCGTCGAGCTTGAGGAAGTCGTAGCCCCAGTCGGCGATGAGCTGTGCCTGCGAGTCGATGTACTTCTGCGCGCACGGCTTCGAGAAGTCGATCTTGTACGAGCTGTCCCAGCCGTTGGTCGTCCGCAGATCCTCGTGGACGATGTCGCCGGTGGTGCAGTCGTCGGTGTTCCAGATCCGCAGCTTGCCCTCGCCGTACCCCTCCTTCTCCAGACCGACGGGGAGGTAGATGCCGGCCTTGAGACCCTTGCCGTGGATACGGTCGGCGACCGCCTTCATCCCGCTCGGGAACCGCTCCGTGTTGGTCTTCTGGCGCCCGTACTCGTCGAATTCCGGTGTCCAGTCCCAGCCGCGCCACCAGCCGGCGTCGATGTTGACGTACTCGTAGCCGTACTTCTTCAGCTTGGACGCCAGGGCGTCCGTCTGCTTGTTCACGTTGGCTTCGGTGAGATAGCTGTAGCTGCCGTTGGGGTTCACCCCCGGATACGAGGTGGTCTGGAGGCTCCAGCTGCTCCAGCCCATGTACGGCTTCTCGGCCACGGCGGCGGTGCTCCGCGCCGAGGTCGCCTGATCGGTTGCCGTCTGGGGGAGTTGGGCCTGGGCCGTGGTCGGCACGGCGACCGCGAGACCTGCCGTGACGGCGAGTACGAGCGCGGCGCGCAGCGTTCTCGCGACGGTGCGAGTGGGTGGGCGCATGAGAGGGAGCCTCCTGCTTTCTTGTGAAGGGGAGGTACGGGGGTACGGGATGCGGCTACTTGCCCGCGCCGATCGTCAGACCGCTGATGAACTGGCGCTGGAGCGCGAAGTACACGATCAGCGTCGGAATCGCGGTCATCAGCGCACCGGCCGCGATGAGGTTGGGATTGGTGAAGTACTGCCCCTCCAGGCTCGCGAGCGCGGAGGTGACGGGACGCTTGTCCCCGGTCTCGATCAGCACGAGCGGCCAGAAGAAGTCGTTGTAGATCCAGATCGACTCCAGCGTCGCCAGCGCGGCGAACGCCGGCCGGCACAGGGGCAGCACGATCTGGAAGAACTGCCGCCACACGGGCGCGCCGTCCACGAGCGCGGCCTCGGTGATCTCCTTGGGGATCGTCTTCATGTAGTTGCTCAGCACGAAGGTGCAGAAGCCGCACTGGTAGGCGATATGGATGACGATGATGCCCCAGTAGGAGTTGTAGAGCAGATGCGAGTCGCTCATCCAGCCGGGCAGGTTCCACTGGAGGTACAGCCGGTAGAGCGGGGTGATGAGCACCTGGGCGGGGAGCAGGTTGCCCGCGGTGAACAGCATCAGCAGCGCGATGTTCCAGCGGAAGTCGAAGCGCGAGACGTAGAAGGCGACCGCGGCGGAGAAGAACAGGGTGCCGAGCACGGCCGGCACAGTGACGAGCACCGAGTTCCAGAAGAAGTGCGCGAGACCCGACTGCGCCCACGCGTCGGTGAAGTTCTCCAGGCTCAGACCGCTGGGCCAGGAGAGATAGCCGTTCTTCGCGGTGTCCTCGTACGGCCGCAGCGAGGTGTACATCGCCCACAGCAGCGGGACCAGCCAGAGCAGGGAGATGCCGGCGAGGAAGAGATGACGGCCGGTCTGGCGTCGCGGGCGGGACGGCTTCGCGGGAGCTGCGCCGTGCGGTGCCCGTGGCGGGGCGGCCGGAGGTGTGGCGGTCGCGGTCACTCCCCCTCCTTGTCCTTGCGGAAGTTCTGTACGAGGAAGGTGCAGATGGCGGTCAGCGAGACCAGCAGCATGATCACCGCGATCGCCGAGCCGTAACCGATGTGGCTGGTCTCCCCGACGATGTTGTCGGTGATCAGGAGGGAGAGGAGTTCCAGACCGGGCTTGCTGCCGATGCCGCCGCCGAGGACGTACACGATGTCGAAGGCGCGCAGCGACTCCATGGCCGTGACGACGAGGATGACGATGTTGACCGGCTTCAGCGCGGGGAAGACCACGCGCAGGAACGTCTGCCGGCCGTTGGCGCCGTCCAGTGCGGCGGCCTCCTTGAGCGCGGGGTCGAAGCCTTTGAGCCCGGCCAGATAGAGGATCATGATGTAGCCGGTGTGCCGCCACGCGGACGCGACGAGCACGGCCCACAGATTGAGGTCGGGGTCGCCGAGCCAGTCGATGTGGGTGCCGGGCGACGCGGCACCGATGATGCCGTTGAGCAGCCCGTTGTCCGGGTTGTAGATGATCTCCCAGATCAGGCCGACCACCGCGAGTGAGAGCACCATGGGCAGGAAGATCGCGGTCTGGTAGATCCGGGTGAAGCGGATCTTCCGGTCGAGCTGGTACGCGAGGAAGATGCCGAACGGCGTCGGCAGCAGCGCGGTGAACAGCAGCCAGATGACGTTGTGCTGGACGGCCGGCCAGAACGGCGGGTAATTGGTGAAGATCTCCCGGTAGTTGCCCCAGCCGATCCAGTCGATGCCGGACAGCGAGAGGCCGTCCCAGCTGGTGAAGGAGAGCGCGAACGAGGCGAGCGCGGGCAGCCAGACGAAGACCAGCAGGGCCAGCAGCGGCACACCGACGATGACGCCGAGGAAGAGGCGGTCGCGCAGGCCGAGCCGGCGCGGCCTGCGCCGGCGGGCCGATACGCCGGGCGCGGCCGGCGCGACCGGTTCCTCCGGTGCTCTGAGTGTGGAAGTCATAGGGGTGGGCGTCCCTCGGGCGGGTCGACGGGGTGGCGGCTCGGGATCGGGATCGGATCAGCCGGAGAAGAAGCGCGAGCGCTGGGACTCGATCTTCTTCAGCGTGGCCGCGCCGTCGTCGGGGTGGCCGAGCCACTGCGTCAGGCCGGGCAGTACGACGGTGGAGATGAATCCGGGATCGCTGTCCCGGTCGCCGAACTGGGTGATGTGCTTGGCGGCGCCGATCAGTTCGGCCGACTTCTTCTGCAGCGCGTTGTACTTGCTGGTGTCGGCCTTGCTGTGGACGGCGACATTGCTGGGGTCGACGCCCATGTAGATGCCCTCCGCCTCGGGGCTGCCCAGGAATTCGAGGAACTTGACCGCGCCTTCGGCGTTCTTGGGCTCGCGGCTGAGCATGAATCCGTCGGTCGGCGCCTCGACACTGTCCATACCGTGCGCCGGGTCGATCTCCGGGAACGGGAAGAAGTCGATGTCCTCGCGCAGCGCCTGGTCGGTGATCTGCTGGCCGAGGAAGAGCCCGATGACCGCCATGCCGGACTTCTTGTCGAGCAGCGACTGCGCCGCGTCCTGCCACGAGCGTCCGCCGGCGCCCGGCTGGTAGTACGGGGCGAGTTCGCGCCACAGGTCGAGGACGGTGCTCATGCGCCGGTCGCTCCACGCGACGTTGCCACGCATCAGGTCCATGTGGAAGTCGTAGCCGTTGGCGCGCAGGTTCAGATAGTCGAAGGCGCCGAGGATGGACCAGCTGTCACCGCCGCCGTAGCCGGAGGCGATCGGCGAGAGCCCGTCCTTCTTCATCTTCTTGGCCAGCGCGACGAATTGGGCCCAGTTCGTCGGCGCGGTGTAGCCGCGCTCCTTGAAGACGCTCTTGCGGTAGAAGACGGCCCACGGATAGTTGTACAGCGGGACGAAGTAGTACTTGCCGTCGGTGCCCTTGGAGAGCTGCTTGGCCGCCTCGCTGAATCCGGAGCCGATGGTCTCCCACACCTCGTCGACCGGACTGGCCAGCTTCTTCTCCGCGAAGTACTGCATGCGGTAGCCGGCGAACCAGGTGAAGGTGTCGTCCGGGGTGCCCTGGAGATAGCTGGAGATGCTCTTCTGGAAAGTGTCGTGGTCGACCGTGTTGGTCTTGACCTTCAGCTCGGTTTCCCCGGTGAAGGCCTTGGTCAGCGCCGCGTACGCCTTCTTGGGGGTGGCGTCGGCGCCGTTGGATCCGAACGTCACGGTCTTCGGGTCGCCGGCGGGAGGGCCGCCGCCGCACGCCGCCAGGGCGGGTCCGGCGAGGGCTGCGGCTCCCACTCCCATGAGTCCGTTGACGACGCTGCGTCGTCTCGGCCCACCGGTGGTGGGTATGCGGCTCTGCTGCGTCATCGCTTCTCCTGGAAGGTGTCGGATCCGATGAAGGTCTGGATCGCGGTGGCCGCGGCCCCGCGCGCCCACTCCTCGAACGGCAGCGGACGCGTGACCACGTCGCACTGATCGGCGGTACTGAAAGCGGTCGCGGAGAACGCTTCCTTGATCTGGGCGGCGAACAGGTCGTACGCCGCGAGTCCTTCGCCCGAGATGATCACGCGCTCGGGGCCGAGCAGATTGACCACCGTGCCGATCGCCCGGCCGATCGCGGCGCCCGCGTCCGCGTACGCCGCGCGGGCCACCGGGCTTCCGCCGTGCGCCAGTTCGAGCGCCTGCGCGGGGTCGGCCAGCGGCTCGCCCGTGTCTCGCCGGATACGGCGCACGATGGCCGAGTCCGAGGCGATCGCCTCGACACAGCCGTGGTTGCCGCAGTGGCACAGGGGTCCGCGCGGGTCGATGGACAGATGCCCGATCTCACCGGCCACGCCGTGCGCCCCGGCGACCACCCGTCCGTTCACCACCAGGCCGCAGCCGATCCCGGCGCCGACTGTGACCAGGGCGAAGTCGGAGAGTCCCACTCCGGCGCCGAACCACTGCTCGGCGACCGTCAGCGCCCGTACGTCGTTGTCCACGGTGGTGGGCAACCCGGTGGCCGCCGCGGTGAGTTCGGCGAGGGCGATGTCGCGCCAGTCGAGGAACGGTG
This sequence comes from Streptomyces sp. NPDC060366, assembly GCF_042725135.1. Taxonomy (NCBI): domain Bacteria; kingdom Bacillati; phylum Actinomycetota; class Actinomycetes; order Kitasatosporales; family Streptomycetaceae; genus Streptomyces; species Streptomyces sp. NPDC060366. The sequence goes on along the minus strand of NZ_JBHXDC010000022.1, from coordinate 50,143 downwards.
AGTAACGGACGACTCCGGCCGCCCGGTCCACATCGCCGGACACGGCGACCGCGAGACCCTGCACCTGGACGCCGAAGCCCTCGGCCTCCGTCCTCAACTCCGCCGTCAGTTCGGTGATGACGGCGATCACGGCCTCGGGCTCACGGTCGGTGAGCGGTACGTGGCGGGCCAGCCGGATCCGGCAGCACAGGTCCGCCAGGACCGCGATCACCTCGTCCGCCGTCACTTTCACACCGATGAACAGGGCCCTGCCGCCGTCCACCCGTACCGGGTTGGCGGGCCGGCCGACGGCCGGCGGGGCGCTGTCGTCCGCGGCCTCGACGAAGTAACCAGCCGCCATGAGCGGGCGTACGGCCTTGGTCACCGCGGCGGACGAGAGGCCGGTTCGCCGGGACAGCTCGACGCGGGACAGCGGGCCCTGGGAGAGCACAGTGGTGAAGACCAAGGAGGCGGCGGGGGTGGCCGCCGGAAACGCCTCCACCTGGTCGGTCGTTGACATGGCCGGAAACGTAGGTGAGTTAATTTCCTCTGTCAATAAAAAAAGCAGGAGTCCTGCGAAATAGAAGTTGATCATCCCCATTCCGGGGAAAAGTTGGCTGTGACCGGGTACTTGACAACGGATCAAAGGATGGATTGGCTACCTGCCGTCACAGTGCTGCCCCCGAACGTGAGGATCTCCATGCCCCAGATCTCCTACGCCCCGGACGCCGCCCTGTGGTTGCTCAACACCCCGAACACCTCGTACGCGGTGCGGACCGACAGCAGCGGAGCGCCCTGCCACGTGGCCTGGGGCGGCAGGCTGACCCTGGACGAGGCACGGGAGATCGCCGGACGCCCCCACCCGGTGGACCGAGAGGCCAACAGCTTCGAGGGCCGCCCGCCGGTCGGCGAGGAACTGCCCGTCGACGGCGGCGCCCGCTACGGCGTGCCCTCGCTCCAGATCCGCTTCGCCGACGGCACCCGCGCCGTCGAATGGGAACCCGTCTGCCACGACATCCGCGAAACCCCGGACGGGGCCGCCGAGTTGGACCTCGTCTTCCGCGACCGGCACTACCCGCTCGGCATCGGCCTGCACTACCGCGTCCACCACGACAGCGACGTGATCGAACGCTGGACGACCCTGCGCAACACCGGCACCGACGACATCGTCGTGCTGCGCGCCGACTCGGCGGCCTGGACCCTGCCGCCGCGGGCCGACTACCGGCTCAGCCATGTCACAGGACAGTGGGCCGCCGAGACCCAACTCCGGCGCGGGACACTGCCGTTCGGCGAGACCGTGCTGACCAGCAGACGCGGCATACCCAGCCACCATCTGAACCCGTGGGTCATGCTGGACGACGGTGAAGCGAGCGAGGACCACGGCCAGGTGTGGAGCGCCGCGCTCGCCTGGAGCGGCAGCTGGCGCATCACCGCCCAGCGCACCTCCGACGGGCGGGCCGGCTTCACAGGCGGCGCGGGACACGACCAGACGACCCTGCGCCTCGGCCCCGGCGGGACACACACCACGCCGCGCTTCGCCGGGCTCCGCACCGAAGGTGGCTTCGGCGCGGCGAGCCGCGCCTGGCACGCGTACATCCGCGCCCATGTCCTTCCGCACCCCGACGAGATACGCCCCGTGCTGTACAACTCCTGGGAAGCCACCGGCTTCGACTTCGACGAGAAGCGCCAGATGGCCCTCGCGGCGCGCGCCGCCGCACTTGGGGCCGAGCTGTACGTCATGGACGACGGCTGGTTCGGCGCCCGGCGCGGCGACCGGGCCGGACTCGGCGACTGGACACCGTCACCCGACCGGTTCCCCAAGGGCCTCGGGCCACTGGCCGACGAGGTGCACCGCCTCGGCATGCTCTTCGGACTCTGGGTCGAACCGGAGATGGTCAACGCCGACAGCGACCTCTACCGCGCACACCCCGACTGGATCCTGCACTTCCCGCACCGTACGCGGACCGAGCTGCGCAACCAGCTCGTACTCAACTTCGCCCGCGACGACGTCGCCGACTGGGCGTACGGGTGGCTCACCGCGCTGGTCGCCGACAACGGCATTGACTTCCTCAAATGGGACATGAACCGCCCCTTCAGCGAGGCCGGTCCGGCCGGGCCGGGCGGTGACGACCGGCTGTGGAGCACCTACGTGCACAACCTCTACCGCGTCATCGACCGGCTGCGCGCCGACCACCCCCGGCTGCGGATAGAGGCGTGCAGCGGCGGCGGCGGACGGGTGGACCTCGGGATCCTCTCCCGCACCGACCAGGCGTGGCCTTCGGACAACACCGACGCGGCCGACCGCGTCGCCATCCAGCACGGCTACAGCCAGCTCTACCCGGCGTCGACCATGGCCGCGTGGGTCACCGACGTACCCAACGAACTCACCTCCCGCACCGTGCCGTTGGCCTTCCGCTTCCATGTCGCGACGGCCGGGGTGCTGGCCGTCGGCGGAGACCTCACCAACTGGTCGGACGAGGAGATCGCCGAGGGCGCCGGGTTCGTCGCCGCGTACAGACAGGTCCGCCATCTCGTCCAGCACGGTGTCCAGTACCGGCTGCGGGCGCCCGGGGACGACGGGCCCACCGTCGTGCAGTACGCGTCGCCCGACCGGTCGGAGGCGCTGGTGCTCGCCTGGCAGCGGGCCCCGCGCCGGGGCCGGCCCGAGCTGCCCGTCCATGTCGCCGGTCTCGAACCGGGGACCGTCTACCGGGATGTGGCGACCGGGGCGGCGCACCACGCGACGGTCCTGATGGAGCACGGACTGCCGCTGGAGCTGCCGGCGGGGGACTGGGCGAGCACGGCGGTCCATCTGAGGCGCGTGTCCTCCTGACGCTTCGTCGGCGTCGCGGGGTCATCTGTGGCGCCCGAAAGCCCCGCCCTTCGGCAACGGGTGTGACGCGAGGCATCCCATCGCATCCGGATCACCTGTTTCAGGCCACGCCGAGCGGCAACACGAACCTCATGACTGCAGACAGCGAAGCGAACAAGACCCTGAACGGCAAGGCCGCGACGGTCGGCGCGAGCACGAGGTCGGCAGCCGCCAAGGCACGTCGCACCACCGGCTCCGTCGCCGACCGCGCCAAGGAGAACTCGGCGGGGGCGGCCTCCAAGGCCAAGTCCTCCGCGCGGGCCGCCTCCGCGCGGGCCGCCTCCGCCGGCCTGGCGACCGGCCGGCAAGTCGTCATGTCGACGGCGGGCAAGGCCGCGTCCACGGCCACCACCGCGTGGACCGTCGTCAAACACCGCAAGGCGGTGGCGGCGGGAGCCGCCGCCGGAGTCATCGGTATGGCGGGAGGAGCCTTCGCCCTCGGCCGCCGGACGGTCACGGCGCGGCGCGGCCCCCTCACCCGGCTCACCGGCGGGCGGATCTGACAGCACCGACAGCATCACCACGGAGGGCCGACGGACTGCCGTCGGCCCTCCGTGCGTCTGCCGCCACGAGGCGGCCGGTCCGGCCGTGTCGTGTCACCCGCCCGGACGCCCTCCGGAACCGTACGATCGGACCCGTTGTGCGGTGATCACACCATCACCGTCCCTTTCGGTCCCTGGATGGCGCGATGTGCTGGAGCGCGACCGCCGACCTCACCGCCGGTATCTGTGTCGGGGCGATCGGAGTGGCCTGCGTGGCGTGCGTACGCCGGGTCCGCGATCTGCCGCTCGCCGCGCTGCCCCTGCTGCTAGGCGCCCATCAGATCGTCGAGTCCGTCGTCTGGGACTCGGGCGGCGGCGCCGGGCCCGCCACCTTGGCCTGGGCCGTCATCGCACTGCCCCTGCTGGCGCTCTGGGTCCCGCTGGCCGTCCTCGCGGTCTCGCCGCCCGGCACCCGTCGGCGGCTCGCCGTACCCCTTGCCTCCGGTGTCGCCACCGCCGCCGCGCTGTCCTACTACCTCGCCACCAGAACCGTGACGGCCGACATCCGCGGTCACACCATCGGATACTCCGTCCACCTGCCCCAGCCGGAGATCGTCGTCGCCGGCTATCTCCTCGCCACCGTCGGGGCGCTGCTGCTCGCGGGCGACCGGACGGTGCGGCTGCTCGGCGTGCTGGTCGCCGCCGGCGCGGTGCTCTGCGCGCTGATCTGGCGCCTGGAGTTCATCTCGACCTGGTGCGCCTTCGCCGCGCTCGCCTCCGTCGTGATGCTCGGCTGGGTCCGGCGGCGTACGGGAATGCCCGGACCGGCGGCCTGACGGCTCACGGCCGGCGCGCGACCACCATGCGGCAGCGGGGGCCGCCGTCCGGCAGCCGCCCCAGGCCGTCGAGCGCCACGAGATCCACCTCGAAGCCCGTGCGGGTCAACTCGTCCACCACTTCGGTGAGCCGGAACGTGCGGTAGTACATGACGAAGGGCGGACGCCACACGGCGTTGCGCGCCCGCATCGCCGCGTCGAAGCCCCAGAGCGTCCAGTAGAGAGACGAGCCGACGCGCGGCGGCGCGGGCACCGGGAAGGCGAAAGTGCCGCCGGGCCGCAGGACTTCACGCACCCGGGTGAAGAGTCCGGGTCGCTCCGACGGCAGGAAGTGGCCGAACGCGCCGAAACTCACGGCCAGGTCGAAAGCGGCCCGGAAGGGGAGGGCGCGGGCATCGGCCTGTACGAAATCCACGGCGGGCCCGCCCGAACCGCCCTCGCCCGAACCGCCCTCGCCCGTACCGTCCTTCGGCAGCACGGCGGACCTGGCGGCGGCGAGCATGCCCGCGCTGAAGTCGACCCCCGTGACCCGCTCGACGCAGACCTCCCGCAGGACGTCCACACCGGCCCCGGTGCCGCAGCAGATGTCCAGACCGGCACGGAAGGGTCCGAGCGGTCCGAGGACGTCGGCCACGGCGTCCAGCACCGTGTCCGGCGTACGGAAAGGGGTCAGATCGAACTTCGGGGCGAGCAGGTCGTAGCCGCGCTCGGTCGACGAGAGCGCCTGCACGGTCAGTTCGCGGAGGGTCGGGCCCTGTGGGGTGAACATCACGGGCCAGCCTACCGAGAGTTCCGACACGCGACACGGGGAGGGGACATTCGCGGACGCTTCCCTCTCCCGGGGGACATAATGCGGCTCGCGGCACGCCGCCACTGCACTGTGCGGGTGTTGTCGGACGTCACGCTTGATCGTTTCTGTGGTCTGGGAGCGAGGAGACGTGTAGCGTCAGTTTTAGCTGTCGTGGTTCCGAAGTACTTTGTCGCCCGTGATCACAGTCGCGGGCGATTCGGCTGTTCAACGTCTCTGAGGACCAGGGCGATCACCTCCGGTTCCCGCACGGTGCGGGGACCGTTATGAGTCCTTTGGAGGACACATGGCCAGCGGTACCGTCAAGTGGTTCAACTCGGAAAAAGGCTTCGGTTTCATTGAGCAGGACGGTGGAGGCCCCGACGTCTTCGCCCACTACTCCAACATCGCCACCCAGGGCTTCCGTGAGCTCCAGGAGGGCCAGAAGGTGACCTTCGAGGTCACGCAGGGCCAGAAGGGCCCCCAGGCGGAGAACATCGTCCCCGCCTAGGACATCTCGTCCAGGGACACCACGTGTCCACCTGCGCCCCGGCACCTCAGGTGCCGGGGCGCAGGTGCGTCATGACGGGGTGTCAGGAAGTGGCAACCAAAGAGGTGTAGTAAGTGCTCAGGGCGCCGAGGTACGCCGGATCCCTGGTGTCGTGATCGCGCTCGAACACCGGAGCGCCCTTGGCGGTCGACTTCGTACACGCGACCTGAATCACCCGCGCGGCCGGATCGATCGAGGTCACCAGCCCGGCGGGAATGACGAGACTCTTTCCGAAGACCCACATCCCGGTGTCCACCACCAGGTGTTCGAACGGTGAGCCTTCGGACTGTCTGTCCACACTTCCCACCGTTCCGTCGGTCGCATGGACGCTGTAACCGGTGAGGTCCATACCCGGCACATGGCCCGACCCGACCGCGAATACCCACATGTCAACCATCCCGGCCCTCACTCTCGTTCGACAGTCGCGGCGAGATCACCGCTCAAGGTGCACTTGCCCCCCGGGCCCACCCAGCAACCACGTGCGGTTCAGCAAGGTGTTACGTGATGGCCGGTTTCGGGGTGGACACATCGACGGAAGTACCATCGCGACACACGGGGGACGTCATTCAGGCGCCATGCAGAGGAAGTGAGCCATTCATGTCCGACAGTGCCGTCACCGAGTTCACGAGCGTCCAGTCGCAGTACGAGGCCCAGGTCGCCGCCGATCTGGAGAACAACACGGAGGAACGGAAACGTCTCCGCGGCGAGATCGAGTCGCTTCAGGCCAAGTTGGAGACCCTGGAGCACGACCACACCCTGCTGCTCGGCGTGCAACGGGTGTTCGCCGGCGGATCCGGGGCCGGGTCCGCGCGGAGCGCGAAGGTGCCCGGGGCGCGTGTGCCCAAGCGCCCCGCGAAGTCGTCGGCCGGGTCCGCGGCGGCGCCCAAGTCCTCCAAGACCTCCTCGTCGAAGACCCCCGCGTCCTCCAAGGCCTCCGCCAAGGCGCGGACGCGGGCCAAGGCCCCCGCGAAGCCGGCCGCGGCGGCCTCCGGTGCCGCGGGCAACGCCGAGAAGCAGCCCAGCCTCGCCCAGTTGGTGAGCACACTTCTGGCCGCGCACGGTGAGCCCCGCTCGGCCGCGGAGATCTCCGCCGAACTGGCCTCGGACCACCCGGCGCGCAACTCCAACATCAATGTCGTACGCAACGCGCTGGAACTGCTCGTCGCCAAGTCCGAGGCCCACCGCGCCAAGCAGAAGAAGTCCGTCTTCTACACGTACGCCGGACGGGACGGGGCCGCCGTGCCCGCGCCGCGCGCCGATGCCACCCCGGCGGCGGTCTGATCAGGCCACGCGAAGATCCGCGGCGGCGTCCTCGTCCCACTCGATCCCGAGACCGGGGGGCTCGGGCCACCTGGACGTTGAAGACCTCCGCGGCGTGCGCGACCTTCAGCCACGGGTGATGCCGCCGACCCCGGCGGGCATCGACCCGTACGATGCCCGCCGTGCCCGCCGTGCCCGCCGTGCCCGCCGTGCCCGCCGACGGAGACTCGGCGAAGTGCCCCGCGCCGCGGATGGATTCACCCACGGCGACGGGCACCGTCGTCGAGCGCGTGAGCAGGGCATGGCCGGCGGATCGCCTTCGCCGCCGTCAGCGGCTCGCGAGAACGATGTCCGGGGCGCGGATGTCTTCTCTGTGGGAGGCCGTTCCTATAGGTTTTCGCTGATAAGGGATTCCCCGCGGACGGTGGTGGAGGGCTGATGCAGCGCATCGCACAGGTGATCAAGGTGCGGCCGGAGAAGCTCGCGGAGTACCGGGAACTCCACCGGGCGGTCCCGGAGCCCGTACTGGCCCGGCTGCGCGCCAGCCACATCGCCAACTACTCGATCCACCTGCTCGGCGACCGGCTGTTCAGCTACTTCGAGTACCACGGCGACGACTTGGCGGCCGACCTCGCGGCGATGGCCGACGACGAGGCGACACGCGAGTGGTGGAAGACGACCGACCCCTGCCAGGAGCCGGTCCCCGAGGCGGCGCCCGGCGACTGGTGGGCGCCCATGGAGCGGGTCTTCCTGATGGAGTAGCCGCATCCCCCCGTAAAGGCGATCCCTATAGGATACGGGTACGGCTCGGGCGGCAGAGGAGGACCTGACCTTGGCGGACTCGATTTCCGGCCGGACAGGGGGCGCGGCGGCCTCCGGTGCCCCGGAACCGCCGCGCCAGGTACTTGCCGACAGCGTGTACGAGGCCATCAAGGCGATGGTCATGGACCACGAGATCGAGCCCGGCGCCCGCGTCGGTATCGAATCCCTGGCCCGGACGCTCGAAGTGTCCCCGACACCCGTACGCGAGGCGCTGGCGAGGCTGGAGTCCGACGGGCTCGTCACCAAGCGCTCGCTCGCCGGCTACCGCGCCACCGAGCTGCTCACCCCGCAGGGCCTTGAAGAACTGTTCGAGATGCGGCTGCTGCTTGAGCCGAGAGCGACCGCGCTGGCCGCGGTGAACGCCGACGACGAACAGCTCGACCGCATCGAGGACCTGGTGGAGGAGATGCGCCGGCGGTCGGGACCGGGCGAACGGTCCGTCGTCCACCGCGAGTTCGCCGCGGCCGACCAGCGCTTCCACGACACGATCGCACGGGCGGCCGGCCGTCCCCTGCTGGCCGACGCGGTGGAGCGGCTCCACTCGCATCTGCACATCTTCCGGCTCGGCGCTGTCCCGGGGGCCGGCCCGCTCACCCTCGCCGAACACGACCGCATCCTGCGCGCGATCCTGCGCCGCGACCCTGACCGGGCGGCGGAGGCGATGTCGGAGCATCTGCGGCGCAGTCTCGAACGCCGGCGCGACCGGCAGGGCCCGGACGCCTGACGGCCCGAGCGCGTACGTACGCGTCAGAGCAGCGTCGCCTCGTGCTCGGCCATGCGCCGGAACTCCCCGAGGTCGTAGTTGGCCAGCGTCGAGTCGAGATTGGTGAGCGCGCCCAGATGCTCCACGAACCCCTTCGGGTCGTACTCGATCTGGAGCGTCACCCGGCTCTCGGCGTCGCCGAGACGGTGGAAGGTGACCACCCCCGCGTGGTGCACGCCCTCGGAGGTGCGCCACGCGATGCGGTCCTCGGGGACGACCTCGGTCAGCTCCGCGACGAAGCTCTTGTCGGCGCCGGGCAGCGAGACCTGCCAGGCGAACATCGACGCGTCGATGCGCTCCACGTGCTTGACGTGGCTGAGGAAGGAGGGCCAGCGCTCGACGTCCTTCCACAGGGACCAGCTCACGGCGACGGGCGCCTTGATGTCGACGGCTTCGATCAGTGAGGACGTCATGAGTGTTCTCCTCCTGCGGTGCGAGACGGCTTCATCTGCCATCCGGTACCCGCCCGACCGGCTTTCACCGCCCGCCCACCCACGCACTCCGATGTGTCGATAGTCATTCTCCGGCGTTCCTGGGACATCCCTTACGTAACCTTCGAACAGGTGACCTTCAGCCTGACGCCCGGCGATGACAGGCTGTCCTTCGTACGACGCACCACACGTCACGGAAACACCCAGGAAACACCCGAATACCAGGCGCCACCGCACCTTCACTCACTCCCGCACCACCAGGCGCCACCGCACCACCGACCGAAGATCAGTACGAGAGGCACCCGTGATCCCGAACACCCTCGACACCCCCCGCGACCACCTGTCACGGTCCGCCCCGGACTGGTGGCGCGAAGCCGTGGTCTACCAGGTGTACGTCCCGAGCTTCGCCGACGCGGACGGCGACGGGATCGGCGATCTCCGCGGGATCACGGACCGGCTCGACCATCTCGCCGGTCTCGGCGTCGACGCCCTGTGGCTCACCCCCTTCTACCCCTCTCCCTGGACCGACGCCGGCTACGACGTCTCCGACTACCGGGGCGTCGACCCGCGCCACGGCACCCTCGACGACTTCCGCGGCCTCGTACGGCGCGCGCACGGACTGGGCCTCAAGCTCATCGTCGACGTCGTACCCAACCACTGCTCCGACCAGCACCCCTGGTTCGTGGAAGCGCTCGCGTCACCGCCCGGCTCTCCGGCGAGGGACCGCTTCATCTTCCGCGACGGGAGAGGCCCGGACGGCAGCCTGCCGCCCGCCGACTGGAAGTCGAAGTTCGGCGGCGGCGCCTGGACGCGAGTGCCGGACGGTCAGTGGTACATGCACATCTTCTCCGCCGAGCAGCCCGATCTGAACTGGGAGAATTCGGACGTCCTCGCCGACTTCGAGGGAATCCTCCGCTTCTGGCTCGACCTCGGGGCCGACGGCTTCCGGATAGACGTGGCCCACGGCCTGCGCAAGGACCTCGTGGAGCCCCTGCGGGACACCGGCGGTCGCGACTCCGCCTCCCTGAACTCCCCGACCGAAGGTGAGAACCACCCCTTCTGGGACCGCGACGAGGTCCACGACATCTACCGGGCCTGGCGCAAGATCATCGACTCCTACGCTCCTCCCCGGATCACCGTCGCCGAGGCGGGTGTCAGCGCGGCCCGGCTGCCCCTCTACACCCGGCCCGACGAACTCCACCAGGCATTCAACTTCTTCCATCTGCGCTGTCCCTGGGACGCCGAGGAGTTCCGGAAGGTCATCGACACCTCCCTCACCGGCGCCCGCGCCGTCGGCACCCTGCCCACCTGGGTGCTCTCCAACCACGACGTCGTACGCCACCGCACCCGCTACGCCCTTCCGCAGGGCATCGACTACCGCGCCTGGCTGTCCGGCGGCGGCACCGACCCCGCGCCGGACGACGCCCTCGGCCACCGGCGGGCCAGGGCGGCGGCGCTCCTGACCCTCGCCCTGCCCGGCAGCGCGTACCTCTACCAGGGTGAGGAGCTCGGCCTTCCCGAGGTCTCCGACCTGCCCCTCGACGCCCTGCGCGACCCCATGTGGGAGCGGACCGGACGTACCACCAAGGGCCGCGACGGCTGCCGCATACCCATCCCGTGGACCCGCTCAGGCAACAGCCACGGCTTCGGCCCCGGCGGCAGCTGGCTCCCGCAACCGGACGGCTGGGGCGAACACGCGGTGGAGGTCCAGACCGGGCGCCCGGACTCCTTCCTGGAGCTGTATCGCACGGCCCTGTCCGTACGCACCCGCTTCCGGGGCGACGAGTCGTTCACCTGGCTGCCCGCCCGTGACGGCGAACTCGCCTTCCGCAAGGGCCGGTTCGAATGCCGGATCAACCTCTCCGAGCATTCCCTGCCGCTCCCTGAGGGCACCGTGCTGCTCGCCAGCGACAGCCTGGAGGGGGACATGATCGGCCCCGACACCGCCGTATGGATGGCGGCGGCGGGCGGCTGACCGGGGTGTCACCCGAATGGCCGAATCCCCGCTGATCCACTCGAAGCCCGGCAGGGCGCGTGCGGTGCCCCTTTGTCCCCCGGATGGGCCAAAGGGGCGTTTCCCCCTGTTGCCACCCGCCGTCAGCAGGTGCCGCATGGAGATAACGCGAGTCAGCAGACGCGCGGGGATACCGGACCCCGCCGGCTCGCCGCCAAGGAGTGATCACTGATGGCAGCCGACGATGTCTTCCACCACGTGGGCGAACTCACGGGGCTGACCGCCTACGACGCAGCCGGGGAGAAGATCGGCAGTGTCGAGCAGGCGTACCTCGACAACGAGACCGGCCGCGCCGAGTGGGTGACGGTCAAGACCGGAATGTTCGGCATGAAGGAGTCCTTCGTGCCCCTGGCGGGTGCCCGTCGCGACGAGAACGGACTCCAGATACCGCACGCCAAGGAACTGGTCAAGGAAGCCCCTCGGATGGACGCCGACGAGCACCTCGACGTCGCCCAGGAGCAGGAGCTGTACGACCACTACGGTCTCACCCGCCCCAGCGGGCGCAGCGGGTCGCCGGGTATGAGCCCCGCGGCCGGCCGGACCGGCAAGGAAGGCATGACCGGCCGGGAGAGCATGGGCGACGGCGGCCGGGGCCGGGCGGACGCCATGGGGACCACGGGCCAGGCGGCCACCACCGGCGGGCCCGACACCTCCAAGGCGGCCACCGCCTCCGCCACCGGTCGCGGTGAGGAGGACATGGTGCGCTCGGAGGAACGGCTCCGGGTGGGCACCGAGGAGCACGAGTCCGGCCGGGCACGGCTCCGGAAGATCGTGGTGACCGAGAACGTCACGACCACCGTGCCCGTCACCCACGAAGAGGTCCGTGTCGTACGCGAGCCCATCAAGCCGGGCGACCGCACCATCGGCCGGTCCCCCATGGGCAACGCGGAGACCGAGGTGATCCTGCACGCCGAGGAGGCGGTCGTCCGTAAGGAGGCCGTACCGGTCGAGCGTGTGCATCTGGAGACGGAGAAGGTCACCGAGCAGAAGGAGGTGTCGGCCGAGGTCCGCAAGGAGCAGGTCGAGTACGACGCCCCCGGACAGGACGACAGGGGACACGGCGGCAGGCGCGGTCCCAGCCACTGAGCCTCCGAGTCCCGCGCACCGGCGTGGGGGGGGGGGGGCGCCGGGGGGCGCCCCCCCCCCCCCCCCCCCCCCCGCGGGGGGGGGGGGGGGGGGGGCGCCCCCGCCCCCGGGGGGGGGGGGGCGGCCCGGGGGGGGGGGGGGGAGAA
>NZ_JBHXDC010000022.1:0-38105 GCF_042725135.1 Streptomyces sp. NPDC060366 | reverse complement strand
TCCCCGGCGCGCCCCCCCCCCCCCCGCACCCCCCCCCGCGGCCCCGGGCGGCCGCCGCGCCCCCCCCCCCGGCCCCGCCGTGCCCCCCCCCCGGGGGGGGGCCCCCCTACGCCGGGGGCCCCCACGCCGCGCCGTGCGCTCACCGCGGGGGCGGCGGTCGCCATTCGACGAGCAGCAGCGTGGCGTCGTCGCGCAGCCGGTTGTCATGGGCGTCAAGAATCGAGTGGATGAGCCTGCGAAGCGCCTCGGGGGCGAGTTCCCCGGCCGCCGTCGCCCGGATGATGGAGTCGGTGAAGCGGTCGAGTCCGAATTCCGTGTGATCCCCGATCCGCGATTCGACCACGCCGTCCGTGTAGAGCAACACCCGGTCCCCGGGCTCAAGTTGCTCCTCGTGGACCGTACGGGCGGTTTCGCAGAACCGGGCACGCAGCCCCATCGGCGGCTGGGGCGGCCGGTCCAGAGCACCGGCCAGCACGCGGTCACCCCTGATCAGCAGCGGCGGCGGATGCCCGCAGTTGCACCACCGGAACAGACCGCCCGCCAGATCCAGCTGGCTGATGATCCCCGTGCAGAACTGCTCGGGCAGCCAGCGCGCCAGCGCCTTGTCGACGGTGTAGGCCACCTCGGCGAGGTCACCGCCGTCCCTGCGGGCGCTGCGGCAGCCCGCCAGCGCGACGGCCGTGGTCAGGCCCGCCGCCAGGTCGTGGCCCATGGAGTCGAAGATGTCGACGTGCAGCGTCGAACGGGTCATCGAGTGGTCGTAGGCGTCGCCGCCGATCTCGTACGCCGGTTCCAGCACCGCCGTCGACAGCGCGCGGTCGTTGCCGATGGTCCGAGGCGGCAGGAAGGCGCGGAGCATCTCGGCGGGGAGTTGCATCGGCTCCGTACGGGCGTACCGGGCCAGGCTGTCGCTGTACGCCCTCTTCGAGGTGATCGCCATCGCGAGCACCGACGCGATCATCCGGCAGCGGCGCAGCCGTTCCGCGTCGAGGACGGCCGTCCGGATGGCGAGCACACCGAGTCGTTCCGCTCCGTCGATCAGTGGTAGCCACGCGGTGAGGACGCCGTTCTCCGACTCCTCGATCCGCAGCTCAAGGGTGCGATAAGCCCGTCCGCCCGTAGTGGAGTCCACGCCGAGGCTGGGCATTCCCTTGCTGAGCGGGACGAGGTGCCGCTGCTCGATGTCGACCAGATACACCACGATCCGATCAAGGCCGATCGCCGTGGCACACCGGTTGACCAGCCACGGGAGGTCCATCGGGGCCGCCGCGTGCGCCTCGGCGAGCAGCACTTCGAGCAGTCGCTCACCAGGGCCGGGGGCCACGCTCTCACTCGGCATGGCGGTTGCCTCCTCACCGGCAGGCTCCTTCCAGCATCGCAGGTCCGCGCCACCCGTAGTAGCGGGGGAGGCCGGGCGGGACTTCGACGCGGGCCGCGAGGTCGGCCGGACGGGCTGTGTGAGGGGGAACTCGCCGCGATCTCTGGGCACCGCCGGAGTCACCCTGATAGGGAGGGAGGCATGAGTGAAGAGACCCCGATCCCCCCTGTCCTGACCGTCGTCGCCGCCAGCACCATCGAGCCGAACGTCGTCGGGGAGGGTGCCGCCGACCGGAACTCATGGATGGTGATCGAGACCGCCGAGCACGGACAGCTCCTGCTGAACCTGCCGGGGCCGCTGTACCGCGCCATGGAGCAGGCGACCCTCCTCGCCGCCGACCAGGCCGGCCCCGGACGCCTCGCCCTCACGGAACGCGAGATCGCCGCCTACCGCGAGCGCATCGCGGGCCTCACCGAAGAGGGGTAGGGATCCGTACGGGCGGCGGATCAGCACGGACGGCGGATCAGCGCGGCTCGGCAGATCAGTACGGACGGTCGCCGGCGATGGCGACACGCTCGGCGACCCGTCGATGCGTGCCGTAGTCGGCGACCGCGTAGTGCTGGGTGGCGCGGTTGTCCCAGAAGGCGATGTCGCCCGCCTGCCAGCGGAACCGGACCTGGTACTCGGGCACATGCGCCTGCTGGAAGAGCAGCCGCAGCAGCCGGTCGCTCTCCGCCCGTTCGAGGCCCACGATCCGAGTGGTGAACGACGCGTTGACGAACAGCATCCGCCGTCCCGTCTCCGGGTGGGTACGCACCACCGGGTGCTCCACCGGCGGGAAGACGTCCTGGAACGAGGCGAGCCGTTCGGCCGGGTAGAACCGGGCGAAGCCCGGCACGAAGTCGTGCACGGCACGCGCGCCGTCGATCCGGTCCCTCACCTCGCGCGGCAGATTGTCGTACGCCACCGCCATGTCGGCCCACATGGTGTCGCCGCCGGCGGGCGGCACCTCGCGCAGTTGCAGCACGGCACCCAGCGCGGGGCGCTCCCGGAACGTGACGTCCGTGTGCCACACGTTCTCGAAGGTCGGGACGGCCGTACGGTCGAAGCGCGCCACGTCGTCGCTGTCCCCGGCCGTCAGCAGGGGATTGGTCTCCAACCGCCCCCAGTTGAGGGCGAACGCGCGCTGCGCGTCGGAGGTCAGGCGCTGTCCGCGGAAGAAGAGCACCTTCCACTCCAGCAGGGCTCGATTGAGCTCGTCCCGCACGGCCGGCGACGGCGGGACCGACAGTTCCAGACCGCGGATCTCGGCACCGATGGTGCTCGACTGCGGTACGAGCCCGAAGAGTTCGTACGGCCGGTCCTCCCAGCCCTCGGGAACGCGGCGCAGCTCCCGATGCCCTTCGTACAGGCCGTCGGCGGGAATGTGGGGATCGCGCAGAGCGGCGGCGCCGGAGGCGGTGGGAACGGCGGACGTGGCGGAGGTTCCGGACGCGGATATGGCGGCGGTGGTCACAGGGCTCCTCGGGAGAACGAACCGGTGGGGCAGGGCGAGGGGAGCGGAGCGCCGGGGCGGTACCGACGAGAGAGCCGTCGAGTCCGTGACAGTACGGCCGGGGCCGGGCGCTACCGAAGGTCAGCGACAGCGACAGCAACAGAGAGGCGGGGATCCCACCCGGCCGCGGCGCAGCAGAAAGCTGAGGCCACGGGGCGCGCACTCACCGCGGGGGCCGCTTCGACGCGGCTCCGCTGCACGGTGGTTCGAGTACGGGCCCATGGCAGGCACCGTACCTCAGCGACGAGCCGGGTGACAGGGGAGGTCAACGGGGCGAGGGGAGCCCCTCGACCCCTGGCGTCCAGGGGGCGGTCTCGGCAGGGTGTGCGTATGACTCTCTCCGTCGCACACCTCAGCGATCCCCACCTCACGACCGGCCCCCTCGGCGGCGCACCCGCGGCGGGGCTGAGCCGGGCGCTCGGGCGGGTACTCGTCCTCGATCCACGGCCGGACTGTGTGGTGATCACCGGCGATCTGGTGGAGCGGGGCGCGCCGGAGGAGTACGCGGTACTGCGCGAGGTGATCGGCGGCTTCCCGCTGCCGCTGTTCCTCGTGACGGGCAATCACGACGAACCCGGCGCGCTGCTGGACGAGTTCGGCGGGACCGATCTCATGGGCGGTTCGCAACAGCCCCACTACGTGGCCGAGTTGCCGGGCCTGACTCTCGTGGCCCTGGACTCCAAGGTGCCCGGCGAGGGCGGCGGACGACTGGGAGCGGCCCAACTCGACTGGCTCGACGGGGTCCTGGGCCGCAGGCCCGACATCCCGGCGTTCGTGTGCCTGCACCACCCACCGGTACCGGTCGGCATCCCCTTCCTGGACGGGATGCGGCTCGCGGACGGTGACGCGTTGTCGGACGTGCTGGTACGGCACACGAACGTGGCCCGCGTGCTCGCCGGACATGTCCACCGCCCGGTCACGACCGCGTACGCGAACACCACCCTCGCCATCGCCCCGAGCACATTCCTCCAGAGCGGACTGGCCTTGCGCGAAGGCGTCCCCGGCTACCTTCCCGAGCCGACGTCGTTCCTCCTCCATCTGCTCGCCGGTACCTCGTGGATCACCCACACCGTCCCTGTCAGCCACGCGGCGGCTCCGGTCGCCGGATACTAGGGCGGGTCCGACAGTTCCCCCCCCCCGACCGGCTACCCGTCGAGTCCCACGCGCGCCGCCGCCGACGACCACGCGCGGCCGTCGCCCCGAGGCTCGTACCGGCGCAACCGCTGGGTGCGCGCCACCAGTCGGCGCATCTCGGAGCGGTCGCCCACCAGCCCCCGCGTCCGTGCCTGGACCAGGACGTTGCCCAGCGCGGTGGCCTCCGCCGGGCCCGCCACCACCGGCAGTCCCGTCGCGTCCGACGTCAGTTGACAGAGCAGCTCGTTACGGCTGCCACCGCCCACCAGGTGCACCACGTGAATGTCCGTGCCGGACAGTTCGGCCGCCGTTCGCAGCGCGGCGCGGTGCGCCAGGGCGAGGCTCTCCAGGACGCAACGGACCGTTGCCGCCTGGTCGGTGGGCGGTCGCTGGCCGGTGCGCTCGCAGTACGCGGCGATCCGGCCCGGCATGTCGCCCGGTGCGAGGAACACCGGGTCGTCCGGGTCGACCAGCGCCGCGAACGGCCGCGACCGCGCCGCCCGTTCCATCAGTGGCCCCAGCTCGGCCGGCAGCCCGCGGTCCGCCCAGGTGCGCAGGCTCTCCGACAGCAGCCACAGCCCCATGACATTGCGCAGGAACCGGTAACTGCCGTCCAGGCCCAGCTCGTTGGTGAAGTTCGCCGCCCTGGACGCCTCCGTGATCACCGGCTCGGCCAGCTCCAGCCCGGCCAGCGACCACGTACCGCAGGAGAGATACGCGAAACCGGGCCCGGTCGCCGGGACGGCGGCCACCGCCGAGGCCGTGTCGTGCGACGCCACGGCCGTGACGGGCGTGGACTCCGGGAGCCCGGTCCCGGCCGCCACGTACGGCAGCAGGGTCCCCGCCGCGTCCCCCGGCCGCCGGATCGGCGGGAACAGGCGCCGGTCGATGCCAAGCCGGTCCATCAGTTCGGGCGACCAGTCGCCCGCACGGGCGTCGAACAGACCCGTGGTGGACGCGTTCGTGGCCTCGGCGCCGACACTGCCGGTGAGCCAGTGCGTCAGCAGATCGGGAATCATCAACAGCGTTTTGGCGGCAGCGAGTTGAGCGCTGCCGGAGGCCGCCGCGAGCTGGAGGACCGTGTTGAACGGAAGATGCTGCAACCCGGTGATCCGGTACAGCTCCGCCGCCGGGACCGTGTTCCAGACACGCTCGTCCACACCCTCGGTGCGGACGTCCCGGTAGTGGTACGGATTGCCGAGCAACTGCCCGTCCGCGTCGAGCAGTCCGTAGTCCACCGCCCAGCTGTCGATCCCGATCGACGCGACGTCGTACGTACGGGCCGCGCGCCCGAGCCCGTCGAGCACCCCCTGGTACAGGGCGAGTACATCCCACCGCAGGCTTCCCGGCAGCCGCACCGGTCTGTTCGGGAAGCGGTGGACCTCGGCCAGATCGAGAGTCCCAGGACCTTCCCGGCCCACCCGCCCCGCCATCACCCGGCCGCTGGTGGCGCCCAGGTCGACGGCGACGAAAGCCGAGGATCCCGAGGGCGCGGGAGATCCCGGGGAAGCCGAAGGTCCCGAGGACGTCGACGATTCGGTGTACGACACGGTGGTGCCCCCTGCTCTCTCAGCTACCCGGCCTCTCCGCCCCTCAGCGCAGGAACGCCGCTGCGACACCCGCGTCCACCGGAATGTGCAGCCCGGTGGTGTGGGTGAGATCGCCGCCGGTCAGTGCGAACACCGCGTTCGCCACATGCTCGGGCAGCACCTCGCGCTTGAGCAGCGTCCGGCGGGCGTAGAACTCGCCCAGCTCCTCCTCCGCCACCCCGTACACCGCCGCCCGCTGCGCACCCCAGCCCGCCGCGAAGATCCCCGACCCACGCACCACACCGTCCGGGTTGACGCCGTTGACCCGGATCCCGTGCTCACCCAACTCGGCCGCCAGCAGCCGCACTTGATGGGCCTGATCCGCCTTCGTGGCCGAGTAGGCGATGTTGTTCGGCCCGGCGAACACCGCGTTCTTCGACGTGATGTAGACGATGTCGCCGCCGAGCCCCTGCCCGGTCATGACCCGCGCCGCCTCCCGTGAGACCAGGAACGAGCCGCGCGCCATGATGTCGTGCTGGAGGTCCCAGTCCCGCGCGGTCGTCTCCAGCAGCGGCTTCGAGATCGAGATCCCGGCGTTGTTGACGACCAGGTCCACCCCGCCGAAGGCGAGCACCGCTTCGCGGAAGGCGGCGGTGATCGCGTCCTCGTCGGTCACGTCGACGGTGACCGCCACCGCCCGGTCCGCGCCGCCCAGTTCACCGGCGACCTCCGCCGCAGCAGGTGCGTTCACGTCGGCTACGACGACGCAGGCGCCCTCGGCCGCGAGCCGGTGCGCGATGGCCTTCCCGATGCCCGACCCGGCGCCCGTCACTAGCGCGACACGGGTGGCCAGCGGCTTCGGAGCGGGCATCCGCCGCAGCTTCGCCTCCTCCAGCGCCCAGTACTCGATACGGAACTTCTCCGACTCGTCGATCGGCGCGTACGACGAGACCGCCTCGGCGCCCCGCATCACATTGATCGCGTTGAGGTAGAACTCGCCGGCCACCCGCGCCGTCTGCTTGTCCTTGCCGTACGAGAACATGCCCACGCCCGGCACCAGCACGATCGCCGGATCGGCGCCGCGCATCGCCGGCGAGTCGGCGTCGGCGTGCCGGTCGTAGTAGGCGGCGTACTGCGCCCGGTACTCCTCGTGCAGCCGTGTGACTCGGGCCGTCACCTCGTCGAGCGGCGCGGAGGCGGGCAGATCGAGGACCAGCGGGCGGACCTTCGTACGGAGGAAGTGGTCCGGGCACGAGGTGCCCAGGGCCGCCAGCCGCGGGTGCTCGGCGCGGGCCAGGAAGTCCAGCACGGGCTCGCTGTCGGTGAAGTGGCCGACCTGCGGCCGGTCCGTGGAGGCCAGCCCGCGCAGCAGCGGGGCCAGCGCGGCGGCGCGCGCCCGCCGCTCGTCCCCGGGCAGCGGACCGTACCCGTCCAGGAGGGGGCCGAACGGCTCCGGCCTGCCGCGCTTCGCGAGGAACTGCTCGGCCTCGCGGATGATGGTCAGCGAGTTCTCCTCGCACTCGCGCGACGTGTCGCCCCACGCGGTGATGCCGTGGCCGCCGAGCACACAGCCGATCGCCCGCGGGTTCGCCTTCTTCACCGCCGCGATGTCCAGGCCGAGCTGGAAGCCGGGCCGATGCCACGGCACCCACACCACGCGGTCGCCGAAGCACTCCGCCGTCAGTGCCTCGCCGTCGGCGGCGCAGGCGAGCGCGATGCCGGAGTCGGGGTGCAGATGATCGACGTGTGCGGCGTCCACCAGAGCGTGCATGGCGGTGTCGATGGAGGGGGCCGCGCCGCCCTTGCCGTGCAGGCAGTAGTCGAAGGCGGCCACCATCTCGTCCTCGCGCTCCACACCCGGGTACACCTCGGCGAGCGCCCGCAGTCGGTCGAGCCGGAGCACGGCCAGCCCCGGCGCGGTGAGCGTCCCCAGGTCCCCGCCGGAGCCCTTCACCCACATCAGTTCGGTGTCGGCGCCGCTCACCGGATCGGGGGCCGAGCCCTTGGCGGAGGTGTTGCCGCCCGCGTAGTTGGTGTTGCGCGGGTCGGCGCCCAGACGGTGGGAACGCGCGAGGAGTTCGGCGGCCTGAGAGTGCTGGGCGGCTTCGGGGGAGGGCGTCATCAAGAGGCTTCCTTCGATCCCTGATCGATGAATGAATCGATTCATTGAGAAGGTAGGCGGCGGCGCGGACGCGTGTCAAGGGAGGTCACATCCAGCACGGGCCGGCACTCCTGCTCACCGCGGGCATGGGCGGCGACCACTCCGCCGGCCCTGCTCACGGCCCGTCGAACCGCCACCACATGAGGATGCCGCCGCGACTCACTCCTTGGTCAGCAACTCCGCGATCTCGTCGTGCAGTTGAAGCGGCAGCCGAGTGCCCCAGCGCGCCGCCGCCTCGGCCGCCAGATCCCGGCTCCACCGCCAGCTCTCCATCGCCGCCGACCGGAGTTCACCGGGCCCCGCCCCGCCGGTGGTCGCGAGATGGCGCGCGCGGTCGGCCTCCGGAAGATCCGACTCCAGCGCACGGCTCGGCGTGAGCCAGTGCGTGGTGGAACCGCGCAGCAGTCGGCACAGCTTCAGCTGGAGCGGCGCGACGACGGCGTGCAGCAGGTTGTACGCGCGAGCGGTCTCCCCGCGCGCCCGCACATGGGCCAACATCAGTGTCCAGTTGGCGAGTTCGTCGCACAGCTCCTGAGCGGTGGCCACCGGCTCCGGCGGCCGGAACTCGGCGAGCCGGCGCGCTGCGGCGGTCAGCCGGCCCTCGCGGTCGAGGAGGACGGCGGAATCGGGATCGGGGAGATGAACCATCCCCTCCCACGACGGGATCAGATCGATGCCCGGTCCCGCCGGATCGATGTGGAACTCCCCGCGCATCAAGTCCTCGAAGACGACGGCGAGGATGCCGTACATATTGGTGTGGGCCAGCTTCAGCGGCGCGATCCGCCCGACGAACTCCCGCCCGTCGAAGCTGTCGGCGTCCTCGTCCCGTACGAACAGGTACGCGTCGATGTCGGAATGCGCGTCCGCCTCCCCGAGGGTCCACGACCCGTACAACAGCACGCCCTCCAGGCGCGGTTCGGCCTCGGCGAGCTCGCGCAGCCGCTCGACGCGATGGTTCAGGGCAGGGGCGGGCGATACGTACGACACGGGCTGGTCTCTCCTGGGCCTGGGTGACGGCGCACGAACGGGGCCCGGTGACAGCCGGGCGGCCGGATCCTGGTCTCGGACCACGCTCGTGTGCTCAGGTCATTCCCACGCCGAAGATCCTACGGGACGCTCCCGCCGTACTACCGGGACAGCAGCGGCTCCAGCGGGTCCACCGGCCGGATGGAGTCGAACGGGCCCGTCTCGACCACATAGCTGCAGTAGGTGTACGAGTAGCCGGGATCGATCGACATCCCGTCCGTCGTGCTCGTCACGTCGTCGGCCGCGTCTCCGGAGTGCTTCAGCAGGAAGTGGTAGTCGCCCACCGGCAGTCGCAGCGTCTTCTTCGGATAGCCCTTGCCGGAGTCCTTGCACGCCTTGTCGACGGCCTCGTAACTGGAGTAGTTCTCGCAGCCGCCGCACGCCTTTATCTTGACCGTGCCGGTCACGGGCCCCGTGTAGAGGATCTCCACCGCGTCCGAGGCGTCGTTGCTGATCACCACCTCCAGCCTGGCCCCGCCGGGCGCGTTCTCCGGCGGCAGCCGCTTGCCTGCCGCCGCGCGCTCCGCGGCGATCTCGGCGGCGATGGCGATGTCCCGCGCACGGTCCTTGCGGTCGCTGTTCTTGTACGTGGACCGGAAGGCCGTCAGCGTCTCCAGGGCGAGATCGAAACGCTTGTCCTTGAACTGGTCCACACCGCAGGCGTAGGTCCCGGACTCAACGGCCGAAGCCGCGCTCTTCTTGAGAGCCGCGGTGTCCGTCTCGAAGGACTTCACCAGGTCGGAGATGTTCTCCAACTCCGTGGTGGACGTGCACGGATCGGCTCCGCCCAGCTTCTTCTCGCGCTGCCCGATGGCGGCGTCGACGGCCGGCTTGACCGCCGCCGCCTGCGCCGACTCGGGGAACGTGGAGATGAGTTCGGCCAGTTCGCCGCCGTCCGTCCCCGACGCGCCCGCGGCCAGTCCCGTACGTCCGCACTCCAGGAGCGAGACGGCCAACGGCTCGTCGGGCCACTTGGCCAGCTTGCCGAGCAGATCGGCGTCGATCGAATCGGGCACGTCACGCAGGTACTTGAGGGGGGCGACGGCCTCGCAGTACTCCTTCTCCGCGTACGGGCGGGACACGGCGTCGTAGAACGTCGCGAGCCGCTCGGGCACGAGCTTTCCGGCCCTCGAATCGCCCTCGTTCTCGCCGAGTTCACGGTAGACACCGAGGGCGGAGAGGTATCCCGCGGTCTTGTCCTTGCGGTCACTGTCGCGCAGCGCCTCGACCTGCTTGTCGGCCTTGGCGAGCCTGTCGAGCAGCATCCGCTCGACGGCCTCGTCCTGGGCCGCCTGGTAGGCGACGGCACCGCCCACCGGAATCGCGAGCAGTACGAGGGCGAGCGCGACGGCCAGAGCGGGCCGCAGGGCGGGGAGTACCAGCGGCGGTCGCGGAGCCGGACCACGCGCGCGCCGGGCGCCGTCGAGGGCCGCGCCTATCAGCACCAAGGCGTAGAGGGCGACAAGCAGGCCCGGAACGCCGTCGGTGTCGGCGGGCAGGACGAGAAGCAGGAACAGCGCGGTCGCGGCCAGGCTGACGGTGAGACGGACCCAGTCACGGAGCAGGGCGTAACCGAGCCCGAGGCCGGTTAGGTTGAGGAGCGCGACGGCGGCGACATGGCCGGACGCGGCCGGAGGGCCGGTGGGCAGCGGCGGCGGTGGGGGCGGGGGAGGAGGACCGAAGGCCGGTGGCTGGGCCGGCGGGGGCGGTGTCAGAGGCCGTGCCGGGACCGAAGGCGGTACGGCGTCGGTGGGTCCGTCAGCGTTCGTACCCGTCCCCGCGCCCGGGTCTCCACCCCCGTCCGGACCCGTCTCTTTCTCGTCACTGTCTCTCCCCGTTGCCATGTGCCCCCCTGATGTCCGGTTCCGCAGCGTTTCACTGCTACTCCATACAGTGAACGTCAAGGTCGGTGCGGTGCAAGGCGGTTGGGCGACCGCCGCCAGGTCCGCCGGGGTCGGCCGGGCGTTCCGCCCGCGTGCGGAATTTCGGCCGGGGAGATGGATTAATACACTCCAACTCTGGCCAGAATGATGGCGTGACAGTGCGTCGGAGAACTACATAATAATACGTTGGGCGCTCCCGAAGGATCATTCATTCCGCTCGCCGGGAATCGCCCCGTCACCGCGTACCTTCACCACCCAGCATTACGTCCCAGGCCACCGGGCCACCAATGAACGGCGCGAGGAGAGCGGCCGTGCATGATGAATTCCTGTGCCATGTCACCGCCTACGGAGTCAGTGGCGGCCAGCGTATAGGCGTACCCCTGGGAACGTATCGCGCCCCCACTCTGTCACTTGCACTGTGGTGGTTACGGGACCGGGCCACGTGGATTGCGGAACGCCTCGATCCGAGCCCCGAGAACGACAAATTTCCCGCCCGTGCGCTCGCCCCCCTGGCCGACAACGTCCCTGACGTGCCCCAGATGCTGCGGGCCTGGCGCGACAACCAGGACCATCAGGACCGTGTCGCGGAACATCTGGCGGCGGGCCATCTCATTCGAGTCGCCACGCGTGACGAAACCACGGAATACGAACTTCTCGCGGAATCGGTCGACGCGCTGCGGATGGACCGCGCCAGCCCCTCATTGATCGACGAGTCGGAAATTCACGACCGTTACGAGGGTGCGGGCGCCGGCAGTCACGCGCGCGAGCGCACTCCTGTCGCTGCGGCGCACGAGTACGAGGGTGAGTACGGTTACGCGTACGCATATGTAAAGCCCTCGGAAGTCCCGGGGAAATGGCGTACGTGGGAAGACTCCTTCGCCGACACGCTGCAACTGGGCAGACTGCCCCGCTAATCACGGGACCCACACATCGGAATAACCTCCTCCGCACCGCCGTTCACCGAATCACCCACGCGCCGCGTGGCGCGCGCCGCGCAACGGCCGCCACCACGCGGACGTTGCTACGGTCGGATTCGCACGGGCCCGAGGGTGTCCGCACGCGGGTACCAAGGGCAGAGCGAGACCCAAGTAAGGAGACGGCAGATGCTGTTCGGCAAAGAGCACGTCAAGCGCTACCAGGAGACCGACGGCGAGGTGGGGCACGAGTGGGAGAACGGCACGACCACGCTGATCCTCACCACCACCGGCCGCAAGAGCGGCGAGCAGCGCAGCACCCCCCTCATCTACCGCACCCACGGTGACGACCTGTTGATCGTCGCCTCCAAGGGCGGCGACGACTCGCCTCCCC
This sequence comes from Streptomyces sp. NPDC060366, assembly GCF_042725135.1. Lineage (NCBI taxonomy): Bacteria > Bacillati > Actinomycetota > Actinomycetes > Kitasatosporales > Streptomycetaceae > Streptomyces > Streptomyces sp. NPDC060366. Next base: position 26,191 of record NZ_JBHXDC010000022.1, on the reverse strand, counting down.
TCTGGTACCTCAACATCCAGGCCGACCCCGAGGTCCGGGTACAGGTGAAGGGCGACCGCTTCACCGCCCGCGCGCGCACCGCGACCCCGGAGGAGAAGCCGGAGATGTGGCGGCGGATGGCCGAGGTCTGGCCCGCGTACGACGAGTACCAGACCAAGACGGACCGGGAGATCCCCGTGGTCGTCCTGGAACGCGTCTGACCGGTCCTGCCGTGCGCGTCGGCCGGCGACGGCAGCCGGCCGGGTCTTCGCTTCCGTGAAGCCGGGCCGCCGCCGTGCGCCTTTTCCGTCCCCAGAACACGACACGAGCCCGCCGACATCAACTCGTTGACATCGGCGGGCTCGTGATGGTTCATCAGCCTCGGGGTGTCAGTTCCAGCGCCTCGGCCAGCGTGCGCCACTCGGCGAGCGGCAGGTCCTTGGCGCGGTCGCCGGTCAGGACCTGGAGCGCCAGATGGTCGGCGCCGGCGTCCACGTATTCGGCGACACGGCCGCGTACCGTCTCGGGGTCGCCCAGCGCGAAGAGCGCGGCCAGCAGCCGGTCGCTGCCGCCGTCCGCGAAGTCGCCCTCGGTGAAGCCGAGCCGCAGCAGGTTGTTCGTGTAGTTGGGCAGTTGGAGATACATCGACAGCATCCCGCGCGCGACCGTCCGGGCCCGGTCGATGTCCGTGTCCAGTACGACGGTCAGCTCCGGTGCGAGCAGCGCGTCCGGACCGAGCGTCGCCCGCGCCTCCGCCGTGTGCTCCGCCGTGACGAGATAGGGGTGCGCGCCGGCCGCACGTTCCGCCGACAGCTTCAGCATCTTCGGGCCGAGCGCCGCGAGGACGCGCCCCGACGTGGGCACCGGGTCGGGCGCGACGTCCAGGGCGTCGAGGTACTCGACCATGGTCGAGTAGGGCCGCGCGTAGTTCGGCGTGAACCCGCCGTGGCTGACACCCAGTCCGAGGACGAAGCGCCCCGCCGTGTCCCGCTGGATCCGAGCCGTCCGCTCGGCGACGGCCGCTGCCTCGTGCTCCCAGATACTGAGAATGCCGGTCGCGACGGTGATGTGCCGGGTGGCCTCGACGACCGGAACCACCTGGTCGAGCGATGGGCTGCCGCCCATCCAGACCGTTCCGTATCCGAGTGCGTCGAGCTCGGCGACCGCGGTCGAGACCGCCGCGACGCCGTCGGGGTCGGAAGGGTGCAGGGCCGAACTCCAGATGCCGATCCTGCCGAAACGTGCGCTGTTGTCAGAGGGCATACCGAACGCTAACCCAGGCCCCCGACGGCGCCCCGCCCACCGCGCCCGCCCGTCGCACCGGCCGGCGAGGTCCTCGCGCGTCTTCGGCTGAGCCTCGGCCGTGGACCGGACGGGATGGTTCCCCGCGCGTTCACCGCGCCAACATCCGCCGCTCACTCGGTGTCGACAACATCGGCCTACCCCCCCGGCCACCTGAACGACATCAAGGAGCCCAGTGAAGATCCTCCGCAAGATCTCATCAATCGCGAGCGCCGGGAAGCCGCAGCCGGGCCGGCCGGCCGGTGGGCGAATCGGAACCCGGATCCGCGATCTCGACGAGACGAACCGGCGGACGGCGCGGGAGGCGGCGCAGGTCAGGCCCGTCACCACCTCCGACATCCTCACAAAGCACCGCAAGGGCTTCCCGCACCACGGCTGGGTCGAGATCGACTCCGAGCACTGCCCGCCGTTCGTGATGTTCTGCGCGAACGACGAGGCCGTCGCCCTCGACACCGTGTGGAACGGCCGCTTCGGTTACGAGTCGGCGAGCCTGCGCCACTGGAGCCGGCTCGCCGCCACCAGCCGTACGATCCTCGACATCGGCGCACATGTCGGCTACTACGCGATGATCGCGTCCCTGGCCGCCCCCAAGGCCACGGTGCACGCCTTCGAGCCGGTGCCGCCGATCCACGCGAGGCTGGCCGTCAACCACCGGGCGAACGGTCTGAAGAATCTCGTGCTGCACCAGAACGGCGTCTCGGACCATGTGGGGAGCGCCGACATCAACATCCGCTTCCCGCTGTCGAACCTGCTCTCCACCGGCTCCTCGCTGGAGGAGTTCGCCAAGCCGGTGGCCAGCGCGTTCACCACGCGGGTCCATCTGCTCACCGTGGACGAGACTCTCGGGGAGACCCCGGTCGACCTGATCAAGATCGACGTCGAGGGCCATGAGCCGAGTGTCCTGGCCGGAGCCCGGCGCGTCATCGAGCGCGACCGGCCGGTGATCATTCTCGAAGCCCTGCACAAGACGCTCCTCGGCAAGCTCACCGAGCCCTTCGAGGGACTCGACTACACCTTCCGCTGGATCTCGGAGTCCGACGGCAGCCTCGTGCCCATCACCGGCGACCGCCCCGAGAAGAGCCGCAATCTGATCTTCACACCGAAGGAGAGGGGGTACGCCTGACGGCTCCTGGTCCCGACTCCCGCCCGCCGCCCACCTGCCCTCCGGTCGGGCCCGCATGGCGCCGCCCCGGCACGTGCGTGGACGCTCGTGGCGGGGCGGCTGGTCGGTGGACCCGGCCGACCCGGTCGGCCGGCGGGGTCCACCGGTCAGTGGTTCGGTTGCTCAGCCGGTCAGCTGAAGACGACCGAACGGACCTTCAGCCGCTCGGAGGCCTTGCCCCCGTTGGGCCGAAGGGAGAAGTGCTCGCCTTCACAGTCGACGCCCGTGAAGACGGTCGCCGTGGCGTCCGTGTTGTTGCGGGGGGAGTGCGCCGGCTCCGTCCGCTCGTCCCCGACCTCGGGCAGCGTGATGCACTCGCGGCTCTGCGGGTCCACCAGGCTCGACGTCTGGGCGGCGCCGGCCTGGTCGACGTGCTTGTAGGTGAAGTCGCCCTCGGCCGCTCCGGCCGAGGCGGGCAGGGCGATGACGAGGGCGAGGGCGCCGACGGTGGCGGCCACACTGGTGCGAAGTCGCACAGGGAACTCCTTTTGGTGCGGGCGATGTGAGACAGGACGTCGAAACCCTGTCCCCGACCGTGCGGATGTTCTCCGGACAGCCCGGTCGATCCCTCGAACAGCGGAGTGCTGAAACGCTTCTTCGTGCGCCATGTGGGTCTCCGCCCGGCTGCTGGCGTTCTCGGGTCAGAGGCCGTTGGTGAACAGGAGCCGGTTCGGCGAACCCTCGCTGACGGCCGACAGCTTGTTCTGGGTGGCCGAGCCGCCGAGCCAGGTCGCGACCTCGTCCGGAGTGGCGTCCGGGTTCGTCGCCTTGTAGAGGGCGGCCACGCCGGCGACATGGGGAGAGGCCATCGAGGTGCCGTTCAGCGAGGCGTTGCCGCCGCCGAGCTTGGCCGACACGATGGCGGCGCCCGGCGCGTACAGCGACAGACACTTCCCGTGGTTGGAGAAGCTGGTCTGCTTGTCTTCCCGGTCCGTCGCGCCGACCGTCACGACGCCCTCCGCCGAGGCCGGCGAGACGGAGCAGGCGTCGACCGCGTCGTTGCCGGCGGCGATGACCGGCAGGACACCCTTCTTCGACAGGGCTGTCGCCGCGCTGTTCACGGCGGTGGACTTCGGGCCGCCGAGAGAGCCGTTGAGCACGGCCGGCTGCTTGGCGTTGGTGGCCACCCAGTCGAAGCCGGCCAGGATCCCCGACCAGGTGCCCTTGCCCACGCAGTCCAGGACGCGGACGCTCACCAGGTCGGCCTCGGGGGCCACTCCGTACGTACGGCCGGCGACCGTGCCCGCCACATGCGTGCCGTGCCCCTGGCAGTCCTTGCCCTGCTGCCCGTCGCCGATCGCGTCGTAGCCCGGCTTGGCGCGACCGCCGAACTCGTCGTGGCCGAACTCGATGCCCGTGTCGATGACGTACGCCGTGACGCCCTTGCCCTTCTTCTCAGCCGTGTACTGGCCGTCCAGCGGCAGCGCCTGCTGGTCGATCCGGTCCAGGCCCCAGGACGAGGCGGCCGCGCGACTGCCCGGAGGCACGGTCTCCAGCGCCTTGACCTCGGAGTCCTGCTCGACGGCCGTCACGCCCGGCGTCGCCCGGATGGTCTTGAGCTGGGCGGCGCTCAGCTCCGCCGCGAACCCGCTCAGCACGCTCGTGTACGTGAACAGGGGCTTCACCCCTGCCCGGTTGAGCAGCTTGGTGGCGTCGAACGCGGCGTCGACGGACACGATGTAGCGGTCCATCAACGGCGCCTCCGAGCGGTGCAGCGGCGCGGTGTGGGGCTGCGCGGCGGCCTCCTGGACCGGGGTGGGCAGCGGGCCGGCCGCCACCACGACGGAGCTCGTGGCGACCAGGAACATGCTGAGTTTCAGGCGATTTTTCATGAAAGATACTCAAACATGATCGAATTATCTTAATCAGCAGGCGGGGCGGGGGTTCACCCGACCAAATTCTCGGTGACCCGCCCGGTGACAGGCCTGCTCGCGACCATGGCGTGATGTGTGGGCCGTACGTCGTTGACGACGTCATCGCCCACGGCGCAGGCTGGACGGCGTGCAGCAGCGACGCGTCGTATTCGTGATCTTCGAGGGATTCCAGTCGCTCGACCTCGCGGGACCCTTCGAGGTGTTCCAGCAGGCGGGCCGGCCGGGCCCCGGATACGACTGCCTGACCGTGGCACCCGTCGCGGGCCCCGTGCGCTCGGCCGGCGGGCTGCGCGTACACGCCGAGCACGGGATCGGTGACCTGGACCCCACAGGCATCGACACCCTGGTCGTGGCCGGCGGCAACGGGGTCGACGACGCCGTGCGCGACCCCGCCCTCGTCGAGTGGATCGCCGAGGCGTCGGCCACGGCCCGCCGCATCACCTCGGTGTGCAGCGGCGTGTTCCTGCTCGCCGCCACCGGGCTGCTCGACGGCCGCCGCGTCACCACCCACTGGAGCCGGGACGCCCAGTTGCGCCGGGAGCATCCCGGGCTGACCGTCGACACCCGGCCGGTCTTCGTCCGCGACGGACAGGTCTGGACGTCGGCCGGAGTGACCGCCGGGATGGACCTGGCTCTCGCGCTCGTCGAGGACGACCTCGGCCGTGAGGCCGCACACACCGTCGCCCAGCAGCTCGTACTGTTCCTGCGCAGACCCGGCAGCCAGGCCCAGTTCAGCGTTCCGCTCTGGTCCGCGCAGCCGGCTTCCGACCCCATCCGTACCGCCGTCGCGGCCGTCCACGCCGATCCCGGCGCGCCGCACACCCTGGCGGATCTGGCCGACCGCGCCGGACTGAGCCCCCGTCACCTCCAGCGCCGGTTCACCGCGGAGCTGGGAGTGGGGCCCGCCGAGTACGTGGAGCGCGTACGGGTGGAGGCCGCCCAGCGGGCACTGACCGGCGGCGACGAGCCGGTCACCGCGATCGCGCGCCGCTGCGGCCTCGGCAGCTCCGAGTCACTGCGGCGGGCGTTCCACCGCCACTGCGGTGTGACGCCGACCGACTACCGGAACCGGTTCCGGTCGACCGACGACCACGCCTGACCACCGGGACCCGGCGCCCGGCACACCGCACGACCAGCCATGACGACGGAGGACCGCCCATGACCACGTACGGACTGCTGATTTTCGACGGCGCTGAGGAGCTGGACTTCGTCGGCCCCTGGGAGGTGTTCACCGTCTCCTCCATGCTGCGCGACCGGGCCGACACCGCCGTCCTGGTGGCCGAGCGTCCCGGCCCGGTCCGGTGCAACAAAGGCATGCGGGTCCTGCCCGACCACACACTCGGCGACTGCCCGCCCCTGGACGTGCTGCTCGTCCCCGGTGGCCGGGGCACCCGCCGCGAGGTGGACAATGCCGCGCTGACGGAGTGGATCGGGAGAACGGCGGCCGACGTGGACTGGGTCACCAGCGTGTGCACCGGGTCGCTGCTGCTGCACGAGGCGGGCCCCGCACGTGGCCGGCGCGTGGCCACCCATCACGGCTTCGAGGACGAACTCCAGGCCCGCGGCGACATCACCGTCGTCCGCGACGCCCGCTACGTCGTGGACGGGAACCTGGTCACCAGCCAGGGCGTGTCCGCCGGCATCGACATGGCCCTGTGGCTGGTCGGCCGGATCCACGGGCGTGACCACGCCCGCGCGGTCCGCCGCTACATCCAGTACGAGCCCGCACCGCCCTACCTGGCCGACGAGCCGCTGCCGTACTGACCCAGCAACTCCTCGACCAACGCGCCGACTTGCTCCGTCTCGATCAGGAAGCCGTCGTGTCCGTACGGCGATTCGACGATCCGGAGCCGCTCGGAGCCGGGTATCGCGGCGGCCAACTCCGCCTGCTGCGCGGGCGGATAGAGCCGGTCCGAGCCGACACCCGCGACGAGCGCGGGCATCCGCACCCGGCTCAGGGCGGCACGGACACCACCGCGGCCCCGCCCGACGTCGTGGCCGTTCATCGCCTCGGTCAGTACGACGTAGCTGCCCGCGTCGAACCGGCGCACCAGTTTGGCGGCGTGGTGGTCCAGATACGACTCCACCTGGTAGCGGCCACCCCGCCAGGGGTGTTCACCCGGCTGGGGCTCGCCGCCGAACCGGGTGGCCAGCTCCGGCTCGCTCCGGTACGTCACATGGGCGATCCGGCGCGCGACACCCAGCCCGCGGTGCGGACCACCGCCGGGCCCGGCCCGGTGGTAACCGCCGCCCCGCCAGCCGGGATCGGCGCGTATCGCCTCGATCTGCACGCTGCCCCAGGCGATCTGCTCGGCCGACGCCGCCGCCGGACACGCGAGTACCAGCAGGGAGCCCGTTCGCTCCGGCCTGCTCACCGCCCATTCGAGCGCCCGCATCCCGCCCATGGAACCGCCGACGACCGCCACCCACCGCGCGATGCCCAGCGCGTCGGCCAACCGGGCCTCGGCGGCGACCTGGTCACGCTGCGTCAGATACGGGAACGACGCCCCCCACGGCGCTCCGTCCGGTCCGGGCGACGCGGGGCCCGTCGTCCCCTGGCAGCCGCCGAGGACATTGGGCGCAACCACGAACCACCGCCGGGTGTCGAGCGGCCTGCCGGGGCCGACCAGCGCGTCCCACCAGCCCGCCGTCGGATGACCGGGACCCGCGGGGCCGGCGACATGGCTGTCACCGGTCAGCGCGTGCAGCACCAGCACCGCGTTCGACCCGTCGGCGGCGAGCCGCCCCCATGTCTCGTACGCGATCCGCACCCCGGGCAGCGACCCACCGCCCTCCAGCGGCAGCGGATCCGCCAGCGCCACCCAGGCGCGGCGGCCCGGCGGATCCCCCTCCCGCCAGGCCCCGGTGGCCGGCGGGAGGGGGAGCGCGGTCGACCGCGTCGTGCTCAGGACGCGGCCTTGGCGGCGCGGAACCCCGTTTCGAGATCGGCCTTCAGGTCGTCGATGTTCTCCAGCCCCACCGACAGCCGCACCAGACCCGGAGCCGTGCCCGTGGCGGTCAACTGCTCCTCGTCGAGCTGACTGTGGGTCGTCGACGCCGGGTGGATGATCAGGCTCCGTACGTCACCGATGTTGGCCAGATGGCTGAAGAGGCCCACCGCGTCCACGAACCGCTTGCCCGCCTCGACCCCGTCGCGCAGTTCGAAGGAGAGGACCGCGCCCGCGCCGCGCGGCAGATAGCGGCGGCCCGCCTCGTACCAGCGATTGGACTCCAGACCCGGATAGTGCACCGCGGCGACCTCGTCACGCCGCTCCAGCCAGCGCGCCAGCTCCAGGGCGTTGGACGTATGGCGTTCCAGGCGCAGGCTGAGCGTCTCGACGCCCTGGAGCAGCAGGAACGCCGAATGCGGCGAGAGCGCCGGGCCGAGGTCGCGCAGCAGTTGGACACGCAGCTTCACGGCGAAGGCGCTCGGGCCGAGGTCCGGCCAGTAGCGCAGCCCGTGGTAGCTCGGGTCGGGGGTGTGGAAGTCCTCGAAGCGCTCGGCGTGCGCGCCGAAGTCGAAGGTGCCGGCGTCGACCACCACGCCCCCGATGGTCGTCCCGTGCCCGCCGAGGAACTTGGTCGCCGAGTGGACGACGACGTCCGCGCCGTGCTCGATGGGGCGCAGCAGATACGGGGTGGGCACGGTGTTGTCCACGATCAGCGGGACACCCGCGTCGTGGGCCGCGTCGGCGACCGCCCGTACGTCGAGGACATTGCCGCGCGGATTGCCGAGCGTCTCGGCGAACAGGGCCTTGGTGTTGGGGCGTACGGCGGCACGCCAGGCCTCGATGTCGTCCGGGTCGTCGACGAACGACACCTCGATGCCGAAGCGCGGGAGCGTGTGGCGGAAGAGATTGTAGGTGCCGCCGTAGAGCGAGGTGCTGGAGACGATGTGGTCGCCGGAGCGGGCGAGATTGAGGATCGCGAGCGTCTCGGCGGCCTGTCCGGAGGCGAGCGCCACGGCCGCGACACCGCCCTCCAGCGCGGCGATCCGCTGCTCGAAGACGTCCTGCGTCGGGTTGTGGATCCGGGTGTAGATGTTGCCGGGTTCGGCGAGCGAGAAGAGGGCGGCCGCGTGCTCGGTGTCCCGGAAGACGAACGACGTCGTCTGGTAGATCGGAACGGCGCGGGCACCGGTCGTCGGATCGGGCTCGGCACCCGAGTGGATCTGCTTGGTCTCGAAGGACCACGCGGCGCCGGGGTCCTGCCGGGAACTGTCGTCGGGAGTGTGTCCGGCGGTGACGGAGTCGACGGGCTGGCTCATGGGTGGCGGCCTCGCACGGGTTGAGACGGAGAATTGGGTTCGGTGGATCGCTGCGGCAGGAGACACCGGCGCATGCCACTGGACCGTAAAGGCCGTCCCGACAAGGGCGGAAGCGCGGCGCGGGAATGGCCATGAAGCTGAAACGACCCGGCAACACACGGTGTTTGTTGCCGGATCATTGCGAGGTTGTGGCGAGGCGGTCTGTCGCCTTTTATGTTCGAATTCCCGCCCTCTACCGTGGCTCCCTCGCCCCAACCGCGGAAAGTGGGTCTGTCGTGTCCGTAACAGACGAATTCCTCGCCAACAACACGGTCTACGCGGAGTCGTTCGCCGGACCTCTGGCGCTGCCCCCGTCCCGCGGCCTCGCCGTCGTCGCCTGCATGGACGCGCGGCTGGACATCTACCGCATCCTCGGCCTGCGGGACGGCGAGGCACATGTCATCCGCAACGCCGGGGGAGCGGTCACCGACGACGCGATCCGCTCACTGGCGATCAGCCAACGGCTGCTGGAAACACGGGAGATCATCCTGATCCACCACACCGAGTGCGGGATGCTCACCTTCACCGACGACAATTTCAAACGGGGCATCGAGAAGGACACGGGGATCCGACCGGAGTGGGCCGCCGAGGCATTCGGCAACTTGGAGAAGGACGTACATCAGTCGATTCGCCGCATCACCGTCAGCCCGTTCATTCCGCACAAGGATGCGATCCGTGGATTCATTTTCGACGTGGCGACGGGGCAGCTCGACGAAGTGAAGTGAGACGACGAGTGAGGTGACTCGCTCTCATTTCCGGTCCGTGTGGTGGAGGAGGGCCAAAATCGCCGTGTCCCACACCCGGGCAGGCGGTGGCTGATGACCGACCCCGTCCAGGGCGACCAGCCGGGCGTCGGGGATCCCTTCGGCCAGTGCCCGCGCGTGGTCGAGGGGGAAGAGCGGATCCTCGGTGCCGTGCAGGACGAGGGTGGGCGCGGTCACGTCCGACAGCCGGACCGTGACAGGCTCCTCGTCGTCCGTGAGCGCCCAGTGGTTCTTCAGGGCCGCCTCGATGTCCGTGGTGCGGTCGAAGACCCGGCCCGACGACTCACGTACCGCGGCCTCGTCGAACGGCGCCGAACCGGCGAAGAGCCGCTCGCCCTCGACCATGTACGCGATCACCGCCGCGCGGTCCGACCACTCCGGCTCGGGGGTGGGATCGGCGAACGCCGCACGCAAGCCGTCCGACGGGGGCGGCAGTTCCGACTCGGTGGGACCCGCCGGGCTGGTGGAGACCAGCGTGAGCGTCGCTACCCGCTCGCGGTGCGCGACGGCCAGGCACTGCGCGAGGCCACCTCCCATGGAGATGCCCACCACATGGGCCCGGTCAACGCCGAGGACGTCGAGCAGACCGACGGCGTCCGCGAGCAGGGCGGAGAAGGTGTAGTCCGGGGCGCCCGCGGGGGAGTTGACGGACCGGCCGGTGTCCCGCTGGTCGTAGCGCACGACATGGCGCCGGCCGGCCGCGAGCCGCGCGCAGAACCCTTCGTCCCAGCCGTCCATCGAACTCCCCGCGCCGCCGATCAGCAGGACCGTCGGGTCGGTCGGGCTGCCGAAGGTCTGGACGCACAGATGTACGCCGTTGGCCTCGACCAGCCGCGGGGCGCCGCGGGGTACCTCGCTGTCGGGTACGGCGTGGTCGGTCGTGGTCCGGTCGGTCGTGGTGCGGTCGGTCACGGCGTCATCGGGGATCATGCGGGGCTCCTGTGCTCTTGCTGTTCCTCGGCGTCGGCTCGGCGTCGATCGCGGTGGTTCCCTGTCCTCGGTTCAGACCGGCGGACGCCCCGGAACTCATCGGTCGGGTACGGCCGATCAGCGCTCGAAGGACTCCGCGAGTTCGGCGGGGGCGGCCTGCTTCCAGGAGTCGACCAGGATGTCGTAAAGCTCCTTCTCGTCCTCCAGCGCGCTCAACCGGGCCCGTACCCATGAGGAGTTGGCCTCGTGGGGCGGGACCCAGAACTTCTCGGGCTCCGCCGCGATCAGCTCCGTGCGCTCGAACTTGGGGCAGCGCACCGCGAACGACGTGCCGTCGTCGGGCACCGTCACGTACATCCTTCCCTCGACGTGGAAGGTGGGGATGTTCCAGAGTTCCCTCTCCACGGTGCGCGGCAGGGACAGCGCGATACGGCGGACGTCGTCCGCGTCGAGGCCGGTGTCGGGGTCTGCGTCAAGCATGGTCGTTGCCTTCGGATCGATGGGCGCTGCCGCTTCCATGATCCGGCATCGGCCGCTCCGGCGTACCCCGTGCGACCTCGCTCAGTGTCCGGCCGGTGCGCGCGGAGCGGGCCCGCCTGGGGTCGGGTGTGGCCGGCCCGGAGTGGGTGCTGCCGGGACCGGTCTTCTTCACCAGCAGCCACGCCTCGGCGGAGCCGTCCCTGCCGTCGCGGAAGCGGGTGAGCGCGTAGGCGCCGCGCAGCTTCCGGCCGTCCAGGCGGAACGAGGCATGGCCCCGGTCCAGTGCCGCGGCGAAGTCGCCGCCGCCGAGCGGCCGGTAGGTGCCCTGGTCCCAGACGATGACCGGGCCGGCGCCGTACTCGCCGGAGGCGATGACACCCTCGTACTCGCGGTACTCCAGCGGATGGTCCTCGGTGGGCACCGCCAGACGCTTGTCACCCGGGTCGGTGGACGGGCCCCGGGGCACCGCCCAGGACTTGAGCACACCGTCCACCTCCAGCCGGAAGTCGAAGTGCAAACGGCGGGCGTCATGGATCTGGATGACGAACGACGGTTCGTCGGCGGGCTCCGCGCTCTCGCCGCGCGGCTCGTCGGTGGTGTCGAACCGGCGCTTGCGGTGATACCGCGCCAAGCGGTCCCCGTCACTGCCTCGGTCGTCCACGTCGGCTCCTTGGCGGCTGGGTCCTAGCCTGCGACATCCTCGTCCGGCGAGACGTGCATGGCGGCTTCCTCCGCCGACGCGGCGCCCCCGTCGATCCCGACGTCGCGGGCCGATACGTGCGAATGCCGGCGGGGCGCGATGTCGTCCACCGCCTCCAGCCGTCCCGCCCGCGCGTCTCCGGCCTCCGCGTCGATGGGCTCGCCCTCGCCGTCGGGCACGTCACCGACCTCGTCGCCCGGCTCCGGTCGCACGTCCGGGGCTTCCTGGGCGAGCCGCTGGTCCAAGGACTCGCCCTCGTGCTGCTCCTCGTCGGTGACTCCGTACTTGTTGACGCCCAGAGGGTGCTCGGGAGGGGAGTAACCCTCGGTCATCATGTCGTCGAGCCCGCGTTCGTCTATCACGTTCTCCAGATCGAGATCGTCGGAGGGGCCGTTCTGTACGTCCGAGTTCTCGGGCTGGTACACATCGTCGCCTCGTGACTCGTCGGCCATGACTCGATCCTTTCCAGAAGGGGCTCCAGCGTGCGCGTTTCCGGAGCGTCGCGTGCGACGTCCGGGACCGCCCCCTGCGGGTGCCCGGCCCGGCCCTCGTGAACCTGGAGGGGAGAATCGGGGACTCGGCCAGGAACATTACGAGAGATCTTCAGAATACGCCCCATATGTCCCCTGGGCGGTTCGGTGGTGGGGGACGGCGGATTGCGGGCGCGCGAGCGGGCACACGAGCGGGCAGCGATGGGAAAGCGAGCCGACCGAGGGAGCCCCATGGAGACCGAGCACGACGTCGTAGCACTGATCCTCCAGGACCACCGGACGATGGAGGACCTCTTCCGCCGGATGCGCAGCGTGGAGGCGGACCGCGCCGCGGCGCTGCGCGAGTTCGCGGGGCTGCTGATCGCCCACGCCCGTGCCGAGGAGACGGAGGTCTACCCGGCCCTGCGGCGTTTCAAGAACATCGACGACGCCGAGGTCGAGCACGGCGAGGAGGAACACGACGAGGGCAACGAGGCGCTGCTCGACCTGCTGGAGACCGAGGTCGGGTCCGACGAGTGGGACGAGAAGCTGGAAAGTCTGGTCGAAGCGGTGAGCCACCACCTCGACGAGGAGGAGCGGACCATCCTCAACGGCGCGCGCGAGAACGTCGGCGCCGAGCGCCGTGCCGAACTCGCTGTGGCCTTCGCCGAGGAGCGGGCCAGGCAACTGGCGGCGGACTGCGGCAGTGTCGAGAGCGTCCGCGAGCAGGTCGGATGACCCTCGGAGCGGGCCACGCGGGCCATGCGGGCCATGCGGGCCATGCGGGCCACGCGGGCCACGCGGGCGACGAGGCCGACGCGGGCGACGCGGACGGCGCGGGCGCCCCTCGGGCTCAGCCGGTGGTCCAGTCGTGCAGGAGCCGCGCGATCCGGGCCACGCCGGCCTCGCCCGAAGCGGCGTCGCGTACGAGCGCGACCGCGGCCTTCGCCGGGTAGTCCAGCCGGTGTCCGTGCAGGTGGAGGAAGGCCTCGCAGGAGTGCCAGGCGAACGCCTCGTTGGAGTGCTCCAGGCAGGGGAGCCGGGCCAGGGTCTGGAGCAGCGCGGCCGCCTTGAGGTGCGGGGAACCGTAGATGTCCCGGTCCATGGCGCGGGCGTAGGCGCGGGCGACGGCCGCGTGCAGCGGGCCGTAGTCGTCGACCTGCGGGTCGCGGGGCAGCAGCTCGGCGGCGTGCAGCAGGTAGGACACGTCGATCTTCGGCTCGGGCTCGCTCGCACTCACGCGGCGTGACCCTGACCGTGCTGTTCGAGCTCCTGACGGGCCTGCCGGTCGGCGGCGCGCTGCTCCGGGGTGGGGTCGACGGTGCTGGGCTCGGCGTCGAAGGCGTCGCCGCTGCGGGCCATCGACGCCTTGAAGCCTTCGAGGAACGTGTTCTCCACGGCGGTGGCCCGGTCGTACGCCGCCGACAGGATGTACTCCTGGAGGCTGACGCCGGCGGCCTTGGCCGCGGCGACGATCGCGGCCCGCTGTCCGGGATCGGGAAAGCGCAGGCTCATGGCCGCGGCTTTGGATTCACTCATGGTGGCGAAGCTACCACTGCTACCGCGTCTACCGCAGGTCGTGGCCGATTGATGCTGTCGCGACCATTGACACCGTCAGAGATCAAGTGATCTATTCACTTTATGAGTCGCAGTGAGTTGTCGTTGTCCGAGCGTCTGGCGGACAACATCGTCGAGATCATCCGTTCGGAACGCCTCGGTCACGGGGACGCGCTGGCGTCCTCCCGTGACCTCGCCCGCCGCTTCGGCGTCACCACACCCACGGTGCGCGAGGCGCTGCGCAGGCTGGAGGCCACCGGTGTGGTGGAGTTCCGGCACGGTTCCGGCACGTACGTGGGCCCGGGTATCGGGCGTCGGCTGATGGCCAACCCGCATCTGCCGCGCAGTACCCGCGCCTCGGTGCTGGAGTTGGTCGAGGCCCGGCTGGTGCTCGAACCGGCGGTCGCCGCCGCGGCGGCGAACGTGCGGATGGCCGAAGCCGTACGGGAGTTGGAGTCGGCCGCCTCCAACGCGCTGCATCCGCCGGAGGAGTCCCTGCGACGCTCGGTGCACTTCCATGTGGCACTCGCCGCGGCCAGTGGCAACACCCTGCTCCGCGAGGCCGTCGAGGCACTGCTCCAGGTCCGCGCCCACGACCAGGTGGAGATCCGGCACCGCTACAACGACCGGGCCCGGGACCACACCGAGCATCTGGAGATCCTCGACGCGGTACGGGACGGTGACGCGGCGGCGGCCGAGCGGCTGACCCGTACGCATCTGGTGGCGATCCGCGAGGCGGTCCTCGCCGCCGACTTCCCGGCGGAGGACGACCGCGACTCCCCGGCCACTTCGGCGGCCCCGGCCACCCCGGTCACCCCGGCCACGCTCCAGGAAGGCACACAGCAGTGAGCTCCGTACAGCCCCTCCCGCACCTCCCGCCGTCCGAACGGCCCACGCGGCTCGCCGAGATGACGACGGTCGAGGCGGCCGACGCCGTGACGTCGAGCCCGGTGGTGATCCTGCCGGCCGGCGCGTTCGAGCAGCACGGCCCGGGGATGCCCATGGCCACCGACACCCTCCGCGCTGAGGCGGTGTCGGACCTCGTGGCCGCCGAACTGGGCGGTCGCGCGGTGATCGGCCCGTCCCTGCCAGTCGGGGTGTCCCCGCACCACCTGGCGTTCGCCGGCACGGTGACGCTCACCACCACGACGTTCGCCGCCGTCGTCCGTGAGTACGTCGACAGCCTGTACCGGCACGGCTGGCGGAAGATCCTCGTCGTGACCGGCCATGGTGGCAACAACGCCACCCTGGGTACCGTCGCGCAGGACCTGCTCGTCACCCTCCCCGACCTCCAGTTCGCGTGGACGCCGCTCACCACACTGGCGCCCGACGCGGTGGCGGACATGCGCGTCGGCGAAGTGCACGGACACAGCGGTGAGGCCGAGACGGCACAGATGCTGCACCTCGCGCCCCATCTCGTCCACACCGACCGGCTCACCTCCGGACCGACGGCCACCGCCGATCTCGATCCGCTCTCCCGGCTCTCCCGGCGCGGCCACCCCGCGCTCACGGTGGGCTACGACCGGCTCAGCCCCAACGGCGTCCTCGGCGACCCCCGCCGCGCGACCGCCGCCGCCGGGCAGGCCATCGTGGACACGGCCGTGTCCCGCATCGCCGCTTTCGTCAAGGAGTGGCTGGACGCCTGAGCGGGGCCCTCAAGGCCCCCTCCCGCACCACCACTTCCCCGCGTGCGCCCGCACATCCGCGGCGCACGCCCCTCACCCGTCACCGCACCCCGCGCCGTAGTCCCGCGCGCCCTCGCACCCCCGTCCCCTCAGTGAGCCGTACGAGCCCCTGTGCCGTACGGCAGAAGGAGCCTGCAATGAAGCAGACCCCGTTCGGCGGCCGACGTCTCAACCGCCGCGCCCGCGCCCTGTTCCGTACCACCGTGGCCACGGCCGGACTCGCCCTCGTCGGCTCGGCACTGGCCCCCGTCACGGCGACGGCCGCCGCTCCCGCCGCCCGCCCGGCGTCTCCCGACGGCTGTCGGCAGGCCGCACCCCAGCAGCCGGGCACGAGCCAGCTGCGCACCGTCGCGAGCGGCGGACTCTCCCGTACGTACCAACTCCACCTGCCCGCCGACTACACCCCGCGCCACGACTGGCCCGTCGTACTCGCCTTCCACGGCCGGGGCAACACCGGCGTCGGTACGGAGGAGTTCTCCGGACTGTCCAACCTGCCCGCGATCGTGGCGTACCCCAACGGCGTGATCGGCACCGGCGACGGCGACCGGCAGGCCTGGCAGGGCGCGCCGTACGCCGCGGCCGGAGTGGACGACGTCGCCTTCACCGGCGACCTCATCGACGAGTTGCGGCGCACGCTCTGCGTGGACGAGCGGCGCGTGTACGCCACCGGCAAGTCCAACGGCGCCGGCTTCACCGGCCTGCTCGCCTGCCGGATGTCCGACCGGATCGCCGCCATCGCCCCCGTGGCGGGCGCCTTCTACCCCGAGACCGGCGAGAACTGCCGCCCCTCGCGCCCCGTCCCCGTCATCGACTTCCACGGCACGGGCGACGTCACCATCCCCTACGCGGGCGACCCCGACCGCGGACTGCCCTCGATCCCCGACTGGACCACCGCGTGGGCGGAGCGCAACGACTGCCGCTCCCGGCCGAAGACCAGCACGATAGAGCCGGACATCACCATCACCCGGCACAGCCGCTGCGACCACGGCGCCGAGGTGCGCCACGTCGCCGTCACCGACGGCGGGCACACCTGGCCCGGCGCCGACAGCTACAGCGGTGGGGGATACGCCACCGAGACCATCGAGGCGCACGAGGTGATGTGGAAGTTCCTGCGCCAGTACCGGACCCCGAGATCCAACGTCCGCTGACGCAGGAACCGAGTAAGGAGATCCGCTCATGAGTACCCCGACTCCCGCACCACCAGGCACGCCCGGCACACCGGGCACTTCGGGCAAGACCCCCACCGAGCCCCGACTGCCGCTGATCATCCGCGCCATGGGCGTCATCGAACGCGCCGGCAACGCACTTCCGCACCCCTTCTGGCTGTTCTGGATCCTGTCCGGGATACTCGCCGTCGTCAGCGCCGTACTCGCGGCGGCGGACGTCTCCGTGGTCTCACCGGCCGACGACAAGACCGTCGCCGTACAGAGCCTCCTCAGCGGCGACGGACTCGCCATGGCGGTCTCGACGATGATCGAGAACTTCGCCACGTTCCCGCCGATGGCGACCATCGTCGTCGTCATCATGGGTGTCGCCGTCGCCGAACGCAGCGGATTCCTCGCCGCGTTGATGAAGGTCGGTGTCTCACGCGTCCCCGCGTCGTGGGTCGTGTTCGCGGTGGCCTTCGCGGGCACCGTCGCCCACGTCGCCTCCGCCGCCGCCTACATCATCCTCGTGCCGCTCGGCGGTCTGGCCTTCCGCGCGGTGGGCAAGTCCCCGATCCTCGGCATCGTCGTCGCGTACACCGCGATCGCCTCCGGCTATGACGCCAGTCCGCTGCCCACACCCAACGACGCCATCTTCGCGGGCATCACCACCGCCGCCGCGCAGATCGTCGGCGGTGACACCGCGTACGTCTCCCCGCTGAGCAACTGGTTCTTCAACATAGCCTCCTCGTTCCTGCTCGCCGTCGTGATCACGCTGGTGACCAAGTACGTGCTCAGCAAGCGGCCCGACCTGGACGCCGACCCGGACGCCGACCTGGACGACCTGGGTCAGCTCACGCTCAGCGACCGGGAACGCTCCGCGCTGCGCCGCGCCGTGTACACGCTGCTGGCCGCAGCCGTCGTCCTGACCGCCGCGCTCCTGCCGGTCTCCTCACCACTGCGTGGTGAGGGCGGCAGCATCGTGGAGTCGCCGTTCCTGGACGGCATCGCGGCCGTCGTCGCCTTCCTCTTCGGCCTGGTGGGCATCGTCTACGGCAGGCGCTCCGGGTCCATCAAGAAGGCCGCCGACGTCCCGAGGCTGATGGGCGAGGGCATCAAACAGATGGCGCCCGTGCTGGTGCTCTTCTTCGCGATAGCCCAGTTCCTGGCGTACTTCGACTGGACCGGCATCGGTGACGTGCTCGCGGTCAGGGCGGCCGAGGCACTCCAGTCCAGCGGGCTGCCGATCGTCGTCGTCTTCCTGATGATCCTGCTCCTGCTGACGCTGGTGAACGTGATGGTCACCAGCGGCTCGGCGATGTGGGCGCTGGCCGCGCCCGTACTCGTCCCGATGCTCATGCTGGTGAGCGTGCCGGCGGAGACCACACAGGCGCTGTTCCGGATCGCGGACTCGGGCTCCACCGCCATCACACCGATGAGCCCGTACTTCCTGATGGCGCTCGGCTTCCTCCAGCGGTACCGCAAGAGCGCGGGCATCGGCACGCTCGCGTCGTACACGCTGCCGCTCGCCGTCACGATGACCGTCGCCTGGACGCTGCTGTTCCTGGCGTGGTGGGCGCTCGGCATTCCGCTGGGGCCGGGCGCGCCGGTGCGCTGACCGCGCACGGGACAAGGGGTGGCCCCGCCCGCGTACACACGGGCGGGGCCACCGGGGGACGGCGCCGAAGTCGGCGGCGTCCCCCGGCCACGTGCTGAGCCACGTGCTCGGCTACGTGTTCGTCGCGGAGCCCGTCACCGAGCCCGTCACCGATCCCGGCGCCGGGGCGTAGCCGGTCGGACGGGCCGTGAAGGTGCCCCGGCCCTGCGTCCGGCTGCGCAACCGCGTCGCGTAACCGAAGAGTTCGGCCAGCGGCACGGTCGCGGTGACCACCGTCGTACCGGCACGGGCGGTCGACCCCGAGACCCGGCCGCGCCGGGCCGCCAGATCACCGAGCACCCCGCCGACGGCTTCGTCGGGGACGGTCACGGTGACCTCGACCACCGGTTCCAGCAGCACCATCGAACCGGCCCGCAGCGCCTCGCGGAGCGCGAGCCGCCCGGCGGTACGGAACGCCATCTCCGACGAGTCCTTGGAGTGGGTGGCCCCGTCGGTCAGGGTGACCCGCACCCCGGTCACCGGATGACCGCCCAGCGGTCCCTCGGCGAGCGCGTCCCGGCAGCCGGCCTCGACCGCCCGGACGTACTCCTGCGGCACGCGTCCGCCGACGACGGTCGACCGGAACGCGAAGCCGGTCTCGCGGTCACGGGCATCGGCTGCGACGTCGGTGTTCCCACCGGGTTCCGGCTCCGCCGCCTCCAACGGCTCGGTGTCGATGACGACATGGGCGAACTGCCCGGCCCCGCCGTCCTGCTTGACGTGCCGGTACACCAGCCCCGACACCCCGCGCGCGACGGTCTCCCGATAGGCCACCCTCGGCCTGCCGACACCGATCTCCAGTCCGTGGGCGCGGCGGATCTTCTCCACCGCGACCTCCAGATGCAGCTCACCCATCCCCGACAGCACCGTCTGACCGGTCTCGGAATCGGTACGGACCACCAGCGAGGGATCCTCCTCGACCAGCCGTGCCAGCGCCGACACCAGCCGGTCGACATCGGTGCGGCTGCGTGCCTCGACCGCGACGGAGACCACCGGATCGGCGACCGCCGGCGGTTCGAGTACCAGCGGAGCCGTCGGTACGCACAGGGTGGCACCCGCGCGGGCGGCCTTCACCCCGACCACCGCGACGATGTCCCCGGCCACCGCCCGGTCCACCTCCGCGTGGCGGTCGGCCTGGACCCGCAGGATCCGGCTGACGCGCTCGGTACGCCGCGTACCCACGTCCAGCACCGCCTCTCCCTTTCCGACCGTTCCCGAATAGACCCGCAGAAACGTCAGCCGACCCGTGGAGGTCGAGTTGACCTTGAACACCAGCGCCGCGAACGGGCCCGCCGGATCGGCGGACCGCTCCTCGACCGCGCCGCCGCGCGTGCCGCGCACAGCAGGTACGTCCAGCGGCGACGGCAGATAGGCGACAACGGCCTCCAGCAGCGGCTCGATCCCCCGGTTGCGGTACGCCGAACCGCACAGCACCACGACACCCTCGCCGGTACGGGTCAGGTCCCGCAGCGCGCGGACCAGCGTCCGCGCGGAGAGCGTCGACTCCGCGCAGAACTCCTCCAGCGCGAGCGGATGCAGCTCCGCGACCGCCTCCTCCAGCAGCCCGCGGCGCCGCAGCGCCTCCGCCACCAGCGAGTCGGGCACCGGGCCCTCCTCGTAGGAGTCCGTGTCACCGCCGGACCAGACGAGCGAGCGCATCCGGAGCAGATCCACCACGCCGGTGAAACCGTCCTCCGTACCGATCGGCAACTGCACCACCAGCGGCGCCGGATGCAGCCGCTCACGGATCGACTCGACGGCCGCGTCGAGATCGGCCCCGGCGCGGTCCAGCTTGTTGACGAACGCGATCCGGGGCACCCCGTGCCGGTCCGCCTGCCGCCACACCGACTCGCTCTGCGGCTCGACCCCCGCGACCGCGTCGAACACGGCGATCGCGCCGTCGAGGACGCGCAGCGAACGCTCCACCTCGTCGGCGAAGTCGACATGGCCCGGGGTGTCGATGAGGTTGATCCGGTGACCGTCCCAGGCACAGCTCACGGCCGCTGCGAAGATGGTGATGCCACGGTCGCGCTCCTGCGGGTCGAAGTCCGTGACGGTCGTGCCGTCGTGGACCTCGCCACGCTTGTGGGTGGTACCGGTGAGGTAGAGGATCCGCTCGGTCACGGTGGTCTTGCCGGCGTCGACATGGGCGAGGATGCCCAGGTTCCGGACGGTGTCGAGCGGGTTGCGGAGCTGGTTGGCGAGCGGAGTGGTGGGTTGACGGTGCACGTCGGTACGCACGGCCCGAGCCTTTCGGGTGATCCATGGAAAAGGTCGACGCGATTGCCGGACGAAGCCCCCGACGCGGCGTGACAGCCCTCGTGGGCGAAGCCCAACGAGAGTGCCGGCACTGCGGGTTGACGGGAAATCAGACGTTCGTCACGGACATCCGGTACCGGCCGCGCAGCCGGAGCCGGGCGCCGCGAGACACCAGGATCACCTCGTACCGTGCCGGGGGAACGACAACAGCGGTGCGGTAGCGCACGGCAGGTCTCCCCTCACTGGTCACGGTGCGCGCGCGGCGACGGTGTGCGGCGCGCGAGTTCGTGGCGAGTCTACGAGAGGTACGCGGCGGGGGCACGGGGTTTTCTCCGGCGGCCGACCGTCCTCGTCGCACCACCGCGCCGGGCACGCCTCCAACGGTTTCCACGCGGACCGCCCGACGGCTGGTATGCCTGCGGGGTACGGATCGAACGCCCGCACCCACGACAGGAGCACCATGTCGTCCCTCCCGCCCGACCTCCCACCGGACACCACCTTCGCCGTCACGGGATCCACCGGCAGTCTCGGCGGGCGTGTGGCCCGCCTGCTGGCCGCCGCCGGCATCGCGCAGACGCTGGTCGCCCGTGACCCGGCCCGCGCCCCGCGACTGCCGGGCGCCACCGCCGTCCCCGGCGCGTACGGCGACTGTGACGACATCGTCCGCGCGCTGACGGGTACCGGCCGGGGTGTCGACCGTGTGCTGATGGTGTCCGCATCCGAGACGGTCGACCGGGTGGGCCAGCACCGCGCGTTCGTCGACGCCGCCGCCGAGGCCGGTGTCGGCCACCTCGTGTACATCTCCTTCTACGGAGCCGCGCCCGATGCCACGTTCACGCTCGCCCGCGACCACTGGCACACCGAACAGCACATCCGCGCCAGCGGCGTACCGTTCACCTTCCTCCGCGACAACCTGTACGCCGACTTCACGCCCGGTCTCGTCGGTGAGGACGGCGTCATCCGTGGCCCGGCGGGCCAGGGGCGCGCCGCCGTCGTCGCCCAGGACGACATCGCCGACGCCACCGCCACCGTCCTGGCCCACGCCCCCGAACACGTGGGCGCCACCTACGACTTGACCGGTCCGCAGGCTTTGACGTTCGACGAGATCGCTGCCGTCCTGACCACGGCCACCGGCCGAACGATCACCTACCGGCCGGAAACCGTCGAGGAGGCCTACCGCTCCCGCGCCTCGTACGGCGCCCCCGACTGGCAGCTCGACGCCTGGGTCTCCACCTACACCGCCGTCGCGGCGGGCGAACTGGACGGGGTCAGCGACGGTGTCACCCGGCTGACGGGCCGCCCCGCGACCGGGCTCGCCGACGTCGTCCGCTGACCGGTTCGGGAGTGTTACGGGTCGGCCCCGGCAGGCTGATTTCGTGTCTGTCGAGGAGGCCATGCCCGAACGCATAATTCTGCGATGAGGAACAACCGCGTCGTTCTCGGCCCCGGACCGCCACTTGAGGAGCGCGTCGGCGTGCTGGTCGAGGAGTGGATACGCGACGGCCGCGGCAGCGACCACCTGGTGACCGGCAAGGCCTTCTTCGCGCTGTACTCCTGGTACGGCCGGCGCTGGGCCGACCACGACATCGGGTGGTCGGAGTACGTCGCCGCCTCGTACGACTTCATCGGCGGCAGAAACGGCTGGGAGGCCATGCTGCGCGAACGGACCGAGTGCGAGGGCTGCCGGGACACCTACCGGCTGGAGAACATCGGGCTGTGCACCGGCTGCATGCGGTACACCTGCTACGCGTGCGGCGCCCACGGTGCGTGCGCTGGCGAGGTCGTATGACCGGGGGCGCCGGGGAATGACGGTGCCTCCGGTGCGACGGGCGCCGATACCTGACAGGCTGAGGGAACGTCATTTGGTCTGAGCTGTAGAGGTGTCGAGCGGTGTCGAAGGAGTACGGGGAAGTGCCCGGTTCCCGAATCGTTCGGCTCGACGGGAGGCCCGGTGCGCCGGCCGACACCAGGAACTGCCCCATACCCGCGGTGAGGCCGACCGCACATGGGACGCGATCCGGCGTTCGTCCACGCCGCCTGGAAAGCGCACCCGCAGCGCGAGTTCGGCGCCGGGGAAGCCCGTGTGTACGGTCTGGTCGACCACGTCGTGGAGCGCGCGCCCGGCGGCCGGTGACCTGAATCGGCCGGGGCCGGCGAGTGTGAGGGGGGCCGTGACGGGGTAGCGGCGCCATTTTGGGGTAGGCGAGGCGAATGACCACCTATCCGTTGACCGAGGAACAGGCAGGAATGCTGACCTGGGTGCGATGGGCTTACGCGGGCATGTCCGTGCTGGCCGTCGCGTGCCTCGTCTCCGCCCTGTTGGCGGGACACCCCGGCGAGCAGGCACTGCTGACCAGCATGGCCGGCGTGCTCGCCTTCCCCGTGCTCACGTTGCTGTCGTTCCGTCAGTTGCACCGCCACCGGGTCGCGTTGGAGGAACTTCGGCGTCGGCACGACCGATCGCGTCCGCCACTTCCACGACAGTGGGCCTGAGCCCCCTCAGGCGCCGCGGTCGCTGACCCCGTAGCCGTACGTACCGGCGAGACAGAGCCCCGACACTCCGAGCACGGCGACGGCGGGCACGGCCGCCAGGGCGGCGAGGACGCCGTGGAAGAGCAGTAGCGGCCCGGCGACCGCGCCGGTGACGAGGGCACCCAGAACGAATACCCGCACCCAGCTCTCGTCACCTTCGGTCCACCCGAGGACGGGTATCGCCGCGAGCACCAACGCGACGAGCCAGAACTCGGCGCCGAACAGCCACCCCGTCATTCCTGTGCTCGCGCGGACGAGATACGCGTCGCCGTACGACACGAGCACCGCGGCGGGCGCGACGACCGCGGTCTTCCGGGCCGCGCCGAGCGCGGATGCCAACGTCGGGAGCAAGCGCTTGGCCGTCATGTACGAGAAAGACGTGCTCGGGGCGCCGGCGGTTTCCGGAGCCGGCGCCTCGCCGAACTCGCCCTGTTCGCCGATCTGTTCGACCTAGTCGGCCCCAAGCGGAGTCTGAGTGGGAATTTCGCTTCATGCTTCGATTGATGACGCGGAACGGTCGGAAAATTCCAGTCTTCTGTCTTGCCGGTGGACTGTCATGTCCCTACGTTGTGGAGGGCCGCAGCGCGCGCCGGGACGCGTACGCCGCGCACCGCTTTCCGCACCCCGCATGCCGCCGCATGCCGCACTTCCCCGCACCTCCACACGCAGAGCCGATTGCGAGGAACCCCGTGGCCCTTTCCAGACGTACCGTCATCGCGTCCGCGATAGCCGGTGCCGGAGCGGCGGCAGGCCTGGCCGCCCAGACCGGTACCGCACAGGCGGCGGCCTCCCCACCCGGAGACGTCGTCGGCAAGATCACCGTCGGCTACCAGGGCTGGTTCGCCTGCTCCGGCGACGGCGCGCCGATCAACGGCTGGTGGCACTGGTCGCAGAACTGGGGCCAGTCACCGTCCCCCAGTAACACGGCGATCGTGAGCTGGCCCGACCTGAGCGACTACACCCACACCTACCGGACGGCCTACCCCGCTCTCGGCAACGGGCAGCCGGCCGCGCTGTTCTCCTCCTACGACCAGCAGACCGTCGACACGCACTTCTCCTGGATGCGGCAGTCCGGCATCGACACCGCCGCACTCCAGCGCTTCAACCCCAACGGCGGCGAGGGCGCGACCCGCGACGACATGGCGGTCAAGGTGCGCAGCTCCGCCGAGAAGTACGGACGCAAGTTCTACGTCATGTACGACGCCACCGCGTGGACGAACATGCAGCCGGAGATGAAGGCGGACTGGCTCGCCAAGATGAAGGCGCTCACCGCGTCCCCCGCCTACGCCCGGCAGAACGGCAAGCCGGTGGTGGGCATCTGGGGCTTCGGCTTCAACGAGCCCAACAAGACCTGGTCGGCGGCCGTCTGCCTCGACGTCGTCAACTGGTTCAAGGCGGATGGCTGTTACGTGATGGGCGGGGTGCCCACGCACTGGCGGCGCGGTATCGAGGACTCACGGCCCGGATATCTGGACGTGTACCACGCCTTCGACATGCTCTCGCCGTGGATGGTCGGCCGGATCGGGGACATCGCGGGCGCCGACAACTTCTACGCCAACGTCAACACGCCCGACCAGGCGCACTGCGACGCCAACGGGATCGACTACCAGCCGTGCGTCCTGCCCGGCGACCTCCAGTCGGGCCACCGCGCGCACGGCGACTTCATGTGGCGGCAGTTCTACAACATGTGCCGGATCGGCGTTCAGGGCATCTACATCTCGATGTTCGACGAGTTCAACGAGGGCAACCAGATCGCCAAGACCGCGGAGACCGCCGCGCAGGTCCCGGTGGGGTCCGGGATCAGGGCCCTGGACGAGGACGGCACGGCCTGCTCGGCGGACTACTACCTGCGGCTCACGGGCGACGGCGGGCGGATGCTGAAAGGCGAGTTGGCGCTGACCGCGACCCGTCCCACACCGCCGGTCGTGGGTGGCGGTGGCCCCAACCCGCCGACGGGCGACCTCGCACTGCGCAAGGCGGCGAGCGCGAGCAGCCAGACACAGAACTACGGGCCCGGCAACGCCGTGGACGGTGACGGCAACAGCTACTGGGAGAGCGCCAACAACTCGTTCCCGCAGTGGATCCAGGTCGACCTCGGTTCCGCCCTGCCGGTGCGGCGGGTCGTCCTGTCGCTGCCGCCGAACCCCGCCTGGGCCACCCGCAGCCAGACGCTGTCCGTCCTCGGTTCGACGAACGCGACCAGCTTCACCACGCTGAGCGCCCCGGCCGCCCGTGTCTTCGACCCGTCGAGCGCCAACACGGTGACGGTCACCTTCGCCTCGGCGGCGTCCGTCCGGTACGTACGGGTGCAGATCACCGGCAACACCGGCTGGCCGGCGGGTCAGTTGTCCGGACTGAGCGTCTACGCGGACTGAGGCTCCGTCGGCGGGCCCGGACCCGGGGAGGACCCCGGGTTCGGGCCCGTCCGCGCGCGGGGCTCGTGCGGTGAAGCGCTGTGAAACGGTCCATCCCACCCATTGACCCTCAACCGCGGAGGTGCGCATCGTCCGGGATCCGACGGTTGACGCAAACGGCCGGCCGGTCGATCGATGAGTTTCGGGTGGTGCGGGGGTCACAGTCTTCAGGACCGCGGCGGACCGACGCGCTCGTACCCGAAGGAGACGCATGGCAAAGCTCATCTACTCGATGATCACCTCGCTCGACGGCTACGCCGAGGCGGCGGAGGGCGACCTCGGAACCGGGGCCGAGGACCAGGAGGTGCATACCTTCGTCAACGACCTGTTCCGCCCCGTCGGCACGTATCTCTACGGCCGACGGATGTACGAGACGATGGTCTACTGGGAGACCGCGCACACCGAGCCCGACCAGCCGCCGCACATCCTCCAGTACGCCCGCGACTGGCAGGCCGCGGAGAAGGTCGTGTACTCCACGACGCTCGATTCGGTGTCCAGCGCGAAGACCAGGATCGAGCGGACCTTCGACGCGGACGCGGTGCGCAAACTGAAGGCCGAGGCTGATCACGACCTCACCGTCGACGGCCCGAACCTCGCGGCCCAGGCGATCGCGGCCGGCCTGGTGGACGAGTACCACCTGTTCATCACCACGAGCGTGGTCGGCGGCGGCAAGCGGTTCTTCCCCGACGGCGTGCGCCTCGATCTGGAGCTGGTCGAGCAGCGTGCCTTCGACAGCGGACTGATCTACGCGCGCTACCGGACCCGCTGAGCCGCACCGCTCTTCCGCGGGCCGGCGAACGCGATCCCTCGCCCCGCGCATCGCCGCGCGGGTCGAGGGATGGAAGCAGCCCTTGTCTGCTCGCCGCGCTCCCGATACCCCCTAGGGCCTGTCGTTTGGATCTTGCCGGGCTCGCGGTCCCTGGCACGCACGCCCGCCGCGTTG
The DNA here is from genome assembly GCF_042725135.1 of Streptomyces sp. NPDC060366. Classification (NCBI taxonomy): domain Bacteria; kingdom Bacillati; phylum Actinomycetota; class Actinomycetes; order Kitasatosporales; family Streptomycetaceae; genus Streptomyces; species Streptomyces sp. NPDC060366. The sequence goes on along the minus strand of NZ_JBHXDC010000022.1, from coordinate 32 downwards.
TCGTCGGTCGCCAACGCTCCGCGTTGTCTCCC
>NZ_JBHXDC010000021.1:0-121818 GCF_042725135.1 Streptomyces sp. NPDC060366 | reverse complement strand
ACGCCACCCCCGCAACTACCTGGCCTTTCTCGGACTCGCCGCCGCCCTCTGCTGCTACAAACGACTACTCAAACTCACCACATAGGACACGGTCTAAAGGGCGTCTGCCGCCCCCGCATCCCCGCCTTCACCGAAGTACGCCCTGAGAGCGGGCGCGAGCCCGCCTCCCCCAGCCGCCCAGCCGACATATCCGTCGGGCCGCACCAGCACCGCCTCGTACGGCACAGACGCCACCGGCTCCGCACGTACCACCCGCAACAACCCCGCCCACCCCCGCGCCCGCGCCTCGTAAACACCAGCCCCCACACCCGCGCCCGCGCCGAACAGCAGCAGCAGCGGTCGCCCCCGGGCCAGCAGACCGATCACGTCCGTACGCCCCTCCCCCGTCATCAGTGGGACGTTGGGCAGGAAACTCCCCTCCAACGGAGAGGAATCCGCACCGCGCGGGGGCAACACCGTGTCCTGGCCACTGACCATCGACGCCAGCACACCACCCTCCGGCGCCCCGGCCAGCAGCTCCCCGAACAGAGCACGCAGCGGGTCGAGTTCGGCGGCCGGCCTCATCAACTCCAACTGCGCCCGCGTGTGGTCTATGACCCTTTGCGCAGCAGGCCGCCGCTCCCGGTCATACGTGTCGAGCAGCCCCTCACCGGCCCGCCCACGCGCCGTCAGCGCCAGTTTCCACCCGAGATTCAGAGCATCCAGCACACCCGTGCTCAGCCCCTGACCACCGATCGGGAAATGCACATGCGCCGCGTCCCCCGCCAACAACACCCGCCCCTTGCGATAACACCCCGCCAACCGCGAGAAGTCACTGAACCTGCTCAACCACCTCGGCGACCCCATCCCCACCTTCCGCCCTACGATCCACGACACCTCCTCACGGAACTCCGCCAAAGACAACGGCACTCCACGCACACCCGACGCGCCCTCACAATTCAACGTCCGCAGCCGTACCCCACCGCCCGCGACATCCTTCACCACCACCCACCCGCGCGGCGTGCGATGCCACCCCGCCACCAAATCGCCCGCCACCTCCAACCGCACATCACCCGCCATCGCCGACACCGTCGCCGGATACGACCGTGAATCGAAACCCGCCAACTCACGCACTACACCACGCGCACCGTCGGCCCCCACCACATACTCCGCCACCCACTCCACCGCTCGCCCACCAGGCCCCACCGCCGAAACACGCACACCCCCTGCCACCTCACCCACCCCACTCACCCGATGCCCGCGCAACACCACCACCCCGGCTGCGCGCGCCCGCTCCTCCAGCGACCTCTCCAACACCTCCTGCTCACACTTCAACACCGCCACCGGCTCACCCACCGGCACCGAAATCTTCAGGCCCGGCATCCCCGCGAAGTGAAACCCGCCGTTCCCACCCCCGGCACCGGCACCAACACCCGCCAACCCACCCAGATAGCCCCGCCGCACCATTGACTGCACCGACCGCGCATGCAACGTCGTCGCCCTCGGCCGACCCGACACACTCCCCCGCGCCTCCACCACCAACACCCTGACCCCGAACGCCGCCAACTCACACGCGGCAAGCAACCCCACCGGGCCCCCGCCCACCACCACAACCCCCACACGCAAAGCCCCCCACCCCATCCCACGGCCAAAGCCACACCCACCCCAGCACCAAAAACATACCGCACATGCCGTACCTGCCACCGCGACAGCCCAACACGAGCCGGCCAGGGTGGCCGGCCCCTGAGTGCGGTGTGGCTTCGGTGGTGGTTGTCAGGTGTGGAGGAAGGCTGTCAGGGCTGCGGTGCGTTCGGTGCTGGATGCGTGGGACCGCAGGTCACAAGCCACTTGGGAACCAGGTCCCAGCCGCCGGGGGCCGTCCTCGATCAGTCGGTCGGGTCGGACATGATCTCCCGGACCTCTTGCGCGCAGCGGCACGCGGCAGCGATCTTGGCAGCCCACTTCAGCGCGTCCTCACGTGAGGGCACATCGATGACCGAGAACCCGCCGAGCACCGCTTTGGTCTCCGGGTACGGGCCGTCGGCGACGGTCCCGTCGGTGGCCACGACGCTCGCCCGCTGGCTTTCCAGTCCACCACCGAAGACCCACACACCGGCGTCCCGAGCCTCACGCACCACCTCGAGCGAGGCCTCGGCCACCTCGGGCAACTCCTCCTCGGGGAAGGACATCGCGCCGTCATCGAACGAGATCAGGTACCGCGCCATAAGTGGCCCCCTTGGTCGTCGGCCTCCTTCGGCCGCCTCTCACCCTACGACGAACACCTCCCGTCAGAACCGAGGCTTCCCCGGAGAACCGAGACTCCCCTGCTTCCAAAACAGGACCTAGTCCGACCGGCCACCGAACAGCAGGGTGAGTTGAGCATCGAGCGCCGCCACCGCGTCGTCCTCCGCGTACTGAAGCGACAACAACTGCAAGCCCAGACCGTCGACCAGCGCGAGCAGGCCGGCGGCCGCGCGTTCCGGATCCACACCGTCCGCCGGGCCGGCGGCCCGGAGCTGGTCGGCGATGAACGTCCGTGTCTCCGCCGCGAGTTGACGCAGCCCCGTCGCGATCGACGGCTTCACCGCGGCGTACGCCAGAAACGCGAGCACGACATGATTCTCCAGCCGGCGCGTCTCGTCCAGCGGCAGCACCTGGAGCAGCAGGCCGCGCACGACCTCAAGCGGCGCCCCCGGCACGAGTTCGGCCTGCGACCGTTCGCGGATCCGGTCCATGACCATGCCGAGAGCGAACGTCATCATCTCGTCCTTGGTGCGGAAGTAGTGCTGCACCATCCCGGTCGAGACGCCGGCCTCCGCGGCCACGTGCCGCAGGCTCACCTTTTCCAGGCCGCCCGAGGCGGCCAGTCTCATCAGCGCGTCGGCGAGCAACTCGCGGCGCTCACGGTGGTCGACCTTGCGGGGCACGTGCCCACTTTACATTGCGCCTGTAATGCCTCCAGGATACATTGCGACTGTATTGAAAAGGAGGTCCGTGATGGACGTGCTCGAACTGTCGGCGATCGACCCGGAGCAGCGGGAACTGGTGGGCGGGAAGGCCGCCGGGCTCGCCGCGTTGATCCGGCTGGGCGAGCGGGTGCCGGACGGGTTCTGCGTCACGACCGAGGCGCACAGTCGCGGCGAGGTGTCGCGGGCCGAGGTCGTCGCCGCGTACGAGCGGCTCGGCGCCGGGCCGGTCGCGGTCCGTTCGAGCGCGACCGCCGAGGACCTGCCGGACGCGAGCTTCGCGGGCCAGCAGGACACCTTCCTCGCGGTCGAGGGCGCCGACGACGTACTCACTGCGATCCGTGCGTGCTGGGACTCGCTGCACACCGGGCGTGCGAGCGCCTACCGCGAGGCCGCCGGCATCGCGCACGACACCGTACGGATGGCGGTCGTCGTTCAGCGCATGGTCGAACCCGAGGTCGCCGGCGTGCTGTTCACCGCCAACCCGCTCACCGGCTCGCGCAGCAAGTCCGTCGTGGACGCCGCCCCCGGCCTGGGCACTGCCGTTGTCGACGGCGCTTCCGCCGTCGATCACTACGTGCTGGACGGTACGGCGCCCGACGAGCGAGGCTGCCTCGGCCCGGCCCGTTTGAAGGAGCTCCGCGAGATCGGTGAACGGCTCCAGAGCCGGCTCGGCGCACCGCAGGACGTCGAGTGGGCGTACGACCACGACGGCACGTTGTGGCTGCTCCAGTCGCGGCCGATCACCACGCTGTTCCCGGCGCCGCCCGCGAGCGAGCGGCCGGGGCCGCGCCTGTACGTCGAGTTCGGTCATGTCCAGGGCATGCTCCAGCCGGTGACGCCGGTGGGCATGTCGACGCTGAAGGAGATGCTGGCCGGCATGCTCGCGTCCTTCGGCATGGCGGTGGACATCGTCGACATCGGCGGGCGGCTGTACGGCGACCTGACGGACGCGATGCGCGACCCCGTGACGAGGCGGCGGTTGGTGAAGCTCATGGCGGTCGACTTCGGGCCGCGGGCTCAGGCCGTGGTCGAACACCTCCTGAACGACTCGCGGTTCGCCCCGGCACGCGGCACCCGCCGGCGCAACACGGCCGCGCTGGCGACGGCGCCGAAGGCCGTGGCCGGAATCCTCGGCGCGCTCGCCCGGCCCGCGGCCGCGCGGGCACGCGTCTTCGGCACGATCGAACGCCTCCGGCAACAACCAGTCATGGACCCGTTGACAGCCGCGGAGCTGCTGGAGCAGGTCGAGGAGACGGAGCGGCCCGACGCCGGGCCCGATGCCATCACATGGCCGGTGGTCACCGGGATCCTCGTGGCGGCGGCGCTGCCGGCGCTCCTCAAGGACATCGCGAGCGACGACGAGATCAGAACCGTACTCGGAGGCATGCCGCACAACGTCACGATCGAGATGGACCTGGCCCTTTGGCAGGTGGCCCGGAACGCGGCGCCGCACCGCGACCTGCTGCTGGGGACCGCGCCGGACGAACTGGCCTCGGCCCACCTCGCCGGCGAACTGCCCGACATCGGCCTCGGCGACTTTCTCGACACCTACGGCCACCGCTGCGCCGCCGAGGTCGATGTCGGCGTCCCGCGCTGGTCGGAGGAGCCCGCCCCGGTCTTCGCGGCACTCGCCAACTATCTGCGGGTCACCGACCCGGACCAGGGCCCGGACCGGCGCTTCGAACGCGCCGCTGCCCGGGCGGAGGTGATGCTCGCCGAGCTGGTACGGCGGGCACGCCGCGAGCGTCCCGTCCGCGGCCGGCTCGCGGGCTTCTTCCTGCGCCGCGCCCGCGAGCTGGCCGGGCTGCGCGAGGCGGGGAAGTTCGCCGGACTGTACGCGTTGCGCGACCGCCGCCGACGCCTCCTGCTCATCGGCGCCGAACTGCGGGCGAAGGGACTGCTCCAACGCGCCGACGACGTCAGGTTCCTCACGCTGCCCGAGCTGCGCGCCGTGGTGGACGGCGGCGACGATCCACGTCGGACGGTCGCTGAACGCCAGTACCACTACACGAGGGAGCTGAGGCGCCGTACCGTTCCCGTCGCCCTGCTCTCCGACGGAACCGATGTGGAGACCCTTCTCCCGGCCCGGACGTCGGACGGCCGCACGCTCACCGGCACGGGCGCCGCCAGCGGGCGGGCCACGGGCCCCGCCCGGGTGGTCCGCGACCCGGCGGACGCGTACGTCGAGCCGGGCGAGATCCTCGTCGCGCCGACGAGCGATCCGGGCTGGACGCCGCTGTTCCTCACGGCGGGCGGGCTCGTCACCGAGACCGGCGCGGTGATGGCCCACGGGCCGACAGTCGCGCGGGAGTACGGCATCCCGGCCGTGATCTGTGTACCGGGTGCCACCGAACGCATCCGGACGGGCCAGATGATCACCGTCGACGGCGCGGCGGGAACGGTCACGCTCGACGACCCAGACCCAGACGCCGAGCCCGACGCCGTCAGCGCGTCAAGTGGCTTCGCAGGAGAGTGAGTACCTCACGGTCGGCAGATCGGCCGGCGGCACTACGGACAGCGCCCTGATCTACGTGATCATGAACAGCCTTGAGCCGTTTCCCGTCCCGTCATCTCTCAGCGACCGCCTACCCGGCTTGGTGCCAACTCGGCGATGACCTCGTCACCGTCAACTGCCCCCGTCGGCACGAAACCCAGCGATTCGTAGAGCCGTCGGGCGACGACGTTGTCGGGATGGTAGGCCAGCCGGATCGTCCAGCAGCCCTCCTGGGCCGCCAGCCAGCCCGTCATGGTCCGCAGGAGCGCGCGGCCGAGGCCCTTGCCCTGCTCGGCGCCGTCGATCAGCATTCCCCCGATCCAGTGCGAGCCGTCCTCGTCCCGGCCCCACATGACGTGACCGACGACCGCGTCGTCGGCACAGACCGCCAGCGAGTTCCAGCTGTCCTCGCGCATCGACAGCAACAGATAACGCGCTGCCATGGCGGCGACATGACTTCGCTGGTCATCGAGGGGCACGACGTCGGCGACAGCCCGCCAGTTCTCGTCGTCCACCTCCCGCAAGGTGACGCGCCGTCCGGTCCCGTCGAAAAACCCGTGATCAATCACCGAATGAGGCTACCGCTCGCAGTGCAGCGAGCCGGTGTACAGCGAACGGAGGACGGACGGCGACGCTTCAGCGACCGATGGGCGCCCAGGGTCAGACGTGCTCGGAGGGGTCGGCGATGTGGAGGTGGCCGGGCGGGGGGTGTGGCAGCGTGCGGGCGTCGGTGGTGCGCAGCCCGTCGAGGGCCAGTTCGAGGTAGCGGCGCCAAGCCTGCGGCTGCGCGGGCAGCAGGGGCGCCGCGGTCTGGTGGATACCGCCGAGCAGCAGCACGATGTCCGTTCCCGTGATGTCGCCGCGAACGGCGCCTTGTTCGCGTGCCCGAGCCGTGAGCGCCTCGGCGGATTCGCTGAGCCGGCCGATCGCGTCCCGTACTCCGGAATGTTGCAGGGACGGGCGTCCGATCACTTCGCAGAACGCACGGTCGGCGACGAGTTCCTCGACGCCGACGGTCATGAACTCCCGTAGCGCCGCCGCCGCGTCGTCGGCCTCCAGAAGGCGGTCCGCCGCGCCGATGAGCCGGTCGAGCATCTGAAGCATGATCGCCGCGAGCAGATCGTCCTTCGAGGCGAAGTGCCGGAAGACCGTGCCTTTGGCGAGTCCGGCGCGTTGGGCGATCTCACCCATCGACGCTTCCGTCCCCTGCTCGGCGAACGCCGCGCTCGCGGCCTCCAGGAGCAGCCGCCGATTGCGCACGTTGTCCGCTCTGCGGCCCGAAGCGGCTGTCGTCCCGGTCATACGCGTTCCTCCCCTTCACCGGCACCGATCCTACCACCAACGTGACCGGCCGGTCATTTTAGCTGTTACGCTCAACATGACCCGGCGGTCACTTTCTGCCGTCCGGCGGCATACCCGCGTCGCACCACACATTCTTTGGAGAAAATCGTGAACGACACCCTTGATGGAAAGATCGCCCTTGTCACCGGCGCGTCCTCCGGCATCGGGCGGGCCACCGCGCTCGCCCTGTCGAAGGCGGGGGCCAGGGTGGCCGTCGGGGCTCGCCGGACCGACCGGCTGAAGTCCCTCGCGCAGGACGCCCCCGGCGAGATACTGGTTCTCGAACTGGACGTCACCGACCGCCGGTCGGTGCAGGACGCGGTCGCGACGACCGTCGATCACTACGGAGCCCTCGACGTCCTGGTGAACAACGCGGGCGTCATGCTCAGCGGCCCGATCCTCGGTGCGGACACCGCGCAGTGGACACGCATGGTCGAGACCAACCTGCTCGGATCCATGTACGCGGTCCACGCCGCCCTGCCTCATCTGCTGCCGCGCAAGGGCGCCGTGGTGCAGATCTCCTCGACGTCGGGGCGTACCGCGTCGGCCGGCGGGGGTGTGTACGCGGCGACCAAGTTCGGCGTCAACGCCTTCTCGGAAGCGCTCCGGCAGGAGGTCACCGCCCAGGGCGTACGCGTCGTCGTCATCGAGCCCGGTTTCGTCGCGACGGAGCTGACCACCCATCTCACCGACCCGGCCATGCAGGCAGCGGCCAAGGGAATGGCCGACTCCATGCGGACCCTCCAGGCCGAGGACATCGCCGGCGCCGTCCTCTACGCGATCACCCAGCCCGCGCACGTCGCCGTCAACGAGATCCTCGTCCGGCCGACCGACCAGACGCGCTGAACGACGGGTCCGTAGGGCCACGCGGTCGCGCCGGCGCCCTTCCCGCGCTGCTGCGCCTGGCGGGAAGGGCGCGGGATGCAGCCGTCGCTCCCGATCCGTAGGCTGAAAATCGGTAGTGCGTGGCAGGACGGGCGCGGCACCCTCGTCCCGTTGCCATGCCGGATGTCGGGCCAGCTACCCAGTCACCGACAGCGACTGTGCCCCCGACGTGGAGTCGTTGATGACCACACCACGGGACCTGTTGCTCACCACGCTGGAAGTGGCGTCAAGCCGCCTTCCGGGACAGGGTGATCTGTCGCTCGCACTCGCCGGGGGCGAGCTGATCGATCTGCTGAACGCGCGAGCCGCCGCACTGGACGGCGATCACATCGTGCCGGACGAGAGCGGCGCAGTCGATGACCGTCTGTTGAACGAGGCGTCGGCAGCCCTCGTCCGGCAGGCGCCGTACGAGTCGGTCGAGGACTGGCTGTGGCGCAGGGGCCGCGGCCTGGCGGCCGTCTACCTCACTGCCCTCAAGGAGGAGGGGCAGATAACCCGGCGACGCCGTTCCCGTTGGACGCCTTTCGGAACCGGGCGGACCGTGCTGACCGATACGCCCGCCCGCCGCTCGGCGCGCGAACGCTGGACATCGAACGAGCCCGTCCTCGCCTCCCTCGGTACGACCCTCGGAATCCGCGACCAGGAGCGCCAGCAGCACCAGGAGGACCCGCAGGACAGGCCGGACCAGCAACTCGGAAGTCCCCCCGATGTGGCGGACGAGGCAGTGGAGACGGTGCTGGCCGTCGTCCACAACGCTGTGAGGGACCTGGAAGCCGAACGGCAACGGCGGTCCATCGAGGACGCGGCCTTCGACAACATCTGGCGAGGTCAATAAGGCCCCCTCGGCGGGCGGCACCGCCAGAACGGCTCCACCTCCGGGTCATTGCCGGGCCGGAACCGTCCATGATAGTCATGAAACTGACTAGTACCATCCATGACTATCCAGAGGTCGGGGCCACACCATGAGCACCGCAGACCGATTCCGCGAAGCCGTCGACAACCGCGACCTGTCGTCCTTGGAGGGCCTGTTCACCGAGGACATCCGCCTCTACAGCCCAGTGAAGTTCACACCGTTCGAAGGCAAGCCGATGGTGCTCGGCCTTTTCGGAGTCCTGCTGCGCACGTTCGAGGACTTCCGCTACGTCGGCGACCACACCGGCACCGCGCAGACCAGCGCGGACGGCACGTCCGCCCCGTCCGCGGTTCTGCTGTTCCGGGCCACGGTCAACGGCAAGGAGATCCACGGCATCGATCTGCTGCACTTCGACGACGACGGGCGGATCAAGGAATTCACCGTCATGGTCCGGCCCCAGTCCGCCGTCCACGCCCTCGGCGAAGCCGTACTCGCCGGGTTGGTGGCTGACGGACTCGCACCGGCACCCGCTGCGGCACCGATAGCGACACCGACACATCCGTAAGGCGTCCGTCCTCGAATCACGCGTCCAGTCGTGCGCGGATGAGCGTGTCGAGTCGCCGCCACGCCGGGGACGAGGCGTTGACCGTGTCCTGGATGAGGGCGGGGATCTCGGAGGCCGCATCCAACTGGGGCGGTTCGCCGGATCCGTAGCGTTCCCGGGTCGCCGCGGTGATCCGGTCGGCGAGGTCGTCGATACGGGGATCGTCGGCGCCGAGGCCGTACGCGTCGTCGTAGTCGAGGAACAGCTGCCGCAGCGCCGGGTCGGCCAGAGTCTCGCGCTGGTCGTCGAACAGGGCGACCGCGCGGTCCGGGTGGGTGGCGAACACGAGGATCCACAGGTCACGTTGGAGGTCCACCCACCGAGGCGTGAACCCCCAGCCGGCCAGGTCCCGCAGATGCGCCTCGACCTCGGTGGGCAGCGGCGACAGCCGCCCGCCGGCGAGTTGGCGCAAGCGCCACTGTGTTGCGCGAAGGCCACGGATACGGGCGGTCAGCTCGCCGTCGATGTCGTGCAGCGCCCGCTGGAACTCCTCGTCGGTCGCTGATCTCAGGTCCCTGATACGGGACAGGGGGACGCCGGCCTCGGCGAGCGTCCGGATCTTGATCAGGTCGACGGCGTCGTTCGCGCCGTACCTCCGATAGCCGGAGGCATCGCGGTCCGGCTCGGGGAGCAACCCTTTGTCGTGATAGACGCGGACGGTCTTGATCGACACACCGATGTACCTGGCCAGCTGCCCGATGGTGATCACCCGGCCATCCTGCCATTTGACCTTCCCCCAGGGGCAGGGCCGCACGATGGCGTCATGGCGAACATGAATGTCGATCGGGAGACTCTGCGCGAACTGGCCGACGACGGCAACGAGACGGCTCTGGACCGGCTGGCCGACCTCACCGACGCGGCCGGTGACATCGTCGGGCTGAGCGAGTTGCTGGACGAGGGATCCGTGCGTGCCGGGTTCCTGCTCACTCGACGCGCGGTCGCGACCGGCGACCTGCGCGAGCTGCGACGGATCTCGGACGCCGGGTACGACGAGGCCGGGAACGAGCTGGAACGGCTGTTGAAGGCGTCGGCCGACGAACAGCCGACCGAAGAGGAGAGGGAGCGAGGATTCGACAGACCGCTGTAGCGGCCGTGCGCACCACGCCTCGACCAATAACTCGACCAAGAAAGGTGACGACGACGGTCTCTTCAGATATCGATCGGCTTGCGGTAGCGCACGTACTCGTTCCGGCGCCGGAACCCCACGCTCTCGTAGAGATCGTAGGAGCGGTACGGATTGTCGCTGCCGGTGTACAGGCGGGCGGTACGCGCACCGTGCTCGCGGAGGCATCGCAACCCGTCGAGCAGCAGGGCCCGGCCGAGTCCCAGTCGCCTCGACTCCGCCCGGACGCTAAGTTCTCCGACTTCGCCGAGAGAGGAGCCCTCATGACCGAGGGGGTCCTGATGACGGAGGGAGCACAGGGCGACAGCCCCGACCGCGGTGCTCGGGCAGCAGATAGCCACGGTGCAGGTACAGCCACGTCCCGTCCCGCTCCTGCCACCACCGGACGGTCGCGTAGCCGACGGAGCCATCAGGGTGCTCGGCGAGGACCTGATTCTCGGACGGGTCGTCCAACTCGGCGCAGGCTTCGCCGATTTCGGCCGCTGTCGGGACTCCTTCCACGATTGAGCGGACGTCGACGCGATCCCGCTCGGCGCTGCCCAGCCGCACGGCGGCCATCGCACCGTGGTCCTCCTGGCCGCGATACGGCCGCAGGACATAACCGGGCGGCAGTCCCGCCGGGGCGGGGTAGCCGCCGGGGCGGGGTAGCCGCCGCTGCTCGCGCCCATGTCCAAGTCCCCTGCCCCGTCGGCGAAATGAATGCGACTCAGTCCGAAGTCGCGTACACGATGAGATTGTTCACCGGGTGCCCCTGGGCGTCGAACTCGCCGTCGCAGGTGATCAACCGCAGAGCGCGGTCCTCGGTCCGGCCGTAGACCTTCTCGGTGGGAAAGGAATCCTTGCCGACGGTCTCGGTGCCCGTGACGGTGAAGCGGGCCGGCTCTCCCCCGCTCCTGCTGACCGTGATGGCCGCGCCCTTGGTGATCTCCTTGAGATCGTGGAAGACGGCCTTGCCGAAGCGGGTGTTGTTGTGGCCGATGATGACCGCGGCACCGGCCTCACCGGGCACCGCGCCGCCGGTGTACCAGCCCGCGGTCATGCCCTTCTCGGCCGGGGGGACCTCTACGGTTCCGTCCGCGTTGAGACCGAGTTCCATCAGGGAACTGTTGACTCCGATCGAGGGGATGGCCACCTCGGTGGGAGCCGCGGGAGCCGCAGGCTCGCCCGCGCTCTCCGGCACGGTCGGCTGTGAAGATTCGCTGCCAGGGGCGGGGACCGGCGCAGTCGTGTCCGGGCCCGACCCGCAACCGCCCAGCAGGGCGAGGACCGCGGGTGCGACGAGGGCGAGGCGGACGGGGGCCGGCAGGGCGCCGAAGTTCCGTACCGGGTGGTGCGCAGGGGACACAGCGGGCTCCAGGGCAGGGCGCGGGACCAGGCGCCTGTCGTTCGGATCGGGACGGGCGAGTCCGGTGCGGGGCAGAGAGCGGACATGGCGTGATGACGCGGTGGCGCCGCCCTGTGAAGGGTGGCGCCACCGCGATGCGACGTCAGGCGGTGTGCCCCTCGGCGGAGCGGCGGCGCAGCACATAGGTGCCGGCGCCCGCGAGCAGCAGCACGCCGATGGCCGGGCCGACGAGGGGCGCCGTTCCGGTGTCCTCGGCCGGGGCCTCGCCCGCGGCGACGCCACCGCGCGGAGCCTGGTCGGCGGCCGCGGCCTTCTTCGCGGCCTCGGCCTTCGCGTCGGCGCCCTTCTTCGCGGCTTCGGCCCTCTTGTCGTCTGTTGCCTTCTTCGCGGCTTCGGCCTTCTCCTCGGCGGCGGCCTTGTCCTTCGGCGACTCGTCGGCCACCGACGCGGGCTGCGTCGAGGCGCGCTCGGAGGCAACGGCGGCGGAGACGGGGAGAAGCATCGCGCCTGCCGCGACGGCGGACAGGACGACGAGACGCGCGCGATGACGGTGGGACATGTACGGCTCCAGTTCCAGCCCGGTCTCGGTGGTACCTGAGTGCCGAATCGCACCAGGTTCCGGGCAGGGCTCCAGGCTGGCGACCACTTATGAAGAAGATGTCAGGACGTCATGTTGATCGCATCAGGGCCGGGCGGTGCCCTCTGCGGCACCCTCGGTCCCTCTGGTCTCTCCGGTCTCTGCGGTCTCCCCGGCCCCTCTGGCCCTTCCGGCCCCTCCGGTCCCGTCGCTCGCCGCCGTACCGCCGCCGGTGTCCCCGTCCTCCGCGCCACCACCGGGCACGGCCGGCAGCCGAAGGGTGAAGACCGAGCCCTGTCCCTCGGTGCTCACCACACTCGCCGTTCCACCGTGCGCCTCTGCGAGCTTGAGCACGATCGCCAGGCCGAGGCCGCTGCCACCGGTACTCCGGTTGCGGGACTTCTCCGCCCGCCAGAAGCGGTCGAACACGTGCGGAACGTCGTCCGCCGGGATACCCGCGCCGGTGTCGGACACCTCCAGGGCCACCTCGCCCCCGCCTTCGCCCCCGCCTCCGCCCCCGCCTCCGGGACCGCCCCCGGGACCGGTCGGGTACGAGCGCAGCGTCACCCGGCCACCGGACGGTGTGTGACGCAGGGCGTTGGACACGAGGTTGCTGACGGCCTGGCGCAGCCGGACCGGATCGGCGTGCAGCGACGGACCGGGCCGGCCGGGCGTCGCCCCGGTTACCGTGAGTGCGACGCCCGCCGTCTCGGCCGGTCCTTGGTACGCCGCGGCGACCTGGGTGAGCAGATCGTCGGCGACGACCGGCTCGGGATGCAGGCGCAGGGCGCCCACGTCGGCCGCGCCCAGGTCCTGGAGATCGTCGATGATGTGCTGGAGTTGTACCGCTTCCTCAAGGAGCGAGGAGACGAAAGCCGGGTCCGGGTCGGCCAGACCGTCCTGTGCCGCCTCCAGCCAGCCGCGGATGTTGCTCAGCGGGGTGCGCAGTTCGTGGGCGACGTCGCTGACCATGACCTTGCGCTGCTCTTCGAGCCTGGCGCGATGTACGGCCATGTCGTTGAAGGCCGCCGCCAGGCGTCCGATCTCGTTGTCCGGGCCGACGGGCACCGGCGCCGAGTCCAGTCCGTCCCGCATCCGCTGGGCGGCGCCGGTGAGCGCGTGCAGGGGCCGTACGAGCCGGGCCCCGGCGATGACCGAGACGCCGACGGTGAGCGCCAGGACGAGGGCGGTGACCCCGACGATGCGTGCGGTGTTCGCCGGTGAGAGGTCGAAGCCGGGCACGCCGACCGCGCCGGGGCCGTCGATGAACAGCAGCGCGGGCGCGGCGACATAGGCCGTGAGCTGCTCGCGCCGGGCGCTGCCCACGCAGGAGGCGATGGCGCGGTCGTGCCGGCTGTCGCGGGCCCGGGGCACGCCGCCCGCGGCCTCGGCGGCCGCGGCGGCTTTCCTGTCCGTGGCCGCCTTCTCTTCGGCCGTCTGCTGTTTGCTGATGTCCGCGTCGAACCCGGGAGGTTCGGTCTGGCCGTACCCCCGGTCCCAGGAGAGGTCCAGGTTGAGTGTCACGCCCGTACGCCCCTGGCGTTTCAGACAGGCGTCGGCGAGTTGGTCGAGCTCCCGGAGAGCCTTCTTCTCGGTCGGGGTGGGGCCCAACTCGGCGGTCAGGCACTTGCGTTCCAACTGGCGGTCGGTGTCGTTGCTCACGAACTCGACACGGGGCCGTCCGCTCGGGCTCTCGACGACATCCGCGGCGATGCCCACCGCGCTCAGGCACGCCACGTTCTCGGTGGTGGTCCGCCGCAGGTCGGCACGTTCCTTCGCGGGCAGCAGGAAGGGGCCGACCGCCCGCGGATCGACGCGGTCCGCGCCGGCGGGCGTGGCATCGGGTACCAGGAGCGTGTCGACGGACAGCGGGTCGACGACCGCCGATGCCTGGGCGGGCAAAGGGTCGGCGGACGAGGCGCCGGCGGAGTCGACGAGCGGTCGGCGGTCCTCGGTGGTGAGCGCGATCCGGCGCTCCGACTTCCGGGCCAGTTCGCGCACGGTGTCCTCGACGCCCTCCCAGCCGGGGTGGGAAGCCGCGTATCCCAACAGGGTGTTGTAGATCTCGGCGTCGGAGCTGAGGTCCTGTCCCTGTTCCTGCCGGATCGCTCCGGAGGTCGTCTGCACGGCGAGCCAGGCGGTGGCGGCGACCGAGCACGAGGCCACCAGCGCCGAGACGATGAGCAGTCGGCCGAGCAGGCTCCGCCGGATCGGGAGGCGGGGCCTCTCCCGGCTCCGGCGCAGCGGCGACCGCCGCCGCTGGTCAGGACTGGGCATGGCGTGCGTTCTTCGCGGGGTCCGTCAGCTTGTAGCCGACGCCGAACACGGTCAGCAGCCGGGCCGGGCGCCGTGGGGCGTGCTCTATCTTCTTGCGCAGATGCATGATGTGCACGTCCACGGTGCGGTCGCTGATGTACTTGTCGAAGCCGTGCAGTTCCTCCAGGAGCCGCTGCCGGGAGAAGACCCGGTCGGGCTCCGTCGCCATCGCGGCGAGAATCCGGAACTCGCCGGGTGTGCACACGACCGGCGTCCCCGCGACCGACACCTCGTGCCGGGCCGGATCGATCCTGAGCGTGCCCACCGACAGCGTCTCGTCCTCGACGACGACGACGGCGGGCGCGGGGCCGGTGGCTGGGCCGCCGGAACGCCGGTTGCGGCGCAGCAGCGTTCGTACCCGGGCCATCAGCTCCCGGGGACTGAACGGTTTGGTCATGTAGTCGTCGGCGCCCAGATCCAGGCCGAGCAGCAGATCGTCCTCGGTGCTGCGGGCCGTGAGCATCAGCACCAGCACCTCCCGGCACTCGGCGCGCAGGATCCGCACCACGTCGAGGCCGTCGGCGCGGGGCATCATCACATCGAGAACGAGCAGGTCGGGTTCCCCGCGCCGGACCTCCTCCAGTGCCGCGCGGCCGTCCGCGACGACCGTGACGGAGTGCCCCTCGTGCTCCAGATAGCGGCGCACGAGTTCGGCCTGTTTCACGTCGTCTTCGGCGACCACGATGTTTGCGCACACGCCGCCGATCGTAGCGACCGCGACGCCGGATGCGGTGACGGCGGTGCCAGCCTGCCGCGCGGGGAGGCCCGTTGGTCTCGACGGGCCTCCCCGCGCCTGACGTGTGCCGCTCAGGAGGTGACCGTGAGGGAGGTCAGAGCGGTGTCCTTGCCGGCCGGGGCACCGACCGCGAGGGCCACGTACCGGGCGGTGGTGGAGGTACGCAGTGCACCGCGCGCGGGCATCCGCGCCGAACCGCTGTAGGTGAGGCCGTCCGAGCTGAACTCGACGTGGGACACCGGCCCGTGGCCGCCTCGCCACTCGACGCGGATCTCGGTGACACGCCGTACGTCGCCGAGATCGACCACCATCCGGCCACCCGGTCCGGGCCTCCAGGAGGTGCGCGGGTCGCCGTCGACCGCGGCCCCGGGGTCTGTCATCCCGGACGGCAGCGGCGCGGTGGGGAAGGTGGTGCGGCCGAGTGCGAGATCGGCCAGCGGGTAGCCGGTCGCGCGCGGCACGGTCACGGTCGTGGTGCGGCCGGCCCGGACCGTCGCCACCACCCGGTGGCCCTGGGCCGAGACGACGACCCGGCAGGGCGGGCCGCTCAGCCGTACGGTGCGGCCGTCGACCACCTCGGCACGCAGCCCGACTGGAACCCCGGCGCGGGCGCCGACTCCGGAGAGGGTGATCCGCGGGGGCAGCAACACGGCCGACGCGGCGGCGAGTTCGGCCTTGTAGTCCGTGCCCGCCTCGGTGACGGTCTGGTCCCCCTCGTACAGGCGCACGTCGTCGTGGGCGTGCCCCGGAACCGAGACCGTGGTGGTGACGGCGTCCGCCGAGAGGTTGAACAGACTCAGGAAGTGGTCGGTCACGGCGGCCTTCACGTCCGCGGACCTGGCCGACGGGGTCTTGGCGCCGGCCGCGGCGCGCAACTCCTTCGCGTCCGCGTCCACGAGCCCCTCGACCAGTAGGCCTTCGGCGGGCCCGTCGGAGAGGACGACCGTGTCGCCGTACACCGCTATCGGGTTGGCTCCCCCGCGTACGACGAGGCCGGCGCGACCGTCGACATCCAGCCAGCCGCCCCGGCTGGTGAGGTCCGGCCGCGGCCAGACGACGAGGTCGGTCCACCGCTCTCCGTCGGCCGACCCCTGAAGCCGGTACGCGCGGCCCGCGGCGCTCTCCCAGCGCAGCGTCACCCGGTCCACCTCCGCGGACTCCCCCAGGTCCACGGCGATCCAGCTGTCGGCCTTCGGCCGGTCCGCGCGGGAGACCGCCCACCGGCTCGCACCGTCGCCGTCGACCGCGCGTACGGGTTCCTTGCCCGCGTCGAAGGAGGACGCGGACGCGCTCGCCGCTTCGCCGCGAGCCAGGTCGCTCCCCGAGGCGCCGTCCCGGATCTCGAAGGCGTACAGCGAATAGCCGTACGAGGGATCGGGCCGCACCCCCAGCATGCGCAGATGCCGGAACGGGGCACGGGGGAAGGAGAGTTCGTCGACACGAGGTCCGGCCGACGGGGATCCCGGCGCGTTCGCGACGACGGTCGCGCTTCCCTCCGCCACCCGGTAGGTGCGGGCGCCGTCCAGTCCCGGCATGCCGGGCATGTCGAGGTTGTGGACCGCGAGGTGGCCCTCTCCCGCGGCGGTTCCGGAGGTCGCGTACACGACGGCGCCGGAGGGAAGCGTGGTGAACCCGGCGTATGCGCCGCCCAGGGCGAGGAGGCTCGAACTGCCGTCGAAGCCGTCTCTCAGCCGGGTGTACGCGGTCACCGACCGCCCCGTGACCTTGCCCGTTGTCGTCGGGAGGAACATCGGTGTCGTGCCGCTCAGTTCGAACAGCCAGTCGTCATGGGCGGGCTGCCAGGCGAACTTCACGAAGCCCGCCTTGCTGACCGCCCCGGCCCACGCCCCGGCCGACTGGTGCGAGACCAGCCCCGGTCCTGTGCCGTGGTCGGTGACGCCGCTCGCGTACTCGAAGAACTCACGCTCGGAGAAGGGCTTTACGGCCGGACGGCCGGACGCGGCGCGCCACTCGTGCAGGAGGTAGCTGATCGCCAGCTCGGCACGCGCCTCCGGCTCGTACTTGGGCTCGCCCGAGAACTTGGCGATCCGGTACTGCGGCGGATACTCCTGGTAGGCGGCGAGCCGTTCGGCCAGCGCGACCTCGCAGCGTGCCGCGGCGCGGTCGCCGACGACCTGGGCGAGGAAGGCGAGAGGGATGACGTCGCGCCCGTAGAGGTGCTCCCGGTCGTCGACCATCGGCATCAACGGCTCACCGGCGTCGCTCATCACGCCGAGCAGCGTGCGCCACAGCGGACCGGCGTTGGGCTGCGAGGTCAGCACCTCGGGCAACTCCTGCCCGGCGATCAGGAAATGGGCGGCGTTGCGGGCGGAGGTGCGCCAGAGCTCCTCCTGGTAGTGCGGGCCGAACGATCCGTGGTTCTCGACGATGAACGTGTCGTACAGGTTCCGTGCGGTGTTGGCGCTGACGGCCACCCCGTCCACGCGTGCCGGATTCGCCAGGTCCGCGGCGGGCAGGCCCGCCTCGTTACGGCTCCAGCGGCCGAAAGCGGCACTCCAGGACGCGTGCCGCTCGTCCCCGGCGCCCCAGGCGAGACCGGGTGCCAACGACTGGGCGTAGACGCCCATTTCCTCCAGTTTGGTGTCGCCGTCGAACCCGCCGACCGCCCCGTTCGGGGTCCAGCCGCCGGAGTCCGGGTCGTTCTTCGTCCCCAAGTTCGCGGTGTACTGCGCCTGTTCGCGGGCGATGGTGTCCACGTTGCGGCGCGTCGTCTCGTCCAGGTCGTCCCACAGCAGGCGCGCCGCGAGTACGAAGTACGACTGGAAGGTGGTGTCGAAGAACAGCTTGCGGCCCCACTGGGTGCCGCCGGTCAGCCGGTTGGACGCCGCGAAGTGCTTCAGCGTGGCCAGGGTCCGCGTGCGCAAGGTGTCCTTGTCGACCCCGGTGCGCTCGGCGTCGTAGGTGCCCCGGCTCAGGAGAATCGCGTTCCCGAGCACGACCGCGAAACCGAAATCCTTGTTGGTGTAGTGCCCCTGCGCGGCGTCCCACTGGGTCTCCGACCAACGGGTGTGGGAGAGGAGGACGTTGTAGTACGCCTCGGCGACGGCGCCCGCCGGCTCCGGCTTCTTCCCGCCACCCCGACTCGCCGAAGTGGCCGAGGCCGGGCCCGCACCGAGCGCCATGGGCAGGGCGGTCAGCGCGCCGGACATGCCGATGAGATGAATCAGATGGCGGCGTGTGAGCCCCGTCGCTTGTTCAGGCATGTGACACGACCTCTTCTCGACAACGTTGTCAGGGGGGTGAGGGTCATTGTTTGGCCGAAACGCGCTCACGTCAAGGTCAACCGTTCTTCACGATTTGCGCGCTCGCCGACCCACCCGCGTGGTCGCCTCACCACGGAGATCTGCGGCATCGACGCCTAGGGCCTGTCGTTTGGATCAGGCCGGATCAGGGAGTGGGGTCTGGTGCGTGCGGTCGCAAGGCGGAGGAGGGAGACAACGCGGAGCGTTGGCGACCGACGACAACGCGGCGGGCGTGCGTGCCAGGGACCGCGACCCCGGCAAGATCCGAACGACAGGCCCTAGGCCGTTTCGTTCGGATCATCTGATCGTTGGTCCGGGTGTGCCGTTGACTGACGTGCAGTGGGCGCGGATTGAGCCGTTGCTCCCGGACCGGACGCCGAAGCGGGGTGGTCGATGGAGGGATCACCGGGAGGTCATCGACGCGATCGCCTTCAAGTTCCAGACCGGAACACAGTGGGTCCACCTGCCGGAGAAGTACGGCAACTGGAGAGGCGTCTACAACCGGCTGCGGATGTGGGCCATTGACGGCACCTGGGAGCGGGTCTTCACCGCGCTGATGGCCCAGGCCGACGCGGATGAGGACCTCAACTGGGCCGTCTCGGTGGACTCCACGATTGTGCGCGCTCACCAGCACTCCGCCGGTGCCCGCAAAAAGGGGCCCCGGCCGGCGAACCGCACGACCGCGCCATCGGTCGGTCCCGCGGCGGACTGACCACGAAGATCCACCTTGCCGCCGACGGCCACTGCCGCCCCCTGGCCTTCGTCCTCACCGCCGGCCAGGCCGGCGACGCGCCCGCCTTCACCGACGTAATGGCCCGTCTGCGCCTTCCCCGCCGACGAGGACGGCCCCGCACCAGGCCAGACGTGGTCCTGGCCGACAAGGCGTACTCATCACGCGCCATCCGCGACCACCTGCGCAAGCGCGGCATCCGGGCGGTGATCCCCGTCCCGGCGGACCAGCAGGGCCACCGGCTTCGCCGGGGAAGCCAGGGCGGCAGGCCACCTGCCTTCGACCGCAACGCATACAAGCAGCGAAACACCGTCGAGCGCTGCATCAACAAGCTGAAGCAATGGCGCGGCATCGCCACCCGCTACGACAAGACCGCCACCATCTACCTCGCCGGACTCCACATCGCAGGCATCTTCCTCTGGTCCGCCTGATGATCCGAACGACAGGACCTAGGTACGCCCCCGCTGTGCGGAACGAACAGAGCGATGAGTGGGACGAGCGCGCCTCGGAACTCACCCCGGAGGCTCAGGGGCACGTATACCGCATCGCACAGGAAGCGGCGATCGGACTGGCCGCCGACGGGCGGTCGCTGACCACGACGATCACGAGAGGTGACGGCCCGACAGGTCCCACGGAACGGGCAGCGGTGATGCCCTCGGCCCCCACCTCCGATGCCCGTCGGGCCAGTGGGAGCAGTGGTGATGAACTATGTCCCCGTCAATTCGGTGACCAGTTCGTCCAGTTCGTCGAAGCGCCGGTCGAATTCGTCGGTGTTCGTCGGCGGATCCCCGCCGGGTCGGTGGACGTAGGCGGTACGCATGCCGTTCGCCCGGGCCGCCCGGAGGTCCCAGGCGTGGGCGGCCACCATGAGCACGTGTTCCGGTGGGCAGCCGGCGGTGTCGATGGCGAGCCGGTAGACCTCCGGCGCCGGCTTGTAGGCCCGGACGGATTCGGCGGACAGGGCCTGGTGCCAGCGCAGCCCGGCATGTGCTCCGAGCCGCAGCAGGGTGGTGCGGCCGGCGTTGGAGAGGCCGACCACGGGGAACCGGCGCGCGATCCGGTCGAGACCGGCGACGGAGTCGTCCCAGGGTGGCAGGCGCCGACTCGCCGTGGCCAGGCGGGCGATGGCCGCCGGTTCGGTGAGTCCCGCGTGGTCGGCGACCAGTTGGGCGGCCTCCGCGTCGATGACGTCGGTACTGGCGTACGCGCGCCGGCCCTGCCCGACACGTCGCTGCTCGCGCTCACGGTGCCTCTGCCACACGGAGAGCGACTCGTCGACGAGGGAATCGCCGGACGTAGGCACGGCGGCACGAATCTCCGCTCGGAGCCCGCCTGGTTCGTCGACCAGTGTTCCGAGGACGTCGAAGACGACGACCTCGATGTCGCGGATGCCGGCCATACGTCCTCCTGTTCGCGCCGGTTCGTCACCGGCTCAGCAGGTGACGACCTTGCCATCAGCCCCGTCACCGGTCAAGATGGTGACGTGAATTTCGCGTACGTGAGCGGCAACCCGGCCCTCGATCTGGCCGGCACCGTGGGCTCTCGCCGGGACGAGCCCGTCGACACCCTGGCCACACCTGCGGACCTCGAACGGTGGGTGGCCGAATGCGACGAGCTTCCCGGCCCCGTCACCGCCGATGTCGCGGCCTTCCAGTCCGCGCGGTCACTGCGGGAAGCGATCTACCGGCTGGCTCACGACCGCGTGCTCGACCGGCCCTTCGATCCGGGCAGCCTCGAAATCGTCAACGCCGCGGCCACCGGACCGACGCTCACGATCGAACTGAGCGACGCGGGACTGCGCATGGCGGGAGACCTCGCCGCGGTGCTCTCCCACGTGGCCAGAAGCGGTGTCGCCGTACTCGCCGATCCGCAGGCCTGTCTCAAGGAGTGCGGTCGCACCGGCTGTACCCGTATCTATCTCGACCGCTCGCGCGGCGCCCGACGCACCTGGTGCGGGATGGACGAGTGCGGCAACCGCGTGAAGGCCGCCGCCTATCGAGCGCGCAGACGGGCTACGGGCGCGGCTCCCGGGGCCGCGCGGTAGGTCCGTGCGGTGGGCATACGCGGCGGGCGTACGCGCAAGGCGTACGCCCGCCGTTGGTTACGGCGCCCCGCTCAGCTGCCGCAGACCGGCACCGTCCGCACGAGTCCGCCGAGGTTCTCGTCGTCGGTGCCCAGAACGGCGTCGGCGGAGCCGGGCAGGCACTCCACCGCTTCGACCTTGTACTGCGGGAACGTCCCCAGTACGGCGGGGGACGCCGCGAGCGTGACCCGTACCCGGCCCGCCGCCGACACGCCCACCCGGCCCGCCTCGCTCACCGCGGAGTCGAACGGGCCGTCGTCTCCGGCGTCCGTCGCCGAGCTGACGATGATCCGTCCGGAGCCGGTCACCGAGATGTCGGAGATGTGTCGCGTGCCGTCGCCCGTCGGGTACGGCGCCCGGTACGCCTTTCGCGTGACGGCGCCGAACAGCGGCTGCCCCCACGAGGCGAACGTCAGCGGCGCCGCGTACAGCGTGGCGGGACGCTCCGCGCCGGCTCCCCGGTCCGCCCACAGCACGGCGAGTTTCCCCTGCTGAGCGACGAGGGCGAAGCTCTCGAAGTCGTCTCCCTCGCCGATCGCCGGCAGTGGTGAGTAGTCGACGACGGTCGCCGTGGAGGCGGAGACCTTGAGGCGGTAGACGATGCCGCGGCTGGTGAGTGCCAGATACTCCCCCGGCATGCCGGGCACGGCCTCGATGGCTTCCAAATCGACGGGTTCCGCCCCGTCCCAGGCGATCGGGGTGACGTCCGAGGAGTTCTCCCCATGGATGATCCGGGACAGGCGCTGCTGGCCGGACCGCTTGTTGTCGTGGACGATCAGCGCGTTCACGCCGGCCCCGTCCGCGGCGGGGCCCTCGTACGCGAGACCGCTGACACCGCTGCGCGCGTCGCTGCCGACCTTGTGCCACTCACCCTCCGCACCGGCCGGTACGGTGCCGAGGATCGTCAACAGCGCCGTCGCCGCGCTCATCAAGGCCGTGCGCTGGGTCATCGGGAGTTTCACCGGGTGGCTCGCCTTCTCCGTCCGCTGACGCGAGATCACGCGCCGGGCGTCAGATTATTGATCTTGGTGAGCGCGGCCCAGCGTCCGTTGCTCCATTCGCCGGAGCGCGAAAGTCGCACTCGGTTGCACGGGCAGCTCGTACGGTTCCGCTCCGGCGGCGCCCGGCGCCACGCGTGGAGCGGGCCGTACGTAGGCCGTAGGGACCGGGGTCAGTCGTCGCCGCCGGCCAGGGGGCCGGCGATGCGTTCGGCGACGGCACGGCGTAGCGCGGGGTCCAGTCGCGCGTCGGTGAGTGACTCGTACAGCCACAGGCCGTCGGCCGCGAGGCGGGCGATGAACCGGTCGAGCGCGGCAGGGTCGTCGGCGGCCGCCGCAGGCGGGGTCCAGCGTTCCATCACCGCGTCCCAGGGGGCCGCGTGTTGGGCGGTGGTCGACCCTTCGAGCATGAACAGCAACTCGGCGCGGGTGGCGCTCTGGATGGCGACGCGGGCGTAGGCGGCGAGCCGTTCGGTGGGTGTCGCCTCGGAGGCGGGCTTTCCCGCCGCCGCGATCATGTCGTCCTCCCACTGGTCGGCGAGGTGCTGATGGATGGCCTGGACGAGGTCGTCGCGGGAGGCGAAGTGGTAGAGGAGCCCGCCCTTGGTCAGACCGGCCTCCGCGGCGACGGAGTCGAAGGTGACGCTCTTGACGCCTTCGCGCTGCACGACGCGGGTGGCCGCCTCAAGGATCTGGGTTCGTTTACTGGTGCGCATGGTGTTCCTGGTGCTCCTGGTCCGGGGTGTCGTGGTCCGCGGGCGCGGTGAGGGCGGACAGAGCCGATCCGGGACCGTGGCGGCGCAGGAGAAGGCCGGTCACGACCGCGCCGACGGTGAGAACGGCTACGACCACCATCATCGCGGCGAAGTAGGCACCGTCGAACGCCTCCGACGCGGCGGTGATCAGTGCCGTGTCCGGCTCCGCCCCCTGCCCGGCCAGTGCGAGTGCGCTGTCGAGGCTGTCACGTGCCGTGTCCGGCACCCCGGCGGGAAGGTCGACGGTCGCGGTGTAGACGGCGGTGAGGAGACTGCCGAGCAGCGCGACCGCGATGAGACTGCCGAACTCGTAGGAGACCTCCTCGACGGAGGAGGCCATGCCGGCCCGGCGGGCCGGGACGTTGCCCATGATCGCGCTGGACGCGACGGACATGGCCGCTCCGAGGCCGGCGCCCGTGACGATCAGTCCGGTGACGAGCAGACCCGTACTGGTGTCGAAATTCAGCAGGATCAGGACGGCGCCGACGGTACTGAGCGCGAGACCGCCCGCGATGATGGGCAGCAGGCCGACCCTGTGCAGGATCGCGCCTCCGACCATGGCCGTCGGCAGTGCGCCCAGGGCGACGGCGGCGACCAGGAGCCCGGCACGCAACGCGGTGAACTCCTCGACGAGTTGGAAGCGCTGAGTGGTGATCAGCTGGATGCCGGCGATGGCGAACAGGGAGAAGCCGGCCGCGAGGACTCCGGCGAGGAACGCCCGGTTGCGGAAGATCGTGAAGTCCAGCAGGGGGTAGGGCAGTCGGCGCTGCCGCCGGGCGAATGCCCACCCGCCGAGGGCCGTTGCGAGTACGGCGAGAGCGATCACCGAGGGCGAGGGGTCCGTCTTCGCGGTCTCCTTGATCGCGAACACCAGGCCGACGAGGGCGACGAGCGCCAGGAGCGAGGACAGCAGGTCCCAACGCTTCGAGGAATCCGGGTCGTTGGGCGGCGCGAGGATCACGGTGGCGACGATCGCCGCGACGACGACGGGGACGTTGATGATGAAGACCGAGCCCCACCAGAAGCTCTGGAGCAGGAGTCCGCTGATGATCGGGCCCAGCGCACTGCCCACGACCGCCAGACTGCCCCAGACCGCGATCGCGATGTTCCGCTCGCGTTCGTCGTCGAAGGTGACGCGGATCAGGGCGAGCGTGGCGGGCATCATCGAGGCCGCGCCGACCGCGAGGAGACCACGCGCCGCGATCAAGGTCTCCGGACTCGTGGAGAACGCCGCGGCGAGCGAGGCGACACCGAAGATCGCCAGACCGGTCAGAAACATCCGCCGGTGCCCCACGCGGTCGCCCAGGGTTCCGCTGCCGAGCAGCAGACCGGCCATCACGACCGGGTAGGCGTTGATGATCCACAGGCTCTCGGAACTGCTCGCGCCGAGATCCTCCACCAGCGTCGGCAACGCGGCGTAGAGGATCGAGTTGTCCAGCGTGATCAACAGGAGCCCCGCGCTCACCACCGCCAGCAGCGACCAGCGTCTCTTCGTACTCAGAACCATCCGCGCACACCTCTTCATCAGCACTGCTCCGACTCCGTAACTGTACCTTACGAAAGGTATAGTTACGGACTCGGAGCAGTGCCGCGGCACGGGCGCGGGCCGCGAGGACCACGGGGTCGGACAGGCAAGGAAGTCCGATTCATGGTGTTCTGACCTCAGCGCCGAGCGGCTGAGGTATGGCCGCAGAGGTCCACTGCGAAGGAAGACATCGATGAGCGATCCGTCGGTCCCCGGTCCGCCCGGCGGGACACAGAGCGGCAGGCCGGGCGGCTCGCAGACCTCCGACCCCGGACCCACGGCCGACGAACCCGATCCGCACCGCTGGTGGGCGCTGGCCGTCATCGCGACCGCGCAGCTCATGGTGGTGCTCGACGCGACGATCGTGAACATCGCGCTTCCCTCGGCACAGCGCGCGCTCGGCATCAGCAACGGGAACCGTCAGTGGGTGATCACCGCCTACACCCTCGCCTTCGGCGGTCTCCTGCTCCTCGGCGGACGGATCGCCGACCTCGTGGGCCGCAGGCGTACGTTCATCATCGGCCTCATCGGGTTCGCCGGTGCCTCGGCGATCGGCGGCGCGTCCATCGGTCAGGAGATGCTCTATCTCTCCCGCGCGCTCCAGGGCGTGTTCGCCGCCCTGCTGGCGCCCTCCGCGCTCTCCCTGCTCACCACGACCTTTCCCGCGGGCAAGGAGCGCGCCCAGGCCTTCGGCATCTTCAGCGCCATCGCGGGCGGCGGCTCAGCCATCGGGCTGCTGCTCGGCGGCATCCTCACCGAATGGCTCAGTTGGCGGTGGTGCCTGTACGTGAACGTCCCCATCGCCCTCCTCGCCGTCATCGGCGCGTTCACCCTGCTCAAGGAGCGCGCGGGCACCAAGGGCGCGCACCTCGACATCCTGGGCGTCTTCCTCGGCTGCGGGGGTCTCGTCGCGATCGTGTACGGATTCAGCCGGGCCGAGGCGATCGGGTGGACCTCCACGGAAGTGCTCACCGTGCTGAGCATCGGCGTCGCGCTGCTCGTCACGTTCGCCTGGTGGCAGACCAGGTCCTCCGGCCCGCTGCTGCCGCTGCACATCGTCCGGGAGCGCAACCGCGGCGGTTCGATGATCGTGATGGCGATGACGACGATCGGCCTGTTCGGCGCGTTCCTGTTCCTGACGTACTTCCTGCAGACCATCCTCGGGTACTCGCCGCTCAGCGCGGGCCTGGCGTTCCTGCCGCTGTCCGCGGGAATCATCATCGGCTCGACCCAGATCTCCGCCCGGCTGCTCCCCCTCGTACCGCCGCGCCTGCTGCTGGTCCCCGGTCTGCTGCTGAGCGCGGGCGGCATGTTCTCGCTGACTTTCCTCGACACCCACTCCACCTACGCGGGGCACATCCTGCCGGGCACCATCCTGCTGGGCTTCGGGCTCGGACTGACCTTCCTGCCCATCATCTCGACGGCCACCAGTGGGGTCGCCCCGAAGGACTCGGGCGTCACGTCGGCGACGGTGAACACCGCGCAGCAGGTGGGCGGTTCCATCGGTACGTCCCTGCTGAACACGATCGCGACCACCGTCACGGCCTCGTATCTGACCAGCCATCTCGCCGCGGCAGCGCGCGAGGGCGGCCTGACACCGGCGGAGCGGACGCGCATCGTGAACACCGGCACGGTGCACGGCTTCACGGTGGCGATCGCCTGGGCGGCGATCATTCTCCTCGCGGCCGCGATCCTCGGCGCCATCATGATCAACGGCAAGTCACCCAGGGCCCGCGCGGCGGAGGAGTCGGCCGCCTAGCGCCCTCCCGCCGCAGGCGCCACGGGAGCATCGCCGTCCCGGCCACGTGCCGGCTACCGCCTACTGCGAGGGGACAGTGGCACCGGCGGCCGGTTCCGGGGACGGAGACGGGGACGGGTCGGCCGGCGGCTCCTGCTCCGGGTCGGTGAGCTGCTCCCGCATGTAGTTCCAGACCACCGCTATGAGCGCGGCGACCGGTACGGCGAGCAGACTGCCGACGATGCCGGCCAGGCTGGCGCCCAACGTCACCGCCAGCAGGATCACCGCCGCGTGGAGGCCGAGTCCCCGGCTCTGGATCATGGGCTGGAACACATTGCCCTCGAGCTGCTGCACCACGATGATGATCGCCAGCACGATCAGCGCGTCCGTCGGGCCGTTCGACACCAGCGCGATCAGCACCGCGACCAGTCCGGCGAACAGCGCGCCCACGACCGGCACGAACGCGGAGACGAAGGTGAGCACCGCGAGCGGGAGCACCAGTGGTACTCCCACGATCCAGAGCCCCAGACCGATGAAGACGGCGTCCAGCAGACCGACGAACGCTTGCGACCGTACGAACGCTCCCAGCGTGTCCCAGCTCCGCTCCGCGACGACCGGGAGGTGGGTGGCGAGCCGGCCGGGCAGCTGACGGGTCAGCCACGGCAGGAACCGCGGCCCGTCCTTCAGGAAGAAGAACATGAGGAACAGCGCCAGAACAGCGGTGACAACACCATTGACCACGGTGCCCACGCCCGTGACGGCAGCTGTGACGATGCTGCCGACACTGTCCTGAACACGGGCGACCCCGGTGTCGAGCGCACCGGAGATCTGGTCCTCCCCGATGTTCAGCGGCGGCCCCGCCGCCCACTCCCGTACCTTGTCGATTCCGTCGCTCACACCGTCCGTCAGCTCGCCCGACTGGGATGCCACCGGTACCGCGATCAGCGCCACCACACCCGCCGCGACCAGGAGGAAGAGCAGCGTCACCGTGGAGGCGGCCAGGGCCGGGGGCCACCCGTGCCGGCGCAGGAAGCGGGCCACGGGCCAGGTGAGCGTGGTGAGGAGCAGGCCGACCACGAGCGGCCACATGATCGACCACATCTGCCCCAGCAGCCACACCGCCACCCCCGTCATGACGAGGACGACCAGCAATTCAACGGAAATGCGGGCCGAGGTACGTAGCGCGGCGCGGCTCTTCGCGGAGTTCAACGAGGCAGACATGGAGGTCACCCTAAAGGCACTCGGTCCGCGCGCCTTCCGCGCGCCGCCATTCAAGACCGTCTCCGGACGTCTCGCTCGACCCGGAGCTGCCGGGTGGGCGGGCAGGCAGGTGGGGGGCGGCGGCGCGGCATTAGAGTGACGCGGTGACCTCTCTGCCGGAAGACCGGCCGCAACTGATCAGCGACGAAGACCGCGACACCGCTGTGCGGCGTCTGCAAGAGGCGTACGCCGAAGGGCACATCTCGCACGAGGAGATGGACGAACGCCTCAACCACGCGCTCACCGCCAGGACTCGGGGCGATCTCGCGCCGGCGCTGGACTCGCTCCCGGCGGAGAAGGCGCCCACCACGTCCACGATCGCCGCCGCCGGCGGACGCATAAAGAGGCGTGGCGCATGGCGGGTGCCGCGGACCCTGAAGGTCGAGTCGGCGTTCGGCAGGGTGCGTCTGGATCTGTCCCGGGCGATCATCGAACACCCCTTGATCGAGATCGAGTTGCAGATGGGCACCGGCGGGGCCAGGATCACGGTGCCTCGTGACGCGATCGTCGACATCGAGGGTCTGCATAGTGGGTGGAAGGACGTGCGGTACAAGCCTCGTCGGCCTTCCGGCCCCGGCGGGCCGACGATCCGGATCACCGGTGTCATGGGGTACGGACGGTTGAAGATCCGCCACGCGTGGCGTTGAGGCGAGCCTTCAGGATGAGAACGTGACGCCGTCCGAAGGCGGAGGCGTCAGCCCGGATCCCGTCCGAGCGCGGCCACGGCCCATTTCGCCCGGGTGGACAACTCGCTGAGTGCCTTGGCGTGTTGCCGGGCGATTGTCGACAGCAGTTCCCTGCCGTGCGCCATCGTCTCGCGGGCCAGTGGGGCGTCGCCGGCCTCGGCCGCCGCGAGCGCCAGTTCCAGGTGCTGCTCGGTGATCAGGCGACCGAGGCCGCGACGGTGCCACTGCGGCACGGTCCCCACCGCCGTCCGTGCCCGCTCCAACGCCCTTCGTGCCGCGGCCAGATCACCCTTGCGGCGCTCCAGCCGGGCCAGGACGTGGGCCGCCGCCGCCCGGTCGCGGTCGGTGTCCTGGAGGGAGAGGAAGAGGAACTGGGCGCGGGCCGCCTGGGCGTGGTCGCCGAGTCGCTCCAGCGCCTCGCCCAGTCGGCCGAGCAGTTCGGCGTCGGCGGGGCCGGTGTCGTCCAGCAGGCGGATGAGGGCGACCCGGGCGTGTTCGATCCGGCCCTGGCGGCGGGCCAGTTCGATCCAGGTGAACGCGCTCTCCGTCTCCGGGTCCCGGCCGTGGCGGCCGGCGTCCATGGTTCGTGCCCAGTCGCGGGCACCCTCGGCGCCCGCGGCCTGTCCGTCCGTCGCGGCCCTCACCAGCGGCAGATCCTCCCGCTCGCCGTGCAGCGCCACGAGCATCGCGGCGATCCGCCGCTCCGTGTACCACTCGGTGCGCTCGGACGTCTCACGCTCCAGAAGTAGCCGCAGCAGGGGCAGGTCGCCGTCCCGGCGGTCGTACTGTGCGGCCCGCACCACGCCCGCGCGCAGCACCGGGTCGGCCAGGGCCTCGTCGCACGCTCCGGTTTCGCCCGCCCGTACGCGCGCGAGCGCCGCCCGTCCCGGAGCGAGCACGACGTCCCGCAACGGCCGGCGCCGCGATTCGTCCGTCAGCCGATAGGCCCCGAGCTCCGTCGAGTTGAGCAGGAGATGGTCGGGCTCCGTGCGGTCGACCGCCGCTTCCATCAGGGCGACGAGCTCGGTCAGGGGGCGGTCGGGAAGCCCGAGTCCGGTGAGCAACGCGGTGCGGTGCGTGTCCAGTTCGGGGGCGAACTCCGCGCGCGCCTCGGCGTCGCCCGCGTCGACCGCCGCCCGCAGTTGCTCCTCGTCGAGGTCGCCGGAGATGCCCTCGCAGTACCAGGGCAGCCGGACAAGCATCTCCAGTGCCTCGGAGACGCTGTCGGCGATGAGCACCGCGTCGCCCTCGGAGGATGCGTGCAGTACGGCTGTGCCTCCGCACAGGAAGTACGTGCCACCCGTGTCGTCCCCCGCGATCGGCTCCAGGGAGGCTCCGGAGGCGAGATGGACCTCCTCGACGTGGTATGCCCGGTCCACATCGAAATCGAAGGGAAACGCCGCGAGGGCGGCCAGATCGGGGCGGGTGCGGAGCAGACGCAGTACGCGGTCGGTCATACGGCCGAACCCTAGCGGGGCGTTGCGGTGGGGCGATTGGGGTGTCGGTGGGCGGGCGGGGACGCGTCCGGGCGTACCCGTGCGGGCCCCCGGGCGTACTCGCGTGGAGCCGATGTCATTGTGCGGGCGGCGCTATGTCCGGCGGGTTACGAGAAGCGGAGCGCACGCATTCTCGCTGTGATGTCCGCCGCAGTCCCGCGCCCGGTCGGAGCGCGGGTCCGCTCTTTCGAGCCCGGAAACGGGCGGGCGCTTGCCCGTTTCCGGCTCCTTTCACGCCCGGAACAGGTGGCAGTCATGGCAAACAGCTGTCATTGGTAATTTCTGAGCAAAGGGCAATGCCTCCTCGACGCCAATAGCGTTCGGAGGAGTGACGTTGACATTCATTAGTGGTATCCATACTCTTCCCGCATACAGCACCGCAGCTGAAATCCCCCACTCACCGCATGGTCGAATATTGTGAACTCACCGATGGCACGGAAAATTCACACAGTCGTAGCATGCCGCCGCCCCTCCTTAACTCGGGGGCGCCGCACGGGTCGGCCAACCCGGACTCCGCAATCGGACACATCGCGGCAACAAATAGCGGTCAGTAAACAGTTCGACGGCATATGCCGAACGGAAAGCTTTTTCCGCCCCGCGTGTCACTCACGTTCGGGGCGGTACCGGCGGCAGGGCGACACACGCCAGGGCAGCCGATCACCACCGCACCCCTGCACTCCCCACCGAGTGCCGCAGCAGCGGCCTCGTAACGAACGCCACCGCCGGATCCAGCCAAAGGGCCAGTATGCGTCTGTTCGAACGATCCAGGGAAGCAAACACGCTCGCAAAGGCCTTTGACGCCTGCTCGGCTGGAATAGGGCAATTCGTAATCATTACGGGCGGCCCTGGCTCAGGGAAGAGTGAACTCGTCCACGACACACTGAAAACGGTTGGTGAAGTCGGCGCGACCGTTCTTCTCGCCACCGCGTCGCCGGCCCGGACGGAGCAACCGCTCAGCGTCTTTCGGCAATTACTGCGGGATGCGGAGGTGTCTTGCGCCACACTCGAACAGCTGGCATCGACGCACCCCGGATGGTATCAGGAGGACGGCGGCGGGACGGGCGTCATTGAAGAACGGGATTGGCCGAATGTGGACAGTGAAAGAGCTGTCGCCCGTGCGGCCGAGGAGGCCACGGCGGCACTGATCGAACTGTCGGCCGAACGCCCGCTGGTCATCGCGGTCGACGACGCGCATCTGATGGACGACGATTCGCTCGCGGCAATGCTGAGCCTTTTGCACCGAATACGGAAGAAGAGAATCCTTGTCCTCTGCGTGAGCTGGGAGCAGTCGGGCGTCCGGGGGCCGGTCGTGCACCGGCAGCTCATCAGACAGCCGCACGAACGCGTACGCATCGCCCCCCTGACCGAGGACGGCGTCGCGGCGCTGCTCGGCCGGCACGCGGGCGGGCCGGTCCCGCGTGAGACCAGTGACGCCTATCACCGCGCCACCGGTGGCAATCCGATGCTCGTCCACGCGCTCCTCGACGACAGCGCCCGTTTCGGCTCGGAGCCGGGAGAGCCCGTCGCGAGTTCCGCCTATCGGCAGGCCGTACTCACCTGCCTCGGCAGCACCAGTCCCGCGCACACGCGGATCGGCGCGGCGATCGCCGTGCTCGGCGACTTCGCCTCCGCCCGCACCGTGGCCCTGGTGTCCGGTGACTCCCCCACCACCGTGCTGGAGACAGTCAGCGTCCTCAACTCCAGTGGTCTGCTGTCGGACTACGGCTTCCGTCATCCGGCGGCGGCCGAGGCCGTGCTGAACGAACTGCCGGAGAACGACCTGGCCCGGATCAACACGGCCGCCGCGCAACTGCTCTACCAGTCCGGGGCGCCCGAACGTGACGTGGCGGCCAGACTGCTCGCCGCCGACGAGGTCGTCCAGCCCTGGGGGCCGAAGGTGCTGCGCGGCGCCGCCGATCTGGCGCTCGGGGCCGACAACGTACGCGAGTCGATGAGTTATCTGCGTCTGGCGCTGCGCGACCGGACGGACGAGCACGATCGGCACCGGCTCCTGGCCGCCCTGGGCCGTGCGGCGTGGCGGGTGAATCCCGCCGCGGCGGAGGCGTCCCTGGCGCAGTTGCGCCGGGCGGTCTTCGACGGCTGCCTGGACGCGGACGACGCGGCGACCGTCCTGCGGTACATGCTGTGGCAGGGCGAGGACTCCGACCAGGTCGCCATCGCGATCGGCGCGCTGAGCAGCCCCGTCGCCTCGGACCGGGACAACCAGTCCATCGCCGAGGTGGAGTTCATCAGGCAGTGGTTCTACGGCGTCCCCGGTGTGCGCCGCCCCGGCGGGCCCGACGAGAGCGACGGCACCGCCTCGGACCACTGCGACGGCGGTCCGGCGGCGAACGGCGAGGTGGGACTGGCGGGGCTCAGCCCCAAGCTGGCGCAGCTCATCGCCGGCGCGTCGGACGAGGTGGTCGCCTCCGTGGTCCAGTCGCTCCAGGGACTCCAACTCGACCGGATGAAGCCCGAGTTGGTCGCCATGTCGCTGCTCGCCATCGCGCACACGGATCGCGGCGGGACCGCGGCGGAGGTGTGCGAGACGCTGCTCGCGTACGCGGCGCGACGCAAGGCCACCACCTGGCACGCGCTGCTGACCGCCGTGCGCGCCGAGATCGCGCTGTTGCAGGGGGATCTGGAGACCGCGGACGCCAAGTCCGCCGAGGCGCTGGACATGATGCACACCCGTGGCTGGGGTGTGCTGATCGGACTGCCGCTGGGTACCGCGGTGTTCGCGAACACGGCTCTGGGCCGGCACGACCGGGCCGCCGAACTCCTGGAGCGGGAGCTGCCCGACGCCGTCTTCCGTACGGTCTTCGGTGTGCAGTACCTGCGCGCCCGCGGCCACCATTACCTCGCCACCGACCGGGCGTTCGCCGGGCTCAGTGACTTCGAGACGTGCGGTCGGCTGCTGCGCGACGCCAACGCCGAGCTGCACAAGGGCATTCCGTGGCGGGCCGACCTCGCCGAGGCGAACCTGCGCATCGGCAGGACGAAGACGGCGCGTGAGTGGGCCGAGGCTCAGGTCGAGGTGGGCGGCAGCAGGCCCAGTTCGCGCGCGCGGGGCGTCGCGCTTCGGCTGCTGGCGCAGATGAGCAGGCCCAATGTCCGGACGTCGCTGCTGCACGAGGCGATCGATCTGCTCAGGGCCTCGGGCGACCGTCGTGAACTCGCCGTGGCGTTCTCCGATTTGTCCGCCACACACTACGAACTGGGCGACTACGCACGCGCCCGGCTGGTCGCCCGGCATGCCGCACAGGTGTCCGCGACCGGCCCCGTGGAGGCGGCCGTCGGCAGCAGGCTCGTGGCTCTGGAGCACCTCGGTCTGCCGGAGGAGCCGGGGGCGGCGATGCTGCTGACCGACGCCGAGTGCAGGGTCGCGGGGCTGGCGGCGCTCGGCTACAGCAACCGCGAGATCAGTCGGCGTATCCACGTCACCATGAGCACCGTCGAGCAGCACCTCACGCGTGTGTACCGGAAGTTGAAGGTGGCCAGCCGGGCGGATCTGCCGTCGAAGATGCTGGAGCACCGTATCCCGACGCTGTCGGACCACTTCGCGTCCGGCGAGACGGCCGCGCCGGCCGTGTAGCGCGGTCGGCGCCCGGCCGCCGGGTGGCAACGACGACGGTAGGGGTGGCGGCGACGGCACGGGGGCGTGCGACGGCCCCGTGCCGTCGCCGTTTTCGGCGTACGCGCGCGGGGCCGGGGCGTGGACCACTCCCCCGGTCCGCGTGGCGGTCCGCCTACCCCGGACCTCCGTGTCCGGGCGCGGGGCCCGGACACGGAGGTCCGTTCGGCGGGTCTCTGATGCAGCGTCAGCACCGTCGATCCTGTTCATATACAGCTCAGTTGAAGCTTCCCAGCTCGTCGTCCAGGATGCCGAGCAGTTCCTCGGCGGACGCGGAGGACAGTTCGGGCCGGCCGGCCTCGGACCTCTCCGTGTCCTGCGGTTCGTCGGACCCCGCCCACCTGGCCGACAGCGCCCGCAGCCTGAGCGCCACCCTGGACCGCTGTTCCGCGTCGACCGACTCCGGGTCGACGAGGGCTTCGAGCCGGATGACCTCCGCCTCCGCGTCCGGGGCTTCGGGGATGTCGTCCGGCGTGATGCCCAGCTCCTCGAAGAGGTGGGCGGCGAGGACGGTCGGTGTCGGGTAGTCGAACGTGAGGGTGGTCGACAGACGCAGGCCGGTGTCCGCGCCCAGTCGGTTGCGCAGTTCGAGCGCGGAGAGCGAGTCGACACCCAGCTCACCGAAGCCTCGGTCGGTGTCCACCGCGTCCGCCCCGGTGTGGCCGAGTACGTCACCGACGTGTCCGCGCACGGTGTCCAGCAACAGCTTCATCGCGTCGGCGGCGCCCAGGGACGCGAGCCGGTCCGGCAGCGCCCGGGTGTCGGCGGCGGGCGCCGCGGTGACGTCGGCGGAGCGCGCCGTGGGGCGCGTCGGTGCCGGCAGAAGCCCGCGGACCAGCGGCGGCGCGTCCTTGGTGGCACGCAGCCGTACGGGCAGCAGGGCGGGCGCGTCGGTCGCGAGCGCCCGGTCGAAGAGGGCGAGCGCGTGGCCGGGGGTGAGCGGTTCGATGCCGTCCCTGGCCAGCCTGCGCAGTTCGGCGTCGCCGAGGCCGCCCGCCATGCCCGTGCCGGTGTCCCACAGGCCCCATCCCAGGGAGAGGGCGCCGAGGCCGGTGTCCCGCCGGTGTGCGGCGAGCGCGTCGAGGAAGGCGTTGGCGGCGGCGTAGTTGGCCTGTCCGGCGGCGCCCAGCGTGCCGGCGGCCGACGAGTAGAGGACGAACGCCGTCAGGTCCAGGTCGCGCGTCAGCTCGTGCAGATGCCAGGCCGCGTCGACCTTGGGGCGCAGCACGGTGGCGAGCCGTTCCGGGGTCAATTCGGTGACCAGGCCGTCGTCGAGGACACCGGCGGCGTGTACGACGGCGGTCAGCGGGTGCTGCGCCGGGATGTCCGCCAGCAGGGCGGCCAGTGCGTCGCGGTCGGCGGCGTCGCAGGCGGCGACCGTCACCTCGGCCCCGAGGTCGCGCAGTTCCCGGACGCCGGAGGTGTCGCCGCCCCGCCCGCACAGCAGCAGGTGGCGTACGCCGTACTCGGTGACGAGATGGGCCGCGAGCAGCCGTCCGAGTGTGCCGGTGCCGCCGGTGACGAGCACTGTGCCGTCGGGCGCGAAACCGCCGAACGGCGCGGCGGGCGGGGCGGGTTCGGCCAGCTTCGGCAGATGCACGCGGCCGGCGCGCAGGGCGATCTCCGGTTCCCCGGTGGCCACCGCCGCGTGCAGCACCGCCTCGGAGGCGGCGTCGCCGTCGGTGTCGACCAGGACGAGGCGCCCGGGGTGTTCGACGGCCGCCGAGCGGATCAGGCCCCAGATGCCCGCGAGGGCGAGGTCCGCGGGTCCCTCGACGCCGACGGCGCCGTGGGTGACGACCACCAGCGGACCGCTCGGCCCGTCGCTGTCGGACAGTCGTTCCTGGAGGGCGGTGAGGGCGCCGGTGACGGCCTCCCGCGCTGCGGCGGGTATGTCGGCCGGGGTGCCGGTTGTCGCGGGGAGCCGCAGCAGGGTGGGTGCGGGGGCGTCGGGAGCGGGGGCCGCCGGGGTGGGTGCGGGGGTCCAGTTCAGCTCGTACAGGCCGCCGGTCCGTGCGGGCGAGGCGGCGTCGAGCTGTTCGGCGGTGATCTGGCGGATGCGCAGCGCGGCCACTTCGGCGACGGGCGCGCCGGCGCCGTCGTACAGCCGCAGTGCCATCCGCTCCGTGCCGTGTGGGGTGAGTCGGAGCCTGAGCGCGGTCGCGCCCGCGAGGTGGAGGGTCACGCCCTCCCAGGAGAACGGCAGTGTCATGACGGTCGGGTCCTGCCCGGCGAGCAGGTCGATGGCGTGCAGGGCGGAGTCGAGGAGCGCCGGGTGGAGGCCGAAGGCGTCGGCGGGGATGTGGTCGGGCAGGGCGAGTTCCGCGTACACCTCGTCGCCGTGCCGCCAGGCGGCGCGCAGGCAGCGGAAGGCCGGGCCGTAGTCGTAACCCTGTTCCGCGAGGTGTGCGTAGGTGCCGGTGACGTCGACGGGCTCGGCGCCGGTGGGCGGCCATGCCAGGAGTGGGTCGGGTACGGGCGGGGCCTCGGGCAGCAGGAAGCCGGTGGCGTGCCTGTTCCACGGTGCGTCGGCGGCGTCGGGGTCGTCGGGGCGTGCGTGGACGGTGACGGTCCTGCGTCCTGTGCCGTCGGGCGCCCCGGCGACCACCTGGATGTGTACGGCGCCGTCGGCGGCGAGTACGAGCGGCCGTTCCAGGGTGAGTTCGTCGATCCCGGCGCAGCCCGCCCGGTCGGCGGCCTGGACGGCGAGTTCCACGAACGCGCTGCCCGGCAGCAGTGTCACACCGGCCACGGTGTGGTCGGCGAGCCAGGGGTGGGTGTCCGTGGCGAGCCGGCCGGTCAGAAGCACGGTGTCGCTCTCCGCGAGGGCGACCGTCGCGCCGAGCAGCGGGTGGGACGCGGCGTCCTGGCCCAGGCTCCGGGCGTCCGACGGCGCGAGGGGCCCGTCGTCGAGCCAGAACCGCTGTCGCTGGAACGGGTAGGTCGGCAGGGTCACACGGTGTGTGCCCGTAGGTGTGAACACCCGCTCGCGGTCGAGCGGGACGCCGCGCACCTGGAGGGTGGCCAGCGCGGTCGCGAGGGCGACTGAGTCGTCCCGGTCGCGGCGCAGCGCGGCGACGAGGGTGGAGCGCTCGGGGTCGGCCAGGCTCTGGGTGCCCATGACGGTCAGGACGGCGTCGGGCCCGAGTTCGAGGAACGTCCGGGCGCCTTCGGCCTCCAGGGTGCGTACCGCGTCGTGGAAGCGGACGGCCTCGCGGGCGTGCCGCACCCAGTATTCGGGGGAGGTCAGCTCCTCGTCCGTGGCGAGGGCGCCGGTCAGGGCCGAGACGACGGGCACGGTGGGCGGCGCGAACTCGATGCCGCGGGCCACCTCTTCGTACGCGGCGAGCATCGGGTCCATGAGCGGGGAGTGGAACGCGTGGCTGACGCGCAGCCGTTTGGTCCGGCGTCCGGTGAAGTGTGCGGCGAGTTTCTCGACCGCGTCCTCGTCGCCGGAGACGACGACGGCGCTCGGGCCGTTCACGGCGGCGATGCCGACCAGCGGGCCGAGGTGGGGCGCCACCTCGTCCTCGGTGGCGTCGATGGCGAGCATGGCGCCGCCCTCGGGCAGTTCCTGCATGAGCCGGCCCCTGGCCGTGACGAGCCGGGCGGCGTCGGGCAGCGTCAGCACGCCCGCTACGTGGGCGGCGGTCAGCTCTCCGATCGAGTGGCCGGCGAGCAGGCCTGGGCGTACGCCGAAGGAGTCGACCAGCCGGAACAGCGCGGTCTCGACGGCGAACAGGGCGCTCTGGGTGCAGAGGGTGCGGTCGAGCGCGGCGGCCTCGTCGGTGCCGGGCTCGGCGAAGACCACGTCGCGCAGCGGCAGGTCGAGGTGGCGGTCGAACTCCGCGCACACGGTGTCGAGCGCGTCGCGGTAGGCGGGGAAGGTGTCGTACAACTCCCTTCCCATGCCGACGCGTTGGGCGCCCTGGCCGGTGAAGAGGAAGGCGAGGGTGCCGGGGGCGGGCCTGCCCCGTACCGCCAGGGGTGAGACGCCGCCCTCGGCGAGGGTGGTGAGGCCCGCGACGAGTTCGTCCCGGTCACGCGCGACGACGGCGCCCCGGTGGGCGAGGGCCGCCCTGCCGGTGGCCAGCGCGTGGGCGAGGTCGGGCAGGGGGGTGTCCGCGACGGCGAGCAGGCTCCGGGCCTGGGCGGCGAGTCCTTCGGGGGTGCTTCCGGAGAGGAGTACGGGGAGCAACGGGCGCTGCTCATCGGCAGGTTGGGTCGGTTGACCGGTGGCGGGCTCGTGTACGTCCGGCTCGGTCGGTGCTTCGAGGACGACATGGGCGTTGGTGCCGCTGATCCCGAAGGACGACACCCCCGCGCGGCGCGGCCGGTCGGCCTCGGGCCACTTCCGCGCCTCCCGCACCAACTCCACTGCGCCGGCGGCCCAGTCGACCTCGCCCGACGCCTCGTCGACGTGCAGCGATCCCGGTACGACGCCGTGGCGCATGGCGAGCACCATCTTCATGACGCCCGCGACACCGGCGGCGGCCTGGGTGTGTCCGAGGTTGGACTTCACCGAACCGAGCAGCAACGGCTCGCCGTCCGGGCGCCCTTGACCGTATGTCGCGAGCAACGCCTGCGCCTCGATGGGGTCTCCCAGCACCGTGCCAGTGCCGTGACCCTCCACCACGTCGACCTCGGTGGCGGAGAGCCGGGCCCGTGACAGGGCCGCGCGGATCACCCGCTGCTGCGAGGGGCCGTTCGGCGCCGTCAGACCGTTCGACGCACCGTCCTGGTTCACCGCCGAACCGCGTACGACTGCGAGCACCTCATGGCCCAACCGGCGTGCGTCCGACAGCCGTTCGAGCAGCAGCATGCCCGCGCCCTCGGAGAGGGAGGTGCCGTCGGCGCCCGCCGCGAAGGACTTGGTGCGGCCGTCGGCGGCGAGGTTCCGCTGCCTGCTGAAGTCGACGAAGGCGTCCGGGGTGGACATGACCGACACACCGCCGGCCAGGGCGAGATCGCACTCGCCGCGCTGGAGTGCCTGGACCGCGAGGTGCAGCGCGACCAGCGACGAGGAGCACGCCGTGTCGACCGACAGGGTCGGTCCCTCCAGACCGAGTGTGTAGGCGACCCGGCCCGAGGCGACGCTGCCCAGACTGCCGTT
This sequence comes from Streptomyces sp. NPDC060366, assembly GCF_042725135.1. NCBI lineage: Bacteria > Bacillati > Actinomycetota > Actinomycetes > Kitasatosporales > Streptomycetaceae > Streptomyces > Streptomyces sp. NPDC060366. The sequence continues at coordinate 83,315 of NZ_JBHXDC010000021.1, read as the reverse complement.
GCCGAGGTAGTCCTTCACGGCGTCGGGCACGCGCGAGAGCCTGCTGCCGTAGTCGTGGTACATGACGCCGGTGAAGACGCCCGTACGGCTGCCGCGCACCGAGTGCGGATCGATGCCCGCGCGCTCCAGCGCCTCCCAGGACGTTTCCAGCAGCAGCCGCTGCTGCGGGTCCATGGCCAGCGCCTCGCGGGGGCCGATGCCGAAGAAGTCGGGCTCGAAGTCGGCGGCGTCGTGCAGGAATCCGCCGTGGCGGGTGCTGCTCCGGTCCTGCTTGCCCGGCTCCGGGTCGTAGAGGGTGTCGAGGTCCCAGCCGCGGTCGGCGGGGAAGGCCGAGATGGCGTCGCCGCCCTCGGCGAGCAGGGCCCACAGCTCCTCGGGCGTACGGACGCCGCCGGGGAATCGGCAGCTCATCGCCACGAGCGCGACGGCCTCTTCCGGTCCGGCGGCTCGGGAGACCGGCGTGCCCGCGAGGGCCGGCAGGTCGTCGGCGCCGACCAGCCGTTCCCGGAGGAAGCCGACCAGGGCCGTCGCGTCCGGGTAGTCGAAGACGAGCGTCGCGGGCAGCCGGAGCCCGGCCGCCGCGCCGAGCCTGTTGCGCAGTTCGACCGCCGTCAGCGAGTCGAAGCCGGACTCGCGGAAGGAGCGGCGCGGGTCGAGCACCATGTCGCGGCCGTGTCCGAGCACGTCGGCCGCGTGGGTGCGGACGAGTTCGAGGAGCAGCGCGTCCTGGTCGGTGCGCGCCAGGGCGGCGAGGCGGTCGCTCAGGGTGGCGCCGCCGCCGTGCGCGGCGGTCCGCCTGCGGATCCGCGGGGGCACCAGGGCGCTCAGTACGGCGGGTACCCGGCTCGCGCGGCGCAGCACGGCGAGGTCGAGGCCGATCGGCAGGGCGACGGGATCGTCGCCCGCCAGCGCCCGGTCGAGCAGGGCGAGCCCCTCCGCCGTGGGCAGGGGGCGTACGCCGGAGCGGCGCATACGCTCGACGTCGGCGTCGGTGAGGTGCCCGGTGAGGCCGGTGCGCTGCTCCCAGTAGCCCCACACGAGTGATACGGCGGGCAGGCCGATCCCACGGCGGTGGTGGGCGAGCGCGTCGAGGAAGGCGTTGGCGGCGGCGTAGCCGGACTGGCCGGCGCCGTCGAGCGTGCCGGCCGCGGAGGAGAACAGCACGAACGCGGACAGGCCGAGATCGCGGGTGAGTTCGTGCAGGTGCCAGGCGGCGTCCGCCTTGGGCGCGAGCACCGCGTCGAGCCGTTCGTCGGTGAGCGCGGTGACGAGTCCGTCGTCCAGCGCGCCCGCGAGATGGACGACACCGGTCAGCGGCCGGTCCGCCGGTACGGAGGCGAGCAGGGCGGTCAGTTGGTCCCGGTCGGCGACGTCGCAGCGCGCGACGCTCACCTCGGCGCCGAGTCCGGCGAGGTCTTCGAGATCGGCGAGGTCGTCGGCGGTGCCGCCGCCCCGGCTGACGAGCAGCAGACGGCGTACGCCGTAGATCTCGGCGAGGTGGCGGGCGACGAGGCGGCCGAGTACGCCGGTGCCGCCGGTGATCAGGACGGTGCCGTTCGCGGTGAAGGCGGGGTCGGCGGTCGCGCTGTCGGGCGTGGCCTCCGTGGGGCGGGCGGGCCTGGCGAGGCGCGGGACGAGCACCGCCCCGTCGCGCAGGGCCAGTTGGGGTTCGCCGGAGTTCACGGCCGCCGCGACGATCTCCGCCGACGGGGTGGTGGAGTCGGCGTCGACGAGGAGGAACTGGTCCGGGTTCTCCTCCTGCGCGGCGCGGACGAGTCCCCATACGGCGGCGGCGGCCGGGTCGCGTACGTCTTCCCCACCGGCCGGTACGGCGTGGTCGGTGAGGACGAGCAGTCGGGCCGAGCCGGTGCGTCCGTCGGCCAGCCAGGTGCGCAGGGCGGCGAGTACGGGTCGGGCGGCACTGCGCAGGCCGGTGACGGCGTCGGCCGCGCCGGGGGTGACGGGCAGCACGACGACGTCGGGGAACCGCTGTTCGTCGCTCTGTTCGAGCAGTGACTCAAGGGCGGCCACCGGGTCTCCGGCACCGTCGGCCGGGCCGTCGCCGTCGCCGGGTGCACCGAGGACCGCGTACAAGGCGGGGGGCTGCTCCTGGACCGCCGGGGCCGGGACCCACTCCAGCGCGAACAGCGCGTCGGAACGGGCGGCCGTGTCCAGGGCGCCGGTGTCGACCGGGCGGGAGTGCAGGGCGCCCACGGTCGCGACGGCCGCGCCGGTGGTGTCGGCGAGGTACAGGGTGGGCGCGTCACCGCCCTCGATACGGACGCGCAGTTCGCGTGCGCCGGTCGCGTGGAGCGCCACGTCGTTCCAGACGAACGGCAGCCTGGCCGGCCCCTCCGTGGGCACGCCGGCGCCCACGGCGTGCAGGGCCGCGTCGAAGAGCGCGGGGTGCAGGGCGAAGGTGTCCGGTTCGACATCGGCGGGGAGTTCGACCTCGGCGAACGTCTCGTCGCCGCGCCTCCAGAGGGCGCGCAGTCCCTGGAAGGCCGGGCCGTAGTCGTAGCCCTGCGCGGCGAGGCCGTCGTACAGACCGTCCAGAGGCACGGGTTCGGCGCCGGCCGGGGGCCAGGCGGCCAGGTCGAAGCCGGGCTCCGCCGCCTCGGGTGCCATCAGGCCGGTGGCGATCCGCGTCCAGTCGGCGTCGTGGTCGTCGGGGCGCGCGTGGACGCTCAGCTCGCGGCGGGCGGCCTGGTCGGGTTCGGTGAGCCGTACCTGGAGCTGGACGGCGCCACGGGCCGGGACGGGCAGCGGGGTTTCCAGGGTGAGTTCTTCGAGGTGGCCGCAGCCGGCCTCGTAGCCGGCGCCGACGGCCAGTTCCACCAGCGCGGTGCCCGGCAGCAGTACGGTCCCGCCGACTCCGTGGTCGGCCAGCCAGGGCATGGCGGCGACCGACAGCCGGCCGGTGAGGAGCATGCCTCCGTCGGCCACGGTGACGGCGGCGCCCAGCAGGGGGTGGCCGGTCGCGGCGAGGCCCGCCGCGCCCAGGTCGCCGGTGGCGGTGGAGGCGCCGAGCCAGTAACGCTCGCGCTGGAAGGCGTACGTGGGGAGTTCGACGGGGTGCGCGGGGTGTCCGGCGCCGGACGGCGCGAGGGCGGGTGACCAGTCGACCGGTACGCCCTGGACGAACGCCTCGGCGAGGGAGGTGAGGAATCGTGCGGGGCCGCCCTCGTCGCGGCGCAGGGAGCCGACACCCGTGATCTCGGTGCCCGCGGCGTCGGCGGTCTCCTCGATGCTGTGCAGCAGCACCGGGTGCGGGCTGCATTCGACGAACACGCCGTATCCGGCGCCGAGAAGGACCTTGGTCGTGTCGCCGAACAGGACGCTGCCGCGCAGGTTGGTGTACCAGTACTCGGCGTCCATGACGGTGGTGTCGAGGAGCCCGCCGGTGACGGTGGAGTAGAACGGCACGTCGGCGGCCCGGGGGCGGATGTCGGCGAGTTCGGCGAGGAGCCGGTGGCGGATCGTCTCGACCTGGGCGGAGTGGGAGGCGTAGTCCACGGGGAGACGCTTGGCGCGGGCGCCGTCGGCGACGAGGGCGTCGCGCAGCTCGTCCACGGCATCGGCGTCGCCTGAGAGCACGACGGAGGAGGCGCCGTTGACTGCGGCCACCGACAGGCGGCCGTCGTAGGCGGCGAGCTTCGGCCGTACCTCCTCGACGGGCAGGCCCACCGACATCATGGCGCCGTGTCCGGCGAGTTCGTCGGCGATGGCGCGGCTGCGCAGGGCCACCACCTTCGCGCCGTCATCGAGGGAGAGCGCACCGGCCACGCAGGCGGCGGCGATCTCGCCCTGGGAGTGGCCGATCACGGCGGCGGGCTCCACGCCGTGCGCGCGCCACAGCTTCGCGAGCGAGACGAGGACGGCCCAGAGAGCGGGCTGCACGACGTCGACGCGGTCGAGGGGTTCGCCGCGCCTCAGTACGTCGAGCAGGTCCCAGTCCGTGAGCGGTGCCAGCGCTCGGGCGCACTCGGTCATCGAGGCGGCGAACTCCGGTGAGGAGTAGAGCAGTTCGCGGGCCATGCCGGTCCACTGGGAGCCCTGTCCGGGAAAGACGAAGGCGGTGCGGGACTCGCTGCGGCGCTCGCCGCGCACAATGCCGGGGGCGCTCTCGCCTGCGGCGAGGGCGGCGAGAGCGGCGGCGACGGCGGGCCGGTCGGCTCCGACGACGACCGCGCGTCGGTCGAGGGCGGCGCGTGAGGTGGCGAGGGCGTGCGCGAGGGCGGGCAGTGGGGTGTCGGTGTGGTCAAGGTGCTCCAGCAGGCGCGCGGCCTGGCCGGCGACTCCGCGCTCGCCGCGGCCGGAGAGGACCAGGGGCAGGGGGCCGTGCGTGGTACCTGCCGGGGCGGTCCGCTGGCTCTCCCGCTCCGCCTCGGTATCCTCCGGCGCCGCTTCGACGATGACGTGGGCGTTGGTGCCGCTGATGCCGAAGGAGGAGACGGCGGCGCGCCGGGGCTCGTCGGTCTTGGGCCAGGGCCGGTTCTCGGTGAGCAGCCGGACGGCGCCGGCCTCCCAGTCGACCTGGGGGGTGCGGTCGTCGGCGTGCAGCGTCATCGGCAGTCTGCCGTGCCGTATCGCCATGACCATCTTGATCACACCGGCCACACCCGCGGCGGCCTGGGTGTGCCCGATGTTCGACTTGACGGAGCCGAGCCAGAGCGGCTCGCCCTCGCCGCGGTCCTGGCCGTACGTCGCGAGCAGGGCCTGTGCCTCGATGGGGTCGCCGAGCGGGGTGCCGGTGCCGTGCGCCTCGACCGCGTGTACCTGACGGGCCGTCAGTCCCGCGCCGGCCAGGGCCTGTCGGATCACGCGCTGCTGCGAGGGGCCGTTGGGCGCGGTGAGGCCGTTGGACGCGCCGTCCTGGTTGGTGGCGCTCCCGCGTATGACGCCGAGCACGCGGTGTCCGTTGCGGCGGGCGTCGGAGAGCCGCTCCAGCAGCAGCATGCCGACGCCCTCGCCCCAGCCGGTGCCATCGGCGGAGGCGGCGAACGACTTGCACCGGCCGTCCAGCGCGAGCCCGCGCTGCTTGCTGAAGTCGACGAAGGTGTCGGGCGTCGACATGACGGTGACGCCGCCGGCCAGCGCGAGCGTGCACTCCCCCTGGCGCAGCGACTGGACCGCGAGGTGCAGGGCGACCAGCGAGGACGAGCAGGCCGTGTCGATGGTGACGGCGGGGCCTTCGAGACCGAGCGTGTACGAGACGCGGCCGGACGCCACGCTGCCGAGGCTGCCGTTGCCGAGGTAGCCCTCGACGCCCTCGGGTACTTCCGTGAGCCAGCTTCCGTAGTCGTGGTACATCACACCGGCGAAGATGCCGGTGCGGCTGCCCCGTACGGTCTCGGGGTCGATACCCGCGCGCTCGAACGCCTCCCACGACGTCTCCAGCAGCAGCCGCTGCTGCGGGTCCGTGGCGATGGCCTCGCGCGGGGAGATACCGAAGAACTCCGCGTCGAACAGGGGGGCCTGGTGGAGGAATCCGCCCTCGCGCACATGGGTCTTGCCCGGCGCGTCCGGGTCGGGGTCGTAGAGCGCGTCGGCGTCCCAGCCACGGTCCGCGGGGAAGTCACCGATCGCGTCGGACCCCTCGTCGACCAGCCGCCACAGCTCCTCGGGCGAGGTCACGCCGCCGGGGTAGCGGCAGCTCATCGCCACGATGGCGACGGGCTCCCGCGCGGCGTCGGTCAGCTTCTCGTTCTCCTGGCGCAGCCGCTCGCTCTCCAGCAGCGACTCGCGCAGCGCCTCGACGATCTGTTCGACGGATGTGTCCACGGTTCGGGTCGCTCCCTGGTTGCTCGACCGTGCCGGTGTCGCGCGGCCGCGGGTCGTGTGGCGTGGATTCGTGTACGACGTGGGGTCGTTCGGCGGTCGGGTGGCGGTCAGCCGGAGGCGCCGCGGTCGAGTGCGGCGCGTACGAGATCGGCGACGGCCATGTCCTTGATCTCGTCGCTCCGGTCGGCCGTCTGCGCCACCGGGGTCGGCGGTGCAGACAGCGCGGCGTCCGGCGAGCCCGCGTCGCGCCCCAGCGCCATGAGCGTGTCGAGCAGCCCGGCGTGCCGCAGCCGGTCCACCGGGATCCGGGCCAGCAGGTCGCGGACGGTGCCCTCGTCGTGGTGCCCCAACTCGCCGTCGGTGGGGTCCGGTTCGTGCTCGGGGGCGATCGTGGCCAGCAGGAACTCCGCCAGTGCCGCCGGCGTGGCGTGGTCGAAGATCATCGTGGAGGGCAGCCGCAGGCCGCTGACGGTGTTGAGCCGGTTGCGCAGTTCCACCGCGGCCAGCGAGTCGAATCCCAGATCGGTGAACGCCTTGCGGGGCTCGACCGACCCGGGCCCGTCGTGGCCGAGAACGGCGGCGACCTCCGTCCTGACGGCTTCGAGCACGGTGAACGGGTGGTCGGGCACGGGAATGGTGGCGAGCCGTTCGGCGAGGGTGAGCGCCGTGGTCCGCCGTACCTCGCGGCGCGCGGCGGTGGGCACGAGGCCGCGCAGGGCGGCGGGCAGGTCGTCGCCGCGCCGGCGCAGCACGGCGGTGTCCAGGTGTACGGGAACGAGTGTGGTCAGCCCCGATGTCACGGCCGCGTCGAAGAGCGCCAGTCCCTCGTCCGCCGTCAGGGCGCCGGTGCCGGATCGCTCGATGCGTCGCAGGTCCGCGTCGGTGAGTCCCGCGCCCATGCCGCCGCCTTCGGCCCACAGGCCCCAGGCGAGGGAGAGCGCGGGCAGTCCCTCGTCCCTGCGATGCTCGGCGAGCGCGTCGAGGAAGGCGTTCGCGGCGGCGTAGTTGCCCTGGCCGCTGGCGTCCAGGGTGCCGGCCGCCGAGGAGAACAGGACGAAGTGCGCCAGGTCCTGAACCTTCGTCAGCTCGTGCAGGTGCCAGGCGGCGTCGGCCTTGGGCCGGAGCACCGTGTCGACGCGCTCGGGGGTGAGTGTGGCGACGGTGCCGTCGTCGAGGACTCCGGCGGTGTGCACGACGCTGTCGACGCGGTGGCGCGAGAGCAGCCGGGCGAGCGCGGCACGGTCGCCCACGTCGCAGCTCACCACCCGGGTGCGGGCGCCCAGTTCGGCCAGTTCCGCGACGAGCGGCGCGCTGCCGGTGGCGTCGTTGCCGCGCCGGCTCGCCAGGACGAGGCGGGTGACGCCGTGCCGGGCGACCAGATGCCGGGCGACGAGCGCGCCGAGGCCGCCGGTACCGCCGGTGATCAGCACGGTGCCCCAGTCCCTCGTCTCCCCGGCCGCCGGTTCCGGCCGGGCCCTGGTCAGCCGTGGCGCGCTCAACTCGGCGCCGCGCAGGATCAGTTCGGGTTCGCCCGTGTCGAGCAGAGCGGCGATCTTGGACCGGGTGAGGCCGCCCTCCTCGATCCGGACCAGCACCGTCCGGCCGGGGTCCTCGGCCTGGGCCGCGCGTACGAGACCGCGCACGGTGGCGCCCACGAGTCCCGGTCCGGTCGCGACGAGCAGGGTGGAGTCGGCGTGCCGGGCGTCGCGCGGCCACGCTTTGAGCACGGGGAGCACCGTGTCCAGCGCGGCACGCAGCGCGGCCGGGACGTCGCTCGGCACGCCGTGCGTCTCGGGTACGGGCAGGACGACGACGTCGGCGGGCTCGTCGAGTCCGTCGGGTGTGGCGGCGACGGTGGCTCCGAGGCCCAGGTCGTCGTCGCCGAGTACCGCGTAGCTGAGCGCGGTTCGCGTTCCCGTGTACGGGGGCAGCGGTACCGGGACGACGGTGTAGAGGGAGTCGGTGTCGCCGGTGAGCGCGCCCGCGGTGACCGGGCGGGTGAGGTAGGACGCGACGGACACCAGGGGGACGCCGTCGGCGTCGGCGAGGTCGAGCCGCAGCTCCTTCTTCCCGGTCCGTACGAGCCTGACGCGCGCCGCCGACGCTCCGGCCGCGTGCAGTGTGACACCGCTCCACGCGAACGGCAGCTGCACGCCTCCCTCTTCGGCGCCGTTCCCTTCGCCGCCGGGCCCCTCGTCGTCCGCGTCGAGGAACGACGAGACGTGCAGCGCGGCGTCGAGCAGCGCGGGGTGGATCCCGAAGCGCGCGGCGTCGGGGCGGGCGTCGGCGGGGAGCGCGAGTTCGGCGTAGACCTCCTCGCCCCTGCGCCATGCCGCGCCGACGCCGCGGAAGACGGGGCCGTAGTCGTAGCCGTCGGCGCCCATGCGTTCGTACAGCGTGCCGACATCGACGGCGGTCGCGCCGGGCGGCGGCCAGGAGCCGAGCGGTTCGGCGGGGGTGGTCTGCCGGGTCAGGGTGCCGGTGGCGTGCCGGGTCCACTCGGCGTCCTCGCCCGCGCTCTCGGCGCGGGAGAAGATCTCCACGGTCCCGTCGGAGCCCGCCGCCACCTGGAGCTTCACGGCGCCCGCTCCGGGCAGTACCAACGGCGCCTGGAGGGTGAGCTCCTCGAGCACCGGCAGGCCGACGAGGTCGCCCGCGCGGATGGCGAGGTCGACCAGGGCGGTGCCGGGGAGCAGGGTCGTGCCGAGTACGGCGTGCTCGGCGAGCACGGGGTGGGTGGCGGTGGAGATCCGGCCGGTCAGCAGGACGTCGTCGGAGCCGGCCCGCCGGACCACGGCGCCGATCAGCGGGTGGTCGACGGGGGTCAGTCCGAAGCCGTCCGCGTCGCCCCTGGCCGCCGGGGCGTCGAGCCAGAAGCGGCGGTGCGCGAAGGCGTAGGTGGGCAGTTCGACGGGCCGGGGCCGGTGGTCCCCGTACAGGGCGGGCCAGTCGACGTCTATGCCGCGGGTGTGGACGGACGACACGGCGGCGAGCAGTTCGCGCAGCGGGTCGCGGTCCTTGCGGGCGACGGGGACGAAGGCGGTCTCCGCCGTCTCGGGGAGGCAGTCGGGGCCGAGGGCCGTGAGGACGGCGGCGGGGCCGAGTTCGAGGAAGGTGTCGACGCCCTGTGCGTGGAGTGTGGCGACGGCGTCGGCGAAGCGGACCGTCTCCCGGATGTGCCGGACCCAGTAGTCGGCGGAGCGGAGTTCCTCGGCGCTCGCGGTCCGGCCGGTCAGGGTGGACACGACCGGGATGCTCGGCTCGGCGGTCGGCAGGGCCGCGACGACAGCGCGGAAGTCGTCGAGCATGGCGTCCATGCGCGGCGAGTGGAAGGCGTGGGACACCCGCAGCCGCTTGGGCGACTCCAGGCGTGCGGTGATGTCCAGGACCGCGTCCTCGTCGCCGGACACGACCACGGCCCGGGGGCCGTTGACGGCGGCTATGCTCGTGCGCCCGTCGAGCAGGGGGCGTACCTCCTCCTCGGTGGCCCGGACGGCGACCATCGCGCCGCCCTCGGGCAGCGCTTGCATGAGGCGGCCGCGGGCGCCGACGGCCGTGGCGGCGGCCTCCAGCGACCAGACCCCCGCGACATGCGCGGCGGCGAACTCGCCCACGGAGTGACCGGCGAGCGCGTCGGGACGCAGGCCCCAGGACTCCAGCAGGCGGTAGAGCGCCACTTGGGTCGCGAAGAGGGCGGCCTGGGTGTACGCGGTCCGCTCCAGCAGATCGGAGCGGGCGCCGAACACCACGTCGGCCAGGGGGTGTTCGAGGTCCCGGTCGAGGAGGGCGGCCGCCGCGTCGAAGTGGGCCGCGTACACGGGCCAGTTGTCGTACCAGGCGCGCCCCATGGCGGGGCGCTGGGCGCCCTGGCCGGAGAAGAGGAACGCGGTGCCGCCCTCGGTGACGGTTCCGGTGACGAGTCCGTCGTGGTCGAGTCCCCCGGCGAGCGCGTCGAGCGCGGCGGCGGTCTCGGCGCGGTCGGCGGCGAGGAGTACGGCGCGGTGCGGGTGGGTGGCGCGTGTGGTGGCGAGGGCCGGGCCGAGGTCGGCGGGGCCGGCGTCGACGGAGAGCAGGGCGGTGGCCTGGCCGCGCAGCGCGTCGGCGGAGCGTGCGGAGACGGGGACCGGGACGGGCATGGGTACGAGGTCCGGGTGGGCCGGCTCCAGGACTTCGGGCTCCGGCTCGGCGCCGGGCTGCTCGATGATCACATGGGCGTTCGTCCCGCTGATGCCGAACGACGAGATGCCCGCGCGCAGCGGCCCCTCGGGCCTGTCCCACGCCTGGTCCTCGGTGAGCAGCCGGACCGCTCCCGCGTCCCAGTCGACCTGGTCCGACGGGGCGTCGACGTGCAGGGTGCGCGGGAGGGTACGGTGCCGCATCGCCATGATCATCTTGATGACGCCGGCCACTCCGGCCGCGGCCTGGGTGTGTCCGATGTTCGACTTGATCGAGCCGAGCCACAGGGGCCGCTCGGCCGGCCGGTCCCGGCCGTACGTGGCGAGCAGGGCCTGCGCCTCGATGGGGTCGCCGAGGGTGGTGCCCGTGCCGTGTCCCTCGACCGCGTCGACGTCGCCGGGCCGGAGTCCGCCCGCTTCGAGGGCGGCGCGGATGACGCGCTGCTGGGAGGGGCCGTTGGGCGCGGTGAGGCCGTTCGACGCGCCGTCGGAGTTGACGGCGGAGCCGCTGACCAGCGCGAGTACGCGGTGCCCGTTGCGGCGGGCGTCGGAGAGGCGCTCCATCACCAGCATGCCGACGCCTTCGCCCCAGCCGGTGCCGTCGGCCGCCGTCGCGAAGGACTTGCAGCGTCCGTCGCTCGCGAGACCCCGCTGCCTGCTGAAGTCCACGAACGTGTCGGGCGTGGACATCACGGTGACTCCCCCGACCAGTGCGAGGGAGCACTCGCCGCCGCGCAGCGCCTGCGCCGCCAGGTGCAGGGTCACGAGCGAGGAGGAGCAGGCCGTGTCGACGGTGAGCGCGGGCCCTTCGAGCCCGAGCGCGTAGGCGACCCGGCCCGATACGACGCTGCCCAGGCTGCCGTTGCCGAGGTAGGCGGCCACGTCGTCGGGCACGTCGGTGAGCCGGCTCGCGTAGTCGTGGTACATGACGCCGGCGAAGACCCCGGTGTCGGTGGAGCGCAGGGTGTCGGGGTCGATGCCCGCGCGCTCGCACGCCTCCCAGGACACTTCGAGCAGGAGCCGCTGCTGCGGGTCCATGGCCGCGGCCTCGCGGGGGCTGATGCCGAAGAAGTCCGCGTCGAACTCGGCCGCGTCGTAAAGGAATCCGCCCTCGCGGGCGTACGTCCTGCCGGGCTTGCCGGGCTCGGGGTCGTACAGCGCCTCGGCGTCCCAGCCCCGGTCGGCGGGGAAGTCACCGATCGCGTCCGTCCCCTCGGCGACCAGGCGCCACAGCTCCTCCGGGGACCGTACGCCGCCGGGGAAGCGGCAGCTCATACCGACGATCGCGATCGGCTCGTCCGTCCGCGCGGACGTGGTGGCGGCGGGCGCGTCGGGCGTGTCGTCCTCGGTGCCGTACAGCGCTTCGCGGAGATGGGCGGCGAGCGCCTTGGGGTTGGGGTGGTCGAAGACCAGGGTGGACGGCAGACGGAGCCCGGTGGCGGTGTTCAGCCGGTTGCGCAGTTCGACGGCGGCGAGGGAGTCGAAGCCGAGTTCGGTGAAGGCGCGGCCGGGCGGGACGGCGGCGGCGCCGTCGTGGCGCAGTACGGCGGCGACCTCGGTCCGCACCAGCTCCAGCAGGGCGCGGTCGCGCTCCTGGGGCGGCAGTGACGCGGTGGCCGGGCCGCCGTGCGTGGTCGGCGCGGCGACGGGGGTGGTATGCCGGGGCGCCGGCCGGACGATCGCGCTGAGCAGGGGCGGTACGCCGCCCGCGCGGCTGCGGACGGCCGCCGCGTCGACCTCGACGGGCACGACGCGCGCCTCGCCGGTCCGTACGGCAGCGTCGAAGAGTTCGAGGGACCGGGCCGCGCTCAGTCCGGGCAGGCCGTGGCCGGCGATGCGCTCCAGGGCCGTGGCGTCGAGGGCGGCGCCCATGCCGGTGTCGGTCGCCCACAGGCCCCAGGACAGGGCGGTGGCGGGCAGGCCCCGGGCGGCGCGGTGTTCGGCGAGCGCGTCGACGAAGGCGTTGGCGGCGGCGTAGTTGCCCTGGCCCGCGCCGTCCAGGACGGCGGCCAGCGAGGAGAAGAGCACGAACGCGGACAGGGGCCGGTCGCGGGTGAGTTCGTGCAGGTGCCACGCCCCGTCGGCCTTCGCGCGGAAGACCTCGTCCACCAACTCGTCGGTGAGCGTGCCGATCACGCCGTCGTGGACGATGCCCGCCGCGTGGACGACGGAGTCGACGGGGTGCCGGTCCAGCAGTTCGGCGAGGGCCGCGCGGTCGCCGACGTCGCAGCCGGCGACGGTGACGGCGGCCCCCAACCCGGCCAGTTCCGCTTCCAGTTCGGGCGCGCTGCCGCGCCTGCCGACGAGGACGAGGTCGCGTACGCCGTGCCGGGTGACGAGGTGGCGGGCCAGCAGTCCGCCCAGTCCACCGGTGCCACCGGTGATCAGGACACGGCCCCAGACCGGCGGCGCCTCGGTGCCCGCCGGCAGCGCGGCGAGCCGAGGGACGGTCAACTCACCCTCGGAGACGAACACTTCCGGTTCCCCGGTGGCCAGGGCGGCCTTGAGCAGGGCGTCGGGCAGCTCGCCCTCGTGCCGTACGAGTACGAAACGGCCGGGGTTCTCGGCCTGGGCGGAGCGCACCAGGCCCTCGATCGGCGCGTGTGCGAGGGACGCCGAGGTGACGACGGCGAGGGGCGCGGCGCCGAACCGGTCGTCGGTGAGCCAGGATTGGAGCACCCGCAGGGTGTGGGCGGTCGCGGCGCGGGCGCCCGAAAGGGGATCCTCGTCGCCAAGTGGGACGCGGAAAACAACGGCGGACGGCGCACTTTCCCCCAACTCGTCGTGCGGAGCGTCCAGTTCGGCGAGGTGGTCGGAGTCCGCGCCCACCGGGGCGGGGACCGGGAGCCTTCGGAGCGTGTACATCGTGTCGGCGCCCGGGACGGGTCGCGACACCAGGCCGGTGATCTCGGCGACCGGTGCGCCCGTGCCGTCGGCGAGCAGCAGGGCGAGGGAGTCGTCGCCGGTGCGGGTGATGCGTACGCGTACGGCGGCGGCGCCCGACGCGTGGAGCGTCACGCCCGTCCAGGCGAACGGCACGAGGATGTCGCCGCCCTTGGCTGGTGTCTCAGAGCCGTGGGTGTCCGTGCCGTGGGTATCCGCGCCGTACGTGTCCGGGTCGGACGCGTGGAGGGCGGCGTCGAGCAGCGCGGGGTGCAGGCCGAAGCCCGCGGGGTCGGCGGTTCCGGGCGGCAGGGTGACGTCCGCGTACACCTCGTCGCCGAGCCGCCAGGCGGCCGTGACGCCCTGGAAGGCGGAACCGTACGCGTATCCCTGGCCGGCCAGTTTCCCGTACAGGCCGCTCACGTCGACGGGTTCGGCGCCGGGCGGCGGCCAGGACTCCAGTCCGGCGGGGCGCGGTGCCGGGGCCGTGGCGAGGACGCCCGCGGCGTGCTGGGTCCAGGAGCCCGGCTCGGCCGCGGCGTTCTCGGGGCGCGAGTGGATCGTCAGCGGCAGCCGGCCGCTCGCGTCCTGCTCTCCGACCGCCACCTGGACGGCCACGCCGGTCCCCTCCGGGGACAGGACGAGTGGCGCGCCGAGCGTCAACTCCTCGACGGACGCGGCTCCGACGTGACCGGCGGCGTGCAGCGCAAGCTCCACGAACGCGGTGCCGGGGAAGAGGAGGCGCCCGTCGATGACATGGCCGGCGAGCCACGGTTGCGTACGGGTGGAGAGGCGTCCGGTGAGGACCACACCCACGGCGCCGACCGCGACGACCGCGCCCAGCAGCGGGTGACCGGCGGGCAGTTGGCCGAGCCCGGCGGCGTCCACGGTGCCCGCGCCCTGTTCGAGCCAGAAGCGCCTGCGGCGGAAGGGGTAGGTCGGCAGCGCGATCCGCCGGGCCCCCGCGTCGGCGTAGAAGCGCCGCCAGTCCACGGGGACGCCCCGGCCGTACGCGAACGCCAACGCGCCGACGGCCTCCGGCACTTCGGGCCGGTCGCGGCGCAGGAGCGGTGCGAAGGCGGCGTCCTCGTGGCGCGCGCAGTCCTGGCCCATGACGCTGAGGACGGCGTCGGGGCCGAGTTCGAGGAACGTGGTGACGCCGGAGTCCTCCAGGGCGCCGACGGCGTCGTGGAAGCGGACCTGGGCGCGGACGTGGTCGACCCAGTACTCGGGGTCGAGCATCTCCTCGCCCGCGAGGCGGCCCGTGACGGTCGACACGACCGGGAGCGCGGGCTCGGTGTACTTCAGCGCCTTGGCGACGCGGCGGAACTCCTCCAGCATCGGTTCCATGAGCGGGGAGTGGAAGGCGTGGGAGACCCTGAGCCGCTTGGTGTTCCGGCCCTGCTCCGCCAACCGCCCGGCGATGGCGAGCACTTCGTCCTCGGCGCCGGAGACCACCACCGCGTCGGGCCCGTTGACGGCCGCGATGCCGGTACGTGGGGTGAGCAGCGGCTCGACCTCGTCGGCCGTCGCGCGTACGGCCACCATGGCTCCCCCGGCGGGCAGTTCCCTCATGAGCCGGCCGCGCGTGGCGACGAGGATCGCCGCGTCCTCCAGGGAGAGGATGCCCGCGACGTGCGCGGCGGTGATCTCGCCGATGGAGTGGCCCGCCAGATAGTCAGGGGTCAGCCCCCAGCTCTCCAGCAGCCGGTAGAGGGCGGTCTCGACGGCGAACAGGGCGGGCTGCGCGTAATCGGTGCGGTGCAGCAGCGCCGCGTCCTCGTCGGCGGGATCCGCGAACAGTACGTCGCCGAGCGGCCGGTCGAGGTGCATGTCGAGATAGGCGCAGGCGTCGTCCAGCGCGTCGGCGAACACCGGGTAGATGGAGGCGAGTTCGGCGCCCATGGCGAGGCGCTGGCTGCCCTGGCCGGTGAAGAGGAACGCCAGTTTTCCGGGAACTGCCGTGGTGACGGGGGCGCTGCCGTCGGCGAGCGCGGCCAGCGCCGCGCGCAGCTCCTCCCGGTCGTCGGTGACGACGACGGCCCGCTCGTCGAGGGCGGCACGGGTGGTGGCGAGAGAGAAGGCGAGGTCGGAGAGATCGGCGGACGCGGCGTGGTCGAGCAGCGGGAGGAGGTCGGCGGCGCGGGCGCGCAGCGCCTCCTCGCCCCGGCCGGACAGCACGAACGGCAGCACGGCGGGCACGTCGGTACCGGGCCCGCCGTCCGTCCCTCCGCTCTCGTCCGACAAGGCGTCACCGGGAGCCTCTGAGGCCTCGGGGGCCTCTGAGATCTCGGGTGCCTCCGGGGCCTCCAGGACGAGGTGGGCGTTGGTGCCGCTGACGCCGAACGACGACACGCCCGCCCGCCGGGGCCGGCCGGCGGCGGGCCACGCCCGTGCCTCGGTGACGAGTTCCACGGCGCCGCCGGCCCAGTCGACGTGCGGTGTCGGCTCGTCGATGTGCAGGGTCCGGGGCACCCGGCCGTGCCGCATGCCGAGGATCATCTTGATGACCCCGGCCACGCCCGCCGCGCCCTGGGTGTGTCCGAGGTTGGACTTCACGGAGCCGAGCAGCAACGGCGCGTTCTCGGGCCGGTCCTGGCCGTAGGTGGCGAGGATCGCGTCGGCCTCGATGGGGTCGCCGAGCCTGGTCCCGGTGCCGTGGGCGTCGACCACGTCGACATCGGCGGTGGTCAGGCCCGCGTTGGCGAGCGCCTGCCGGATGAGCCGCTGCTGGGAGGCGCCGCTGGGGGCGGTCAGTCCGTTGGACGCGCCGTCCTGGTTGATGGCGGAGCCCCGGACGACGGCGAGGACCTGGTGACCGTTGCGGCGGGCGTCGGAGAGCCGTTCCAGGACGAGTATGCCCACGCCCTCGGCGAAGCCGGTTCCGTCGGCGCCGGCGGCGAAGGCCTTGCAGCGCCCGTCGGGCGCGAGCCCGCGCTGCCGGCTGAACGCGGTGAACACGCCCGGCCCGCCCATCACGGCCACACCGCCCGCGAGCGCGAGCGTGGACTCGCCGCGCGCGAGCGACTGGCAGGCGAGGTGCAGGGCGACGAGCGAGGCGGAGCAGGCGGTGTCCACGGTCACGGCGGGGCCCTCGGCGCCCAGGACGTAGGCGACCCGGCCGGAGATGACGCTGGAGGCGTTGCCGGTGAGCAGGTAGGCGTCGAGTCCGTCCGGGGCGTCGTGCAGACGCGGCCCGTACTCCTGGACCTCGGCGCCGACGAACGTACCCGTCGCGCTGCCGTGCAGGGTGCGCGGATCGATGCCCGCGTCCTCCAGGGCGTGCCAGGCGGTCTCCAGTACGAGCCGCTGCTGCGGGTCCATGCCGAGCGCCTCGCGCGGGCTGATGCCGAAGAAGTCGGCGTCGAACTCGGTGGCCGTGTCCAGGAATCCGCCGGCGCGCGCGTAACTGCTGCCGGGCTTCTCGGGGTCGTCCTCGAACAGCGAGCCCAGATCCCAGCCGCGGTCGTCGGGGAACGTGGACAGCACCTCGCCGCCCCGGTCGAGCAACTGCCACAGGTCGTCGGGCGTGTTCACACCGCCGGGGAAGCGGCAGCCGATGCCCACGACGGCGACCGGCTCGTCGTCACCAACGTGCTCGGCGGCGACCCGCTCGTCGGCGGCGGTGCCGAGGACTTCCGCGATCAGCCGGTCGGTGAGGACTTCGGTGGTGGGGCAGTCGTACGCGACGGTCACGGGCAGCCGCAGACCGGTCTCCGCGGTCAGCCTGCGGTGCAGGTCGACCGAGGCCAGCGAGTCGAGGCCGAGGTCCGCGAACGGCAGGGAGGTGTCGATCCGGCCGAGTTCGGGGCGGGCGGCCCGCAGCGCGGCAGTGACGTGCGCGCTCACCCGTTCGAGGACCAGCCTGCGGCGCTCCGACGGTGGAGTGGCGGCCAGCAGCCGTGACAGTGCCGAGCCCGAACCGGTCGTGTTCATCGACGCATCTCCATTCATCGACACATGTCCAAATCGGTCGACACCTGTTTGACGTGAACCGTAATTACGCGCGAAGAGGGCCCATAACCCCTTACGCCCCCCTAGGGCCTTTCTCTTGGATCTCGCGGAGAGGCCCCGGGCGTGACCCGCTCGTCGGCAGGTGAATCACCGGGGGGTTCGGAATCGAACGTCCGGCGAATGTAGGACAGCGAGGAGAGGAGTTCCGTCGACGAGACCGCGCGCGCCGCGCCCGCCCCGGCGCGCCGGGGAAGCGGCATTTTCCCGGTGGTCGCCCAGCGGAGCCGTCCTTCGTCGTCCAGATAACTCCTGCTGAGTCCCGCGTTGTCCGGATGGAGGCAGTACGGGACGTCGAGATAGCCGCGTCCGAACGCCGTCAACAGCCCTTGTCCGACGTCGGATCCGAGGTTCAGCACCGCTTCGACCAGTGCGGACGCCTCCGTGTAGGTCTCGGAGTCGGCCGCCGGCTCCGGGCCGCGCGCCGTGTTCGCGGCCACGGCCGAGGCGTGTTCCAGGGCGCTGACGTTCTCCTCGATGGTGGGAATGCGCAGGGATTCCGAGACGGTCTTCACGATGAGCCGTGCCGCCCCGGTGGTGACCGCCAGTTCCGCCGCCTGTCCGAGCAACGCGAAGGTGCCGACGGGTGTTTGCGGATACAGCCCCATGTAGGCGTAGACGACGACATGCCATTCCGCGCCGGGAAGTAATTCCCGGCACAGCCGGCGCAGCGCGGCGACGGCTTCCTCGTCCTGGCCGCGGTGGGTCTGCTGTGCGTAGCTGACGGAAATGCTGCGGAGCCCGTATTCGTAGAAGAACCGTGCCTCCAGGGCGCTGATGGCGACCAGCAGACTGGGCGGGCAGAGCTGGCCGAGCATGCAACCGCCGAATGTCTCCAGGTGCGGTTCGAGGCCGGGGCGCCGGGCGGAGGCGAACAGCGCGGACGAGCGGGACCAGTTGGCGACGGACTGGGCGAGCGGGGTGCGCCCGTAGGGGAGGCAGTACGAGACGGGGCCGCCCTCCGAGGCGTCGAGGCCCGCCGCCATGAGCGCCTTGAAGATGTCCTCGGGGACGGCGGAGCCGTGCCGGACCTGGACGGGGAAGTCCTCGTCGCGAATGCCGTCGAGGATGCCGTGGGTGGTGTCGAGACCGTGGCTGACGATGGGGTAGCCGTTGAGCGCGACGCCTTCGAGCAGGGCCAGTTCGGCGGATTCCAGATCCCCGACCCTGGTGTAGCTGTCCAGGGTGAGGGTGCCGACCGTGGTGGCCCGCGCCTGCCTGGTGGCCAGCAGGCCAGCCCGCATGACGGCCGGGTCGCTCATCCCCATGCGCGGCTGGACCACCAGTCGTCCCGCTCCGTGGGCCCGGTGGACGAACGCGCCGAATCCGGCGTCGTTCGCGCCGGGCCCGGGGTCGTGCGCACCGGACCCGGCGTCGTTCACACCGCGGCCCGCTGCGGCATCGAGGTGAGCATGCGCCGGAAGGTGACGATCCCCTCGGCGGTGTCGTCGAAGACGGCGTCGTAACCGGCGGCCATCAGTCCGACCGTTTCGTCCGCGCTCTGTTCGCCGTGGATGCCGAGCTTGCCGCCGATGACGACGGGTACGTCCGCCAGGTCGGCGCATTCGCGCAGGCCGGTGATGGCGCGCATGCCGTCCCGGTAGCCGTGGCCGTTGACGCTGCTCATGACGACGAGCGCGGGCCGCTCGGCGCGGACCGTGCCGATGAGGAGGTCCTCGGGGACGCACGGGCCGAGGTTGACGACGCGGTGGCCGTGCTCCTCCAGCAGCAGTTGCAGGAAGACCAGACCCCAGGTGTGGGAGTCGGACATCGCGCCCGCGACGACGACGGTGGTCGACGCGTCGCCGGCGGGGACGGCGGGTGAGGGGGTGGTGGTCTCTGTCGTTGTACTCATCAAGGTCACAGGGCCTGTCCGTGTTCGTAGCCGCGTATGTGTTCGATCCGGGAGACGGAGACCAGCTCCGTACCGCGTACGACGATCTCCTTGGGTGCCGGCCTGCCGAGGAACATCAGCAGGCTCGCGGTGGTCCCGTAGGCACCGGAGTTGGGGATGGTGACAAGGTCTCCGGGTGCGAGCTCCCGCAGGCGCAGATCACGTCCGAGCAGGTCGCCGGGGGTGCACAGGGGTCCGACGAGGCTGGTGGTGTGCTCGGCGGCGGGGTCGGCCTCCAGCGGGCCGACGGTGACGGGGAAGATACGGCCGAGGCCGGACATCCCGCCGAAGACGTTGATGCCGCCGTCGAGTACTGCGAAGCGCCGGCCGCGGCTCTCCTTAAGGTTGACGACGCCGAGGAGCAACGACCCGCTGTCGCCCACGAGATGGCGGCCCGACTCGCAGGCGATGCGCGGGGCGCCGTCGCGCCAGCCGGGGAAGTGCTCGTCCAGGTCGGCGGAGAGCGCGGCGCGCAGGTTCGCGTAGACGGGCCGTTCACCGCTGACGGCGTACGGTGCGGCGAATCCGCCACCGATGTCGAGGAAGCGCAGCGGTACGCCGAGTTCGCGCTGGAGGTGCGCCGCGGTCTCGATGGTGTTGCGGAACTCCGCGATGAGGCTGGACTCGTCGCCCGCGTTGCTGAGCGGGAAGAAGTGCAGACCTTCCACGACCGTGCCGGGCACGTCCGTCACCTCGTGCCGCAGCTCCGGGAGCGTCTCGCTGTCGAAGCCGAACTGCGAGGGGACGCCGGTCATCCTGATGCTGGTGGGGGCGCTCGCCGCGGCGCTGTTCACGCGCAGCAGGCACTCCGCGACGAGGCCGAGCGCGTCGGCCCGCGCGCCGATGCGCCGGAGGTCGCCGAGGGACTCGACGGAGAACTTGGCGACGCCACGCGTGAGCGCGTCGGTCAGCTCCTCGTCGGTCTTGCCGGGGCCGGTGTACAGGATGTCGGAGCCGGGGAAGCCCGCCTGGAGCACGGCGTCCAGCTCGCCGGTCGAGCTGATCTCGGCCCGGCAGCCGCGCCCGCCGTCCCCGCGCATCTCCCGCAGGATCTCGGGGTGCGGGTTGGCCTTCGCCGCGTAGTACAGCGCGACCTCCTCGGGGAGCGCGTCGAGCAGGTCGCGGCGGGCGGTGGCGACGCGTTCGAGGTCGTACACATAGCTCGGGGTGCCGAAGTGCTTGGCGAGCTCGTGGAAGTCGGTGCCGGTCACCGCGGGGTCCCTTCGAGGAGGCGGGTGAGCTGCTTGCGGTCGTGCTTGCCGTGCTGGGTGAGCGGCAGCTCGTCCAGGACCTGGCAGGTCGCGGGGACCTTGGCGAGTTCGAGACGCAGGGAGAGTTCGCGCAGGACGGTGTGCGGCGCGATCTCCCCCTCGACGAAGACGGCGAGATCGCGGGCCCCTTCGGGCGGTACGGCGACGGCGGCGCGCACGCCGGGGATGTCGGTGGCGGCGGCCTCGATCTCGATGGTGCTCATCCGCACGCCCCGGCGTTTGAACATGTCGTCGCGCCGGCCCTCGTAGTAGAGGAATCCGTCCTCGTCGAGGTGGCCGAAGTCACCGGTGTGCAGGCGTGGTTCACCGCTGGGCGAGGTGCGGAAGGTGCGTGCGGTGACCTCCGGGGCCCGCCAGTAGCCGGGCATCACGTGCGGCCCTTCCACGACGATCTCGCCGGTGGCGCCGGTGGGCAGCTCGCTTCCGTCCTCGCCGAGTACGCGTACCCGGGTGCCGGGAAGCGGCCGGCCGACGGAGCCGCCCTTGCTGTCCTCGAACTCCGGGGGCAGCACGGAGATCCGCTTGCACTCGGTCTGCCCGAACTGGCGCACCACGGCGACCGAGGGGAACGCGGCGCGCAGGCCGTCCGCCGTGGTCTTGGGCAGCGCGGCGCCGGTGTTGGTGAACATCCTGACGCGCGAGGGGCCGTCGGCGCGCGTGTACGGCTCGCGCTCGGCGAGCGCGCAGATCATGGCGGCCAGGGACGGCACGATCGGTACGACGGTCGCGCCGCACTCGCGGATGCTCTCCAGCAGGACGAGGTCCGACTCGCCGTCGGCCAGGACGAGTTCGCTGCGGCCGAGGGTGGCCAGCAGGATCTTGTAGAGGCCGTAGTCCCAGGAGATGGGGAAGCGGCAGAAGACGACGTCGTCGGGCCGGTAGCCCAGTTCGAGCTGGATGGCCTCCGAGGCGAAGACCATCCGGCCGTGGGGGCAGACGACGGCCTTCGGCGCCGCCGTGCTGCCGGAGGTGTAGACGAGGACGGCGATGTCGTCGGCGGACTCCTGCGTGGCCGGTCCGCGTGCTCCGCGCTCGCGCAGCCCGGTCACCTCGTCCCAGACGGTCTCCAGGGCGAGTACCGGCGCGTCCGCGAGTGCGTCGATCCGCTCCACCGCGTCGCGGGGGACGACGACCAGGGCCGGTTCGGAGTTCTCGGTCACGGACCGCAGGTGGTAGTCCTTCATGCCGGTGTTCACCGGTACGAGGACGGCGCCGTGGCGCGCCGCGCCGTAGAAGAGCGCGACCAGTTCCCGTGTACTGGGGACCTGGACCAGGATCCGCTCGCCGCGCCGGATTCCCCGTGCGGCCAGCCAGGCGGCGAACGCGTGGCTGTGATCGTCGAGTTGGCTGTAGGTCCAGCGTCCGGCCGCGTCACGTACGGCCCACGCGTCCGCGGCCTGTGCCACGGCCTCGTCGAGCAGCGTGTGCACCATGACGTCCGAGCGGGCCCCGATGCCCCGTTGAGTGTTCACTTCGCCCCGTACGACCTTTCTTGGGTTTCCTCGCGTGTCCCGGTGTTCGCGGCGGCCGGCGCCGGGGCGCCCGCCGCCAGGACGGCGAGTTGCCTGCGGTCCGTCTTCCGGTTGGAGTTGAGCGGGAAAGCGTCGAGATGCGTGTAGCGCTTGGGTACGACGGCGACGGGCAGCGTCCGGCGCAGTTCCCGGGCCAGTTCGGCCGGTGGGCTCGGACGGCCCGTGTAGAAGACGGCCAGCTCGACCGTGCCGCCGCTCGGTACGGCCACGGCGACCGCGTCCTGGACTCCGTCGCACTCCCGCGCCGCGGCCTCGACCTCGGCGAGTTCGACCCGTACGCCGTGAACCTGGACCTGTGAGTCGCCCCGGCCGAGGTAGTGCAGGACACCGTCCGCGTCACGCCTGACGCGGTCGCCGGTGCGGTACCAGCGGTGCCCGTCGCGGTCGAAGAACCGGCCCTCGTCGTCTTGCGGGTCGAGGTATCCGGCCGTCAACTGCGGTCCGGCGATGCAGAGTTCACCCTCTTCGGAGGCGGGGCCGCCTGGTGGGGCCTGTTCGCCGTCCGGTGCCAGGAGCAGCACGCCGTGGCCCTCGTGGACGGCGCCGATCGGCACCATGCCGTTGAGCCCGCGGTCCTGTCCTGGCGTCCAGCGGTGGGTGCTGACGGTGATGGTCAGTTCGGTGGGCCCGTAGAGGTTCTCGACCACGGATCCGGGTGCGGCGGCGGCCCAGTCGTCGGCGTCGCGGCTGCTCAGCGCCTCGCCGGCGAAGAAGCTCCAGCGCAGCGTGTCCATGGCGCCGGGCCGCAGTCCGCCCATGCGGCGGATCAGGGCGACGGCGCTCGGTGTGGAGAACCAGACGGTCAGGCCGTGCTCGGCGGCGAACGCGGGCATGTCGCGGTAGGCGGCGGCCGGCGGCGGTACGAGCGTGCCGCCGGAGCCCCAGGCGCAGAAGAGGTCGAACATGCCGCAGTCGAAGTTGAGGTCGAAGTTCTGCGTGAAGACGTCGCCCGGCCCGAAGTCGTAGCGCGCGTCGAGCAGCCGGAAGTAGTGGTCGGTGTTGGCGTGGGTGACCGGCACTCCCTTGGGCCGCCCGGTGGAGCCCGAGGTGAAGAGCACGTACGCGACGTCCTGCGGCAGCGCGGGCACGGGCTCGGCCAGGGCGGCGTCCGCGCGGTAGGGGATCCACGGCATCAGGGCCGGCCGTACCGCCGCGCCGCCGACGCCTTCGCCTCCGCCGGGCCCCTCACTGCCGCCGAGGCCCTCGGTGCCCGCCGTCAGTTCGGTGTGGGCGCGGAAGAGCACCGGCAGGCGGGCGCCCACGGCGGCGAGTTCGAGGAGGGCGGGGAGCGAGTCGTCGTCGGCGATCAGCGCATCCACCCCGCTCGCCTCGATCATCCGCAGGGTGCGGGCGGCGGGGAACGTCTGCTGGAGCGGCACCGTCGTGACGCCGGTGTACAGGCCGGCGAGCAGCGTCGGGTAGGCGGAGACGCCCTTGCCGACGAGTACGCCGACCGCGCGGGGTCCGGCGGGCACCGCGGCGAGCAGCGAACCGGCCAGCCCCAGTGCCCGTTCGTGCAGTTCCCGGTAGGTCAGGGTGCCGGCGCCCGTCCGCAAGGCGGGTCTGTCGGCGGAGCGTGCCAGGCCGCGCAGGAACCGCCCCGGCAGCGTGGCGTCCGTCGTGAGGGTGGAGGTGTTCACGGTGGGCCCCGCCCTCAGCCCGCGTCGCGCTGGGTCAGGCTGTCGACGGTCTTCCACAGGATGCCGGGTGTCTCGAACGACCCCATGGTGAGCTCGTCGCCGAGGAAGCGGATCTGGTAGGTGTCCTCCAGCGCGCCGAGGAGCTGCACCATGCCCAGCGAGTCGAGCCCGAGGTCGCGCAGTTTGACGTCGTCGTCGAGCGGCTCGTCGGGGGCCGCGAAGGGGAGGAACTGGCGCAGCAGGGGCGCGAATCGGTCGTCCTGCACGGTGACTCCAAGGTGTCGTGAGGGGTGGTCGTCGTACGGCCGCTCGCGAAGGCGGCGCTGCCGCCCAGGGCTCGGTCGCCCGCGCCGCACGCTCGCTCGGGCGGTGTCTGTCGCTCAGGCGGCGCCGACGCGGGTACGGCGTTGGTGCGTGCGGCGGGTGTTCGTACGGCGCGGCGTCATCGCGGCGCGCGGGTTGGCGGGCACGACCTCGAAGGCTTCCGTCGTACGGCCGACCCGGCCGAACAGGTTGTCCGGGCCGGCGACGCAGACGCGGCGGGTGCCGAAGGACCGCAGCCCGTCGATGACGTCGGGCCAGTTCAGGGGGCGGGTGAAGCTGTCCAGCAGCATCGCCCGCAGACCGGCGCCGGTCTCGACGAGCGCGCCGTCCTGGTCGGCCACGACCGGCAGCCGCGGGTCGGCGAAGTCGAGACCGGCCAGGACCTCGCGCTCGACGCGGTCACGGAGCGGGGCGAACGCGGCGCAGTGCATGGGCGGGCGCATGGTGTAGAGCGACAGCGCGCCGACGTCGCGCAGCCGGGAGCGGAACCAGTCCACCCGGTGTTCGCTGAGCGACACCATGTAGAAGCCGTCGTCGATGTAGCAGGAGATGTCGTGCCACTCCCCCGCGGCGTCCAGGTCGGCGAAGATCGCCGTCAGGCCCTCCTCCGGGGCGCGGACGAAGGACAGCGTGACGATGTCCTGGTGGGCGTGGCGGAAGTAGTCGTCCATGCAGCGGGCGAGTTCGGCGGTCATGCGTATCGCGTCGGGCACGGTGAGCGCGCCGCAGTAGGCGAGGGCCGCCTTCTCGCCGAAGCTCGGTCCCGTCACCACCGCGGGGACGATGCCGAGTTCACGCTCCGCCCACCGCGCGGACGCCAGGCAGTTCACCAGGAAGGCGACCTGCGCGGCCTCCGAGTAGTCGCCCTCCGCCTCGCGGAAGGTGTCCACGAGGGAGTAGCCGAGTACGTCGTCGGCGATCGCGACCAGCTCTCTGGCCTCCGGGTTGACCACCATGAAGCGGCCCACGTCCGAGAAGGGCGACGGGCCCATGCCGGGGAACACCATGGCGGTGGCGTCCGGGCCGGCCGTGCCGTCGTTCGCTGTGCTTTTCATGGCCTCCCCTTGCCGGGCGCGCGTCGGGGCGCGTACCGGATCGTGTGATGGGTCGGGTCGTACGGGGCCACGGCTCGGCACGTGGCGCCGCCCGGCGTCGTGCGGCGGTTCAACAGCGGTCGTACGGCCCTCTCGTGGCGTCGTACGGGAGCGAGCAGGGGCCGTAGGGACGCGCCGCGCCGTCGCTCTACAGACTCTTCAGGAAGTCGACCATCACCTCGGTGAACCGCTCGGGTTCCTCCAGGTGCGGCAGATGGCTCGACTCCTCGAAGATCTCCCAGCGCGCGCCGGGTACCAGGTCGGCATACGGCCGCATGACGGTGGGCGTCGCCTCGTCGTGCCGGCCGCCGATCAGCAGCGTCGGGGTCCGGATCCGGTGCAGATCGTCGATGATCGACCAGTCGCGCAGGGTCCCGATGACATGGAACTCGTTCGGCCCGTTCATCGTGTAGTAGACGGTCGGGTCGTTGTAGATCTCCATGAACGAGGACAGGAAGTCCTGCGGCCACGGCTGGATCCGGCACACATGACGGTCGTAGAAGACGCGCATGGCGGCGTAGTACTCGTCGGTGTCGGTGGTGCCCGCCGCCTCGTGGCGCAGCAGGCTCGCCTGCACCTCGGGCGGCAACTCAGCCCGCAGCGCCGCCATCTCGCTGAGCCACAGCGGCATGGAGGCGGGTGCGTTCGCGACGACGAGTCCGCGCAGCCCGGCCGGGTTGTTCATCGCGTGCGACGCGGCGAGCGGGCCGCCCCAGGACTGGCCGAACAGGACGTAGTCGTCGGCGATGCCGAGCCGGTCGAGGAGGTTGTCGAGTTCGGCGAGGAACAGGTCCACCGTCCAGAAGTCGGCGCCTTCGCCGGGGAGATGGGTGGAGCCGCCGTTGCCGAGCTGGTCGTAGTGGACGACGGGCCAGCCCTCGTCGGCGAGGGCTGCCAGGGCGAGGAGATAGTCGTGCGTGCTGCCGGGGCCGCCGTGCACGGCGACGAGCGCGGGCCGGCCGGCCTTGAGGTCGCCGGTCACCCGGTACCAGGTGCGGTACTCCCGGAAGGGCACGGTGCCCTTGTCGCTGGGATCCGGTGACACGGTGAGCACCCCGTTCCAGTTCTCTGAGTGGGACCACGGAAGCGTGATCGGGATCGACGCTAACCCCGCCGCGGGGCCGATCTGGACCCCCTAACCGCCCCTACCGGGCCGGGGCCGGGCCGGGGCCGGGCCGGGCCGTCCGCCGGCGGGTGGGAAGGCGCCCGGTGGCGCCTTCGTCCCTGGTCCGGGACCGGACACCCGGCAGGGGGAGGTAGGGGGGTTCGGCGCCCGCGGGGGGCGAATTAGTGTGCGGGAGGCGGCCGGGCCGGACACCGAGCACCGCCGGACAGGCCCAGGCTCCCGCCGTCGTGGGGCGTGTGGCCCGCTCTCCCCCGGAGCGGGCCGCGCGCTCCGCGGACACGTGCCGCGCACCGTCGGCCGTCCGCGCCCGCCACCACCCACGTATCGAGTTCGAGAGGGCACCATGAACCCTGCCGACCGTGCCGGCGAGGCCGAGCACCCGCCGTTCCCCATGACCCGGGCCTGCCCCTTCGCGCCCCCCGCGCGCTACGCGGAACTGCGGGAGAACGAGCCCGTCTCGCGGGCGTCCCTGAAGGTGAACGGCAAGCCGGCGTGGCTGATCACGCGGCACGACCATGTGAAGCAGATCCTCGGCGACTCGCGGGTCAGCGCCAACCTGAAGCTGCCGGGCTATCCGCTCCAGGTGCCGGTGCCCGACGAGATGCTCCAGGCGGTGCCGCTGACGTTCCTGTCCATGGATCCGCCGGACCACACCGTCCAACGGCGCATGCTGGCACCCGAGTTCAGCCTGCGCCAGATGCGGGCGATGCGGCCGCGTGTGCAGGAGATCGTGGACGAGCGGGTCGACGCGATGCTGGCGGAGGGCGGCCCTGTCGACCTGGTGGCGGCGCTCGCCCTGCCCGTACCGTCACTCGTCATCTGCGAACTGCTCGGTGTGCCCTACGAGGACCACGGCCGGTTCGAGCACTGGGCGTGGCAGATCATGAACCACGACATCAGCGACGAGGAGCGCGGCGCCGCGCACTACGAACTCGACAAGTACGTCGACGGGTTGGTCACCCTGAAGGAGGCCGAGCCGGGCGACGACATGATCAGCCGGCTGATCGCGCTGAACCGCGCCGAACCGGCCGTCGAGCACTCCGACATCGTGAGCATGGCGCGGCTGATGCTGGTCACGGGCCACGAGACGACGGCGAACATGATCGCCCTCGGCATGCTCGCCCTGCTCGAACACCCGGACCAGCTCGCCACGTTGCGTGCCGAACCGGCGCTGCTGCCGCAGGCGGTCGAGGAGTTGCTGCGTTTCTTCAGCATCTCCGACGCGGGCACCGCGCGCGTGGCGAAGGAGGACATCGAGATCGGCGGCACGGTGATCCGCGCCGGTGACGGCATCATGC
Source organism: Streptomyces sp. NPDC060366 (assembly GCF_042725135.1). Classification (NCBI taxonomy): domain Bacteria; kingdom Bacillati; phylum Actinomycetota; class Actinomycetes; order Kitasatosporales; family Streptomycetaceae; genus Streptomyces; species Streptomyces sp. NPDC060366. The sequence continues at coordinate 56,283 of NZ_JBHXDC010000021.1, read as the reverse complement.
CGCTCAACAACTCCGCGAACCACGACGAGAGCGTCTTCCCCGACGCCGACACCCTCGACGTGCGCCGTTCGGCCCGCAGCCATCTCGCCTTCGGCTACGGCGTCCACCAGTGCATCGGGCAGAACCTGGCGCGTCTGGAGCTGGAGGTCGTCTACGACACACTGCTGCGCCGGATCCCCGGTCTGCGTCTGGAGAAGCCGGCCGACGAGCTGCGCTACAAGGACGACGCGATCGTGTGGGGCCTGTACGAACTCCCGGTGAGCTGGTAGCGGCCTCAGGGCGTGTCTTGAAAGTCCCGTACGGCCGAGCGGGGCCGTACGGAGCGAGCCAGAGCCAGAGCGACTGCCAGAGAGGGCACCATGACCCAGTCAGCCGACCAGAGCGCGGACGCGACCGGCCTGCCGGAGTTCCCGATGCGCCGCACCTGCCCCTTCGCGCCGCCGGAGGAGTACGCGAAGCTGCGCACGGGTGAACCCGTCTCGCGCGCCGCGCTCAAGGTGAACGGCAAGCCGACGTGGCTGCTCACGCGCCACGACCACGTCCGCAAGGTCCTCGGGGACGCGCGGGCGAGCTCCAATCTCAAACTGCCGGGATATCCGCACCAGTTCCACATCCCGGAGGAGATGCTCCAGCACATCCGGCTGATGCTGCTGTCGATGGATCCGCCGGAGCACACCGCCCAGCGGAGCATGCTGCTCTCGGAGTTCACCGCGCGCAAGGCCAGGGAGATGCGTCCCCGGATCCAGGAGCTGGTGGACGAGCGGATCGACGCGATGCTGGCGACCGGCGGTCCCGTCGACCTGGTGGCGGCGCTCGCCCTGCCCGTACCGTCGCTCGTCATCTGCGAACTGCTCGGCGTGCCCTACGACGACCACGCCAAGTTCGAGGAGTGGTCGGCGCGGCTGATGAACCGAGACCTCAGCCAGGAGGAGTACGGCGCGGCCGTGGCCACGCTGGACGGGTATCTGGACGAGCTGGTCACGCGCAAGGAGAGCGAGCCGGGCGACGACCTGCTCAGCCGGTTCATCGAGAAGAACCGGGTGACCGAGGCGTGCGACCACCTCGACATCGTGACGATGGCGAGGCTGATGCTGGTCGGCGGGCACGAGACGACGGCGAACATGATCGCCCTGGGTGTCCTGGCGCTGCTCGAACACCCCGACCAGCTCGCCGCGGTCAGGGACGAGCCGGGTCTGATGCCGAAGGCCGTGGAGGAGTTGCTGCGTTTCTTCTCCATCTCCGACTCGGGCACGGCCCGGGTCGCGGTCGAGGACATCGACCTGGACGGCACGGTGATCCGCGCGGGCGAGGGCATCATGGCGCTCAACAACGCCGCGAACCACGACGAGAGCGTCTTCCCGGACCCCGACACCCTCGATGTACGCCGCGAGGCCCGCGGCCATCTCGCCTTCGGCTTCGGCATCCACCAGTGCATCGGGCAGAACCTCGCGCGGGTGGAGCTGGAGGTCGTCTACGAGACCTTGTTCCGCCGAATTCCCGGGTTGCGGATGGCCGCGCCGGTGGACACCCTGCCGTTCAAGGACGACGCGATGGTCTACGGCGTCTACGAGCTGCCCGTCACCTGGTGACGGCCCACCCATTTCGAGGAGGACAGCGATGCGCGTCCATATCGACCGCGACAGGTGCACCGGCTCCGGCCAGTGCGCGATGCTCGTCCCGGAGGTCTTCGACCAGGGGGAGGACGGTCTGACCCTGCTTCTCACGGAGGAGCCGCCGGAGGACAGTTACGAGGACGTGCTTCAGGCGTCCCTCACCTGTCCGACGCAGGTCATCAGCGTCACCGACTGACGAGCGGAGGAATCCCGTCATGACCGGCACGACCGACGACACCTGGATACGCGTTCCGCACCGGAACCCCGACAGCCGGACCCGGCTGGTGTGTCTTCCGCACGCGGGCGGCGCGGCGTCGTACTACTTCCCGATGTCGGCCGCCCTCGCCCCGGACGTCGAGGTGCTGTCCGTGCAGTATCCGGGGCGCCACGACCGGCGCCACGAGCGGCCGGTGGACGATCTGCATCTGCTCGCGGACCTGATCGCCGAGGCGCTGGGACCGTGGACCGACCGGCCGTTCGCGCTGTTCGGCCACAGTTACGGGGCACTGCTGGGGTACGAGGTGGCGCGCCGGCTCCGCGCGGCGGACCATCGCCCGCTCGCGCTGTTCGTCTCGGGCCGCCGCGCCCCGTCGACCCACCGGGACGAGCGTCTGCATCTGAAGCCGGACGCGTCACTGATCGCCGAACTCAAGTCGCTTGACGGCACGGTGGGGGCGCTGCTGGACAACGAGGAGATCATCGCGATGGTGATGCCGGCGTTGCGGGCGGACTACCGGGCGGTGGAGACGTACGTCCACCGGCCGGGGTCCGAACTCGACATCCCCGTCACCGCGTTCATCGGTGACGACGACCCGAAGGTCACCTCGCAGGAGGCGGCCCGCTGGCGTGACCACACCACGTCGGACTTCTCCCTGGAGATCTTCCGCGGCGGCCACTTCTATCTGGCCGAGCGGTGGCAGGAGCTGACGGGCAGTCTGCGGCGGCGGCTCGACGCGGTGGTGCACAGCACGACCTGACACCGCACGACGCAGCGCAGCAGGAGGGGAAAGGCCCTCCGCGGCCGGTGAAAAGACACCGGCCGCGGAGGGCCTTCTGCTGTTGCCGATGGTCCGTCAGGCGTTCAGATAGGTGAGGACCGCCATCACCCGCCGGTTGACGTCGCTGTCCTGAGGGAGCGTCAGTTTGTTGAAGATGCCGGAGATGTGTTTGGCGACGGCGCCCTCGCTCACGGTGAGCCGGCCGGCGATGGCGGCGTTCGAGCATCCCTCGGCCATGAGTTCCAGCACCCGCCGCTCGCGCAGCGTCAGTGTCCCGACGCCCTCGTCCATCGAGTGACTGACCATCAACTGGGCGACCACGGCGGCGTCCATGGCCGTACCGCCGTTCGCCACCCGGCGGATCGCCTCCACGAACTGCTCGTCGTCGAGGACGCTGTCCTTGAGCAGGTAGCCGATACCGCCCGTGCCGTCGGCGAGCAGTTCACGCGCGTACATCTGCTCGACGTGCTGGGACAGGACGAGGATGGGCAGGCCCGGCATGTCGCGGCGGGCCTGGAGCGCGGCCCGCAGGCCCTCGGTGGTGAAGGTGGGCGGCAGCCGTACGTCCACGATGGCGATGTCGGGGCGGTGTTCGGCCACGGCTCTCGCGAGATCCTCCCCGTTGTCCACCGCTGCCGCGACCTCGAAATCGAACGATGTCAGGAGCTGCACGAGCCCCTGCCTCAGGAGGAAAAGGTCCTCGGCGAGGACGACGCGCACGGAATCTCCAACTCGGTCACGGTGGGGCCGCCGGGTGGGCTGCTGATGTCGATCGTTCCGTCGAAGGCGGCGAGACGCCGCCGGATTCCGGCGAGGCCGGACCCTTCGCTCATGCTCGCGCCGCCCCGGCCGTTGTCGCCGACGCGGGCGTGGAGCACGCCGCGTTCGTATCTGACGGACAGTTCGCCGCGGCTCGCGTCGGCGTGTTTCAGCACGTTGGTGAGCAGCTCGGACACCGAGAAGTATACGGCGGATTCCACGGGCGCCGAGAGCTGTGGGGGGATGGTCACGGACACCTCGAACGGCAGCGGACTCGCGATGGCGAGGGCGCGCAGCGCGTCGGCCAGTCCGCGTTCGGCGAGGACGGGCGGGTGGATGCCCCGTACGAGGTCGCGCAGTTCACGCAGGGCGAGGACGGACGACGCGCGCGCCTCGCGGAGCAGCCGCCGGGCCTCCGCCGTGTCCTTGTCGAGCTGGCGGTCGGCGGCACCGAGGGTCATGCCGAGGCCGACGAGCCTGGCCTGTGCGCCGTCGTGCAGATCGCGTTCGATCCGGCGCAGTTCGGCGGCCTGGGTGTCCAGGGCGCCGGACCGGCTCTCCGCCAGATGGCGGACGCGGGAGGCCAGCCGCGTGGTGTCGGTGTGGCCCAGCAGATAACGGGTGAAGTAGGCGTAGCCCCGGAGGATGAACGGGGTGGTCCAGAGCCAGAGTCCGAAGACTCCGAGGGCCAGGAGGCCGGCGGCGACGGCGGTGGGGTAGCTGTCGACGACGATGCCGCAGTACATGCGTCCCGTGCCGTTGTCGCTGAGCAGGGAGTGCCAGAAGCCGCCCGCCAGGACCAGGCCCTCACCGACGTAGTAGAGGAGGGCGGCGGGGATGAACCCGATCATGCCGACGCCGGTGTTGAGGAAGAGCCACAGGAGGTCGCGCCAGGTGGCCCGGTCGGTGAGGATCCACTTGCAGCGGCGCATCCATCCGACGATGTCCTTCTCGAACTCCAGCGGTTCGGGCTGGTAGGGCACCTCGACCTTGACGCCGGTCCGACCGGCCACCCACCGGGCCCGGTTGCAGAGCCAGCGGACGGCGGGGATGCAGATGGGCAGCGCCACGGCGCCGATACCGATGACGAACAGGATCACGAAGTAGGCCGTCACCAGGAAGAGCGCCAGGGACGGCATCGTGCTCGCGCCGACCACGGTGCCCATGGCCGTGTCGAGCGTGGCCCGGCGGGTGCGCCGACGGACCGCGGCGGCGGCGAACCGCCCGAGGGACAGGGCGCGTTCGCGCGGAGACCGCGCCTGCCCGTCCCCGGTGGGCGGCCCGCCCGCCGGTGGAACGGCCGCCGGTGGAGCGGTGTCCGGACGTTCCCGGTCGGACACCGGTCCTTCGGCCACCATGGTGTGCTCCCTCACTCGGCGGCCACCGTCTCGACCGGTGGGGTGCGCATACCGCGCCAGGACGGGAAGAGCGTACCGCCGAAGATCAGCAGCAGGGATCCGCCGACGACCGCGAGATAGATCCCGATGGAGCCGGACGGCAGGAACGAGTCGTTCTTGACCATCGCGTACGGGACGATGGTCGTGGCGGCGGCCGCCGTGCCGAGCACCACGGCGACGACGGAGATCAGGGCCCCTTCGACGCTCAGCATGCCGAAGACCTGGGCGCGGGTGGCGCCAGTCAGCCGGGAGAGTCCGATCTCCCTGCGCCGCTTGCGGGTCACCACGACCAGGGTGTTGATCACGGTGATGGCCGCGTATCCCACGATCATGGCGACGACGGTGTAGTTGGCGGTCACGAGGATCTGTTGGATGGAGTCGCTGGAGCCGCTGAGGGTGGAGCTGTCGGCCACCCGGGCGCCGGGCAATTCCCCGGCGAAGGAGGCCAGTTCGGTCCTGAGGGCGCCCGGGTCGGCGCCCTTGTCGGCGCGTACGAGGACGTGTTCGGCGAGGCCCGCGGTGGTGTGCGGCGCGAGCGTGCCGGCCGGCAGCAGCAGGAACTCCTCGTCGGGGTCGCCGGCGAAGAGGGCGACGACCTTCGGGTCGGACCGTGTTCCGTCGCCGAGCCGGACGGGCAGCCGGTCGCCCACCGCGACGCCGAACTCCTCGGCCCGGTCGGCGGACAGGGCGACCGTGTCGCCGCTCAGCGCGTCGAGCGAGCCGGTGACATCGCGCAGGGCCAGGTTCTGGCTCGCTCCCCCGGCGTCGACACCGCGCAGGGCGATGCCGCTGGATCCCGACTCGGCCTCCACGAAGCCCCGCGAGGTGACGAGACCGGACGCCGCGGCCACACCGGGCAGTGCGGCGACCTGTCCGGCCACGTCGGACCGGAATCCGCCGGCCTCGGATTCGAGTACGTGGTCGGCGCCGATGCCCGCCGCGTAGCTCTCGGCGGAGACGCTGTCCTCGGTGGACTGCATGTAGAGCGTGCCGGTGGCGATCGCGATCAGCATGATGACGGGGGCGGCGGCGCTCGCCATACGGACGGGGTTGGTGGCCGTGTTGCGTACGGCGAGGCGTCCGGGGAGTCCGGTCAACAGCCGTACCGGCACGCCCAGGACCGCCACGACGGCCGCGCAGATGCCGGGGGCCAGCAGGGCGATGCCGATGCTGAAGAAGACGGACGCGGGTCCCGCGGTGCTCGCCAGGGTCGGGCCGTTCTCCATGACCAGCAGGGTGGTGGCGGACAGGGAGATGCCGACGGTGAGGAAGAACAGGGCCAGCAGCAGGCGGTTCCTGGTGAACCAGCGGGGCCGTACCTCGCTGTCGGCGAGCGCCGCGACGGGCTCGGTGCGTGCCGCCTTGCGGCCGGCGAAGCGGGTGGCTCCCGCGGCGGCGAGGATCGCGGTGACGGCCCCCACCAGCATCGGGACCCAGCCCTGGTGGAAGACGATCACCGGGGACAGGACGCCGCTGTCGGTGAGGATCGAGCAGATGAGCTTGCCGAGCAGATAGCCGGGCGCCACGGCGAGGGCGGTGGCGACGACGGACAGGACGGACGTCTCCCACAGGATCATCCGCCGCAGCTGACTCGACGTCGTACCGATGGAGCGCAGCAGGGCCATCTCGCGGGTGCGCTGCTGGAGCGTGAGGCCGAGGGTGGAGGCGACGCCGAAGAGGACGACGAGCACCGCCCAACTGCCGAAGACCGCGGCGAGGATGATGACGGTGCGCTGGGCGGTCAGGGCGCCCGGTGCCTCGGCGAGGCCGAGGCGTTCGCCGGTGAGGACACTCGCCTCGCCGTCCACCGCTTCCTTGACGGCGGCGGTGACGGCCGCGACGGAGGCGCCGTCGCCGGGCACCACGCCGACGTTGTCGACGCTCCCGCCGGTCAGCTCGCTCGCGCGGTCGTCGGAGACGAAGACGGCGGGGTCGCCGCCGGAGCCGGAACGGGTGACGATGCCGCTGACCAGGTAGGAGTGGGAGACACCCTGGACGGCCAGTTCGACACGGGAGCCGACGGAGGCGTCGGCCCGGTCGGCGAGCGTCTTGTCGAGCACCACCTGGTCGGCGCCCTCGGGGGCGGCGCCGTCGGCGAGGGTGTACGGGGCCAGGGACGCCGAGGCCCAGTTGTGGCCGGCGGTGGATCCGCCGTCGGCTTCGGCGATGTCGGAGGCGCCGGAGCCCCCGGGGATGACGACGGCGGGGAAGGACACGTCGGGCAGGGCCTTCGCCACGCCGGGCACGGAGCGCACGGTCTCGACGAGTCCCGCGTCGAGACGGCCGCGCTCGGACAGGGCGTCGGAGCCGGCGGTCTGATGGCCGGTCACCACGATCGGGGCGGCGGCGAGCCGCTTGGGCTGCGCGTCCATGCGGATGCCGGTCTCCATGAGACCGCCGCAGGCCATGACGATCGCCGCGCCGAGGAACATGGCGACGAAAGTCGCGATGAAGCTCGCCTTGCGGAACTTGAGGGTGCGGAAAGCGAGGAGACCCATCAGAACCGGCCGCCCGTCGCGACGGGCGCGGCCGGCTGTGCGTCGCTCTCCCAGGCACCGAGGCGGGTCATGCGCGCGGCGACGGCGTCGGCGGTCGGCCGCTGGAGTTCGCCCGCCGGCATGCCGTCCGCGAGGAACACCACACGGTCCGCGTAGGAGGCGGCGACGGGGTCGTGGGTGACCATCACCAGGGTCTGCCCGGCGACGGTCACCGACTCGCGCAGCAGCGCGAGGACCGCGCCCGCCGTACGTGTGTCGAGGGCGCCCGTCGGCTCGTCGGCGAAGACCACGGCGGGCTGTGTGACCAGGGCGCGGGCGATCGCCACCCGCTGCTGCTGGCCGCCGGAGAGTTCGCCCGGCAGATGACGGGTCCGGTCGGCGAGGCCGACCCGGTCGACGACGGAGCGGATCAGCTCCTTGTCGGGGCGGCGGCCCGCCAGTTCGAGCGGCAGCAGGATGTTCTGCATCACGGTCAGCGCCGGAAGCAGGTTGAACGCCTGGAAGATGAAGCCGATCCGGTCGCGGCGCAGCTTCGTCAGCTGGACCTCGTCCATGTGCGCGAGGTCCGTACCGCCGACGAACACCGAGCCGGAGGTGGGCTTGACCAGGCCGGCGGCGCAGTGCAGAAAGGTGCTCTTGCCGGATCCGGACGGGCCCATGACGGCGGTGAAGGTCCCCGCGCCGAAGCTCAGGGTCAATTCCTTGAGCGCGGCGACCTGATTGTCGCCGTCACCGTAGATCTTGGCGACGGCGTCGAGCCGTACCGCCGTTTCGCGGGTGGCATGTTCATTGGCGTACACAGGGACTCCCCTACCGAAATTTGATATGTGTGACACGTCGTCGAGCACAAGCGTAGGCAATACGCGGGTTCGGAGGCATTGGCTCCAGGCGGTGTATCGGACGTAGAAGTTCTTCTACCTCCGGTCCGGAAGAAAGCTCCCGGCAGACCACATCACGCCTGATGGGACCTGTTTTCGGCCACCTCTCCCACAGGTTTCGGAGGTGCCTGCTGTCAAGGTGCACGCAACCCCACTACGGTCGGTGTCGTTTCGTGCACCTGAATTTCGGGAGTCCGCTGTATTACGCGGCGACGCACCCGTCAATATGCTCGAAGCGCACACGGAAAACGCCCCCCACGGCAATTGGAGGATTGAGTCGCCATGCGATCGGAAAACGGTCTGGAGACGCAAGTTCTGCCCGACGGCAAGGTCGACTTCTTTCTTCCCCGCACGGGTTTGCGGCATCGCTGCGGCCCCACGGGGACCCTGATGTGGATCGTCCTCCAGCGGCAGGAGTGGCAGGCGGAGCGCGCGGCCGAGGTCCTGGCCGAACAGTGGGGCATCGCCTCCGAGTCGCTGCGTCCCGAGGTGGACGCGTGGGTGAGTCACTTCCAGGACGAGGGTCTGGTGCGCCGGTGTTCGGCGTGACCGGTAGGTGGGCCGGCGCCGCCCGTACGCGGGTCGGTGTGGCCCGTACGCGGGTCGGCGCGGCCCGTACGCCCGGATACGGCGTGACCTGAGGTCACATGCCGGGCGCACGGCCGCCGCCCGGCAGCCCCGCGAGCCAGTCGTCGACCGCCACCGCCGTCGTGGTCGCCGACTCCTCCAGGAGCGTGAAGTGGTTGCCGGGCACCTCCCGCAGGGTGTGGTCCGCGTCCCAGCCGGCCCGCCAGTCGTCGGTGTCCGGCCCGGCGGACGTGAACGACTCGGCGGGGCGTACGAACAGGACGGGCGCCGTGAGCGCGCCGGGCGACCGGTCGAGGATCAGCTCGCTGTAGCGGCTCATGGCGGCGAGCCGCGGGGCGCTGAAACCGCCGAAGCTGTCCTCGCGGTCCAGCATTCCCTCGAACATCTCCCGCCACAGGTCGTCGTTGTCGCCGCCGTCGGGCAGATAGGTGTCCAGCAGGACGACCGCGTCCGCGGGTGTGCCCGCCTTCTCCAGCGTCTCGGCGACGGCGTGGGCGAACTGGCCGCCCGAGGAGTAGCCGAGCAGGACGAAGGGCGCGTCGCCGGCCGCGGCCCGTGTCCCCTCGGTCAGGACGTCGACGACCGCGTCGAAGGACAACGGCAGCGGCTCGTCACGGCCGAAGCCGGGGACGGCCGGCACCGCGACCTCCCTGCGGCCGTGGAAGTGCGTGGCGAAGCGGGCGTACTGGTGCGCGCCGCCGAGCGCCATGGGCGAGGGCACACAGATCAGACGCCGGTCGGCGGGGCCGCGCGACAGTCGTACGGGCGGTGCGACGGAGCCCAGTTCGGCGACGGTGGTGAAGCCGGGCAGGATGGCGGCCACCGCGCCGAGCAGGTCCATGCCCTTCGCCATCCGGCCGCCGGTCGCGGCCATCCGCAGCAGACCGCTGACGGACTCACGGTCAGGTGCGGGGGCGGGGGTGGTGACCGCGATTTCCTGGGTGTCGGCGCTCTCGTCGGGGGCGGACACGCCAGCGCGGGTGTACTCCTCGTGGAGGACGGCGGCGAGCCGGGCGGGTGTGCCGTGGTCGAAGACGGCTCCCGTCGTCAGGGTGAGTCCGGTGGCGGCACCTACCGCGCCGCGCAGTTCGGCGGCGGTCACCGAGTCCATGCCGGCTTCGAGGAAGACCGTGTCGGGGCCGATGCCGCCGTCCGCCGCGTATCCGAGCAGCGCGGCGGCCTCGGCGCTCACCAGTTCGGTCAGCACCTCGGTCGCCTCGGTCGGGGTCAGCCCGGCCAGCCGGTCCCGCAGTGGCTCGCGCGCCGGAGCGGGCGCCGTGGACAGGCCGTGAGGTGTGTCGAGGGCGGGCGCGGAGAGTGCGACGTCCGCCGCGATCCAGTAACGCTCGTGCTGGAAGGCGTACGTGGGCAGCGGTGAGGCCGCAGTGCCGGGGAAGACGGCGGACCAGTCCGGTGTGAGCCCGTCCGCGTACAGACGCGCGAGACCGGTCGCGACCGCGGCGCTCTCCGCTGTCTTGCGGCGGCCGAGCGCGACGAACAGCGCGTCGTCGGGGACCGCGCACTCGCGCGCCATGCCGGTCAGGACGGCGTCCGGGCCCAGTTCCACGAACCGGCCGGCGCCACGCTCGGAGAGCGTCCGCACCGCGTCCCCGAACCGCACCGGCTCGCGCACGTGCCGGACCCAGTACTCGGGGTCGGTGAGCAGACCGGGCCGGGCGATCTCGCCGGTGACACCGGAGACGAGCGGGATACGGGGCTCGTGGAGAACGGCCTTCTCGCAGACCGCGCGGAAGTCGTCGAGCATGTCGTCCATCAGCGAGGAGTGGAAGGCGTGCGAGACCGTGAGCCGCTTCGTCCTGGTGAAGTTGTCCGCGACGCCGATCACGGCGTCGAGTGCACCCGAAATCACCACCGCCGAGGGGCTGTTGACGGCGGCGATCTGAACGCCCGCGCCGAGCAGGGGCCGGATCTCGTCCTCGGTGGCCTGGACGGCGACCATCGCCCCGCCCTCCGGGAGCGCCTGCATGAGCCGCCCTCGGGCGGCCACCAGCCGCCCCGCGTCCGCCAGTCCGAGGACGCCCGCCACATGCGCGGCGGCGAGTTCGCCGATGGAGTGGCCGGCCAGGAAGTCGGGCCGGACGCCCCAGGACTCCAGCAGACGGAACATCGCGACCTCGAAGGCGAAAAGGCCGGCCTGTGCGTACAGCGTGCGGTCGACGGCCGCGCCGTCCGTGCCCGCCAGGACCTCGCTCAGTCCGACCCCGAGCGCCGCGTCCGCCTCGTCGAAGGCGGCGGCGAACACCGGGTAAAGGGCGCGGAGTTCGGCGCCCATGCCGAGCCGCTGCGCGCCCTGGCCGGTGAACAGGTAGGCGGTGCGTGCCTTGGCGCGCGTGCGGCCGCGTACGACCGCGGGGCCGCTGTCGCCCCGGGCCAGCGCGTCCAGCGCGGCGAGGAGACCGTCCCGGTCGGTGCCGGTGACGGCCGCCCGGTGGGCGAAAGCGGTACGCCGGGTGCCAAGGGCCCGCGCCACTGCTGCGGGGGTGTGCTCCGGGCGCTCGGCGGTGAAGTCCCTGAGCCGGGCGGCCTGCGCCGCCAGGGCCTCGGGGGTACGGGCGGACAACGGCCAGACGACGACGGGAGGTTGGGCAGCGCCGGGGTGCCGATCGGCCGGGTCCGGGTGCGCGGGCTCCGGAGCGGCGGGGGCCTGTTCGAGGACGACATGGGCGTTGGTGCCGCTGATCCCGAAGGACGACACCCCCGCCCGGCGCGGCCGGTCCACATCCGGCCACTTCCGCGCCTCCGGCACCAACTCCACCGCGCCCGAGCCCCAGTCGACCTGATGTGACGGCTCGTCGGCGTGCAGGGTCGCCGGTACGACGCCGTGGCGCATCGCGAGCACCACCTTCATGACGCCCGCGACACCCGCCGCGGCCTGGGTGTGTCCGAGGTTGGACTTCACCGAGCCGAGCAGCAACGGCTCACCCTCCGGGCGCCCTTGGCCGTACGTCGCGAGCAACGCCTGCGCCTCGATCGGGTCCCCGAGGGTGGTGCCCGTGCCATGTCCGTCGACCACGTCCACCTCGGCGGCGGAGAGCCGGGCCCGCGACAGCGCCGCGCGGATCACCCGCTGCTGGGAGGGACCGTTCGGCGCCGTCAGACCGTTCGACGCACCATCCTGGTTCACCGCCGAACCCCGGACCACCGCCCACACCTCATGCCCCAACCGCCGTGCGTCCGACAGCCGTTCGAGGACGAGGACACCGAGGCCCTCGGCGAAACCGGTGCCGTTGGCGTCGGCGGCGTACGACTTGCAGCGGCCGTCCGGCGAGATGGCGCCCTGCCTGCTGAACTCGACGAAGGTGCCGGGCGACGCCATCACCGTGACCCCGCCGGCCAGGGCGAGGTCCGCCTCGCCCTGCTGAAGTGCCTGCGCGGCCAGGTGCAGCGCGACCAGGGACGACGAACACGCCGTGTCGACCGACAGGGTGGGCCCTTCGAGGCCCAGCGTGTAGGCGACCCGGCCGGCGACCATGCTGCCGGTGCCGAAACTGCCGAAGTAGTCGTGGTACATCACCCCGGCGTAGACACCGGTCCGGCTGCCCTTGAGGGTCGTCGGGTCGATGCCCGCGTGCTCCAGCGCCTCCCACGATCCTTCGAGGAGGAGCCGCTGCTGCGGGTCCATGACCAGGGCCTCGCGGGGCGAGATCCCGAAGAAGGCCGCGTCGAACTCCCCCGCGTCGTGCAGGAATCCGCCCTCGTCGGTGACCGACCTGCTCCGCCCGTCGGCGTCGTGCAGCGCCTCCTCCCAGCCCCGGTCGGCGGGGAACGCGGTGACGCCGTCCCGGCCGCCCGCCAGCAGCTCCCACAGATCGTCGGGAGAGCCCACGCCGCCGGGGTAGCGGCAGGCCATGCCCACGATGGCGACGGGCTCGCGCTGCGCGGCGGTGAGCGCGCGGTTCTGCTCGCGCAGCCGCTCGGTCTCCTTGAGCGAAGCGCGCAGCGCTTCGAGCATCCTGGTGTCGGGCTTGGCGGGCTCGGCCACGTTCCTACTCCTCGTCACGGTTCTCGTCGCACGGTCTCGTCACAGGGCGTCGTCGTCCTTGACGAGGTCGTCCAGAGCGAGGCTGATCAGGCTCTCCGCGTCCATGGCGTCGATCGATTCGCGGCCGTCGCCGTCGGCGTCCGGCTCCGCCGCCCCGTCGACGCGCATGCCCGCGAGCTGGAGCAGCCCCTCCATGAGGCCGGACTCCCGCAGATCGGCGAACGGGATCGTGGCGAAGACCCGGCGGACCGTCTCCTCGTCCGTGCCCGGCGCGCCCCCGCCGTTCGGTGCGCTCTCCGTCGTCTCCGGGGCGAGTTGCCCGGCCAGCTCGACGGCGAGGACCGACGGGCTCGGATGGTCGAAGATCAGCGTGGCGGGCAGCCTGAGGCCGCTCACCTCGTTGAGCCGGTTACGGAACTCCACCGCGGTGAGCGAGTCGAAACCCAGTTCGCTGAAGGCCAGTTGGGGATCGATCTCTCCCGTGCCGAGCACCGCCTCCGCCTCTGCCGTGACGACGTCGAGCAACGCGGCGGTCCGCTCGTCGGGCGTCAGCCCCGCCAGGGTGGTGCGCAGCGCCGCCGACGCGGTGGACGCGGCGCGGGCCAGTCGGCGGGAGGGCCGGACAAGGCCGCGCAGCTGCGGCGGGATCCGGCCGCCGCGCGCCATCGCCCCCAGGTCGAGGGCGGCGGGCATGAGGACCGGTTCGGGCCGTCCGGCGCAGGTGTCGAAGAGGGCGAGTCCCGCCGCTTCGTCGAGTGCGGCCACACCGCCCTGTGCCAGCCGGCGCGAGTCGGTGTCGCCGAGGCGGTCGGCCATGCCGCCGCTGCCCGCCCAGGCGCCCCAGGCCAGCGACACGCCGGGCAGTCCGAGCGCCGACCGGTGGGTGGCCAGCGCGTCCAGGTAGGCGTTGGCCGCCGCGTAACTGGCCTGTCCGGGGCTGCCGAGCAGACCGGCCGCCGAGGAGAACAGGACGAACGCGCCGAGGTCCAGGTCGCGGGTGAGCCGGTGCAGGTTCCAGGCGGCGTCCACCTTCGGCCGCAGGACGGCGGCCAGGCGCTCGGGGGTGAGGGTGGTGAGGGTGGCGTCGTCCAGGACACCCGCGGCGTGCACCACGGCGGTGACGGGGTGCTCGGCGAACACACCCGCCAGGGCTCCGGGGTCGGCGGCGTCGCAGCCGACGACGGTCGCCTCGGCGCCCAAATCAGCGAGTTCCGCGACGAGTTCGGCCGCTCCTTCGGCGTCCGGGCCGCGCCTGCTGAGGAGGACGAGGCGGTCCGCGCCGTGCGCGGTGACGAGATGGCGGGCCACCAGCCGGCCGAGCGCGCCGGTGCCGCCGGTGATCAGGACGCCGCCCCGCCAGTCCGGTGCGTGGTGCGCGGGGGTGCGCGGTGCCCGGACGAGCCGGGGTACGGCGAGTGTGCCGTTCCGGACGACGACCTGTGGTTCGCCGGCCGCGACCGCGGAGGCGACGGCCTGGGGCAAAGGCAGCCATGACCCGTCCGCGAGGTCGGTGTCGACCAGCACGATGCGGTCGGGGTGTTCGGACTGGGCGGACCTGATGAGCCCCCAGACCGCCGCCGCTCCCGGATCGGCGTTCGCGCCGCCGTCGCGGGCGACCGCGCCCGACGTCACGACGGCCAGGGTGGTGTCCGCGCGCCGCTCGTCGGTGAGCCAGGCGCCCAACTGGCCGAGGAGTGCGGCGAGTCCGTCACGGACTTCTGCGGGTTCCGCGCCCGAGGCGTAGGGCAGGACGACGATGTCGGCGTCCGGTGCCTCGTCGAGCGAGTCCGCCGCCGTCACCTGGCCGACCTGGCCGGCCAGGGCGTCCACGATGTCACCGCCGGTTGCGCCGACGACGGCCCAGCTCCGGCCGGACGGGACTCCGGCCACGGGCAGTTCGGCCCAGCCCTGGGTGAACAGGGTGTCCTCGCCGCCCGCCGCACGTGCGGCGAGGTCGCGGGGCGGCTCCCTGAGGACCAGTGAATCGACCCGGACGACGGGGGTGCCGAGCGTGTCGGTGGCCTCGACGCGTACGGCTCCGGGACCGTTCGGCCCGATCCGTACCCGCAGGGCGGTCGCGCCCGTGGCGTGGAGCCGCACCCCGCTCCAGACGAAGGGCAGAGCGAGGTGCTCCGCCGCGCCCTCGCGCAGTCCCACGGCGTGCAGCGCGGCGTCGAACAGGGCTGGATGCAGTCCGAACGGGCCGACCGGGTCGGGCTCCTGATCGACCGTCACCTCGGCGAGTACTTCGTCACCGAGGCGCCAGGCCGCGCGCAGCCCCTGGAAGGCAGGGCCGTAGTCGGCGCCGAGTTCGGCCAGTCGCTCGTACATGCCGCCCACGTCGACCGGCTCCGCGCCCGCCGGCGGCCAGGCGGCCGTCTCCTCCTGCGGGGCCGGGTCGGTGCCGGGCCGCAGCAGCCCGGCGGCGTGCTCGGTCCAGGGACCGCCGGCGGCCGACGAGGAGTAGACGTGGAACGGGCGCGCGCCGGTCTCGTCGGGCGCGCCGACCGCGCACTGGATCGGTACGGAACCCCTCTCCGGCAGGAACAGCGGTTCGGCGAGGGTGAGTTCGTCGACGGTGTCGCATCCGGCGCGGGCACCGGCGGCGAGTGCCATCTCGACGAAGGCGGTTCCGGGCAGCAGGGTGGCGCCGCCGATGGCGTG
Organism: Streptomyces sp. NPDC060366; assembly: GCF_042725135.1. Lineage (NCBI taxonomy): Bacteria > Bacillati > Actinomycetota > Actinomycetes > Kitasatosporales > Streptomycetaceae > Streptomyces > Streptomyces sp. NPDC060366. The sequence continues at coordinate 40,885 of NZ_JBHXDC010000021.1, read as the reverse complement.
GTCGGCCAGCCAGGGGCGCTCGCGCGGCGACAGGGTGCCCGTGTAGAGCGTGCCGCCGGATCCGGCGAGGTCCACCTCGCTGCCGAGCAGCGGGTGTCCGCCACCGGCGCCGCCCGCCTGCGGCTCGCTGTCCATCCAGTACCTGCGCCGCTGGAAGGCGTACGTCGGCAGGTCGACACCGGCGCCGTCGGGCAGCAGCCGCGCCCAGTCGACGCTCCCGCCGCGCACGTGCAGCGCGGCGAGCGCGGCGACGACGGAGGACGGCTCGTCCCGGTCCTTGCGCAGTACGGGCACGACGAGCGCGTCGCCGGTCAGGGAACCCATGGCCATGGGGGTCAGCGCGGCGCCGGGCCCCACCTCCACGAACCGCCGCACGCCTGCCTCTTCCAGGCCGCGTACGGCGTCGTGGAACCGTACGGCCTCACGGGCGTGGCGCACCCAGTAGGCGGCCGAGCGGAGGTCGTCCTCGGCGGCCGGGGCGCCCGTGAGCGCCGATACGACGGGCAGCCGGGGCCGGTGGTAGGTGACGCTGTTCGCGACGTCCTCGAACGCGGCGAGCATCGGGTCCATCAGCGGTGAGTGGAAGGCGTGGCTGACGGTCAGCTCCTTGGTCCGCTCGAAGCGGCCGGCCAGGGCGCGTACGGCGTCGGCGGTGCCGGAGAGGACCACGGCGTCGGGTCCGTTGACGGCGGCGATCGCGACGCCTTCGGTGAGCAGTGGCCGTACGTCGTCCTCCGTCGCCTTGACGGCCACCATGACGCCGCCTGACGGGAGTTGCTGCATCAGCCGGCCGCGGGCTGCGACCAGGGCGCAGGCGTCCTCCAGCGTGAGGATCCCGGCCACATGGGCGGCGGCGAACTCGCCGATGGAGTGGCCGGTCACGACGTCGGGTGTCACGCCGAGGGATTCGAGCAGGCGGTGGAGCGCGACCTCGACGGCGAAGAGGGCGGGCTGGGTGAACTCGGTCCGGGCCAGGGCCTCTTCGGACTCCATGACCTCGGCGAGCGGGCGGGAGAGCAGCGGGTCGAGCGCGGTCCGTACGTCGTCGAAGGCGCGGGCGAAGACCGGGAAGGCGGCGGCGAGTTCGCGCCCCATGCCCGCGGTCTGGGAGCCCTGCCCCGAGAAGAGGAAGGCGAGTTTGCCGTCCTTGGCGGTCCCGGTCAGCACGGTGGCCGCGCCGGTGCCGTCCGCCAAGGCTCGCAGACCGTCGAGGAGTTCGGCCGGGGTGCGGCCGACGACGGCGGCGCGGTGCGTGTGATGGGCACGGGTGGTGGCGAGGGCGCCTGCGACGGGCCGGGCGGGGGCGAGGAGGTCCGTCGTGTCCGCCGTGTCGGCGCTCTCGCGCGGGAGGCCCTCGAAACGGTCGAGGAGCCGGGCGGCCTGGGCGCGCAGTGCTTCGGCCGTGTGTCCGGAGAGCACCCAGGGCACGCTGTCCGGCGCCGCCGGGGTGTCATCGGCCGGGGTGCTCGGCGTCCGGGGCGCGGGTTCGGCCGCCGCCTCGATGACCACGTGCGCGTTGGTGCCGCTGAGTCCGAAGGAGGAGATGCCCGCGCGCCGGGGCCTGTTGTCGTACGCGGGCCACTCGCGCGACTCGGTGAGCAGCCGTACGTTGCCCTCCTCCCAGTCGATGTGCCGGGACGGCGCGTCGACGTGCAGGGTCGGCGGCAGGACGCCGTTGCGCAGCGCCTGCACCATCTTGATGACGCCCGCGACGCCGGCCGCCGCCTGGGCGTGGCCGATGTTGGACTTCACCGAGCCCAGCCACAGCGGCCGTTCCTCGCTGTGCCCGGCGCCGTAGGTGGCGATGATGGCCTGTGCCTCGATCGGGTCGCCGAGGGTGGTGGCGGTGCCGTGGGCCTCGACGGCGTCGACGTCGGCGCCGGTGAGACCGGCCGATTCGAGTGCCTTGCGGATGACCTTCTGCTGGGCGGGGCCGTTGGGGGCGGTGATTCCGTTGGAGGCGCCGTCCTGGTTGACGGCCGTGCCGCGCAGGACCGCCAGGATCTGGTGGCCGTTGCGGCGGGCGTCGGAGAGCCGTTCCAGTACGAGGACACCGGCGCCCTCGCTGAAGCCGGTGCCGCCCGCCGAGTCGGCGAAGGACCGGCACCGTCCGTCGCTCGACAGCCCGCGGTGTCGGCTGAACTCGACGAAGACGCCCGGGGTCGCCATCACCGTCACGCCGCCGGCCAGCGCGAGCGAGCAGTCGCCCTGGCGCAGCGACTGCGCCGCGAGGTGCATGGCGACCAGGGACGAGGAGCAGGCGGTGTCCACGGACAGGGTCGGGCCCTCGAGGCCGAGTGTGTAGGCGATGCGGCCGGACACGACGCTGCCGGAGCCGAAGCTGCCGAAGTAGTCGTGGTACATGACCCCGGCGAAGACACCTGTCTGGGAGCCGCGGAGTGTCGCCGGATCGATCGCGGCGCGTTCCAGGGCCTCCCAGGAGGTCTCCAGCAGTACGCGTTGCTGCGGGTCGGTGACGAGGGACTCCTCGCCGTCCATGGCGAAGAACTCGGCGTCGAAGTCGGCGGCGCCGTGCAGGAATCCGCCTTCGCGGGTGTAGCTGGTGCCGGGGCGGTCGAGGGTGGGGTCGTAGAGCGCGTCGAGGTCCCAGCCGCGGTCGTCGGGGAAGTCGCCGACGGCGTCGGCGCCGTCGGCGACGAGCCGCCACAGGTCCTCGGGGGATTCGATGCCGCCGGGGAAGCGGCAGCCCATGCCGATGATGGCGATGGGTTCGTCCGGGTCGGCGGCGGGCCGGGCGGTGCCCGCCCGCGCGGTGCCGGTCGCCGTACCGGGCTCAAGCCCGTCGGTGAGCTGGGTGAGCAGGAAGCCGGCCAGTGCGGTGGGCGTCGGGTGGTCGAAGACGAGCGTCGCGGGGAGCCGGAGTCCGGTGGCCGCGTTGAGACCGTTGCGCAGTTCGACGGCGGCGAGTGAGTCGAAGCCCAACTCCTTGAAGGCGCTGGTGCGTTCGACCGCTTCTGCCGAGCGGTGGCCGAGGATGGCGGCCACCTGGGACCGGACGAGGTCGACGAGGAGCGGTTCGCGCTCGCTGTCGAGGAGCCCGGCGAGCCTGCCGCGCAGCGAGTCGGCGCTCTGGCCGCTCCCTGTCGCGGCGGCCCCGCGCCGTACGGGTACCAGCCGGCGCAGCAGCGGCGCGAGCGCGTCGCCCTGGGCGCGGAGGCCGGCCAGGTCCAGCTTGACCGGCAGCAGTGCGGGCTCCTCCCCGGCTAGGGCGGCGTCGAAGAGCGCGAGCCCTTCGTCGGTGGCCAGCGGGGCGACTCCGCCGCGTGCGATACGGGACTTGTCGGTGCCGTCGAGCGCTCCGGTCATTCCGCTCGCCTGCTCCCACAGGCCCCAGGCAAGGGCGTGCGCGGGCAGTCCACGGGCGCGGCGGTGGGTGGCGAGCGCGTCGAGGAAGGCGTTGGCCGCCGCGTAGTTGCCCTGGCCGGGTGAGCCGAGTGTGGCGGCGGCCGAGGAGAACACGACGAACGCCCGCAGTCCGAGGTCGGCGGTGAGTTCGTGCAGATGCCAGGCGGCGTCGACCTTGGGCCGGAAGACGGTGTCGACGCGCTCGGGGGTGAGGGAGGACAGGACGCCGTCGGCGAGGACGCCCGCGGCGTGCACCACGCCGGTCAGCGGCGCCTGTTCGGGGATGCCGGCCAGCACGGCGGCGAGCGCGTCGCGGTCCGCTACGTCGCAGCGCGCGGTGTCGACCTCGGCTCCCAGCGCGGTGAGTTCGGCCACGAGCGCGTCGTCGGCGCCGCGCCTGCTGAGCAGCAGGAGCCGTCGTACGCCCCAGTCGGTGACGAGGTGGCGGGTGATGACGCGGCCGAGCGCGCCGGCGGCGCCGGTCACCAGGACCGTGCCTTCGGTGAGGTCGGGGCGGGTGTCCTGAGCGTCGTCGGCGGGTCCGGTCCTGACGATCCTCGGTACGGACAGCGCACCGTCGCCGGCGGCGGCGAGGTGCGGTTCGCCGGTGGCGAGGGCCGCGGCGACCAGGCCGTCCGGCAGCGGTTCGGCGGCGGGCCCGTCGTAGGAGAGGAGCACGATGCGGTCGGGGTTCTCGGTCTGTGCCGAGCGTACGAGGCCGCCGACGGCCGCGCCCGCGAGGTCGGTGCCGGTGACCACCAACAGGTCGCCGTCGGCGGTCGTTTCGTCGGCGAGGGCGTCGCCGAGTTCGCCGAGGACGGCGTCGAAGCTCGCGCGGACCTCGGCGGCGTCCGTGCCGGCCGGTGCGCGCAGGATCCGGACGGGGTGGTCGGTGGGCGCTCCGTCGGCCGGGGCGGCCGGGGCGATCGGCGTGATCGGCGTGATCGGCTCCCAGGCGACCCGGTGGAGCGAGCCCGCCAGGTTGACGCGCGCGGCGGCGGCGATCTGCTCGGTGGAGATCGCCCGCAGCGCGAGCGAGCCGACGCTCGCGACGGGGGCGCCCGTCGGGTCGGCGAGGTCCAGCGCCACGGCGCCGTCGGGCCCGGCGCCGTCGGCGGGACGCAGCCGTACACGCAGGGCGGTCGCACCGGTGGCGTGGAGCTGGACGTCTGACCAGGCGAACGGCAGGAGCGCGGCATCGCCCGCCGCTTCGGTGAGGCTGACGGTGTGCAGGGCCGCGTCCGCGAGCGCCGGGTGCAGTCCGTAGCCGTCGGTCTGCTGGTCGAAGGCGACCTCGGCGTAGATCTCCGCGCCGAGCCGCCAGGCGGCCTTGAGGCCCTGGAAGACGGGTCCGTAGGACAGGCCGACGTCGAGCAGTTGCTCGTACAGCCCGTCCAGCGGGACCGGTTGGGCGCCTTCGGGGGGCCACACGCCGAGGCCGGGGTCGTCCGTGACCGGTGTCGTTGCGGCGAGCAGTCCCTCCGCGTGGCGGGTCCACGCCACGTCACTGCCGGAGCCGCCGGAGCTGTCGGAGCTCTCGGGGCGGGAGTGGATGGTGACGGGGCGGTTGCCGTGGCCGTCGTCGGCGCCGACGACGGTCTGGAGCTGTACGGCGCCCTGCTCGGGCAGGACGAGCGGCGCCTCCAGGGTGAGTTCGGCGATCCGTCCGCAGCCGACCTGGTCGCCCGCGCGCAGCGCGAGTTCGAGATGGCCGGTGCCGGGGAAGAGGACCTGGCCTCCGACGACGTGTTCGGCGAGCCACGGGTGCGTCCCCGCGGACAGCCGGCCGGAGAGGACGACGCCCTGGCCGTCGGCGCGCACCATGGCCGCTCCGAGCAGCGGGTGTCCGGTGCTGTCGAGTCCGGCGGAGGTGACGTCGCCGTTGCCAGAGACGCTGTCGAGCCAGTACCAGTCGTGCTGGAAGGCGTACGACGGCAGGGGGACGCGGCGCGGCGCGTGCGCGGCGAGGACGGTGTCCCAGTCGACGTCGGCCCCGCCGGTGAAGGCCTCGCCGAGTGCGGTGACGAAGCGGGTGAGTCCGCCCTCCTCGCGGCGCAGCGAGCCGACGGCCGTCACGGACTCGTCGGTCTCGCGGACGCCGATGGTCAGGACCGGGTGCGGGCTGGACTCGACGAAGAGGGTGTGGCCCGCGGCGACGGCCGCGCGGGTGGCCCGCTCGAACAGGACGGTCTCGCGCAGGTTGGTGAACCAGTAGGCGGCGTCCATCGTGGCGGTGTCGAGGAGTTCGCCGGTGACGGTCGAGTACAGCGGTACGTCGGAGGTGCGGGGGGTGACGTCGGCCAGGTCGGTGAGCAGCCGGGCCCGTAGCGTCTCGACGTGCGCGGAGTGCGAGGCGTAGTCCACCGGCAGCCGCTTGGCGCGGATGTTGTCGGCCTTGAGGCGTACCTTCAGCTCGTCGAGTGCCTCGGGGTCGCCGGAGACGACGACGGACGCGGAGCCGTTGACGGCGGCGACCGAGATCCGGCCGTCCCACGCGGCGATGCGCTCGCCGATCTCGTCGGCGGCGAGGGCGACGGACATCATGCCGCCGCTGCCCGCCAGGTCCTCGGCGATGGCCTTGCTGCGCAGGGTGACGATACGGGCGCCGTCCTCCACGGAGAGCGCCCCGGCGACGACGGCCGCCGCGATCTCGCCCTGGGAGTGCCCGATGACGCCGGCGGGCCGTACGCCGTGGGCCGCCCAGGTGTGGGCGAGCGAGACCATCACCGACCACAGCAGCGGCTGGACGACATCGACCCGGTCGAGCGGTCCGCTCAGCTCCGCCATCGGGTCCCAGTCGATGTGCGGTGCGCAGGCGGCGAAGCACTCACGCATCCTCGCCGCGAACTCCGGTGATTCGTCGAGGAGTTCGGTGGCCATGCCGGTCCACTGGGAGCCCTGGCCGGGGAAGACGAACAGCGGCCTGGCGTGTCCGGCGGCGGTGCCCTCGACCAGGCCGGGGGCGGTGGCGCCGGCGGCCAACGCGGCGAGTGAGTCGCGCAGTTCGGCCGCGTCGGGGCCGATGACGACGGCGCGGTGGGCGAAGTGGCCGCGCGTGGTGGCCAGTGAGTGGCCGATGTCGGCCGGGCGCGCGTGCGGGTGGGTGGTGAGGTGGGCGAGCAGGCGGGCGGCCTGTTCGGGCAGCGCGGCTGGCGACTTGGCGGTCAGCACCCACGGGACGGGCGCAAGGGCACCGCCCTCCGCCGACGCGTCCGTCTCCGCGTTCGGCCCCGCGTCCGTCTCCGCGTTCGGCCCCGTTTCGCCTTGTACGACGGCCGGTTCGGGCGCGCGCTCGATGATGACGTGGGCGTTGGTGCCGCTGATGCCGAACGAGGACACCGCCGCGCGGCGCGGCCTCGTACGGTCGGGCCATGCCCGCGCCTCGGTGAGCAGTTCGACCTCGCCCGCCGTCCAGTCGACCTGGTCGGACGGCTCGTCGACGTTGATGGTCTTCGGCAGCACGCCGTGCCGCATCGCCATGATCATCTTGATGACTCCGGCGACACCGGCGGCGGCCTGGGTGTGACCGATGTTGGACTTGACCGAGCCGAGCCACAGGGGCTCGTCCGTCCGGCTCTGCCCGTACGTGTTGAGCAGCGCCTGCGCCTCGATGGGGTCGCCGAGGGTCGTACCGGTGCCGTGGGCCTCGACCACGTCGACGTCGGACGGCCTCAACCGGGCGCTGGCCAGGGCCTGTTCGATGACCCGCTCCTGGGAGGGGCCGTTGGGCGCGGTGAGTCCGTTGGACGCGCCGTCCTGGTTGACGGCGGAGCCGCGCAGCACGGCGAGCACCTCGTGCCCGTTGCGCCGGGCGTCCGACAGCCGTTCGACGGCGAGGACGCCGACGCCCTCGCCCCACACGGTGCCACCGGCGGAGGCCGCGAACGCGCGGCAGCGGCCGTCGGGGGCGAGCGCGCCCTGCCTGCTGAACTCGATGAAGGTCTCGGGGGTCGCCATGACGGCGACGCCGCCGACGAGCATGAGGTCGGACTCGCCCCGGTTCAGCGACTGCGCCGCCAGGTGGAGCGCGACGAGCGACGACGAGCAGGCCGTGTCGACGGAGAGCGTCGGGCCCTCCAGGCCGAGGGTGTAGGCGACTCGGCCGGTCACGATGCTGCCGGTGCCGAAGGCGCCGAAGTAGTCGTGGTACATCACCCCGGCGAACACGCCGGTCCTGCTGCCCTTGAGCGAGGCGGGGTCGATGCCCGCGCTCTCCAGGGCCTCCCACGAGGTCTCCAGCAGCAGCCGCTGCTGCGGGTCCATGACCAGTGCCTCGCGCGGCGAGATACCGAAGAAAGCGGCGTCGAACTCCCCCGCGTCGTGCAGGAATCCGCCCTTGTGCACGTAACTGGTGTCGGGGCGCTGCCGCGTGGGGTCGTAGACGCGGTCGGTGTCCCAGCCCCGGTTGGCCGGGAAGGTGGTGATCGCCTCGGTCCCATCGGCGACCAGCCGCCACAGGTCCTCCGGGGTGCGTACGTCGCCGGGGTAGCGGCAGGCCATGCCGACGATCGCGAGCGGTTCGTCGGTGCGGCGCCGCGTGTCGCGGCCGGTCGAGCGCCGGACCGTCGGCGTGTCGCCGATCTTCGTACCGAGGAAGGCCGCGAGGGCGGCGGCCGACGGGTAGTCGAAGACGAGGGTGGCGGGCAGCCGGAGGGCGGTCTCCGCCGCGAGGGAGTTACGCAGTTCGATCGCGGCCAGCGAGTCGAACCCGGAGTCCTTGAAGGCGCGTTCGGGGTCGACGGCGTCCGGCGAGGCGTGGCCGAGGACGGCCGCGACATGGGTGCGTACGGTGCGCAGCAGCGCGTCGGCGCGTTCCTGTTCGCCGAGCGCGGCCATGCGGTCGGTGAAGGGCACGTCGGCGCCCTCCGCCAGGGCCTCGCGGCGGACGGTGCGGCCGGTCAGCGCGCGGAAGACGGGCGCCACCGCCGCTCCCTGGGCGCGCAGGGAGGCCGTGTTGAGCCGTACGGGTGCGAGAGCGGGCAGGCCGGAGCCGAGGGCGAGGGAGAAGAGGGCCGCGCCGTCCTCGGCGGTGAGCTGGGCCATGCCGCCTCGGGAGATCCGCGCGAGGTCGGCGTCGGCCAGGCTGCTGGTCATACCGCCGAGCGGGGTCCAGGGGCCCCAGGCGAGGGACAGGGCGGCGGCGCCGTGTGCGGACCGGTGTGCGGCGAGCGCGTCGAGGAAGGCGTTGGCCGCCGCGTAGTTGCCCTGGCCGGGCGAGCCGACGACGCCGGCGACGGAGGAGAACAGCACGAAGGCCCGCAGGTCGAGGCCCGCGGTGAGTTCGTGCAGGTTCAGCGCGCCGTCTGCCTTGGGGCGCAGCACCGCGTCCAGGCGCTCCGGGGTGAGGGCGGAGACCACCCCGTCGTCCAGGACGCCGGCGGCGTGCACGACGGCGGTGAGCGGGTGGGCGGCGGGAATCCCGTCGAGGAGCGCGGCGAGCGCCGCGCGGTCGGCGACGTCGCAGGCGTGGACGGTGATGTGGGCGCCGAGCGCGGTGAGTTCGGCGACGAGCGCGTCGTCGGCGCGTCCGCTCCTGCTGACCAGCGCGAGATGGCGGGCGCCGTGCGCGGTGACCAACTGCCGGGCGATGACGGGGCCGAGGCCGCCGGTCGCGCCGGTGAGCAGCACGGTCCCGTTCGGGTCGAGCGCCGGGCGGTCCTGCGCCGGGAGGGTGCCCGCGGCGAGCAGCCGGGGTGCGTGGGCGGCGCCCTCGCGGACGGCGACCTGGTGCTCGCCCGAGGCCAGCGCGAGCGGTACGGCGAGATCGGCGTCGGCCGCCGGGTCGAGGTCGAGCAGGGTGAAACGGCCGGGCGTCTCGGACTGGGCCGAGCGGACGAGTCCCCATACGGCGGCGCCCGCGAGGTCGGCCACGTCCTCGCCGTCGACGGACACGGCGCGGCGTGTGACGACGACCAGCGGGCGCGGGTCGTCCTCCTGGAGGGCGGCGAGCGCGGTGTGGGTCGCGGCATGAACGGCGCCGGCGTCGGAGCCGGGCAGGCTGTGCAGGACGCGGGGGCCACCCGTACCGCCCTCGGCGAAGTCGGAGCCGGTGTCGGGATCGGTGTCCGTGTCGTAGACGTCCTCACCGTCGCTGCCCGGGTCGCCGAGCCAGGGCACCGGCTGCCAGCCGGTGCGGTACAGCGCGTCGCTCACCCCGCCGCTGTCCGTGTCCCCGTCGCCGCGCAGGTTGGTCAGCGGCCGGGCGGCGAGCGAGGCGACCGTCGCGACGGGTGCGCCGGTGGCGTCGGCCAGGTCGAGGGTGAAGGTGTCGATGCCGGTGGGGACGAGCCGGGCGCGCAGCGCCGAGGCGCCGACCGCGTGCAGGGAGACGCCCGCGAACATGAAGGGCAGGCGCGCGGTGTCGTCGTCGGAGCCGTCGCCGAGCAGCGCGAGGGCGTGCAGGGCGGCGTCGAAGGCGGCGGGGTGGAGGCCGAAGGAGGCGGCGTCCGCGGCGGGGCGCTCGTCCAGCCGTACCTCGGCGAAGAGTTCGTCGCCGCGCCGCCAGGCGCCGCGCAGGGCACGGAAGACGGGGCCGTAGTCGAGGCCGGACGCGGCGTGCCGCTCGTACAGGCCGGTGAGGTCGAGGGGTTCCGCCTCGGGCGGGGGCCACTCGTTGAGCGGTTCACCCACCGCGCCGACCCCAGCGCCGCCCACCGCTCCCGCCTCGCCGAGAAGTCCCCCGGCGTGCAGGGTCCAGGGCCGGTCGGCGGTCGCGTCCTCGGGGCGCGCGTGGACGGCGACGGTGCGCGTGCCGTCGCTGCGGGGCGGGCCGACGGTGACCTGGACGCGGACGGCCTCGCCCGCGGGTACGACGAGGGGTACCTCGAGGGCGAGTTCTTCGAGCCGGCCGCTGCCGACCTGGTCGCCGGCGCGGATGGCGAGTTCGACCATGGCGGTGCCGGGGACCACGATCCGGCCGCCGACGACGTGGTCGGCGAGCCAGGGGTGGGTGTGCGCGGATAGGCGGCCGGTGAGTACGGCGCCGTCGGTGTCGGCGAGCAGGGTGGCGGCGCCGAGCAGCGGGTGGTCGGCGGAGTCGAGTCCGGCGGAGGATACGTCGCCGCCGGTCGTCGCGGGGTCGGCCCAGTAGCGCTCACGCCGAAAGGCGGTGGTGGGTAGCGCGACCCGGCGGGCGCCCTGGAAGAGGGCTCCCCAGTCGACGTCGAGTCCGGCGGTGTGGAGCCGGCCGACGGCGGCGAGCAGTGTCTCGGCCTCGGGGCGTTCGCGCCGTGCGGTGGCGGCCAGCACGGCGTCGGCGGATTCCAGGCTCGCGCGGGCCATGGCGGTGAGGACCGCGTCGGGGCCCAGCTCCAGGAAGCGGGTGACACCGGCCTGTTCGAGGGTGCGGACGCCGTCCTGGAAGCGCACGGCGTCCCGTACGTGCCGGACCCAGTGGTTCGCGGTGGCGAGCGCGTCGGCGGCGAGGGTGCCGGTCACGTTCGACACGACGGGCACCGTGGGCCGGTGGTACGTGAGGCTCTCGGCGACGGCGCGGAACTGCGCCAGCATCGGCTCCATCAGCGGCGAGTGGAAGGCGTGCGAGACCGCGAGGCGCTTGGTCTTGGCGAAGTGGCCCGCCAGCTCGATGACTTCGGCCTCGGCGCCGGAGACGACGACGGCGTCCGGTCCGTTCACGGCGGCGATGCCGACGCGCTCCGACAGCAGTGGCAGGACGTCCTGTTCGGTGGCCTGGACGGCGATCATCGCGCCGCCTGCGGGGAGGTCCCGCATCAGCCGGCCCCGGGCGGCGACGAGGGTGCAGGCGTCGTCCAGTGTGAGGACGCCCGCGACGTGCGCGGCGGCGATCTCGCCGATGGAGTGCCCGGCGAGGTAGTCGGGGGTGATGCCCCAGGACTCGACGAGGCGGTAGAGCGCGACCTCGTGGGCGAACAGCGCGGCCTGGGTGCGGTCGGTCCGGTTCAGCGGTTCGGCGTCGGTACCGGTACTGGCGTCGTCCGAGGTACCGGCGTCGATCCCGGCGTCGTCCGAGGTGCCGGTGCCGGTCCCGAAGACGATCTCGCGCAGGCCGTCGTCGAACCGGGCGCAGATCTCGTCGAAGGCGCGGGCGAAGACCGGGAACCGGTCGTACAACTCCCGCCCCATGCCGGGCCGTTGTGATCCCTGGCCGGTGAAGAGGAAAGCGGTCAGCCCCTTGGCCACGCGGCCGGTGATAGGACCGGGCGCGCCGTCTGCGACCCGGCCCATGCCGTGCAGCAGTGCGTCGCGGTCGGCGCCGATGACGACCGCGCGGTACTGCTGCGGGGTCCGGGTGGTCGCGAGGGCGTGGGCGACATCGGCGGGGTCCTGCTCCGCAACCGCCGCGACGATACGGGCGGCCTGCTCGCGCAGCGCCTCCTCGGTCCGGCCCGACACGAGCCAGGGCAGCGGCGACGGCGCCACACGCGGCTCGGGGGCCGTCGGTCCATCGGCGGGTACCGGCTCGTCGGCGGGCGCCTGCTCGATGATGGTGTGCGCGTTGGTGCCGCTGACGCCGAAGGAGGAGACGGCCGCGCGGCGCGGCCGGCCGGACTCGGGCCAGGGCCGTGTCTCGGTCAGCAGGCGGACGTCGCCCTCGGTCCAGTCGACCTGTGTGGACGCCTCGTCGGCGTGGAGCGTCTTCGGCAGTACGCCGTGCCGCAGCGCCAGCACCATCTTGATGACTCCGGCGACACCCGCGGCCGCCTGGGTGTGACCGATGTTCGACTTGACGGAGCCGAGCCACAACGGCCGTCCCCGCGGCCGGTCGTGGCCGTACGTGGCGAGCAGCGCGCGTGCCTCGATGGGGTCGCCCAGCGGGGTGCCGGTGCCGTGGGCCTCGACGGCGTCGATGTCGGCGGGTGTGAGGCCCGCGCTGTCCAGTGCCTGGCGGATGACACGCCGCTGGGAGGGGCCGTTGGGCGCGGTGAGCCCGTTGGACGCGCCGTCCTGGTTGACGGCGGAGCCGCGCAGGACGGCCAGCACCTCGTGCCCGTTGCGGCGGGCGTCCGACAGCCGCTCCAGCACCAGCATGCCGACGCCCTCGCCCCAGCCGGTGCCGTCGGCGTCGTCGGAGAAGGACTTGCAGCGGCCGTCGAGCGCGAGCCCTCGCTGCCGGCTGAAGGCGATGAAGGAGTTGGGCGTGGTCATCACCGAGACGCCACCGGCCAGGGCGAGGGTGCACTCCTCCTGTCGCAGTGCCTGCGCGGCGAGGTGGAGCGCGACGAGCGCGGAGGAGCAGGCGGTGTCGACGGTGACGGCGGGGCCCTCGACGCCCAGGGTGTAGGAGACGCGGCCGGAGATGACCGCGGCGAGCGTGCCGGTGCCGAGCGCCTCGCCCGCGTCGGTGGAGCGGGCCAGCAGGTCGCGGTAGTCCTGGCCGTTGGTGCCGGTGAAGACGCCGACGCGGGCGCCGCGTACGGAACCGGGCGCGATCCCGGCGTCCTCGAGCGCCTCCCAGGACGTCTCCAGGAGCAGTCGCTGCTGCGGGTCCATGGTGACGGCCTCGCGCGGCGAGATGCCGAAGAAGTCGGGCTCGAAGTCCGCGACGGACTCCAGGAATCCGCCCCTGCGCACATAGCTCTTGCCGGCGGCGTCCGGGTCGGGGTCGTACAGCCCTTCCACGTCCCAGCCCCGGTCACCGGGGAACTCCGTGATGGCGTCGGTGCCCTCGGACAGCAGCCGCCACAGCTCGTCGGGCGTGCTGACACCGCCGGGGAAGCGGCAGCTCATGCCGACGATCGCGATCGGTTCCTGGTTCTCGGACTCGGCCTCGTGCAGCCTCCGGCGCGTCTCGTGGAGCTCCGCCGAGACCCGCTTGAGGTAGCTGAGCAGCTTGTCATCGTCTGTCATCGGATGTCGCCACTTCTGTGCGGAAGGGAGGGGGCCGTGGGCGTGGTGGACGGGCGGGTCCAGGTCACGCGGAGCCGAGTTCTCTGTCGATGAACGCGAAGACGTCGTCGGCGGTGGCCTCTTCGAGTTGTCCGGCGACGGCGCCACCGCCGTCCGCGACCCGCTCGTCGAGACCGTTCAGCACGGCCCGGACCCGGGACGTGACACGGCCTTCCTGAAGGTCCTCGGCCGACAGGTCGGCCAATCGGGCCGCCAGCCGGTCCAGTTCGGCCAGGACGGAGTCCACGGACTCCTCGGCGCCCGCGAGTTCGGTGCCGAGGTACTTGGCGAGGGCGGCGGGTGTCGCGTAGTCGAAGATCAGCGTGGCGGGCAGCGGGACTCCGGCCGCCGCGCTGATGCGGTTGCGCAGGTCGACGGAGCTGAGCGAGTCGAAGCCGAGGTCGCGGAAAGCGGCGGTGGCCTCGACCCCGTCGGCGCTGCCGTGGCCGAGCACGGTGGCGGCCTGCCCGCGGACCAACTCCTCCAGGGCGCGGTCGCGTTCGCCCGCGGTCAGTCCGGCCAGCTTCCTCGCAAAGTCGTCGGCGACGGGAGCGTCGGCCGCGGCGGGGGCCGCCTGCACCTCGGGCAGGTCGCCGAAGAGCGGCGCGGGCCGGCCGGCGGCGAACGCGGGCGCGAACTTCGTCCAGTCGACGTCGGCGACGGTCACGACGGTGTCGCCGCTCTCCAGGGCGCGGCGCAGCGCGGTCAGCGCGCGGTCCGGGTCGAGCTGTTTGATGCCCAGTGCCCGGCCCGCGTCGCGGACGGTGTGGTCGGAGGCCATACCGCCGCCGCCCCAGGGGCCCCAGGCCACCGATGTGGCGGGGAGTCCGGTGGCGCGCCGGTACTCGGCCAGCGCGTCGAGGGAGGCGTTGGCCGCCGCGTAGTTGGCCTGTCCGGCGCCGCCGACGGTCGCGGTGAGCGAGGAGAACAGGACGAACGCGGAGAGGTCGGTGTCCCGCGTGAGTTCGTGCAGGTGCCGTGCGGTCTCCACTTTGGCGTCGAGGACGGCGGCGAAGCGCTCGGGGGTCAGCGCGTCGAGTACGCCGTCGTCCAGCACGCCCGCCAGGTGGACCACGGCGGTCAGCGGGTGGGCGGCGGGCACGGTGTCGAGGAGCGCGGCGAGCGCGGCGCGGTCGGCGGTGTCGCAGGCGGCGAGGGTGACCTGGACGCCGGTGGCGGTGAGTTCGGCGACGAGGTCGCCGGCGCCCGGCGCGTCGGGGCCCCGCCGGCTGACGAGCAGCAGGTGTTCGGCCCCGTCGGCGGCGAGCCGGCGGGCGACGTGCTGTCCGACGGCGCCGGTGGCGCCGGTCACCAGGACCGTGCCGGTGGGCTGCCAGGGTGCGCCCGCGCGGTGCGGGGCGTGTTCGAGGCGCCGTGTGTAGGCGCCGGACTCGCGGACCACGATCTGGTCCTCGCCGCCGTCGGCGGTCAGTACTCCGGCGAGGAGGCCGGGGGTGCGGTGGCCGGGTTCGGCCGGGAGGTCGACCAGGCCGCCCCACCGGTCGGGGTGTTCGAGCGCGGCGACCCTGCCGAGCCCCCATGCCTCGGCCTGCCGGAAGCCGGTCGGTATGTCGCCGGGCGCGTGGGCGACGGCGTCGCGGGTGGCGCACCACAGGGGTGCGGCGATCCCGGCGTCGCCGAGTGCCTGGACGAGGGCCGCCGTGGTGGCGACGGGGTGTTCCAGGGCGAGCAGCGACAGCACGCCGGCGGGCTCCGTGGCACCGGCCGTGTCCGGGCGGCTCGTGAGCAGCGCGGCGAGCGCGGCGCGGTCCTGGCCGTCGTCCGGCACCGGGAGCGTGTCGATGTCCAGGCCCCGGTCCGCGAGCCCGGTCAGGACGGTCTTGAGCCACGGGTCGTCGGCGGACGTCTCGGGTACGACGGCGAGCCACCGGCCCCGTACGGCGGTGTCCGCCACCGGGAGCGGGCGCCAGCCGACGCGGTAACGCCAGCCGTCCACCTCGGAGTTGGCCTGCCGCTTGCCGTGCCAGTCGGCGAGCGCGGGCAGCACGGCGCCGACCGCGGTCTCGTCGGTGACACCGAGGGTCGCGGCCACCGCGCCGACGTCGCCGTCGGTGACGAGCTGCCAGAAGGCGTCGCCGCGCTCCTCGTCGGGCTGTCCGGGGGCGCCGAATCCTAGCGACGGCGCGTTCTCCCAGTGGCGGTCGCGCCGGAAGGGGTACGTGGGCAGCGGCACGCGCCGCGCGCCCGCGAACACCGCGTGCCAGTCGGGGCCCTGGCCGCTGGTGTGCAACAGGCACAGGGCGTCCATGAGGGCCTTGGTCTCCTCGCGGTCCCGGCGCTGGGTGCCGATGACGTCGGGGACGACGTCCTGGGCCATGCCGGTGAGGACGGCGTCCGGGCCGACCTCCAGGAAGCGGGTGGCGCCTTCGGCGGCGAGGGTGGTGACGCCGTCGTGGAAGCGCACGGAGCCGCGTACGTGCCGTACCCAGTACTCGGGGGTGGTGAGTTCGGCGCCGGCGACCAGGCCGGTGACGTTGGAGACGACGGGCACCTTCGGCGGGTGGAAGGTGAGCGTGGTGAGGACGTCGCGGAAGGCGTCGAGCATGCCGTCCATGCGGTGCGAGTGGAAGGCGTGCGAGACCTTGAGCCGGTTGGTCTTCTCGAACCGCGCGGCTACGGCGAGGGCCGCCTCCTCGTCGCCCGAGACGACCACGCTCCGGGGGCCGTTGACGGCGGCGATGTCGACACCGTCGCTCAGCAGCGGGGCGACGTCGCTCTCGGGGGCGGCGACGGCGATCATGGCGCCGCCGGTGGGCAGGGCCTGCATGAGCCGGCCGCGCGCGGAGACCAGCGTGACCGCGTCGGGCAGGGACAGGACGCCAGCGACATGGGCGGCGACGATCTCGCCGATGGAGTGGCCGCCGAGCAGGTCGGGCCGTACGCCCCAGCTCTCCAACTGCCGGTAGAGGGCGGTCTCGAAGGCGAACAGCGCGGCCTGTGTGTACGCGGTCTGGTGCAGGAGCCTGGACTCGGGGTCGAACATGACGTCGCGCAGGGGCTGTTCGAGATGTTCGCCGAACGCGTCGGAGATCTCGTCGAGTACGCGGGCGAACACGGGGTGCGCGGCGTGCAGTTCGCGTCCCATGCCGGGGCGCTGCGAGCCCTGCCCGGAGAACAGGACGGCGAGCCTGCCCGGTTCCGCCACGGTCCTGGGCGCCTCCCGGCCGTCCGCCAACGCGTCGAGTCCGGCACGGAGTTCGGCCAGGTCCCGGCCGGTGACGGCGGCGCGGTGGGGGAACGCGGACCGGGTGGTGGCGAGCGAGAGACCCACGTCGGCGGGGTCGTACGGGTCGACGGTGTCGAGCAGCCGGCCCGCCTGCGCGCGTACGGCTTCCGCGGTGCGGCCCGACAACACCCAGGGCACCACGGGCAGTTCGGGGCCGGGCTCGGAGCGCGGGGCCTCGGACCCGGTGGCCTCCTCGACGATGATGTGCGCGTTGGTGCCGGAGATGCCGAACGAGGAGACGCCCGCGCGGCGTGGCGCGTCGGCGGCGTCCCAGGGCAGCGCCTCGGTGAGGAGTTCGATGTCGCCCGCCGTCCAGTCCACGGCGGTGGAGGGCCGCTCGGCGTGCAGGGTCTTGGGCAGCACTCCGGCGCGCATCGCCATGACCACCTTGATGACGGCGGCCACTCCCGCCGCCGCCTGCGGGTGGCCCATGTTGGACTTGATGGAGCCGAGCCTGACGGGCCGGCCCTTCGGCCGGTCCTGGCCGTAGGTGGCGATGACGGCCTGCGCCTCGATGGGGTCGCCCAGGGTGGTGCCGGTGCCGTGCGCCTCGACGAGGTCGATCTGGTGCGGGGCGAGTCGCGCGTCGGCGAGTGCCTGGCGGATGACGCGGATCTGCGCGGGGCCGCTCGGGGCGGTCATGCCGTTGGAGGCGCCGTCCTGGTTGATGGCGCTGCCGCGGATCACGGCGAGCACCTCGTGGCCGTTGCGGCGCGCGTCGGAGAGCCGCTCCACGAGGAGCATGCCCGCGCCCTCGGCCCAGGCGGCGCCGGCCGCGTCCTCGGAGAAGGAGTGGCAGCGGCCGTCGGGCGACAGCGCGCGGCGCTCGCTGAACTCGACGAACATCTCGGGGCTCGCCATCACGGCGGCGCCCCCGGCGAGCGCGAGGGTGCACTCGCCCCGGCGCAGGGCCAGGCAGGCGTTGTGCAGGGCGACGAGGGAGGAGGAGCAGGCCGTGTCCATGGTGACGGCGGGGCCTTCGAGGCCCAGGGTGTAGGCGATGCGCCCGGAGACGATGCTGCCGGAGATGGTGCCGCCGACGTAGTCGTGGTGCATCAGGCCGACGAAGACACCGGTGGGGCTGCCCTTCACGGAGAGCGGGTCGATGCCCGCCCGCTCGAACGCCTCCCAGGAGGTCTCCAGCAGGAGCCGCTGCTGCGGGTCGGTGCCTGCCGCGTCCTTGGGGCTGATGCCGAAGAAGGACGGGTCGGACTCGGCGGCGTCGTGCAGGAAGCCGCCGTGCCGTACGTAGCTCTTGCCGGGCACGCCGGGCTCGGGGTCGTACAGCGCGTCGATGTCCCAGCCGCGGTCGAGCGGGAAGCTGGAGACGACGTCGGTGCCGTCGGCGACGATCCGCCACAGGTCCTCCGGGGTGCGCGCCCCGCCGGGGTAGCGGCAGCCCATGCCGATGACGGCGATCGGCTCGCGGTACTGCTCCTCGAGGTCGCGCACCCGAAGGCGGCTTCGCTCCAGCTCGGTCGTGGCCCGCTTGAGGTAGTCGCGGAGCTTGTCCTGAGTGGCGGACTCTTCCATTACCGGGCTCCCAGTTCGTTGTCGATCTTCGCGAAGAGTTCCTCGTCGGTGGCGGATCCGAGGTCGGTGGGCCCGGCCCCTGTGTCGGCCGCGGCGTGGGTGTCGTACCAGGTGCGCAGCAGCGCCTCCAGGCGCGCGCCGACGCGGGCGTGGGCGTCGTCGAGGTCGGGCAGGGCGGTGAGTTCGGTTTCGAGCCGGTCCACTCCGACGAGCAGGGACCGGACCAGATCGGCGGGGCCGGGGACGAGTTGTGCCTTGAGGTACGCGGCCAGTGCCAGTGGTGTGGGCCGGTCGAAGACGAGGGTCGCCGGGAGGGTGAGCCCGGTCGCCCTGCCGAGGAGGTTGCGCAACTCCACGGCGGCCAGCGAATCGAAGCCCATCTCCTGGAAGGCGCGTCCGGGCTCGACGGACCTCTCCGAGGTGTGCCCGAGCACACCGGCCACCTGGGTGCGGACGAGCGTGAGCAGTGCGCGGTCCCGTTCGTCGTCGGCGAGCGGCGCGAGCCGCTCCCGCCAGGGCGTGCCTTCCTCGGTGGCGCCGGTCGCTGCGGCGCGCCGGCGGGCGGGCCTGACCAGTCCGCGCAGGAGCGGCGGGATGCCGTCGGGGCGCGCCGCCACGGCCGCGGTGTCGAGGCGGGTGGGGACCAGTACGGGGTCGGGTCCGCCGGCGGCGGCGTCGAAGAGGGCGAGGCCCTGGGCGGCGGGCAGCGCGGGCAGACCGAGCCGGCCCATGCGTTCCAGGTCGGCCGCGTCCATCTCGTCGGCCATACCGCCGGTGCCGGACCAGAGGCCGAAGGCCATCGACACGGCGGGCAGTCCCTCGGCGACCCGGTGGGCGGCGAGCGCGTCGAGGAAGGAGTTGGCCGCCGCGTAGCCGGCCTGGCCGCCGCCGACCAGCAGTGAGGCGGTCGAGGAGAGCAGGACGAAGGCGACGGTGTCCCGGTCCTTGGTGAGTTCGTGCAGATGCCAGGCGGCGTCGGCCTTGGGCCGCAGCACGCGGTCGATCTGGTCGGAGGTGAGGCCGGTGAGGGTGGCGTTGTCGACGACACCGGCCGCGTGGACGACGCCCCGGATGTCGTACGTGTCGAAGAGCGCGGCCAGTTGGCCGCGGTCGGCGGCGTCGCAGCGGACGATGTCCACCTCGGCGCCGAGCACGGTGAGTTCGGAGCGCAACTCCGCTGCGCCGGGGGCCTGTTCGCCGCGTCGGCTCGTCAACAGTAGTCGGGTCACGCGGTGTCGGGTGACGAGGTGGCGGGCGATGATGCCGCCGAGTCCGCCGGTGCCCCCGGTGACCAGGACGGTGCCGGCGGTGTCCCACCGGGGCCCCTCCCCCGTCTTGGCGCGGGCGAGGCGTGGGACTCGTATCTCTCCTTCCGCGACGAAGACTTCGGGTTCGTCGCAGCCGAGTGCCGCCGCGAGGAGTCGTCCGGCGTCGGCGGGTTCGGCGCTGTCGGACGGGAGGGAGTCGGTGTGCACCAGCAGGAACCGGCCGGGGTTCTCAGACTCGGCCGCGCGCAGCAGACCGGTGAGCGGGGCGTGGGTGAGGTCGTCGTCGTGTACGAGGACGGCGAGGCGGGTCCGGTCGAGCCGTTCGTCGGCGAGGTGCGAGCGGACGGCGCCCAGGACGCGGTGGAGTTCGGCGCGCGCCTCGGCGGGCACGGAGTCGGCGCCGGGCGCGGGAGCGGCGGGCAGCACCACGACGTCGGGGACGGACGCGAGGGCGGCGATGTCGCCGAGGTCCGGGTGGGCGGGGACGCCGAGGCCGAGGTCGGTGGCGCCCCATACGGCGGTACGTACGGGGGCGGGCGCACCGCCCGGCAGCGGTACGCGTTCGAGGCAGAACAGTGACTCGTCGGCTCCTGCGGCGAGTTGGGCGGCGCTGACGGGGCGGGCGACGAGTCCCCGTACGGTCGCGACGGGCGTGCCCCGGCCGTCGGAGAGTTCGAGGGCGACCCCGTCACCTTCGGACCTGGTCATGCGCAGCCGCAGCAGGCTCGCTCCGGCCGCGTGCAGGGTGACCCCGTTCCAGGAGAAGGGCAGGACGGCCTCGCCCTCGGCGAGTTCGACCAGGTTGACGTGGAGGACGGCGTCGAGGAGCGCGGGGTGGAGGCCGAAGGCGGTGGCACCGGCCGCGGCGTCCGCTCCCGCGTCCTGCGGGAGTTCGGCCTCCGCGAAGAGGTCGTCGCCGCGCTTCCAGACGGCTTTCAGACCCTGGAAGGCCGCGCCGTAGCCGTAACCGACTCGGGCGAGCCGGGGATAGAGGTCGCCGAGCGGTACGGGCTCGGCGCCCTCGGGCGGCCATACGTCCCGCGGTGCGGGCGGGGTGGCGTCATGGTCGACGGCGAGGACGCCGTCGGCGTTGCGGGTCCAGGGTGCGTCGGGCACGTCGGCACGGCGCGAGAAGATGGTCAGCGTGCGGCGGCCCTCGGCCTCGGCGCCGACCGCGACCTGGACGGCGACGGTGCCGTCTGCGGGCAGCAACAGCGGTGCGTGCAGGGTGAGTTCGTCGACAGCGGCGCAGCCGGAACGGTCGGCGGCCTGGACGGCCATCTCGACGAAGGCGGTGCCGGGCAGCAGCACCGACCCGAGGACCGCGTGGTCCGCGAGCCAGGGCTGGTCGGCGAGGGACAGCCGTCCGGTGAGCAACAGGCCACCGGTGTCGGGCAGTTCACTGACGGCGCCGAGCAGCGGGTGGCCGGTGGGCTGCTGGCCGAAGCCCTGTGCGTCACCGCCGGCCGCGGTCGCCTCCAGCCAGTACCTGTCGCGCTGGAAGGCGTAGGTGGGCAGGGTGGCGCGGCGGGGACCGTACGGTGCGAAGAAGGCGCCCCAGTCGACGGCGACACCCGCGCCGTGGAGGTGGCCCAGGGCTGCGACGAGATCGTGCTCCTCGGCGCCGTCGCGGCGCATGGTGGCGACGGCGGCGATGTCACCGCCGAGGCAGTCGCGGGCCATGGCGGTCAGTACGGCGTCGGGGCCGAGTTCCACGTACCTGCGCGCGCCCAGTGCGTGCAGGGCGGTGACGGCGGCTGCGAAGCGCACCGGTTCGCGGACGTGCTTCACCCAGTAGTCGGGGGTGGCGAGTTCGGCGTCCGCGGCGGCTCCGGTGAGCGCCGAGACGAAGGGGACGGCCGGTGGGTGGAAGGTGAGGGTACGGACGACCCGCTCGAACTCGGCCAGCATCGGTTCCATCAGCGGCGAGTGGAAGGCGTGCGAGACGCTCAGCCTGCGGCTCTTGGTGAACCGCGCGGCGACGGCGTCGACTTCGGCCGCCGCGCCCGAAACGACCACGGACGCGGGCCCGTTGACGGCGGCGAGTGCGACGCCGTCCGTCAGGTGCGGCAGGACTTCGGCCTCGGTGGCGCGGATCGCCGCCATGGCGCCGCCCGCCGGGAGCAGGCGCATCAGCCGGCCGCGCGCCGTGACGAGCGTGACGGCGTCCGCCAGGGAGAGCACCCCCGCCACATGCGCGGCGGCGATCTCGCCGACGGAGTGCCCGGCGAGCAGATCGGGCCGTACGCCGAGCGATTCGAGGAGCCGGAAGAGGGCGACCTCCACGGCGAAGATCGCGACCTGGGCGTGGTCGGTGCGGGTGAGCTGTTCGGCGTCGCCCTCGATCAGTTCGGCGAGGGGACGCTCCAGATCGGGGTCCGCGAGTGCGGCGACGGCGTCGAAGGCGTGGGCGAACACCGGGAAGGAGGTGCGCAGTTCGCGTCCCATGCCGACACGCTGGGACCCCTGCCCGGTGAAGAGGAACGCCGTGGTGCCGTCGGTGACGCGCTGCCCCGTACCGGTGATGTTGTCGAGTCCCGCGATCAGTTCTTCGGCGGTGGCGCCGAGGACGGCCGCGCGGTGGGCGTACGGCGTCCGGGTGGTGGCGAGCGCGTATCCGACGCCGGCGGGAGGGGCACTGTCGGCACCGGGGCGGGTGAGGTACGCGCGGAGCTTGTGGGCCTGCGAGGTCAGTGCCTCCGGCGTACGGCCGGAGAGCAGCCACGGCACGGTGGCGGGGCGCGGGGACGGCGCTTGCGCCTCCGGGGCCGCTTCCGAGTCCGGGACCGCTTCCGCCTCGGGGGCCTGTTCGAGGATCAGATGCGCGTTGGTGCCGCTGATGCCGAACGAGGAGACCGCCGACCTGCGCGGCCGGCCGGTCGCGGGCCATGCCCGCGGTTCGGTGACGAGCTCGACGGCGCCGGACTCCCAGTCGACCTCGGTGGAGGGCTCGTCGGCGTGCAGGGTGGGCGGGACGGTGCCGTGCCGCATCGCCATGACCATCTTCATCACCCCGGCCACCCCGGCGGCGGCCTGGGTGTGCCCCAGGTTCGACTTGACGGAGCCGAGGAGCAGGGGACGGTCGGCGGGGTGTTCGCGTCCGTAGGAGGCGAGCAGCGCGTGCGCCTCGATGGGGTCACCGAGGGAGGTACCGGTGCCGTGCGCCTCGACGACGTCCACATCGGCCGGGGTGAGTCCGGCGCCGGCCAGGGCCTGGCGGATGACGCGCTGCTGGGAGGGCCCGTTGGGCGCGGTGAGCGTGCTGCTGGCACCGTCGGAGTTGATCGCGCTGCCCTTGACGACGGCGAGCACCGGGTGTCCGTTGCGCCGGGCGTCCGCGAGCCGTTCGACCACCAGCATGCCGACGCCCTCGCCCCAGCCGGTGCCGTCGGCCGACGCGCCGAAGGCCTTGCACCTGCCGTCCGGGGAGAGACCGCGCTGCCTGCTGAAGTCCACGAATGTCTCGGGCGTCGACATGACGGTCACTCCGCCGGCCAGCGCGAGCGTGCACTCACCGGACTGGAGCGCCCTGACGGCCCAGTGCAGGGCGACGAGCGAGGAGGAGCACGCGGTGTCGACGGTGACGGCGGGCCCTTCGAGCCCGAGCGTGTAGGCGACCCGGCCCGAGGCGATGCTGGCGGCGCTGCCGTTGCTCAGATAGCCGTTGAGGTCGTCGGGCACGGTCGCGAGGCGGGTGGCGTAGTCGTTGTACATGACGCCCGCGAACACCCCGGTCCTGCTGCCGCGCAGGTCGGCGGGCACGATCCCGGCGTTCTCGAACGCCTCGTGGCTCACCTCCAGCAGCAGGCGCTGCTGCGGGTCCATGGCCAGTGCCTCGCGGGGGCTGATCCCGAAGAAGTCGGGGTCGAAGTCGGCCGCGTCGTGCAGGAATCCGCCGCTGCGCGCGTACGTCTTGCCGAGAGCGTCGGGGTCGGGGTCGTAGAGAGCCTCCACGTCCCACCCGCGGTCGGCGGGGAAGTCCGAGACCGCGTCGGTCCCGGACGCCACCAGGCGCCACAGCTCCTCGGGCGTGCTGACACCGCCGGGGTAGCGGCAGGCCATGCCCACAATCGCGACGGGGCCGTGGGCCCGCTGCTCCCACTCGCGCAGCCGGCGCCTGGCCTCCCGCAGATCGGAGGCCGTTCGCTTGAGGTAGTCGAGGAGTTGATCGTCGTTGTTCACCAACGCGCCATCCGATCGGAATCGAAGAAGCCCTCCGAGCAGCGGACGAGACGGCTTCGTGATCACGTCTCCCCGCTCCAGTGAGGCTAGGCAGGGGCCCGGAAGGCCAACACCCCCTAACCCCCCCAGCGGCCCGCGCATGGGTCCCGTCAGGTGTTTCGGGGCGGGCGCGGCCGGCGCTCCGCGCGACGCGGCGAACGATCCCGGGCTCCCGCCGTAGGGGCGCGTAGGGGCTGAGCCCGGCCCTGTTCTCTCTTCTAGTCTGCTCGGCCGGGAACGCTTCTGATCGAGGGACAGGGGAACCGGCGTGGCAACGGTACTCATCACCGGGTGCAGCAGCGGGATAGGTCTGGAGACGGCGCTGGCCTTCGCCCGGCGCGGGGACCGTACGTACGCCTCGATGCGGAACGTCGCGAAGGCGACCCGGCTCCGCGAGCGGGCCGAGGCCGAGGGTCTCGACCTTCGGATCATCACCCTGGATGTCACCGACGACGCCTCGACGACGGCCGCCGTACGCGAGGTGGAGAGCGCGCACGGAGCCGTCGACGTCCTCGTCAACAACGCCGGTGTCAATCACGTGGGCGCCGTCGAGACCACACCTTTCGACGAGGCGCGGGCCGTGATGGAGACGAACTTCTGGGGTGCGCTGCGGACCGCGCGGGCCGTCCTGCCCGCCATGCGACGACAGGGCGGTGGGGTCGTCGTCAACGTCAGCTCGCTCGCGGGGCGCACCTGGTCGGTGCCGTACGGCGGCTTCTACGCGGCCGGCAAGTCGGGACTCGGAGCCGTCAGCGAAGCCCTCGCGGGTGAGGTGGGACGGTTCGGGATCCGTGTCGTGTGCCTGGAGCCCGGCAGCTTCGCGACGGACGTCCACACGAACGCGCTCGCGCGTGAGGTGGCGCAGGACGGTCCGTACGGCGCCGACGAGGCGTGGCTGAGGCGGTTCATGCTCGGCACGGCCGAGGGGGCCGCCGACGCGAGTGTGGTCGCGGAAGCCGTCGTCGCCGCGGCCGAGGATCCCGCCACACCACTGCACTCGCCGGTCGGCGAGGGTGCGGAGGCGGCGATCGAGATGGTGACCAAGGTCGCCTTCGACGACTGGCTCCCCCAGTTCGTCGCGTACGCGCAGACCCTGGCGGGCCCCCGTCCCACCCCGGAGAACGGTCGCTGAGCCGGGCGGCGGCGCGACGGCTCAGGCGGCGGTGCGCTCCTCGGCCCGGCGACGGCGCAGATGGGCCTGTCCGACGGCCGGGGGGGCGTAGGCCATGTCCAGCGTGCCCACGTCGGTGCCGGGGGCCACGACGGCGTCGATCCGGTCGAGGATCTCGTCGCTCAGGCCGATGTCGGCGCCCGCGACGAGGTCGTCCAGGTGGTCCATCGTGCGCGGGCCGATGATCGCCGAGGTCACGCCGGGGTGGGCGATCGCGAAGGCCGTCGCCAGGTGCGTCAGCGACATCCCGGCCTCCCGGGCGACGGGGATGAGCTGTTCGACGGCGTCGAGCCGGCGCTCGTCGCTCAGGTGCTTGAAGCCGAAACCGGCCCGGTGGGTGTCGTTCCGCTGCCCCTTGCGGTAGCGGCCCGTGAGCAGTCCTCCCGCCAGCGGGCTGTAGACCAGGGCGCCCATGCCGTAGCGCTCGCAGACCGGCAGCACCTCGCGCTCGACGCCGCGGTTGAGGATCGAGTACGTCGGCTGCTCCGTACGGAAGCGCTCCAGGCCGCGCCGCTCGGCGACCCACTGCGCCTCGACGATGTCCGAAGCGGGGAAGGAGGAGGTGCCGATGGCCCGGACCTTGCCCGCGCGCATCATGTCGGTGAGGGCCGAGAGGGTCTCCTCCACGTCGGTGTCCGGCGCGGGCCGGTGGATCTGGAACAGGTCGACGTGATCGGTGCCCAGCCGGCGCAGTGAGTCGTCCAGCGCCCGTGTGAGCCAGCGGCGTGAGTTGCCCTGCTGATTGGGGTCCTCCCCCATGGGGAGGTGCGCCTTGGTGGCGAGCACGACGTCGTCCCGGCGGCCCTTGAGCGCCTTGCCGACGATTTCCTCGGACTCGCCGCGCGAGTAGGCGTCGGCGGTGTCGACGAAGTTGATGCCCGCGTCCAGCGCCTTGTGGATGATGCGGACGGAGTCCTCGTGGTCGGGGTTGCCCAGGGCGCCGAACATCATCGCGCCCAGGCAGTAGGGGCTGACCTTGATGCCGGTGCGGCCCAGTGTGCGGTACTTCATGTCGCTCCTACGGAGATGGTGATGCCCGCCGCGGCGCGATGCGCCGACGGAAACGGAACAGTGTTCCAGAACGACAATACGGAACGCTGCTCCGTTTAGCAACGAGGGCTGTCCGCGTGTCCGTGAACGACGGCTGCGAACCGGCGTTGTCAGTGGTCACCAGTAAGTTCTTCGGTGTTCCGCCGTTCTGGCGAGGAACTCCCCCCTGATGCAAAGGAGATGGTGCGGTGTCACATTGGGAGAGGTCGAGCACGGCGCGGGTGGTACCACCCGCGCGGCCACGCAAGCTCGCCAAGGTGCCGTTCGTCGAGCTGGCCGACGGTCGTCTGCAAGGTGTGGTGTCCAGTGGCTCGGACATCGCGCGGGTCTACGTCTCGTCGGTCGCGGCCGTCACGTACGCCTACGCCTGCAGCACCAACAACAACCGGCCCTGCGGCGGCGCGCGCGGCGGGTTCTGCAATCACATCCGGACCCTCGTCCAGGAGGCGGTGCTCCAGTACGGCGCCGAGCGCGTCGCCCGCTACCTGCGGGTCGAGACCGCCGAGGGCGAGCCGACCGCGCACACCCTCACCGCCGGTATGACGGACACCCGTCCGCCGCAGGGTGACACCACCGCCGCCGCGACCGTCTTCAGCCGGTTCCTGCGCCACCTCGCCTATCTGGAACTCGCCCCGACCACCACGCCGTTGCCGGAGATGCAGTGGTTCCCGCCGACCAGGGCGGTGGCGTGATGCGTGCCGACCTGCTCACCGAGACCGTCGACGGGCTCGACGAAGCCCTGGCGGCCGTCGACTCCTTCGATGAGGCTCTCGTCGTGGGCCTGCTCCGCCCCCACGCCGTGCGGGACACCGGCCTGACGGAACTCGCCGGCGCCGTCGCGGGGACGCCGCTGGCCGCCGTGGTCACCGAGGCTGCGGACAAGGCGGTGGCCGGCGCCGCGAGCGAGGACCACCTCGTCGCGCTCGCCGCCGCCCGCACCGCCCTCTTCGGCTCCGTCCACGACGCGCTGACGGCCCGCGTCGAGGAGGCGATCGGCCGGCCCCGCGCCCAGGAGAGCATCGCCGCGCCGGTCGGACGGCCGGCGGGGAACCTGCTCACGGCCGCCCGATCCTGGCTGTCCGATCTGGCGCGCTGCGGCTGGCAGGGCATCGATCACGACGTGGTCGCGGGGGCGGCTCCCGTCGTGTCCGCGATGCTGCCGGACCCGGCGCTGCGCCGCCTGGCGACGCTGCTCGACGGTTTCGCCGCCGAACTCGCCGCGTCCTGCCCGGGTTCGGCCCTGGGCCGGGTTCCCGTACGCCGCTGGGCGGACCTGTGGTCGCGGGCGATGGTGCTGACCGTGCCCGGCGCGGCCGACGTACCCGTGACCGGTACGGCCACCGGTCGCCTCCTGCCCCTGGGCGTCGACGTGCAGGAACACGCCACCGCCGTACAGGCCCAGGTGCACGGCGTGTTCGAGCCCGCGGACGGCGCCGCGCCGCGTCTGGTACGTGCCGGCGTCTCGGTGCCGAAGCCCGACACGGTCGTCGGAGCCGGCCTCTGGCAGCTCCTTCGCCCGCACATGTCGCTGCTGACCGCCGTGAGCGAAGCCCGCTCGATGGACCTCACCGACATGCCGGTCACCGCCGAGGGCGACCTGATCTGGAACGACGCGCAGGCACGTACGGGCGGGCCCGCCGACGCCCTCGCCACCGCGCGCGTCGCCATGTCCACCGCCACGGCTTTCCCGGCCGCTCCCCTGGACCGGCATCCCTCGCGCATCGCCGTGCCCGTATTCCTGGAGGGCTACGGCGCTCAAAAGGACGACGGGGGGCTGTCGTTCACCGTCGCGGGACACCGGCTGGCCGTCGACACCGACCGTATACCGACCGCAGGACCGCTCACCCCCGAGGCCGTCGCCGCGTCGAGGGCCTGTGTCGGCCTGCTTCGCTGGGACGCCGGGGCGTTCACCGTCCAGCCGCTCGCCGTGGAGACCACCGTGCGGAAGAAGCCCGTCGCGGTCCACGCCGGGGCCTGGGCCGGCGGCACGACCGACAAGGCCGGCGCCAAGGCGGAGAAGGCGGCCACCGACGCGGCGGCGGTGCTGCGCGAGCGCGCGGGAAGGCTGTTGCGGAAATGACCGGAGAGAACCCTGAGGTGAGTTCGCACGACAGCCGCCGCCAGGTCCTTTACTGGCGACTTCTCGCCCGGCTCTTCGACCCCGAGGAGCAGGCGGCGCTGGAATCGGCGAGCCTCGCCGTCGTCGAGGACATCGGCCTGCCGCCCGCGCTGCTGGACCCGAAGGTCTCCGTGGACTCGACGGTGCAGCGACACCCCGAGCTGGCGGCCGAGTTGGACGGTCTGATGGTGCCCGATCCGGAGTCCACCACCGGGTCGGACGGTGACAGTGCCGACGAACGTGACCGGGCCGCCGAGGTTCGGCGCGCGGCGCTGGTGTCGAAGGTGCTGCTCAACGTCTTCGCCTCCGGCTCCGGCACGGTCACCGCCGGGCAGCTCTCGCAGTGGCAGTCCGACGCGGGCTGGCTGGAGCGCGCACTGGGCTGCGAGCCCGGTGCCCTGCGCGGAGGGCGCCCCGCGGGAGGCGCGGGCCCGGAGCTGGGCGCCATCGAAGCCGATCTGGTCAGGCGGATGCATCTGCGCGAGGTACTGGCCGACCCCGCGCTCGCCTCGCGGCTCACCCCGAGCATGTCGCTGATCGAGCAACTGCTGCGCGACAAGGGCAACTTGTCCGGAGTGGCACTGGCCAACGCGAAATCCCTGATCAGGCGCTTCGTGGACGAGGTCGCCGAGGTGCTGCGCACGCAGGTGGAGAAGTCCACGGTCGGCGCCCTGGATCGCTCCGTGCCGCCCAAGCGGGTGTTCCGCAACCTCGATCTCGACCGCACCATCTGGAAGAACCTCACCAACTGGAGCCCCGAGGAGGAACGGCTCTATGTCGACCGCCTCTACTACCGGCACACCGCGCGCAAGACGACACCGCAGCGACTGATCGTCGTCGTGGACCAGTCGGGCTCCATGGTCGACTCGATGGTCAACTGCACCATCCTGGCCTCCATTTTCGCCGGACTGCCGAAGGTGGACGTGCATCTGATCGCTTACGACACCCGCGCGATCGATCTGACTCCGTGGGTCGACGACCCGTTCGAGACGCTGCTGCGCACCAACCTCGGGGGCGGCAACGACGGTCCCGTGGCGATGGCGATGGCCCGCCCGAAGATCACCGAGCCTCGCAGCACGGTGATGGTGTGGATTTCGGACTTCTACGAATTCGACCGCTCCCAGCCGCTGTTCGAGGGCATCGAGGCGGTCCACCGCTCCGGGGTGAAGTTCATCCCGGTCGGCTCGGTCACCAGTTCCGGCCGCCAGGAGGTCAACCCCTGGTTCCGCGAGCGCTTCAAGGCGCTCGGGACGCCGGTCGTCTCCGGCCATATCCGGGGACTCGTGCACGAACTCAAGACATTTCTCACTTAGACGGCACCCGAAAGACTTAGAAAGCAGAAAGGCACGAATATGTCTGACCTGTTGCGCGCCCCCGCCGAGATCAAGTACGCCGAGGAGCTGGACTGGCTGGAGTCGGTCGACGACGGTCCCAAGCCGTTCTCCTGGCGTCTGTCACCGAAGATGGTCCGGCTGTTCATCCTGGGGTCCGAGCGCTCCGACGGTCTCGACCGCGAGATTCCGCAGAAGTGGTTCGGCGACCGCAGCCTGGTCGAGCGCTCCGTCGTGACCCTGGCGTCCGACCGCGGCCTGCTGCTGATCGGTGACCCCGGAACGGGGAAGAGCTGGCTGGCCGAGCTGCTGTCCGCCGCGATCTGCCGCAGCTCCACCCTGGTGGTGCAGGGCACCGCCGGCACCACCGAGGACCACATCAAGTATTCGTGGAACGTGTCCATGGTGATCGCCAAGGGCCAGTCGCGTGAGTCGATGATCCCCTCCCCGATCATGACGGCGATGGAGACCGGCGCGATCGGCCGGTTCGAGGAGCTGACCCGCTCCACCAGCGACGTCCAGGACGCCCTGATCTCGATCCTGTCGGAGAAGTACATCTCGGTCCCGGAGCTGGACAGCGACGGCATCGTCTTCGCCAAGCCCGGATTCTCGGTCATCGCCACCGCCAACAGCCGCGACCGGGGCGTCAACGACCTGTCCTCCGCGCTCAAGCGCCGGTTCAACTTCGTCCGTATCCCGGTGGTGACGAACAGGAAGAGCGAGGCGGAGATCGTCCGCTTCCGTACCGAGGAACTGCTGCGCAGGCACCGGATCGAGCTGGACGTGCCGCCCACGCTGCTGGACGTCCTCCTCCAGAGCTTCGCCGATCTGCGCGCCTCCGCCGCGGCGGCGGGCAGCGACGACGAGAAGCTGGAGTCGGCGCTGTCGAGCGCCGAGCAGATCGGCGTACTGGAGGACGCGATCCTGCACAGCAACTTCTTCGGCGAGCGCGAGCTGACCGCTCGCGCCCTCGCCTCCTCGCTCGTCGGCTCGCTGGCGCGGCGCGAACCCGAGGACCTGGCGATTCTCAACAAGTACCTGCACGGTGTGGTCGAGCCGCGCAGCAAGGACAAGGGCGGGGCCTGGCCCGAGTTCCTGGAGGGCGGCCGGGACGCGATCGCCACCCTGTCATGAGCGCCGTGCCCAAGGAGGCGGCCTTCGACGCACTGCGTACGCAGTTGAGCGAGGCCGCCGCGACGCTGGCCGACGGGCCCGAGGCGCTGGAGGGCATCCTCCTCGGCATCGTGGACGACGTCGACCGCGCGGTCCGCGAACCGCTGGAGATCTTCCCCGTCTGCCACCACTCGCCCGCCTCGGCGATCGCCATGGCGCGGCGGCTGCGGGAGAAGCGGCCGAAGGTCGTCTATCTGGAGCTGTGCGAGGACATGGCGCCGCTCCTGTCCGAGCTGCGCAACTGCCGGCTCCCGGTGGCGGTTCAGGCATTCGCGAGCGAGGTCGACGGCTTCCCGGCCGACTGGGCGCCGCTGTCGGTCGTCGCACCGATCACCGAGGCGTCGGCCGAGTACCAGGCGATCGCCTACGCGCTGGACACACCGGGCGTGGAGCTGGTCCTCGTGGACCGCTCGTCGGACCACGTGTTCCAGTGGCAGACGGACGGGACGGACTCGGCGGACGCCACCGAGACCGCCGACCCGGAGGCGCCGCCCGCCGAGGAGGAGGCGGGTCTGCACGGCGACGCCGTCGGCGTGGAGATCGGCGATCTGCGCCCGCGCTTCGCCGAGTTGGAGGAGCACCTGCTGCGCCACGGCCGGGTGCGGCACTGGTCGGAGTGGTGGCACCAGTACGTCGAGCTGCCGCTCGGCGACAGCGACCACGACACCTACCGGCAGGTCATGCTGCTGATCGGCAGCCTCTTCCGCCGGCTGGCGCCCGGCGACGCGCGGCGGGTGCGCGTGGACGAGGACCGCGAGCGCTACATGTGGACGAGGATGCGCGAGCATCTCGCCGCCTCCGGGACCGACGCCGCGGACTGTCTCTACGTCTGCGGTGCGTTCCACGCGGCCAGCAGGGTCGAGGAGTTCGGCGTCCACGGCGCCGCGACCTTCGAGATCGGCCCGCCCAGCGCGAGCGTGTGGCAGCACGGTCTGATTCCCTCCAGCCACGCGGCGATCGAGGCCCAGTTCGGTCTCACCGCGGGCTCCGTGTCCATCGCCGCGACCCAGTGGACGAAGAACCTGCGGCGCACCAAGGTCCAGCCGTTCCGGCTCGTGGGACAGGCGGGCGCGAAGAAGGCGACGAAACCGGGAAAGGCCGCGGTCCCGGCCCTCCCCGAGGCGGACGGCACCCCCTCGGACCAGCTGTCCGGTTTCCTGCGACGCCCGCCCGTGCTCGACCGGCTGGACGAGGCCGAACTGCTCGGCTGGTCGGTGGAGATCGTGCGCGCCGCGCGCCGTAACGGCTATCTCGCCTCGACCGCCGACGCCATCGCCGTGTTCGAGACGTCGATCCTGCTGGCCGGAATGCGCGACCGGGCAAGGCCCACGCCGTACGACTTCCAGGACGCGGCGATCACCTGTATCGAGAAGGACACCGTGCCGGGCCGGCGCGACGTGCGCCGCATCGTCGAGATCATGATGGGCGGCGACCGGATCGGACAGGTCGGGTACGACGCGCTGCCGCCGCTCGCGCGCGATGTGCACGACCGGCTCGCGCCGCTCGGTCTGAAGCTCGAACAGCGCGGTGTGCAGAGGGCGTTGCTGGACATGGCGGCCAGTCCGGAACTGGAGCGGTGCTCCGACGTGCTGTGGATGCTGCGTCATCTGCTGCCGTACGGCGCGGCGCGGGCGATCATGGGCGAACGGGCGCTCGGCGAGCGGCCCATCCAGGAGTCGTGGGACCTGGCGCTGGGCACCCATCAGCGGGCGCTGATCGAGCTGGGTTACGAGGGCGTCAGCATCGAGCAGGTCCTGGAGCAGCGTCTGCGGCGCCGTGCGTACGATCCGCAGGCGACCACGGCGGATGTCCTTGAGGCCGTCGAGAACGCGACGCTGTATCTGGGCAGCCGCCGCCTCGCCGACGAACTGGGCACGCGCGCCCTGGAGGTCCTGGCGACCGAGCGCAGCGTCGACGGCGCGCCGGAGGTGCTGCGCCGGGTGCGCCGGCTGCTCGCGTACTACCGGACGAGTGAACCGGTGCTGCCGCCGTGGATCGAGTCCTTCGTCAAGACCGGTTACGCGCACTACTGCACCTTGCTGCCGACGGCGTTCACCGACGAGGACGCGCGGGTCCGGCAGGTGGCCGCGATGCTGGGCTTCCTGTTCAGCATGGAGTCTCTGGCGGTGTCGCTGGGCTGCGACCGGACCCAACTGGAGCTGGCGTTCGCGCAGTCGCATCCGCGCGAGCCCGCCAAGGTGGCGCTGCTGTGGGCGGCTCAGGTCCAGCTCGGACAGCTCTCGCGCGCCGACCTTCGGGCGCGCTGCGACGAGTTGCTGGGCAATCCCCTGGTGGTGCCCGCCTATCCCCGCCATCTCAGCGGATTCCTGCACGCGCTGGAGCCGGTACCGCAGTTGGCGGACTTCGTCGTGGAGGCGGTGTCCAACGCGTTCGCACGGCTGCCGGATCACGTACTGCTGCCGTGGCTGCCGAAGCTGATCACCACGTTGCGGTCCGACGGCGCCGACCTGGCGCCGCTGCTGATCCGTGAGGCGGGCCGGATCTTCCCCGGCCGGCTCGACGCGCTGGACGCGTGGACACCGCCCTGGCGGGAAGGACCGGACACCGCGGTGCCTCGATCCGCCCGCGCGACCGGAGCCGGAGGGAGCGCCGGTGCCGCGCTGCTCTCCGCGCACCCCGCGACGTGCGACGCGCTCGCGGGTCTGCTCGGCTGCGAGGGATCGTGGCAGACGGCGGATCCCGCCCCGTCGGGCGCCCTGCTCGCCGCCCGCCACCCGGAGACGGCCGCGGCGTTGGAGGTGCTGCTGGCCGGTACATGACGCGAACCGGTCGGCCCCTGCCAGGAGTTGTCCCGGTCGGGCGGTTCAGCCGAAGGCGGCGGCGTTCTCCGTGGCCCATTGCCGGAACGTCCTGGCCGGGGCGCCGATGATGCGGGGTGCGGTGTCGTGCACCGCGAGCAGTTCGTCGTTGATGTCGCCGCCCGTCACGTCGAGCACCGCGTCCGCGGATTCGTCGTCCAGGAAGGCGGCCATCGTGCGGTGGGCCTCCGCCCTGCTGATGCCGGCGAGCGGGACGTCCCGCCCCAGCACCGTCGCGATGGTCGCCACCTGCTGCCGGGCCGTGATCCGCTCCGGCCCGGTCAGCGCGTAGGTGTGTCCCCGGTGGCCGTGTTCGGTCAGCGCCACCCGCGCCACGGACGCGATGTCCGCGGGGTGGATCGTGGGGAGGCCGACGTCCGCGTACGGCACGCGCACCGTCTCCCGCTCGCGGATGGTCGCCGCCCACCACAGGGCGTTCGAGGCGAACTGGGTGGGACGCAGGATCGTCCACGTCATGCCGCTGTCCTTGAGGAGTCGCTCGACGGTCAGGTTCTCCTCTGCCGGGCCGAGGTGCGGATGGGTCCGGACGGTGATGGACGACACCAGCACCGCATGCTCCACACCCGCCGAGCGGGCGGCCCGGATGATCTCGGCGTCCGGGCCGATACGCGAGACGAGGAACAGCGAGCGCACGCCGTCCAGCGCGCTCTTCAGCGACGCCGGCCGGGCGAGGTCGCCCTCCACCGCTTCGGTCCCCGCCGGGAACGCCGCCGACGAGGTGTCCCGGGTGAGAGCCCGCAACGGTCCGGCACCGGACTCCTGGAGCTCCCGCACGAGAGTGCTCCCTATGTTTCCGGTGGCCCCGGTCACGAGGATCATGAGTTGTTCTCTCCTGTCGTGGAGCGGCGGTGCGACGGTCGCGCGCGAGATCCGACGCTAGGACCTCAACCGGACTTCAGGTCAAGAAGCCCCTGCGGCGCCTCGAACCGGGCTTCGGCGACTCGTGGCGCGGAGCGTCACGGCGGCGCAGATCAGCGCCAGTGCGGTGCCGGCCAGAGCGAGGGAACCCGAGGCGTCCTTCACCGCCAGCAGGAGGGAGAGGGAGAGCGTCCCGTAGGAGAGCCGGCCGAGAAGGGCGGCACCGAAGGTGCTCGCGGCATGCGGGGTCCGCAGGACAGCGGCGTACGACGACATTCGGAGTGGTTCCTCGAAAAAGGCGGCGCGGGTTCGGGCGCCGAGCCGTACAGGGACGCCGAAGGACCGCGACTCGGGCTGCCGTCGCGGTCTTTACGAGGTCCTACGCACGGAAGAGGAACACACGGTGAGGCTAACAGGGCGAACAGCGCCGGGGCCGGGGGGGGGGGGGCGGGGGGCGGGGGCCCCCCCCCCCCCCCCCCCCCCCCCCCGGCCCCGACCGTGCTCCGATCGTCAGGCGTTGGGGTCGAACGGGATGCCGGCCGGCTTGGCCTTCTCCAGGTGACCGTTGAAGTTGCCGTCCTTGAGGCCGAAGACGGCGCTGCCGAAGTTGGCCTGGCTCAGCTTGTCGCGCAGACCCGCCGGGTATCCGTTCCAGCCGACCAGCCGCGGGAACTGCCATCCGCCGTGGTGGTTCTCCGGCGGCTCGTCGTTGTTGTTCGCGGCGCGGAAGGCGTGCGTCCCGATTCCGTCCTTGTGGTAGACGACCTTGGGGTGCGTCCCGTCCCACCGGATCTGGTCACGGGAGTGGATGTCGAAGTTGCCGTGGGCGGAGGTGGAGACGTACTGGGCCTGGTCGTTCTGCACCCACACCACCACGTGCTCCCAGTCGTGACGGTGCCCGCCGAGCGAACTGCCCACCACGGCCTGGTCCTTCTCGAAGTAGAGGCCGTACACGATCGCGCACCAGCCGTTGTTGCACTTGGACCGCGAGTATCCGTTGGTGTTGTCGAGGTCCCAGGAGTCGCGGCACTGGCCGTTGAGGGCGCCGCTGGGGTTGAGACCCGGATTGACGGTTCCGTCCGGGCCGATGGCCGGGGTGGGGTAGCAGCCGTCGGTGTCGTAGTCGTACGCCGGCTGGAACGTCTGCTCCAGCCCGTCCGCGTTGGCGGGCAGGGCGCCGGGGGGATCGGCGAGAGCACTGCCGGGGAATGCGATGACCAGCGCGAGGGCGCTGCCAAGGGTGAACGAGACCTTGCGGATGCGCGAGCTTTTCTTCACTGCGTCCTCCTGATCGACCGCGGCGTGGGGGCACCGGTCATTTTGACATGCTCGGATCATCTTCTGGGGTCGTTGTTGACGTACCGAGCGTCGACAGGTGTCGGCGTGGTGAAAGATCAACCAATAGAAGGGGCAGGCGACTTGGGGACCGGGCCGATCATGCCGCCCGATCCGCGCCCCGGGCCCCGGCGTGCTCCGAAGACCGGTTCCCGGCGTGGCCCGCGGCCTGCCCCCTGCCCTGGTCGGGGAAGACTCCCCCGAATAGGTGGGCCGGCGCGCCGGCCGGTCCGGGCCGGAGCGAACAGCCATGTCGATGTTGACTTCGAGCGCACTCCAATCCCTAGCTTCGATTCATGACCACTCAACAGCACAAGATCGGTACCGATTCGGAACCAGAACCACCACGGACGAGGTTCTGCGGGGCATCGACCTCTCCGGCCGGCTCGCGGTCGTCACCGGTGGCTACTCGGGCCTCGGCCTGGAGACCACTCGCGCGCTCGCGGGCGCCGGGGCGCGCGTGGTCGTTCCCGCGCGTCGGCGATCCACCGCTCAGGCGGCGGTCGACGGGATCGACGGTGTGGAGGTGGACGAGCTGGATCTGACGGATCTCGACAGCGTCAGGTCCTTCGCCGAACGGTTCCTCGCCTCGGGCCGCGACATCGATCTGATGATCGGCAACGCCGGGATCATGGCGTCCCCGGAGACGCGTGTCGGCCCCGGCTGGGAGGCGCAGTTCACCACCAATCACCTCGGCCACTTCGCGCTTGTGAACCGGCTCTGGCCGGCGATCGAGCGCGGCGGCGCGCGTCGTCTCGGTCTCCTCCAACGGGCACCAGCTCTCGGCGATGCGCTGGGACGACGTGCAGTTCGAGCGCGGCTACGACAAGTGGCAGGCGTACGGCCAGGCCAAGACGGCCAACGCGTTGTTCGCGGTCCGACTGGACGCGCTGGGACGGGACTCCGGGGTGCGGGCGTTCTCGGTGCACCCCGGCACGATCGCCACGTCGCTGGGACGCCACATGTCCGAGACGGAGCTGGACGACCTGACGAAGTCGATCGACTCGAGCCCGACGAACAGCGGCTGGAAGACCCCTGAAGAGGGCGCCGCGACACAGGTGTGGGCGGCGACCTCTCCAAGGCTGGCGGACGCGGGCGGGGTGTACTGCGAGGACTGCGACATCGCCGAGCCCGCCGCGCCGGACACGGTCCTGGGCAGCGGTGTGAGCGCGTGGGCGACCGATCCCGAAGAGGCCGCGCGGCTCTGGCGGTTGTCGGCGGAGCTGACCGGGGTGGACGCTTTCGCGGCGACACCCTGAGTCGGGGCCGGGCCACTCCGACGGTCACCGCGAACACCACAGACCTTCCCGACCACCGCGACGACCACAGACCGCCCCGCCCCGCCGCGGCAACCCCCCGGCAACGCGCTCAGCCCTTCAGCGCCTCCGCGACCGACTCCGCGAGCGGCGTCGTCGGCCGGCCCGCGAGCCGGGACAGGTCACCCGTCCTACCGACCAGCAGCCCACGCTCGATGGCCCTGTCCACGTCCACGAGGATCGCGGCCATCGGCTCGGGCACGCCGGCGCCCGTGAGGATGCCCAGCATCGTCTCGCCGGGGACGTTGTTGTAGGCGATCGTCCGCCCGGTCCGCCGCGACAGCTCCGCCGCGTACTCGTCGAAGGACCACGCCGTGTCGCCGCACAGCTCGTACGCCTTGTTCAGATGCCCCTCGCCGGTCACGACCGCCGCTGCCGCCGCCGCGTAGTCCGCGCGGCTCGCGCTCGCGACACGTCCGTCGCCCGCGGCGGCGACGACGGCGCCGTGCTCCAGTACCGGGGCCAGGTTCTCGGTGTAGTTCTCGGTGTACCAGCCGTTGCGCAGGAAGGTGTACGGCAGCCCGGACTCAAGGATCAGCCGCTCGGTGACCTTGTGCTCGGCGGCCAGCTCGAAGTCGGCGTCGGGTCCGCCCAGTACGCCGGTGTACGCGAGTTGGGCCACGCCCGCCGCCCGCGCGGCGTCGACGACGGCGGTGTGCTGCGGTACGCGCCGGCCCGCCTCGCTGCCGGAGACGAACAGGACGCGGTCACCCGCCCGGAAGACGTCCGTCAGTGACTCGGGGCTGTCGTAGTCGCCGGTCCGCACCTCGACGCCGAGCGCCGCCAGGGGCGCGGCCTTCGCCCTGTCCCGCGCGACGGCGGCGATCTCGCCGGCCGGTACCTCGGCGGCCAGCAGGGATTCGATGGTGAGACGGCCGAGGTGTCCGGTCGCTCCGGTGACGACGATGCTCATGAGGCGCCTATCTGACTAGTGCGGTTTGAGGCGATTGGCCCGTTTCGTAACGGACTGGATCTACGATATGTGCCGCACTAACTGAAAGGAAGTACCCACCTTGAAGTAAGGTACCGGAATGGACGAAAGCGCAGCCAGGCCCGACGTCAACCGGCGGATGTGTCCCTCCCGGCTGGTGCTGGAACATGTCACCAGCCGTTGGGGGGTGCTGGTGCTCGCCGCGCTGCTGGAGCGCTCGTACCGGTTCAGCGAACTGCGCCGCGAGGTCGACGGCGTCAGCGAGAAGATGCTCGCCCAGACCCTTCAGACATTGGAGCGGGACGGCTTCGTCCACCGCGACGCCAAGCCCGTGATCCCGCCGCGCGTGGACTACTCACTGACCGAGCTGGGCCGCGAGGCGGCGGAGCAGGTGTGGGGACTGGCGCGCTGGACGGAACGACGGCTGGACGCGGTGTTCGCCGCCCGCGAGGCGTACGACGAGGCACGCGCACCGGTACCGCCCGCCGCGACTGCCTGACGGGCCCCGCACACCCACCCTCTTCACTGTCGCGAACTGCAACGCACCGCCGCGCCGTTGAGCGCCTCCCCGCCGGACACCGCGTACGTTCCGTCGCGTTTTCTCCCGGCACCTCACACCTTTTGATGAATCATTAGAAAGTTCCAGAGATTCGTACCGAACCTCTGGACAGTCCCCACGCGTCGCTCTAATGTCTCGGCCCACCGGGACATGTGTTTCGTCGCGGTAACACCGCAGCCGATCGGCGTTCACCCGAACGCCCCTCACCCCACGAGTCTTTCCACGTCTCTCCCCCCATGGCCGGGCCACCGCCCGTCACGAGGCGCTGCGCGATCGCCGTCACCGCGGTCGTCGCACACGCACCGTGCAGCACCCCCGTCGAAACACGGGAAACCGGCCGGGTCACCGACTCTGCCGTGACCGCAGCTGAAGGGAAGCGACATGAAGATCCGTACGTTCATCGCCACGGCCTCGCTGGTGGCATCCGGGAGCCTGGTGGCCTTCTCCGGTTCGGCCCAGGCGGCTCTCTACACCACCTGTGTCGGTGACGGCGGGGCTGTGACCGTCAGCAACGACCTGGTCGTACCTGCCGGGAAGTCATGCACCCTCACCGGCACAAGAGTCAAGGGCTCGGTGACCGTCGAGGCCGGCGCCGACCTCGTGGCGGCGGGCGCCACCTTCAACGGCGCGGTCACCGTCGAGGAGAACGCCTATCTCGACCTCACCGACACCACGGTCAAGGGCACGCTGACCACCGACTCCGCGTTCGGCACGCACCTGGAGAAGAGCAACCTCAAGGCCGTCAACACCACCGAGGGGTTCATCTACGCGGTCGACTCGACGCTCGGCGGGAACGTCAGCACCACGGCCGGTGAGCTCTACGTCTCCGGCAGCACCCTCAACGGCTCGCTGACCGGTGCCGACAACCAGTACAGCGACGTGTACGACTCCACCGTCAAGGGCGCGCTCACCGTCGACGGGAACGCCCTCGGCGGCGTGTTCTGCGCCAGCGAGGTGTACGGCGCCGCCACGTACTCGGGCAACGCCGACAACCTCCAGATCGGCGGCGAGGGAGTGCTCGGCTCCTGCGCCGGCGCCTCGTACTTCGGCGGCAACCTGTCGGTCACCGACAACACCGCCAACGCCGTGCTCGACAACACGATCGTGCGCGGCGGGCTCACCGCGACCGGCAACAACCCCGTCCTGGTCGTGGGCGAGTTGACCCGTATCCGTGGCGCCGTCACCGGCGAGACCGCCGCCGCCGGCTCTTCCAGCTCCGCCAGGAAGGCCGCGCCGCAGGACCGCGGCGCCGACCTCGCCGAGCGGGCCGCCGAGCGCGCCGCCGAGGCGCGGTCCGACGCCCATGAGGCGGGCAAGTCCCGCCTCTGATCCCGAAAGGCGCCCGCGACAGCGCCCGTAGCGGCGCCTGTCCCGGCGTGTGTCGCGGCTGACGCGGCGACACCGGCAGGTGACGGCGGCCGCCCCCGCCGCCGTACCTCCGCACTTCCACATCTCCGCATCTCGCATCTCCGTATCGCCGGGCGGCTCCCCTCCCGCCGGCAGCGGCCCACCCCCGCCGTAGTGGCGCGCACCGCCGAGCAGCGACTCGGCCGCGCGCGCCCCGGTCCTACCCTCTTCTCCTCATTCCCCAGGAGTGACCGTGAGCCATATTCGCAAGTCGTTTGATCGCAGAGACTTCCTGCGCGCCACCGCCGGCACCACCGTGGCCCTCGCCGCTGCCTCCGTCACCGGGGCCGCCGCGACCTCCGCCGCAGCCGCGGCGCCGGCCAGTCTGTCCATCCCGAAGGACCGCATCGGCATCCAGCTCTACAGCATCCGCGACAAGGTCAGCGCCCTCGGATTCGGCGTCGTCCTGCCCGAGTTGGCGCGGATCGGCTACAAGGAGATCGAGTTCGCCGGCTACACCCAGAACACCTCCATCCTGGGCCGGCAGATCACCCTCCCGGAGATCCGCAAGCTGCTCGACGACAACGGCCTGCGCGCGGTCGGCAGCCACGTCGGCATCGGCAACTTCCGCTCGAACCTCCAGGGCGAGCTGGACGCCGCGCAGATCCTCGGCATGCCCCACGTGGGTACGGCCAACGCGCCGACGAACGTCAACACCGTCGCGGGCTACCGCGCCGCCGCCGACGAGTTCAACGTCTGGGGCGCCGCGGCGACCGCGCGCGGTCTGAAGCTCTACCAGCACAACCACGCGGGCGAGTTCGCGTTCGCCACCGACCAGCCGTCGGTCCGGCTGTACGACGTGTTCCTCAAGAACACCGACCCGCGCCACGTCTATCTGGAGCTGGACATCTACTGGGCGTACGTGGGCCAGTACCGCTACCCCGGATTCGACCCGGCGGCGTACGTGCGCAACCAGCCGTACCGCTACCCGCTGTTCCACATGAAGGACGGCGACGCCAACTCGGCGAACGCCAACGGCTTCGACATCGTCGAGTTCGGTGCCGGCGACCTCCCGTACGAGAAGTTCGTGCGCGACATCGGTCCGCGCGCCTCGCACGTCGGCATCTGGGAGCAGGACACCGCGCCCAACACCCAGCCCAATCCGCCGGGTTCGCTCGGCGCGGCGGAGCGCAGCTTCACGGCGCTCAAGGGACTCCTCGGCTGAGAGGGCTTCCCCCCGGAAGACGGTCGGGGGCCGCCCCCCCCCGGGGGCGCCCCCCCCGCACACCCCCCCCTAACGAACACGGACGAGGAGAAGCAAAACCCATCCCCCCACCCCAAGAACCAAGAAAA